>NZ_JBVPGS010000037.1:0-431677 GCF_055816855.1 Ochrobactrum sp. PL_is483
ACGGTTTCATCCACCGATGTTGGCAACGGCAAAGATCTTACCACGCCCGTGCCGGCAAATGTGATTCAAACGCTGGGAAGCGGGCGTATGCCCATCCATTATGTTGCCTCACGAACCAGTGCCATCAATCCCGGCGAAACCCCGGTGACCAATTCCGCAATTTCGGTCAGTACAATGGTCACAGTCGAAAGCGCCGGCGATCTGCCAGGTGGGGAAAACGGCCTTCCTGCACCTGCCTTCGGTGTGAACATTATTGGCTTTGTTGCTGCACAAAATGGGGTGCCGGTCACTATCCCAGACTACCTTAACAAGGCTGTCGGGGATGAGGTGACAGTTATTTTCAAGGCCTATTTCATGGACACCGATACGCTCGAAGTGGGTGCTGAGATAGTTAAAGCCAGCTATACGTTGCCGAAGGGTGTTGGTCCAGACGACCTCAACGCATCAATGGCGTTCACTATCCCGTCAAGTAAGGCACTCTACCTATTTCCAATGGCTGAAGGGCGCCTCCAATTTAGCGCTAGGAATTCCCATGGCTCGGTGACCTCCACTCCTGCGGTTACTATCATCTGTGACACCCGCGGCAATCTCAATCCCCCGGATGACAGAGATGATCCATCGTAACCCTACCGCATATAAATTTTAGAAGTTTACTATCGAAACTTGGTTTCTAATGAATTCACGATAATAACACCGATCACACTATGTGTGATCGGTGTTGATAGAGAACTGTCCGATTAGTTAACCCCCAAAAAAAGACCATCGTGTTGAGACTATTGCAGCTTTTCCGGCCGCCACTGAATTTTCATTCAGTGGCGCTTTGCTGTTGGGTCCCGGTATATGATGGTTTAAATTCTTTCATCGAAGCAGCGGAGGGGAGCTTCGGCCGCGCAACTTGAAAGCGACCGGCCCCTGGAAATTCAAAGGTTACGAGATCAGCGGTTTCACGTTGATATTGCTGAGCTACCTATGAGCGCGGCAAAGGCTTTCTTTTTGTGGCGGTCGACCGGACGAGCAAGCTGGTGTTCGCCCGTATCTATCGCAAGGCCACAAAACTGGCGGTAGCCGGCTTCCTGAAGCCATTGATTAGAACCCGTGTTTTACAGGATTCCCTACGATAACGACGGATATTGGCAACGCATCCTCATGGAGAATAGGGCCGCCTTCCACGCCTATGATTCAGTCCCGGCGTGGTATCGGGTCGCCAAAAAAAACGGCACGGATGCTGTGATCCGTGCCGATATGAACGATTCGTCAGAGAAAGCTTACCGAATTTTCGCAGGCAAAGCGAAAATGCGCTTCCGCAATCTGGCTGCCAATGGCGAACCGCTGTTCGCGGCCTCGTAGAAAAGATGTCCGTCCAAATATGCCTTGACGCTAGAGCTGTCTCCGCCGTTATTCGCTCCACCCCATGTCACAACACCGCCACCGTTTTTGATAGCGACGAATGCCTGAGTATTGCTATAGATCGCGCGAATATCGTTGAGCTGGTTTGCCACATTGGTGATGTCGCCTCCCGCGTCTGCTTTTCCCCATGCAACCACTGTTCCGTCGCGTCGCAGAGCCGCGAACGCAGTGCTGGTTCCTGCCACTTGGATGATGTCGTGGTTGAGCGCGGCAAAGTCGTCCGGGATGCTGCCCCCAAAGTCAGGCCGGCCCCAAGCCACTACTGTGCCGTTGTGCCTACGAGCGCAAAACGCTCCGAAACTCGCAGTCACCTCTTCAATGTCAGTCAGCCCCAGAATGTCGGGGGGCACCGTGCCGCCATATTCCCCGGAACCCCAGGCAAGAACAGACCTTTGATCAGTTATCACTGCAAATGCCTGCTGTGTGGCGCTTGCCAATTCCACGATATCGTTTCGGTTCTTAATGTTTGCCGGGACAGATCCGCCGTAGCGTTCCGCGCCCCAGGCAACAACTGCGCCATTTCTCCGCAAGGCGACAAAGCTGGCGCCGTTGCCACGAATATCCACAATGTCATGATATTGGTTCACCTCGTCAAGACTGCCTCTCCGCGACCCCCAGGAGACTATCCGGCCATCACTGGTTAGTGCGCAGAAAGCTGCTCCTCCGGGAACGACGGCTACTATATTTTTCAAAGCAAGAATATCAGTCGGTATCTCTCCTCCGTAAAAAGCCCTTCCCCATCCGGTCAAGTAACCTTGGCCCCGCAGGGCCACGAAGGCACCGTCATTACCGAAGACGCGACGGGCGTCAGAGATAGCGTCTTCAGGGCCCCCTCCTCCCATAGTCGGGTCTCCCCATGCCGAAATGCTCCCGTTTTCATGGGTTACGGCGAAGGCGAGCATCGTGGAGCTGATATTGACGGCGGCTGCCTTGGTCGCGAGGATTGGCGGAACGCTGCCTCCTGCTTCAGCCGCTCCCCAGGCGGTTACGCTACCTTCCGAACTCAACGCCGATAGCGCCGCCGCACTGACGTCGGAGTTATTTCCGGAACCACATACATTAACCGGATTAATAATGACCATGCTCAAGTGCGATCGCACCCACAAGGGAATCCACGGGCGTGTATCCTTGAAACTGACACCCCGCACCCACGTCGTATCGTCTGCGTAGCACCACTCGGCGTCTAAGTCGGTTCTGGTGGTGACGTCCAGCGCATGCAGGTATTGCGACGCTCCGTAATCGCTGAAGCTGCCAATACATGAACGAGCTCCCATCACCAGCAGATTGTTGGCCTGAGGAGTTTGTAGCACATTGAACTCGTTCCATTCGGATTCTTGCGCCGCCATGCCAGGTGCCTTCGGCGTTACCTTGTAGCGGACGGTGACAGAATCGGCCTTGGCCGCGTCGGCTTCGATGACGCTCCTTGGTATCACAATCTGGATGTCGTGGCCTTTTTGCTGCGCGTCAACAATTTTGTAGCCTTGAGTGCTGCCGTTCGTCGTATGGGCAGCCCAGTACCAATCGACTCTATCACCCTCGTCCATGTTGGGCCAAGCCGGAATGGTAACGTTCGCCCCGTTGGGAAACAGCGATGCGTACAACACGCCGTCCACCACCCCCTTGACCTCGGGTTTTGGAAGCAGCTTACTGGCAGTAATGTTTAGAAACAGATGCCGAGACGACAGAGTACTGCTTTCCCGCTGGATTCGATAGAACACATCGACGCTGCCGCCAGCGAGTCTGTCCACAAAACTGAACGGCACGGTGACCGGAATAGGTAGATTCAGCGGGCTGTCTTGGCCTATCGTAGCCAAGTAAGGATAGACAATCTCATAACCATTGGAGTCAATGCCACTCCAGTAGAACCTCATGCTGTCGCCAAGCCGCATCCCAGGCCAGGCGGGAACAATCACATGCGCCCCACCAGGTGCATCAGCGGGATTGAGTGTATGATCATGAGCCTCGATGACCGATGGCTCGGCCGGGACTAACGCGGTTCCAATGATTTCGAGGGAGGTGCGCAGCGATTGTCCCTTGACGACGCCCTTTGCGTCTTTGACCAGATAGTAAAGCGACGCCGTACCAGGGGTCACCCACGCAAGTACGCCGTTGCTGATCTTCATCAGCTTGCCCTGGGCCGCATCGCTTTCTTCGTGACCAGGGAGGAGGGAACGAGAGTGCCCGTCAAACACCAGATGAATCGTATCATTGGCAGCTATCGATGCCTGACGGGGAATGGAGACGGTTGCGTCGTTACCCATCAATGCGTCACGGTTCAGAATGTTATTCGGAGCCTCGATCACAAAAGGAGCGGCAAAGACGGCGCCACTGAGCTGCACTGCAACAGGCGTGGATGGGGCGTATTTTGACCACGTGCTAACGGCATTGGTGACGCTATAGCTAATCATCATGTTGTCGCTGTCACCGGCATTTGCAATCGTTTGGCGATCCACGTCAACGATAACGGGACGGCCTATTTCGGTGGTTTTCAATCGCGGATAGGCAATGACTTGCGCTCCCCAATTTACCTGCAACAAATCGTTGACCGCCATGTTTTCCCATGCGGGAACAGTCACCATAACCCCGTGGTCTGCTGCGTGTGGGTCGATGAATGAAGGTTGCACCAATGGAGGCTGCAAGTTTTCGTTTATATAGGGCGTATCGAGAACATTAGGATCGACACCACCGGGTATAGTGGTTTGCACTAAAACGGTCGTTTTATACGAGGGCTGTATCTGTCCGAAAACTCTAGTTCGAAACGTGTACCAGACATCGACTTTCCCATCGCCTGTCTTGACGATGTGAGCCGCATCAACCCACATCGAAATCGGGTCCTTTCTATCGAATTGTTCATCGATCAGGTGGGTATCGGCGGGATTTGTTTCATCGCCCCAATAGAGAGTGAGTGTGTCGCCCGTTCTGAATTCAGGTTGCGGGTCGATTAGTACGAGCACACGGTTGAAGGGGTTTTCAACATCGCGGCGACCTATTCCACCGTAGGCTATGGCGTGTTCCACAGTGGGTTCCCACAGGTTTTCTATCAGCCGCAGCGGCGGCGGCGCCATGGTGGAATCGATCTCGTTGGCTTGCGTGTTGGGTTGTTCTTTATTCATAAGTACCTCCAGTATTTCTAACAATTTAAAATAAAAACACCAGTCTGCTCACTTTGGTAACTATCAATGTTGACAGTTGATAAGTAAAAATCATCATGTTTGAATTGATGTGCAGAAAAGGTGAAAGCCGGATCGGCGAAACCATGGCGTCACGGCTCTTTTATTGAAATTGTCGCGAAATACACGTCGCAATGTACTTGATATTGATCCATCCTATGAAATTGGAGGTTGAGAATATGTCCGCTTCTATCAGGAAAAGGAAGCTTTTCGGCATGCTGGCTGCAACAGCACTCAGTATGACTGTTTTTGGGTTGCCAGCTCACGCTGTCACGCCAACAGAAGAAGAAGACCAAGCAGCACTGTCGCTTTATCTAAGTAAAATTCCTAAGGGGAAAACTGTCGTGTTGGATCTGACCGATCCGATCGTTGAAGCCGCCATGATGGCTAGATATCGGCTTGACGGTATTACGCCTCAATCTGACCCCACGCTGTTTGAACAGCTGAAAGAATACAAGGAGCGGCAGCTGAAATTGAAGAGCAGAGGCGAACCTATCACAGCGCGTTCCATGATGAGGGCTGCTGGGATATCCGATGATGTGCCTCAACCTTATGTTCAGATGCTGGGGTTCAAAGGCACTAAGAATGTGAGTTACGACGTAGTTGGAACCGCATATGCGCCCATTGAAGGTCTTGCAACCGGGCCTTCAAATAAAAACCTGAAAATAACACAGCAAATTCTCGAGAATGTTAACGGCAGATATGTGGCAATAACGCGTGCAAGCACTCAAAACAGCAATGACCCGAGCAAGAATTACGATATACGGCGCATGCCCGCAACCAGCAATACAACGCTTGTCAAGCCCACTAGTGCAACCCTTGGCGTCACCAATATGAGATACAGCGAGGGGGCGGTCTTGGTACTTGCGACCGACCAGGCTGTAGGGCTACCCATTAATGATTTCCAAGTCACAGCGACAAAACTGTATGATCCAATTCACAAAGTAACGACCAACAAGTTGGAAAATCCGGTCGTTGTTTGTTTGAACAGAGGTAATCCTAGCGGTAGCCTTTGTGATTATGGCCCCACTTATCCGGGGCAGCCTAACAGCAATGTCAAAGTGGTATTTCCAATAGGTGGGGCAATCAGGTACAGCCACGAGCTCATGCCCTTCGGAGATGGAACGGAAGACACCAACCCGCATATTGAAATAGCGTTGGGATCGATCGATGGCGGTGCGTGTCAGCTGGAGCCGAGCGCTATTTCCATCAAAGACAGCTTTCAGTTGGATGCGGACAAAAAAGGCTTCACGTTTACTATCAAGGCTGCGGACTTTGGAGCGCCATGTTATAGAAGCGGCACTGTACTGCCCTTTGGTGTGACGGTCACGTCGACGCTCGCCGATGGCGGCGCGTTTGGTCAGCCTTTTACTACTGGATGGGCGTCTAATTATACGCTTCTCCACGGTGTGGATGAGGACAATTTTGAGCGCATCTCCCCAATTGAAATCCAGTATGGTTGTGTGCTGGAAGGCACAATGGTGGAGCTCGTGAACGCGGAAGTGAGCGAGATGCCGATCGAAAACCTCAGAGAGGGAAGCCTGATTGCTGGCAAGGGTGGCGAGACTCTTCGAGTCCGCTCGGTTACTTACGGCACGGACACGGATTTTGTGCGGATTGTGGCAGGCGATAGCACGGTATTACTGACGCCGGGCCACCCTGTGCGTACCGGTAATGGCTTGATCGTCGCCAGCAAAATCAAGGCAGGCGACCATGTCTACGACAAAAGTGGCAATGCTGTGCAAGTGAAGGAAGCGGCCAAGCAGATCATGGATACCCCACGCAAGGTGTACAACCTGGTGCTCGAAAAAGAGAACCGCGAAGATGTCTCGACCCCTGAAGATGCGATCTTTATGGCAGGAGGAATCCAGGTGGGCGACAACACCATGCAGGGTATGTTGGCCAAGAAACAATAACCCAATAGAAGATGCAGGAACTCCTGGCAATATGACCGTGGTATATAGGCATATAATCAGGGGATCTATAGATACTTAAATACCGGACATTTTCAGTATTGTGCAATCAAAATGGCAGCAGAGCCGCGACGGTTTGTCTGGCGTTGTGGTGAAAGGACATAATCGCATTTGAACGTTGCGACAAAGCTTCTGCCATTCGATTTGATTGTCGGTTGCATACTGGCCTTCTCACTGTTCCGTGCGGATTTGCCGGAGCAGGGAAACGGTTCTCAACGGCTATGATGACAAGTGCTATCTATGTAACCTCGAACGCCTTTTTGGCGCGATTTCAACACGGCGCTATCGGCTTCCAGTGATGGAGGACAGCATTGTCCTCGCATGAATAGCACCAGTAGTGCCCTTGAAAAGGCTGGTCATACTGGCGGCTGATTGGAAGACCGGCAAGAAAACAGAAAAGAAGCGTACCGGCACCGCCATGGCCAACAATAGCGATATCGCCAGAGGGCAGGACTCGTCTCACTGCTTTGAAGCCCTCTACGATGCGCTGTTGCACATCGATGGCCCGCTCCCAGCCGTGAATGCTCGCCTCGGACGCTGAAAAGAACTGGTCGGCGATGATTTCATGTTGCTCTGCGGGCAGGAAGCCGGTGGCGCTTCGATCGATCTCGTTAAAACGGCGATCCGTTGAGGGAGCAATTCCCAGAACGCCAGCCAGAATTTCGGCAGCTTCAATTGCCTTTGTTTCGGTGCTGGACCAGATCGACGTGATCGATCGCAGCTCGGGCCTGCCGGCAAAGGAATGCATGCGTTCAAGGCCACGCTCTGACAGACTCCATGACGGAACAGGCTTGGCGGGATCTATCACGACTTCTGGATGTGAAATGAAATAGATTTTTGTCATGCGCGGCCCAATCGTCGCATCATCGGAACCACAGGGCCTAAAAAGCGCTCTGTGGCCACCCTGACGAATTCAAATCCCGAATGTTACAAAGCCATTTTCGTCGATGGCCCAGGCCGGGTTCCAGGCGATTTCCCAGGCGTGATCGTCGGGATCGGCGACATAACCGCGAAAACCGCCATGGACTGGTGCATCGGCTGCCCGCAACAGTTTTCCGCCAGCCCCAACCAGCCGGTCCATCAGCGGCATGACATCCGCTTGCTGCGCCACATTATGCGCAAGAGAAAATGCGCCCGGCTGCAAAAGGCCATCGCGGTTCATGTCGGCTTCAAGGGAGGCTTTCAGGAAGGTTCCGAGAACGAAACCGTTCATCTGATAAAAGATGATTTCTTCGTTCTCAAAAACCGGCACCCACCCGAAACCCTCGGCGTAAAAACGACGCGAGCGCGCAAGATCGACGATACCAATAGTGATGACGGAGATTTGCTGTTTCATGACCAAGACCTCTTTTTCTCCCATGCACCATTGCATCGGAGTGGAAGGTCAAGGGACTCGACGCCTCTGTCGAAATGACAGCAATCGCGAAGGCCAGGACCCGCTTTGCAACGGGGATCGGGCTAACCGCACCGATCTCTCCTTTTTAGACCCGGAATGAATAGCACTTTCCGGATCGTCTTCAAAACAAATAGGGAAGTTTCGATATCAGCGTACCGCGCCGACGAGCAGATTGTCCGGACCTTCGATCGTGACCCAGCGACCGGTATCGTTGGCGGCCTGACGCTTCAGATAGGTGTAGTCCGTCTCGTTCCAGCGCATGACTTCGTCGGTCAGGTTGTCGAGAACAAAGTCACCGCGATCAGTGCGAACGGTGAGGACCGCATGTCCTTCGCCGTCCGGTTTGCGAACAACGGTAATCAGAAGATCGGTGAGCGGAATGCCAGCCTTCTGCAATTCGCGTTGCTTCAGCAGGACGTAATCCTCACAGTCGCCAACGGTGGTCGGATAGGCCCAATATTCCTCAACGCCGTAGATTTCCATGTCGGTCATCGGCTTGATACGTTCGTTGACCGAAAGGTTGACTTCGACGATGCGTTGCCAGTTTGAATGGTTGAGCTGCAGCGGGCGGGTGTCGCGGCTAATAATGCCGCATTCCTTGGCTTCGCGCTTGCAGAATTCATAGTGTCCGATCGGCTGCGAGGTCAGCTTGCCGGTCTGCATGAAATCACCGGAGGCGGCTTCTGCGCCAAAGCTTGCCATCAGCAGCGACGCTGCGAAACCAGCGGCTGCCATAATCTTTGTGGTCGAGCGAACAACGCAAAACATACTCAACGCCCTTTGGCTCTCGCCATTACTCATTTATTAACGAAACGTTAATGTCTGAAATAGTGTGGAGTCAATTCGGTTCGCCCCGGGATCGCCCGACTTCTTAATTAATGGTTAATGCGGGTATCTTTCAATTATACAATCCTTGATTGATGTTGTGGGCGGACAGGGAGCAGCTTGGAGGGCGAAAACAACCCATAATTTTGCCACGGTCCGGGCGCTTGTCTTTTGCCTCGAATAAGCCAATTGTTGGTGTTCGACCGGATCGGAACGATCCCTTTGCAAAGGCCCAAAAATGACAGGCGCAACGACGCGCAAGGCCACGGCAGACGACATGGATGCGCTCCTGCGCATCGAAGAACGTTGTTTCCAGACAGACAGGATCTCCCGCCGTTCATTTCGCGCCCTCATCGCACGGCCGACAGCGGAAACCATCGTTGCAACGGTGGATGGCATAGTCATCGGCTATGCGATGATCCTGTTTCGTCATGGCACCGCGCTTGCACGGCTATATTCCATAGCCGTCGATCCGGAGGTCGGGATCAAGGGTATAGGATCGCTTCTGTTACAGGCCGCTGAGACGGCAGCTTACGACCACGACCGTCCATTGCTGCGGCTGGAGGTGCGCGAGGATAATGAGCGTGCCATCGCGCTCTATAAGCGCCACGGTTATCGCCCCATTGGACGTTATCTCGATTATTATGCGGATCATTCGGATGCGCTGCGTTTTGAAAAGACGGTTCGCGGTGACATTTCGCCGGTTACCGCCTTTCCCTATTACGAGCAGACGACCGATTTTACCTGCGGTGCGGCCTGCCTGATGATGGTGCTTGCCCGGCACAATCGGGAAACGCGGCTCGATCCGGTGCTGGAGGTCCGCCTTTGGCGGGATGCAACGACGATCTACATGATGTCGGGGCCGGGCGGTTGCGAGCCTTTCGGGCTCGCTGTTGCTGCACATGAGCGCGGCCTGAAAGCATCGATCATCGTCTCCATCGAGGACATGCTTTTTCTGCAATCGGTGAGATCGGAAGAAAAACGCAAGGTCATGCAATTGGCGCAGACCGATTTTCGCCAGCGCACGGAAGCCTATGCCATTCCGGTGGATTATCGCGGTTTCACGCTGCACGACATTCTGGCTGCCTTGCGCCGTGGAGCGGCGGTGATCGTGTTGATCAGCGGTTATCATATGTTCGGCAAGAAGGTGCCGCACTGGGTTCTGGCCCATGGTGAAGATGGGCGGCACATTCTCATTCACGACCCCTGGGTGGAGGAAGAGCTCGGCGAAACCATCGCCGATGCTGCAAATGTTCCTGTTCCCTTTCACATTTTCGACCGCATTGCGCGGTTCGGCAGCGATGGGCTCAGGGCGGCGGTTATTCTGGAAAAAAGGACGGACTGATGACCATTTGCGTCATTCTGGTAGGACGCCTCTCGGATATCGACAATGGGGCGACGCCGCATAAGGTCATGACCACGCGCGATTATCTCGCGCATCCCGCGCTCTTCAACGGCCAGCTGCGCCCGCGCATCATCAATCTGTCGCGCTCCTACGCTTATCAGAGCCGCGGCTATTACGCTTCGCTTCTGGCCGAAGCGCGGGGCCATCGCATCATTCCCTCCGTGGAAACGATGATCGATCTGTCGGAACGGCGGCTCTATGAAAACGCCATTCCCGAACTGGAAGACATGCTGAACAGGGCGCTCGGCAAGCATCCGGAAAAAGCGCCGGAAACAATCCATGTGCATTTCGGTCTTGCCGACGATCCCGAGTTTGAACGGTTCGGACGACTGCTCTTCGACTGGTTTCGCGCGCCCTCGCTGGAAGTCACGATCAAGCCCGGTGAATGGGCGCGAATCCAGAAGATCGGCTTTGCGAATATTGCGAAGTTTAGCAAAGCGCAGAAAGAACGCTTCGAAGAGGCGCTCGATCGCTATACCCAGCGTGAGTGGCGTGCCGCCCGCCCCAAGGTTCCGGCGCGCTATTCCTTTGCAACACTGTGCGATCCAAAGGAGGCAATGCCGCCCTCGACAGTTTCCACGCTGAAGCATTGGGCGAGGATTGCGGCGCGGCTCGGCGTGGAGGTGGAACCGATCGGCAAGCGTGACCTGCCGCGGCTTGCCAATTATGACGCCCTGTTCATCCGCGAGACGACGTCGATTTCCAATCACACCTACCGTTTTGCACGGCGCGCGCAGCAGGAAAACATGCCGGTGATCGATGATCCGATTTCCATGATCCGCTGCACCAACAAGGTCTATCTGCACGAATTGATGCAGGCGAACGATGTGGCGGTTCCGCCCACGGTGATGATCGCGGGCGAGGAAGATCTGGAGCGAGCCGCCGATATGCTCGGCTTTCCGATGGTCATCAAGATACCGGATTCGTCATTTTCGCGCGGCGTGAAGAAGGTGAAGGATTTTGCCGAACTGAAAGCGCTCGCCACATTATGGCTGGAGGACAGCGATCTCCTGCTGGCGCAGAAATATATGCCGACGAAGTTCGACTGGCGCGTTGGCGTTCTTGACGGCAAGCCGCTGTTCATCTGCCAGTATATGATGGCGAAGAACCACTGGCAGATCGTCAAGCACGATACGGGCGGCAAGCCGCTGGAAGGCGGATTTCGTTCCTATGCGCTGGGCGATGCGCCGCCACCGGTACTGGAAACGGGCTTGCGGGCTGCACGCTGCATCGGCGACGGACTATATGGCGTCGACCTGAAGGAAACGGGCGATGGGGTTGTGGTGATCGAGGTCAACGACAATCCCAATCTCGAACACGGTATCGAGGACGCAGCCGAAAAGGACGAGGTCTGGATCAAGCTGACCCGCTGGTTCACCGACCGGCTGGATCGGAAATAGATCCAGCAGTCAGGCGAAGTGCAGCTGAAATCAAAGCGGCGTAAAGCAGACCTTGGTGTGTCCCGCGCCGATGAAACCCAGACGGCCTGCGGCACCCTTTGACAGGTCGAGAACACGTCCCTTGATGAATGGGCCGCGATCATTGATGCGCACGACAAGCGACTTGCCGTTTCTCTGATTGGTAACCTTGACCTTGCTGCCAAGCGGCAGGGTGCGATGTGCTGCGGTCAGGCCGGACGGGTTCATGCGTTCACCCGAAGCCGTGCGGGAAGTGAGGGCGTACCAGGAGGCACCGCCGCATTGCTGTGCTGAAGCCTCGATTGCGGTGGCCGCGAGAAGACCGGTTGCCGCAACGGCAAGCATAGCCATACGGGTCTTGAAAGTCATGCCAGTTCCACTAGTTGTTGACGGGGTGTCCCACAGTTGTCGCTGAGAAAGACGGTTCCGAACTGGAATCTAAATGTGGCGCTGGCGTGGTTCGAATGAGAACATTGTGCGATAACTGAATCTATATCGCCTAGGGAAAATCATCCTATACTGGCTGTTGTTTACTTCATATTTCAAACATAACACAGGAATATTAGGAAGTGTTTGGGTTGATTGCTGTAAAGCTGTTTACGATTCGTTAGGAATCTGCGGCACGGCTTTGCTGCACCTTGATTTCGCGCGCAGATCACAAGAAAAGCTGCTTGCGTGTCCGGTAGCCGACCCCGCCCAAGGTGCAATTTTTATTTGCAAGGCAAGTTTTCAGCGCCAGCGGCGAAGTTGACAAATTAGGGCGTTTTGGGGGCAAAGTTGCAATTTCTGACTGTGTTTCAGGTGCTCTTCTCGAACTTCAAAAGTTATCCACAGGCCCGAAAGATGGTGAGATGACGTTTCTTTGACTGCTGTCACCCTGCACGAAACCGCTGAATTCCTGCTATAAGCGTTCAGATCAGACGACGGAACGCCATGCAGGACCACCCGAAAAAAGACAGGATCGACACCGCTTCGCCCGCGATTTCGGCGAGCAAGCGGATCGTCTATCTTTGCCTGGGCTTTCTCATGCTCGGACTTGGAATTGTGGGTGCCTTCCTGCCGGTCATGCCGACAACGATCTTCATCATTTTTGCCGCATGGTTCTTTGCGCGGTCTTCGCCAAAGATCGAGGCACGGCTGCTGGCCGATCAGCGTTTCGGACCGCTGGTCATCAAATGGCGCGAGCGCGGTGCCATCCCGCCGCGCGCCAAGCTTTACGCATGTCTTGGTATGACGGTCGGTTATGGCCTGTTCTGGTGGGGCGCAAAACCCGGCTGGCTGCTGGCAGGAGCGGTAACGCTGTTCATGCTGGGTTCCGCCGCTTATGTATTGTCACGTCCGAACGAGTAAGTTCGTCCGCTTTACGGCGTCACATCAAATCCGAACCATTTTTCGGACAGTCTTTTGATAGTGCCATCGGCCTTCGCTGCCATGATTGCAGAATTGAATTGGCGCTTGAGATCAGCTTCGTCCTTGCGCAGGCCGACAGCGACCCCGCGCCCGAGCAGGCCGCCTTTGAAAAGTGGCCCGGTCATGACGACATTCGCGTAGGCTGGCGTCTTCTGGATCGTATTCAGATAAGACCGTGCGGTAACCTGCATATCGATGCGTCCGCTTTTGAGGTCGAGGTCGACTTGTTCGGCGGTCTTGTACTCACGGATCGTGGTTCCCTGGCTGAAATAGGTATCGACCAGCATCTGGGCTATCGATCCTCCCACAACGCCGATAGTTGCTCCCTTTAGCTCTGCGGCAAAGTCCCGAACAACCTTTTCGGTGTCTGCCTGATTGCCGGAAAGGTCGAGGTTTTCGTTCGAATGAGAAAGTCCGCTATAAGGACTGTCGCGCACGGTGGCGAAGACTTGCGGAGTGCGGGCATAGGAGGTGGAGAAATCGATGATTTTCTCGCGCGCTTCCGTCGCCGACAGGGCGCCCATGACTGCATCGGCTTTTCCAGCCTGCAGGCTTGGGATGATGGCATCGAAAGGGATGGCAATAAAATTGCATTCGACGTTCATCGTCTGACAAAGATATTTGCCAAGCTCGACTTCATAACCGTCGAGCGTGCCGTCCGATTGCGTGAGATTGTAGGGCCGAAAGTATCCCTCGGTAGCAATGGTGAGCGCGGGGCGCCCACCTTGAGCATAAGACGGAAGCGACCAGCCTGCGAGCGCTGTTATCCAGACGAGATTGAACAGACGTGGATAGTTCACGTGGAAACCTTGTGTTTGTCACCGTGTCATTCGAAGCATAGGTCGGGAAATGCGGCTGCGTAAACTGGCCGGAAATTGGGAGCCGTTATTCGCGTGGCGGGGTCCATCCATTCGAAAACGCGACCCTCTTGCGGGCGGATGAATGCCGTCTTGTCCCTTGCCGGTTCAGTGGTCCCTGAAACCCCACAAAACCACTGGCAAACGGCTCTGATACAAACCTGTAACAATAGTGTCATATGAATGTAATATAGAGCGCGTAGAGGGCTAACGACGCCACATCGTCATATGTCTTTTACAACAGGAGCCGCAGCTCATGAACAAGATGATTTCCTCGACCGCAGCGCTTGCCATCGCTGCCGTTATGTCGGTTTCCGCCGCTCAGGCGCGCGATCAGATTCAGGTTGCCGGTTCCTCGACCGTTCTGCCTTATGCAAAAATCGTCGCCGAGACGTTCGGTGAAACCTTCCCGAACTTCAAGACGCCGGTTGTTGAATCGGGTGGCTCGGGCGCAGGCATCAAGGAATTCTGCAAGGGCGTCGGTGAAAACACCATCGATATCGCCAATGCATCGCGCGCCATGAAGGACTCGGAACTGAAGTCGTGCATCGACGCTGGCGTCAAGGACGTTCAGGAAGTACGCTTCGGCTATGACGGCATCGTGTTTGCGACCGACGCCAAGGGTCCGGATTGGAAGCTGAAGCCGGAAGATGTCTACAAGGCGCTCGCAGCCAAGCTGGTCGTAGATGGCAAGTTGGTCGACAATCCGAACACCAAGTGGAACCAGGTCAACCCGAACCTTCCGGACTGGGACATTGCCGCCTATATCCCGGGCGAAAAGCACGGCACCCGCGAAGTGTTTGAGGAAAAAGTTCTGGCCGACGGCTGCAAGCACTCCGGCGCGTTGGACGAAATCAAGAAGACCGGCCTCGACGACAAGGCTGCCGCTTCCGCCTGTATCGCAGTGCGCAAGGACGGCAAGGCTGTCGACATCGATGGCGATTATGCTGAAACGCTGGCTCGCATCGACTCCAACAAGACCGGCATTGGCGTTTTCGGCCTCTACTTCTTCGAAAACAATGCCGACAAGCTGAAGGTCGCCACCGTCAACGACGTTACCCCTTCCGCTGCAACGGTTGCTTCGGGCGAATATCCGGTGTCGCGTCCGCTGTTCTTCTACGTGAAGAAGGCGCATCTCGGCGTCATCCCGGGCCTCAAGGAATATGTTGAGTTCTTCCTCAACGACCAGATGATCGGTCCTGACGGCCCGCTCGCCGAATACGGTCTGGTTCCGGCCCCGGATGCAGAACGTGAAGCACAGCGCGCTGGCTTCGCCGAAGGCAAGACGTTGGCTGCGAAGTAAGTTTTGATCTGTGGAACGCGGGGATGAGAAATCTCCGCGTTCTTCTCCTTTCGCGCCTTTATATTATGACAGGCGCATTCGCGCGGAACGGCATGGGTGGAAGCTGCACCTCAAAGCCATCCGCATTCATCAGGGCAACCGGGGAAATTGAATGTCCTTCTTTCTGGTTCTCGTCAGTATCGTTGCAATCGGGCTGATCGGATTCTTCATAGGCCGCCAGCGTGCCGTTGCACTGGACAAGGCGCAGTCGGCTTCCGCAAAAGCCTCGCCGACCGAGAAAATGCATTCCCGCCCGCATTATCACGGCTGGTGGGTTTTCCTCGTTTCAGCGTTGCCCGCGGTTCTGTTCCTCGCCATATGGGCCCTTGGAACGTCGGTTTATATCGATCACAGTGCGACCGCCCGCTTGCCGGATGCCATTGAGGAAGGTTCCTTCACCAATCGCAGCCTGCAACTCGGCATGGTTCGCGGTCTGGCCAGCGGGCTTGACCGGCTGACGCCAACCGAACTGGAAAGCTTTCCATCGAATTATCAGGATGCTCGCACGCTTCTGGGCGCAAAGGGCGTGGCGCTCGCGACCGAAGGCGCGGATTATATGGTGCCGATCGCGCTGTACCTGAAAAAGGCAACGGCGCTGACGCACACCATCGGTTCCGCAGTTTCTCTGGTGATCGCCGTCGCGGGCCTGATCTTCGGGCTTTCCACGATCAGCCGGCGCATGCGTGCGCGCAACAATGTCGAGCGGATCGTTCTCTGGGGCCTGATTGCAGCCTCCGGCATCGCCATCCTGACGACAGTCGGCATCATCTGCTCGATGCTGTTCCAGACCATCAGCTTCTTCCAGTCGGTTTCGCCGTGGGATTTCTTTTTCGGCACGGTGTGGGACCCGCGCTTTGCCGCTGCCGGGTCGGGTGGCGAGACGGGCCAGTTTGGTCTCATCCCGCTTCTGGCAGGCACGCTCTATATCGCATTGGTGGCCATGCTGTTCGCGGTTCCGGTCGGATTGTTCTCGGCCATTTATATGGCCGAATATGCTTCGCCTCGCGTGCGCACCATCGTAAAGCCGGTTCTGGAGCTTCTGGCGGGCATTCCCAGTATCGTCTACGGCTTCTTCGCGCTCGTGACTGTCGGACCTTTCCTGCGCGATCTCTCCATTGCCATTGCAGGCGGGCAAGGTTTTATCATGGCGCAGAGCGTTCTGACCGCCGGTCTCGTCATGGGCGTGATGCTCATCCCGTTCGTATCCTCGCTTTCCGATGACATCATCACCGCCGTGCCGCGTGCGTTGCGTGACGGCTCGCTCGGCCTCGGCGCGACCCGCTCGGAAACCATCAAGCGGGTGGTTCTTCCGGCGGCATTGCCTGGCATCGTCGGCGCGCTTCTGATGACCGCCTCCCGCGCCATCGGCGAAACCATGATCGTGGTGCTCGCTGCAGGTGTTGCGGCACGCATCAACATCAATCCATTCGAGGCGATGACCACCATCACGGTGAAGATCGTCAATCAGCTCACCGGCGACCTTGAGTTCAACTCGCCGCAGACGCTGGTGGCCTTTGCACTCGGCATCACGCTTTTCGTCCTGACGCTGATCATGAACATCTTTGCGCTGCACATCGTGCGCAAGTACCGGGAGCAGTACGAATAATGACCGATACGACCTTTAACACCAGCGGCGCCACGGCACGGCCGACACGCCGCGATATTGGGATCAAGCGTCGCTACGCTGCTGAACGCCGCTTCCGCTACTATGGCATTGCCGCAATTGCCATCGGTGTGTTCTTCCTGTGCGCGCTCCTGTTCTCGGTCTTTTCCAAGGGCTATACTGCCTTCTGGCAGACGACGCTCTATCTGCCGGTCAAGCTTGAGGAAAAGGTGATCGATCCGGGCAACAAGCGGGCGACCGATCCGAATGTGCTGATCACCGCCAACTATCCGCTGCTGGTGCGCAACGCCCTGGCCGAAAAGCTTGGTATTTCCACGACAGACCGGCCGGCTATGCGCGATCTGGGCCGCTTCTATTCGGACGGTGTACGCATTCAGCTGCGCAAGATCGTGATGGACAATCCGTCGCTCATCGGCACGACGCAGACCGTTCCGGTTCTGGCAGGCGCCGACATCGATTCCGCCTTCAAGGGACAGATCGATCTTTCCGTGCCGGAGACGAGCCGCAAGGTATCGGACCGACAAGTAGGCTGGATGAAAACGCTTTCGGAAGAAGGCGTCATGAAGGAGGCCTTCAATACGGGTCTGTTTACGTTCGGCGCATCCAGCCGCCCGGAAACCTCCGGTCTCGGGGTTGCACTGGTTGGTTCGCTCTACATGATGCTTATCGTTCTCGGCCTCTCGCTGCCTATCGGCGTTGCTGCTTCGATCTATCTGGAGGAGTTCGCCAAGAAGAACCGGTTCACCGATATGATCGAGGTGAACATCAACAATCTGGCGGCCGTGCCATCCATCGTGTTCGGTCTGCTCGGACTTGCGGTTTTCATCAATTTCTTCGGCCTGCCGCGCTCTGCGTCGCTGGTCGGCGGTCTGGTGCTAACATTGATGACGCTTCCCACCATCATCATCGCAACGCGTGCCGCGCTGCGTGCCGTGCCACCTTCCATACGCTCCGCAGCTCTCGGTCTCGGCGCATCGAAGACGCAGATGGTGTTCCACCATGTCCTGCCGCTTGCCGCACCCGGCATCTTGACCGGCACGATCATCGGTCTCGCCCATGCGCTTGGTGAAACCGCGCCGCTCCTCCTGATCGGCATGGTAGCATTCGTTGCCGATGTGCCGTCGACACCGATGGATCCGGCGACCGCTTTGCCGGTGCAGATCTATATGTGGGCAAACGAAGCAGAACGTGCCTTTGTTGAACGCACGTCAGGCGCTATCATCGTCCTGCTTCTGTTTCTGGCCGTGATGAATATTGCAGCAATCATTCTGCGCCGCCGCTTCGAGCGCCGCTGGTAAACGGGAGTCGCAAGCTATGAACCTGATGACTGAACGATCTCTCGAGAAAGCCGTAGGAGAAAAAATGAACGCCAACGCCAGTTCCATAAAGATGCGGGGCGACAAGGTCTGCGTGTTTTATGGCGAGAAGCAGGCTCTGTTCGACGTCGATCTGGAAATCCAGGAAAAGATGGTCACGGCGCTGATTGGTCCCTCCGGTTGCGGCAAGTCTACCTTCCTGCGTTCACTCAACCGCATGAATGATACGATCGAAGGCTGCAAGGTCGGCGGCAAGATCACGCTCGACAACGAGGACATTTACGATCCGAAGATCGATGTCGTTGAACTGCGGGCCCGCGTCGGCATGGTGTTCCAGAAGCCGAATCCGTTCCCGAAATCGATTTATGAGAACGTCGCTTACGGCCCGCGCATCCACGGTCTTGCCCGCACCAAGGCTGATCTGGAGGAAATCGTCGTGACGAGCCTGCAGAAGGCCAGCCTGTTCGAAGAAGTGAAGGACCGCCTGCACGATGCGGGCACCGGCCTTTCAGGCGGCCAGCAGCAGCGCCTTTGCATTGCGCGCGCGATTGCGGTCAGCCCGGAAGTCATCCTCATGGACGAACCGTGCTCGGCGCTCGACCCGATCGCAACTGCGAAGGTGGAAGAGCTGATCGATGAACTGCGCCAGAACTATACGATCGTGATCGTCACGCACTCGATGCAGCAGGCCGCGCGCGTTTCGCAACGCACAGCCATGTTCCATCTTGGCAATCTGGTCGAAGTGGGCGACACGGAAACCATGTTCACCGCGCCGACCGAAAAGCGCACGCAGGACTACATCACCGGACGCTTCGGCTGATCCGGAACTGCGTTTCAACAGACAGTGCGGCTTCCCCGCAATTTTTATTACGAGGTCTACTATGCCGTCTCAGCATACCGTTCGCTCCTACGACGAGGAATTGAAGTTTCTCTCCCATAAGATCGCCGAGATGGGCGGACATGCGGAACGTATGGTCGAGCAGTCCGTCGCCGCAATCGTCAATGCGGACAATGCGCTCGCGCAGCGTGTCATCTCTGACGATCTTATCCTCGACGCCAGCGAGCGCGAGATCGACGACAAGGCCGTCATGATTATCGCCAAGCGCCAGCCCATGGCCGTGGACCTGCGCGAGATCATCGGCTCGATCCGCATCTCCGCCGATCTGGAGCGCGTCGGCGACCTGGGCAAGAACATTGCCAAGCGTGTTGCCGCCGTTTCGGAATCACGCCAGCCGGTAAAGCTTTATCGCGGTCTGGAAACGCTGGCCGAACTGGCGCTGACGCAGCTGAAGGACGTTCTCGACGCCTATGCGTCGCGTTCGGTGCAGCAGATCAATGTCGTTCGCGACCGCGACGACGAAATTGACGCCATGTACACGTCTCTGTTCCGCGAACTCTTGACTTACATGATGGAAGATCCGCGCAATATTTCCGCCTGCACGCATCTTCTGTTCTGCGCGAAGAATATCGAGCGCATCGGCGATCACGCGACCAATATCGCGGAGACTGTTTATTACATCGTGACTGGCCTGCAAATGCCGGCTGAGCGACCCAAGGAAGACCTGAGCCACGGTATTGTCGTGGATGAGGCGCGTAAACCCTGAACTGCAACCGGCCGGACTTTGGTCCGGCGGTTGAGAATGTGTGAATAGCGCGGCGGCACGCGGTCGATTGGGGGATTGTATCCACCGTCCGCCGAATTTGGATAGGGAAATACTGGATGTCACAGGCACCCAAAATCGCTGTGGTGGAAGACGAAGAGGCGCTGAGCGTTCTGCTTCGCTACAATCTTGAGGCAGAGGGCTATCAGGTCGATACGATGCTGCGCGGCGACGAGGCCGAAATCGCCTTGCGCGAGAATGTGCCGGATCTGCTTATTCTGGACTGGATGCTGCCGGGCGTATCGGGCATTGAGCTTTGCCGTCGCCTGCGCCAGTGGCCGGAAACCGAGCGCCTGCCGATCATCATGCTGACGGCGCGTGGCGAGGAGAGCGAACGCGTCCGAGGTTTAAGCGTCGGCGCCGACGATTATGTCGTAAAGCCGTTTTCAACGCCGGAGCTTCTGGCACGCGTCAAGGCAATGCTGCGCCGCTCCAATCCGAGCATCCTGTCTCATGTGCTGAAAGTGGGCGATCTTGTTCTGGACCGCCAGCAGCATCGGGTCTACCGCAAGGAAAAGGAAGTTCGTCTTGGACCGACGGAATTCCGGTTGCTCGAATATTTCATGATGTCGCCCGGCCGTGTCTTCTCGCGCAGCCAGCTTCTGGATGGCGTTTGGGGTCCCGATATCTATGTGGATGATCGCACCGTGGACGTCCATGTCGGGCGGCTTCGCAAGGCAATCAATGTCGGTCGTGCGCTTGATCCGATCCGGACCGTTCGCGGCGCCGGTTATTCTTTCGGTTGATCGACACCGTTTCGAAACTCTCAAGTACAGCTCTTGATCGGCCCGTCATGTTCATCGTGGCGGGCCGTTTCACGGGTGATAGGCCCTGGGCAATGCTGACCCGATTCGCCTCTGCCGGGTCAAAACTCGCGCCAATTAGGCGTTTTCACACGATGTTACAACTATGTTTCCAAAGTTGACGGCAACCAGCGGAACCCATGGAAAACTGAATTTTTGCAGATCATTTGAAGCAGCATGAATGTGGTCGGGAAAACTATCCAAGCAAACACGAATTAAGGCAGCGATATGGCGTGTATTGCGAGAATTTGAATCGCTTTAAATCAATGCCTTATCTGAATTCGTAACTCTCGTTAATAAATTATTAATATATTTAAATGGCTTGTAGGCATATTCGCACTCTCGATTCGGAATTCATTTTAGGCTGTCTGGCTGCTTCCTGCATCGTTGGGATTTGACGCTTCGCCTTTTTTTGGCCTAAAAATTCCAAAACCTTGAATTCGATTGAGCGACAGTAGGATGAGCGATTTTGATCTTCGTCCTCTTTGACTTGCACCGCAGTCAGACGTTCGCGCGCATCGTTTCAGATGTGTCTGCCTGAACGTATGACTGGATCAGTTAAGGGTCCTAACATGAGACTGAGCCATTGACGCGCGCCGCGAAGTGGAAATTGCCCGTTCTTATCGGGCTGGTGGTTGCGCCTTTCGTGGTGACCGGTTGCACGACGACCGGGACTTCGGGAAAAGCCAATTCGGAAAAGACGGCGGCAAGCCACGTCAAATCGGTCAATGGCGTGAAGACCTACACCTACACCGCGCGTGACAAGGAATGTCTTGAACGCGCGATGTTCTTCGAATCCAACCGTTCGAGTCCCGACGGGCTTCTGGCTGTCGGCACGGTCGTCATGAATCGTCTCGCATCGGGCCGTTATCCTGATACGATTTGCGGTGTGGTCGGTCAGAAGAACCAGTTCGCGCCCGGTGTTCTCACCCGCAAGATGAATTCCAAGGCGTTACCTGATGTTCAGGCAACTGCCGATGCAGTCCTGAAGGGGCAGCGCCATCCGAAGCTCAAGAACGCCATGTTCTTCCATACGGCGGGCCTGAAGTTCCCCTATAACAACATGCACTATGTGCTCGTCGCTGGCGGCAATTCCTTCTATGAGAAGCGCAATCGCGACGGCTCGCTCCAGAATCCGGTTCCGCAGGAACCATACAATCTTGCGCTCGCCTATTCGCCGCAATCGCCTTCCGTTCCTCAAGATCCATCCTATGACGTGACCCTGCCGCAGACGGGTCCGGTTCCGGGCGCAGCACCGACAGTTCAGGTGGCGCTCGCGGAGGCTTCTCAGGCTCAAAGCGCGGAACAGAACGGCGGCGCCGGTCCGCAGGCCCGCGGTAATCGCCTGGCGCGTCATCGCGGTGTCCCTGCAACTCAGCAGGAGAACCACATGCAAATGGCCTCCTATCAGCCGCAATTCGATACGACCGCTCCGCAGCCGACGTCGCTCGGCTATGGTCCGGCAAGCCAGAAGCAGGCCGACGCCATCGGCGCGCTTCTTCTGTCTCAGGACAGGCCGGAAGCGCCGCTATAAAAAGCTGATCTGCACTTGATCAATCAGAACGCCGGTCCTGTTTGCTTCAGGCCGGCGTTTTGATTTTGACTGATGGTCGCCGTTTTTCGCCACAAGGCGTCAGGGCCGGTATATCGGGCGATAGATCACCATCGGCGTGTCGTAGAAATCCACCCGGTTCTGCCAGGCACGCCTGTCGGCTCTGCGATCGAGGTCGAGCCGCATGAGGCAATTGGCGAAAGCATCGGTCCTGGGTTTGAAGCCATAGCTTTGGCAGGTTTGCTCGTCAGCCGCACGGCGCTGTTCGGGCGTCATCGTCACGCAGCCGGCCAGAAGGCCGGTAACGCCCAGTAAGATAAGCACTTTCTTATTCATTGCTTTCTGCTTTCTTCAGCAACTGACCGCGTGAATACTATAGCGGAAAGGCAGGAAAAAAGGTGGTGAATTTATGCCGTCTGATAAACTGTCGGTGATTCCATATCCAAAGAGGTCTTCCACCCATGGCTCATGAACAGCTGAACCCAGTCATCGATCCGGTGAAACTTGAACGTCTTGCGGAAGTCGCCGTTCGTGTCGGTCTGCAATTGCGCGAGGGGCAGGATCTCGTCATCACCGCGCCGGTCGTCGCATTGCCGCTGGTTCGCCTTATCGCCAAACATGCCTACAAGGCCGGAGCCGGACTGGTGACGCCATTCTTCGCGGATGACGAATTGGCTCTCGCCCGCTACGAGAACGCACCCGATGCAAGTTTCGACCGCGCGGCCAACTGGCTTTATGAAGGCATGGCGAAGGCCTATGCGGACGGTGCTGCCCGCTTGGCCATCGCCGCCGATAATCCGATGCTTCTTTCCAGTCAGGACCCGGCCAAGGTTTCACGCGCCAACCGCGCCAATTCAAAAGCCTATCAGCCGGCGCTGGAAAAGATTGCCGGTTTCGACATCAACTGGAACATTGTCTCCTATCCCAACCCGGCATGGGCAAAGCTCATGTTTCCGAACGACCCGGCGGACATCGCGACCCGCAAGCTGGCCGATGCGATCTTTGCGGCTTCGCGTGTCGACGTCGACGATCCGGTCGGCGCGTGGGCCGCGCATAATGCAGCGCTTCGCACGCGCACCCGTTTCCTGAACGGCAAGGCTTATCGCGCCCTGCATTTCAAAGGCCCGAACACTGATCTGACCGTCGGGCTTGCCGACGGCCATGAATGGCACGGCGGCGCTTCCACGGCGAAAAACGGCATTACCTGTAATCCGAACATTCCGACGGAAGAAGTGTTTACGACGCCCCACGCCCTGCGTGTCGAGGGCCATGTGACCAGCACCAAGCCTTTGTCACATCAGGGCACCCTGATCGAAAATATCGCGGTTCGCTTTGAGAGCGGACGCATTGTCGAGGCGAAGGCAAGTCGCGGTGAAGAAGTACTCAACAAGGTGCTGGATACGGATGAGGGCGCGCGTCGTCTGGGCGAAGTGGCGCTGGTGCCGCATTCCTCGCCGATCTCGCAGAGCGGGCTTTTGTTCTACAACACCCTGTTCGACGAAAATGCAGCGAGCCACATCGCGCTCGGCCAATGCTATTCCAAATGCTTTATCGACGGCGCCAAGCTGACGCCGGAACAGATCAAGGCGCAGGGCGGCAATTCGAGCCTTATCCATATCGACTGGATGATCGGCTCCGGCGAGATCGACGTGGATGGCATCAACGCGCACGGAACCCGGGAGCCGGTGATGCGCGGCGGCGAATGGGCTAACTGATCATGTAAAGGCCGGGATTTCCCGGCCTTTACACTATATCCGTTCGGTCAGTTCTTTTCCTGAACATGAGCTTCGAGGAACCACAGCGCCTTGTCGAGGCTGCGGGAAGCGGCGGTAAAAATATCCGCCGTGTCGTCATCCCCGGCATCGTCGGCATCCTTGATTGATTTGCGCAGCAAATTGGCGACATCGCCATAACGCTCGATCAATGCCAGCAGATGGTCATGAACGGCATAAATGTCGGTCGGATAGGGCTTCAATCTGGTTTCCTTCGCCACGATCTGCGTGGTGCCATAGGCTGTTCCGCCAAGCTGTACGGCACGCTCGGCAATCGTATCGACGTGTTCGTCGAGATCGCCGCGAAAACCATCGAGCATTTCATGAACGGCGATGAATTGCGGCCCCTTGAGGTTCCAGTGAGCCTGCTTGGTGATGAGGGCAAGATCGATTGTTGCGGCCAGATTTTCGTTGAGCAGGGCGATCATTGTCGTCTTCGTATTGGAAGGAAGATCGTTGCGGGTTGCATGCATCGACTTGTTGGACATTTTATCCTCACATCCTTTTGCTCGATCCGGCTTGGAGAGACTGGGAGAATGTCGCTCATGATCGTGGGCAGCTATTCCAGCACAAACGAACCCGCCAGATCCTTAGAAGGCTCGATTTGCCGGAGGAGGCCTTCGTTGACTTCAAGGCAACGCAAAACATTCCCGCACCCGGGGGAGAAATGCATGCCGGCAGTTTTTGTTCCGTGAGAAATGGCTAAAAAACGGCGCCGGTCCGGCTTCCACCAAGTTACGGCTTGTCGCAGCGCAAATTCTGATTTACCCGGTTGCGCATGAAGATACTTGCCCTCGATACTGCCGCTTCGTGGTGTTCTGTTGCCGTCTATGATTCCGATGGCGATGTGGTGCTTGCCGATGTGAGCGAAAACATTGGCAAGGGCCACGCGGAAGTATTGATGACCTATGTCGAACGCGCTTTGACGGAAGCGAGACTATCGCTCCGCGACATGGATGGGGTGGCGGTCAATATAGGGCCGGGATCGTTTACCGGCGTTCGTATCGGTGTCTCGGCGGCACGTGGTTTCGCGCTGGCGCTGGGCGTGCCAGCCATCGGGATAACAGCCTTCGAAGCGCTTGCCTCTGAAACCCGGATCGAGAGCCCGGAAAAACCGGTACTGGTCTTTCTCGACGCCCATCGCGGCGAGATTTATGCGCAATCGTTCGACGCAAAGGGGACCGCCAGCGCAGAGCCGCTGGTTCTGTCGCGGGAGGAAGCAGAGGCTCACGCAGCTTCCCAAGTGGAAAATACGGTTCTTGCTGGCTCCTCCGCTCGCTCAATCAATGAAGCAATTGGCGGCCGCTTCGCGCTGGGCCCGGTAGAGCCGACAGCAAGAATCGGCACCTATGCGCGTCTGGCAAGTTCCCGCCAGCCGGGGGATGCGCCGAAGCCGCTTTACATGCGCGGACCCGATGCAAAGCCGCAGGTCGGATTTGCGTTGCCGCGGAAGAGTGCCGGGGAATAGCCGATGATGGGCTTGCCGTTCGGCCGTTTCGGTCGCAGGGAGGTTTCGGTAGAACCATTGCGCGCCCAGGACAGTCATGCGATCCAGCGCATTCACGCCGTCGCTTTCCTTCATGGCTGGAGTTCCGACGATTTCAGGTCACTGATTGCACAGGATACGGTTTTCGGCTTCGTTGCCCGTACGGAGGGTAAACCCAATGACGCCTGTGGCTTTGTGCTGGCGCGTCTTGTGGCTGGAGAAGCGGAAATCCTCACCATCGCCGTCGCGCGCGACGTGCAGCGGCAGGGCGTCGGGCGTGCGCTGATGGATGCCGTTCTGCGCCATCTTTATCAGGAACGGGCCGAAACGCTTTTTCTCGAGGTGGACGAGGCGAATGTCGCTGCGCAGGCCCTTTATCGCCGCCTCGGCTTCCAGAAAGTCGGCGACCGTCCTGCCTATTACGAAACGCCGAACGGCCGCTCGGCAGCGCTCATTCTCCGGCGTGACCTGAAGAGGGCGCAATGATCGGCGCGATCAGGATATTTCTGGTTGTCGCGGCCATGGTTGCGCTGAGCCTGTCGCTGATCCCGTTTCAATATCTGTTTCTGAAAATGAAGAACGGGTGGAAGCGCCGTCTGCCAAACTTCTTCCACCGCGTCGTGGCGCGCCTGTTCGGCTTTCGCATCAGGACTGTTGGCCAGATGCACGAGGGCCGCCCCCTTCTCCTTGTTTCCAACCATACCTCATGGAGCGACATTGTCGTACTCTCGGCGGTGGGGCAGGTATCGTTTATTGCGAAGTCCGAGGTGCGCGGCTGGCCGGTTTTCGGCATGTTCGCCGTTCTGCAGCGCACGGTTTTCGTGGAGCGCGAGCGGCGCGGCAAGACAGGAGAGCAAACGTCGGAGATTGCACGGCGTCTGGCAACCGAGGACGCAATGGTGTTGTTCGCCGAAGGCACGACATCGGATGGCAATCGCGTTTTGCCGTTCAAGACAGCGCTTTTCGGCGCGGCGCATGCTGCGATCAAGGAAGCGAACCTATCGGAAGTCATGGTTCAGCCGGTCGCCATTGCCTATACCGGGGTTCACGGCATGGCGATGGGCCGTTATTTCCGCCCGATTGCCGCATGGCCGGGCGATGTCGAGCTGATGCCGCATCTCAAAGGTATCTTGCGGGAGGGGGCGATAGACGTCGAAGTGCGTTTCGGGGAACCTGTCGTCGTAACGGCCGGGACCGATCGCAAGGCGCTTGCTCGCACAATGGAAAACCGGGTGCGCGCGCTTTTGCAAAGTGCATTGCTGGGCCGCGATATTCCCGAAGAGTGACAGCCGTCAGATTGTCACCTTCCAAAATGGCGACAAAAGCTGTAGATAGCCGCGCATGAGCGACAATATTACCGATCTCGACCCCACGGCAGAGCGCCCCAACGCGCGCAAGGTTTTCGTAAAGACCTATGGCTGCCAGATGAATGTCTATGACAGCCAGCGCATGGCCGACAGCCTTGCCGCGGAAGGTTATGTCGCGACCGACACACCGGACGATGCCGATCTGGTCTTGCTGAACACTTGTCATATTCGCGAAAAAGCATCGGAAAAGCTCTATTCCGCGCTTGGTCGTCTGCGGAAGATGAAGGATGCGCGTGAAGCGAATGGCAAGGAATTGACCATTGGCGTCGCGGGTTGCGTCGCGCAGGCCGAGGGACAGGAAATCCTGCGCCGCGCGCCGAATGTCGATCTCGTCATCGGGCCGCAGACCTATCATCGCCTGCCCAATGCGCTTGCGCGGGTTCGCGGCGGCGAAAAGGTAGTTGAGACGGAATACGCTCTCGAAGATAAATTTGAACATCTGCCGTCGCCCAAGCGCGAGGAAACGCGCAAGCGCGGTGTCTCCGCGTTCCTGACCGTGCAGGAAGGCTGCGACAAGTTCTGTACCTTCTGCGTGGTTCCCTATACGCGCGGTTCCGAGGTTTCGCGTAACGTGAAGCAGATCGTGGCGGAGGCCGAGCGCCTTGCCGATAGCGGCGTGCGTGAACTGACCCTGCTAGGCCAGAACGTCAATGCCTGGCACGGCGCTGGCGACGATGGCCGCGAATGGGGCCTCGGCGAATTGCTGTTCCGCCTTGCGCGCATTCCAGGCATTGCGCGCCTTCGTTACACGACCAGCCACCCCCGCGACATGGACGACAGCCTGATTGCCGCCCATCGCGACCTGCGGCAATTGATGCCCTATCTGCATCTGCCCGTGCAGTCCGGCTCCGACCGGATTCTCAAGGCAATGAATCGCCGTCACAAGGCGGATGAATATCTGCGCCTGATCGAGCGTATTCGTGAAGTGCGCCCGGATATGGCGCTGTCGGGCGATTTCATCGTCGGTTTTCCCGGCGAAACCGATCAGGATTTCGAGGATACGATGCGGCTAGTGCGGGAGGTCAATTACGCGCAGGCCTATTCATTCAAATATTCTCCGCGCCCCGGTACGCCCGGCGCCGATCTTGACGATCATGTTGCGGAAGCGGTGAAGGACGAGCGTCTCCAGCGCCTTCAGGCGCTGCTGTCGGAACAGCAATATGCGTTCCAGGATTCCATGATCGGTCGCGAGATGGATGTGCTTCTGGAAAAGCCCGGCCGCGAGGCCGGTCAGATGGTGGGCCGCTCGCCATGGCTCCTGCCTGTCATCATCGATGGCAACAGTGACAGGATCGGCGACATCATTCATGTGAAAATCACCTCCACAGGGACCAATAGCCTTATTGCGCAAAAACTGGCCTGAAGGCATGATGATGCCGAGGCAGAAAATTTCGGCGTCTTGAGTCGCTTGCCGGTAATCCTGTCGAGACTGTGATTGCAATGCGTGGACGGTTTGTGTTCACCCATAATCTAGTCTGAGAAGTCTGCAACTTTTCAGGATTGTGCTTTAAGGAGATACGGTTGAGCGCTACGGAAAAGCTGAAATCTGCCAAGCCAACCAATCAAACGCAAAAAAGCCCGACGACCGGGGCCTCGGATATGGCCCATATCGTGCTCACCTTCGACAACAACCGTCTTGCCAGCGCGCTTTACGGTCAGTTCGATGAAAACCTTGCCCGTATCGAACAGAAGCTTGGCGTGGATGTCCGCTCCAAGGGAAATCAGCTGTCGATCCGGGGCGAGCCGACCGCGACCGAACAGGCGCGCCGCGCGCTCGACCATCTTTATGAAACGCTGCAGAAGGGCCATGAGCTGACGGTGTCGGATGTGGATGGCGCGCTGCGCATGGCTATTGCCGCCGACGACCAGCTCACCTTGCCAACGATGGAAAACAAGGGAAAGCTTTCCGCCGCCCAGATTTCCACGCGCAAGAAAACAATCTTCGCCCGCACGCCGACGCAGGATGCCTATATGCGTGCGCTCGACCGGTCGGAACTGGTGTTCGGCGTTGGTCCCGCCGGTACGGGCAAAACCTATCTTGCTGTTGCCCATGCGGCTATGCTTCTTGAGCGTGGTCTTGTCGAGCGGATCATTCTTTCGCGTCCGGCTGTGGAAGCGGGCGAGCGCCTTGGCTTCTTGCCGGGTGACATGAAGGAAAAGGTCGATCCCTATCTGCGCCCGCTTTACGATGCGCTTTACGACATGATGCCAGCGGAAAAGGTCGAGCGTGCCATTACCGCCGGTGTGATCGAAATCGCGCCCCTTGCCTTCATGCGCGGGCGTACGCTGGCGCATTCTGCGGTCATTCTCGATGAGGCGCAGAACACAACCTCCATGCAGATGAAGATGTTCCTGACCCGTCTCGGTGAAGGATCGCGCATGATCGTGACTGGCGACCCAAGCCAGATTGACCTTCCGCCGGGCCAGAAATCAGGGCTGGTAGAGGCGTTGCGCGTGCTGGACGACGTGGAGGGCGTCATCAAGGTGCGCTTCACAGAAAAGGACGTCGTGCGCCATCCGCTTGTGGCGGCCATTGTCGGTGCTTACGATCGCGACGGCAAACAGCACGCGCGTTCGGAATGATCTTGCAATTGCCGATCGGAATCACGATTTAAAAAATGCTGTCTGCCTTTTGGGCAGGCAGCTCTCATACAATTGAAAGGACGAAGTGGTCTGCTGGAAGGCGACCGCTGCATAACGTGTCAGACAACGCGATCCATATCGATATCATGATTGAAGCCGGCAACTGGCCGGACGAGGCGAGCCTTGAAGGTCTCGTCAGGAAGCCGGTCGAAGCCGCCTGGACCAGTCTGGGCCTCAAAAGCGCGGCAAGCGAACTGAGTGTGGTCTTCACCGACGATGCCTCAATCCAGACCCTGAACGCAGAATGGCGTGGCAAGGACAAGCCGACCAATGTTCTGTCCTTTCCGGCCTTTCCGGTGAAGCCCGGTTCTCAGCCGGGCCCGATGCTGGGCGACATCGTCATCGCGCGCGAGACGGTGGAGCGTGAGGCGAAGGAGGAAGGCAAGCCGCTCGAAAATCACCTTGCGCACCTCGTTGTGCATGGGTTTCTGCACCTTTTGGGGTACGATCATGAAACCGATGAGGAAGCGGAAGTGATGGAGGCGCGCGAGCGTGAAATCCTTCATGCTCTTGCCATTCCCGACCCTTATGCTGTATCCGATTAGAACACGAACAACGATTGACCATGGCTGATCAAACATCGCACCCTCCGTCCGCTGGCGAAAATCGCAGCGAGACTCAAGACGCCGAAGGGCAAAGTACGCAGCGGCCCATAGTGGCCGAGAAGCGTTCCCTATTGTCCAATATTTTCCCGTTCATGCGTTCACGCCAATCATCTTCGCTGCGCGAAGATCTGGCCGATGCCCTTTCCAGCACGGCAAGCGAGCAGGATTCAGCATTCTCGCCAGAAGAAAAGGCGATGCTGCACAATATCCTTCGCCTGCGCGAAATCCGCGTCGAAGACGTGATGATCCCGCGCGCCGATGTCGAGGCGGTGGAAATCTCCACGCCTCTATGGGAAGTGCTGGAGCTTTTCGAAAAGTCCGGCCATTCGCGCATGCCGGTCTATGCCGAGACGCTGGATGATCCACGCGGCATGATCCATATCCGCGATGTTCTCAATTACATCACCAAGCAGGCCCGCCAGAAGACCACGCGCCGCAGCAGCACACGCAGCAAGGCGACAGCCGAAGACAAGGCCGCGAAGTTCGACATGGGCCGCATCGATCTCACCAAGACGATCGGTGAACTTAATCTCATGCGCAAGGTCCTGTTCGTGCCGCCATCCATGATGGCGAGCGGATTGATGGCGCGCATGCAGGCGACCCATATCCAGATGGCGCTGGTCATCGACGAATATGGCGGAACCGACGGTCTGGTCTCGCTGGAAGACATCGTCGAAATGGTTGTCGGCGACATCGAAGACGAACATGACGACGAAGAAATCATGATCGCCGAAGAGGCCGATGGCGTGTTCGTTGTCGATGCGCGTGCCGATCTGGAAGAACTGGCCGCGAAAATCGGCCCGTCTTTCGAAGTGGGCGAACATGGCGAGGACGTTGACACCGTTGGCGGTCTCATCTTCTCCGTGCTTGGGCGCATTCCGGTTCGTGGCGAGGTCGTGCAGGCTATTCCGGGTTACGAGTTCCATGTGCTGGAAGTTGATCCGCGTCGCGTGAAGAAGGTGCGGATCGTGCCGCTCTCCGCAGCCGATCGCCGTCGCCAGCAACGGGCAGTCGTTTCAGCCAGACCGGGTGAAGCCGAACCCGCAACCGACACCTCCAAAGAGGCCGGATGATCGAAAGGCTGGCGGGGAGGATCATTCTTTCGAGCGGCTGGCGTCGTGCGCTGGCCGCTTTTCTCAGTGGCGCTTTCGCTACGCTGACCCAGCCGCCATTCGATGTTTTTGTCGCTGGCTTCATCTCGTTTCCCATTCTGGTCTGGCTGATCGATGGCGCCATCGCCACCGTCAATGCCGGGCCGGTTCGCCGCCTCCTTCCCGCAGCCATGGTTGGCTGGTGGTTTGGCTTCGGCTATTTCGTTTCCGGATTGTGGTGGATCGGTACGGCGCTGCTGGTCGATGCGGACCAGTTTGCCTGGGCCTTGCCGCTCGCTGTTCTGGGCCTGCCCGCCTTTCTCGCATTGTTCTATGCGTTTGCAACCGCGGTTGCCCGCATCTTCTGGTCGGACGGTTTGGGGCGCATCGTCGCGCTTGCTTTTGGTTTTGCACTGGCAGAATGGCTACGCCTTTTCCTGTTCACCGGCTTTCCCTGGAACGCCATTGGCTATGCCGTCATGCCGACTCCGCTCCTGATGCAGTCGGTCGCCGTGGTGGGACTGATCGGAATGAGTGCAGCGGCTGTTTTCGTCTTTGCCGCCCCGGCCCTGCTCATCGGCGGGCGGTTTGCGAAGACGGGCATTGCGGCTGCGCTTATACTTGTCATCAGCCACCTCGGTTTCGGTGCCTGGACGCTTTCACAAGCTCCCGCCATCGGCCAGGAAAAGGGCTCGCTCGCAGTGCGCATCGTGCAGCCTTCCATTGCCCAGACCATGAAATGGGATAATGCGGAGCGCCGATCGATCTTTGACAAGCTGGTGTCACTGGCAGGTGAGGCTTCTGCCGAAGGCAAGCCGAAGCCCGATGTCATCGTCTGGCCGGAAACAGCGGTTCCTTATATTCTCACCTCGACGCCGGAAGCGCTGTCGCGCATTGGCGAGGTTTTGCAGGACGGGCAGGTGCTGCTGACCGGTGCAGTCCGTGAAGAGAAGGGGGCAGCGGGCGATGAGCCGCGTTATTATAATTCGATCTATACGATTGATGATCGCGGCGTCATTGTCGATGCCGCCGACAAGGTGCATCTCGTCCCCTTTGGCGAATATCTGCCTTATGAGAATTTTCTTCGCAGGCTCGGGCTTCAGGAGGTGGTGGAAATGCCCGGTGGATTTACCGCTGGCACCACGCGTCGGGCGCTGAACGCGAAAGCTGGCAAAACCTTCTTGCCGCTGATCTGTTACGAGGCGATTTTTCCCGACGAACTCGGATATTCGGGCCAGAGGGCAAGCGCCATCATCAATGTGACAAATGACGCGTGGTATGGAGATACACCGGGACCGTACCAGCATTTCCGGCAGGCACAGGTCCGCGCCGTGGAGCAAGGCCTGCCCCTCATTCGCGCAGCCAATAATGGTCTTTCGGCTATTGTTGATGCCTATGGTCGAATCACCGATGGCCTCGCTCACGATGCTGTCGGGGTCATTGACGCTTACCTACCGTCAACTCGTGCACCATTTTGGGGCACGCCACCCGGGTCGCGACAATCTCTGGTAGCGCTGTTAACCTTACTCGTGTTGAGCGTGGCTTTCCGACTGCCAAACGGCAGGCGTTTTCATTGACAGACTAATATTGTTACGATGTTATGGCTCGGCGGCGACGGTTTTTGCGGAAAATCGTCAGACTACCTCCCAAAACTTATTAGTATCGCTGTTCAGATGAACAGAGCATGAATGAAAGCTCGCAGCTGCGAGGAGTGACAGTTGTATGATTGAGAACAAAAAGAAGCCCAACCCCATTGACGTGCATGTCGGCAGCCGCATCCGTCTCCGCCGTAACATGCTGGGCCTCAGTCAGGAAAAACTCGGCGAAAACCTCGGAATCACCTTTCAGCAAATCCAGAAATACGAGAAAGGCACCAACCGCGTCGGTGCAAGCCGTCTTCAAGCGATCTCGGCGATTTTGAACGTTCCGGTTTCCTTCTTTTTTGAAGATGCGCCGGGCTCCTCGAACCAGTCCGGTTTTGCAGAGGACAATGAAGCGACCTATGTCGTGGATTTTCTGAATTCCAATGAAGGTGTTCAGCTGACCCGCGCATTCACGAAAATTTCAGATCCCAAAGTGCGCCGCAAGATCATCGATCTCGTGAAGTCGCTCGCGGCGGACGCTGACTGATAGCATATCCGGAACGAGCGATTTGTGCGGGACATGGCCATGTCCCGCCGGACTTTGCGCTTCACAGCGCCGGAACAGGCAGAAAATGCCATCTGGAGCGAATTTTCGCGCCGGGGCACTGTCGCAACAAGAATATGCATTGACGGTTTAATCCCAACTTCGCTAACACATTACCGTGCCCGGAACGCTGGAACCTGTTCCGGGCGCTACTGTGTTTCCATGGCGGAAATATTCTCCGCTGGATTTTCAAGAGGGGTTACCCGTGTCGCGCAGTTCTTATCTCTTCACCAGCGAATCTGTGTCCGAAGGTCATCCGGACAAGGTTTGCGACCGCATCTCCGATGAAATCGTGGACATGATCTACAAGGAAGCGCGCCGCACCGGCGTCGATCCTTGGTCTGTTCGTGTTGCTTGCGAAACGCTTGCCACCACCAATCGCGTGGTCATTGCCGGCGAAGTGCGCGTGCCGGATACTTTCCTGAAGAAGAATAAGGACGGAACGATCGCCCATGATGCCGCCGGGCATCCGCTGATCAATCCTTCGCGTTTCCGCTCGGCGGCACGCAAGGCGATCCGGGAAATCGGTTACGAACAGAACGGTTTTAACTGGAAGACCGTGAAGATCGACGTGCTTCTGCATCCGCAGTCCGCCGACATTGCGCAGGGCGTGGACAATGCCGCCGATCGTCAGGGCGAGGAAGGTGCAGGCGATCAGGGCATTATGTTCGGCTATGCCTGCCGCGAAACCCCGGACCTCATGCCGGCGCCGATCTATTATTCCCACAAGATTCTCGAAAAGCTCTCTGAGGCCCGCCACAAGGGCGAGGGCGACGCGGGCAAGCTCGGTCCCGACGCCAAGAGCCAGGTCACGGTGCGCTACGAGAACGGCAAGGCCGCCGAGGTCACCCAGATCGTTCTTTCCACGCAGCATCTGGATGCAAGCTGGGATTCGAAAAAGGTTCGTTCGGTTGTCGAACCTTATATCCGGGAAGCGCTGGGCGACCTCCCGATAGCAGCCAATTGCAACTGGTACATCAATCCGACCGGCAAGTTCGTCATTGGCGGGCCAGATGGCGACGCGGGCCTGACGGGCCGCAAGATCATCGTGGATACCTATGGCGGCGCAGCCCCCCATGGCGGCGGCGCTTTCTCAGGCAAGGACACGACCAAAGTGGATCGCTCCGCTGCCTATGCCGCGCGCTATCTTGCCAAGAACGTGGTTGCCGCCGGTCTTGCCGACCGCTGCACGATCCAGCTCTCCTATGCCATTGGCGTCGCGCAGCCGCTTTCGGTCTATGTCGATCTGCACGGCACCGGCAAGGTTGCTGAATCCGCTGTCGAGGACGCGCTTCGCGAGGTCATGGATCTGTCGCCGACGGGTATCCGCAAGCATCTCGACCTCAACAAGCCGATCTATGCCAAAACCTCGTCCTATGGCCATTTCGGACGCAAGCCTGGCCGTGACGGTTCGTTCTCCTGGGAGAAGACGGACTTGACCAAGGCGCTGAAGGCGGCGGTGGCGTAACTTCCGGCGGAAAGTTGCATCACGGGCCGCTTGGCGTTATGTGTCCCGACGATTTTCGAGGAGCGCGGTCTTGGATCGCGCTCTTCTGTTATTCGAACCTGCTATGATGCCACGGATAAAGTATGACCGAAGAATCTCATCCTCTGCGCGGTGCCGGAAATTTCTTCGGCCGTCGCCACGGCAAGCCTCTGCGCAGCCATCAGAAGAACCTGTTCGAGGACCTTCTGCCGCGCCTGAAGATCGATGTCGAAAGCCCGGCACCGCAGGATTTGCGCACGCTTTTTGAAACAAAGGTCGATGCCGTGCGTCTGGAGATCGGTTTTGGCGGCGGCGAGCATCTGCACCATGAGACAGGCCGCTATCCGCAGACCGGTTTCATCGGGGTTGAGCCGTTCATCAACGGCATGGCCAAGATGCTGGCGGCATTGGACAGCGAACCGCGACACAATCTGCGTCTCTACGACGAGGATGCAACGGCGGTGTTGGACTGGCTGCCCGACGCGTCCCTTTCCGGCATTGATCTTTTCTATCCCGATCCCTGGCACAAGCGACGCCACTGGAAGCGTCGCTTTGTGAGCGACGCCAATCTTGACCGCTTCGCCCGCGTGCTGAAGCCCGGTGCGAAATTCCGCTTTGCCTCGGATATAGAACATTATGTCAACTGGACCCTCCAGCATTGTCGCCGTCATCCCGCTTTCGAGTGGCAGGCGGAAGGCCCGTCCGATTGGAATGAGGCTTATGAAGGCTGGCCGGGCACACGATACGAAGCGAAGGCTTTTCGTGAAGGTCGGCGCGCCGCCTATCTGACCTTCATCCGCCGATGAAGCGCTGACCGCGTACGGAATGAATAGAACAGCAGAAGCGGTCTTGAAAAAATCCGCCTCCGCTGGTATATAGGTTTCAAATTCTTGGTCGTTTGAACAAGAGTGGGCCCTCCCGGACCCGCTCTTTTTTGTTACTTACGGCTCTGTAAAAAGGTTTATCGAGTGACGGAACAGGAACAGGCAATTGAAGCCGCAAGCGCAGATGAGCGTATCATTCGCGAAACGGGCATCGATGCGAAAGTGGCAGGCATTGTGGAGCCGGTGATCAATACGCTGGGTTTCCGCCTTGTGCGTGTGCGCCTTTCCGGCCTCAACGGCCAGACCTTGCAGATCATGGCCGAGCGTCCCGACGGCACGATGACGGTCGACGATTGCGAGCTTGTCAGCCGCACGGTTGCGCCGGTTCTCGACGTGGAAGATCCGATCAACGGAAAATACCATCTGGAGATTTCCTCTCCCGGTATCGACCGCCCGCTGGTCCGCAAGTCGGACTTCGCCGACTGGGCCGGTCACATTGCAAAGGTGGAAACCTCGATCGTCCACGAAGGCCGCAAGAAGTTCCGTGGCCGTATCGTTCTGGGCGATGCGGAATCCGTCGTGATCGAAAGCGATCAGATTTCCTATGGCAGCGAACCTGTCGTGCGCATTCCATTCGATCTGATCTCGGATGCGCGCCTCGTTCTGACTGATGACCTGATCCGCGATGCGCTGCGCAAGGACAAGGCCCTGCGCGAAGGCCGCATTCCGGGTGACGATCTCGGTAGCGATGAAGCGGACGAGCAGTCCGGCGGAGCCGCAACGGACGAAGCCCAAGATAAAGAATAAGTTTCAGGCGTCCGGCATCTTGAGGAGCCGGATGCGACACCAAGGAGAGTCCAATGGCAGTCAGTGCTAACAGGCTGGAGCTTCTGCAGATCGCCGATGCGGTCGCACGCGAGAAGTCGATCGACCGCGAGATCGTTCTTGCGGCCATGGCCGATGCGATTCAGAAGGCGGCGCGTTCGCGTTACGGCCAGGAAAGCAACATCCGCGCGGACATCAATGCGAAGTCCGGTGAGATCAAGCTGCAGCGCCTGCTTGAAGTTGTCGAGCACGTCGAAGATTACGCGACGCAGATTTCGCTCTTCACCGCCCGTGATCGCAACCCGGACGCACAGATCGGCGATTTCATTGCCGACCAGCTTCCGCCGATGGATTTTGGCCGTATTGCCGCGCAGTCGGCAAAGCAGGTCATCGTGCAGAAAGTGCGCGAAGCCGAGCGTGACCGCCAGTATGACGAATACAAGGACCGCGTTGGCGAAATCGTCAACGGCACTGTGAAGCGGGTCGAATACGGCAATGTAATCGTCGATCTGGGCCGTGGCGAAGCCATCGTGCGCCGTGACGAACTGATCCCGCGTGAAGCTTTCCGTTATGGCGACCGCATTCGCGCCTATGTGTACGACGTGCGCCGCGAACAGCGCGGCCCGCAGATTTTCCTGTCGCGTACCCATCCGTCCTTCATGGCGAAGCTTTTCACCATGGAAGTGCCGGAAATCTACGACGGCATCATCGAAATCAAGTCGGTTGCCCGCGATCCGGGTTCCCGCGCCAAGATCGCGGTTGTCTCGCGTGATGCTTCCATCGATCCGGTCGGCGCCTGCGTGGGCATGCGCGGCTCCCGCGTTCAGGCCGTTGTCGGCGAACTGCAGGGCGAAAAGATCGACATCATTCCATGGTCGCCGGATGCAGCTTCCTTCATCGTCAACGCGCTTCAGCCTGCTGAAGTTGCCAAGGTTGTTCTCGATGAAGATGCCGAACGTATTGAAGTTGTCGTCCCGAATGACCAACTATCACTTGCAATCGGTCGTCGCGGCCAGAATGTGCGTCTGGCTTCGCAGCTTACGGGCTGGGACATCGATATCCTGACGGAAGACGAAGAATCCGAACGTCGCCAGAAGGAATTCGCTGAACGTTCGACCCTCTTCATGGAAGCGCTCAACGTTGACGAGATGGTAGGTCAGGTTCTGGCCTCCGAAGGTTTCGCATCGGTTGAAGAACTGGCCTATGTAGAGCCCGGCGAAATCGCCTCCATCGACGGTTTCGATGAGGATACGGCTGGCGAAATCCAGGAGCGTGCCCGCGAATATCTGGATCGCATCGAAAGCGAACAGGATGATCGCCGCAAGGAACTGGGCGTTGCCGACGAACTGCGCGAACTGCCGGGCATGACCACCGCGATGCTGGTGGCTGTTGGCGAGGACGGCGTCAAGACGATCGAAGACTTTGCCGGCTATGCCGTCGACGATCTGGTTGGCTGGCGCGAACGCAAGGACGGCGAAACCGTCGCTCATAGCGGCATCTTCTCGGCTTTCGACGTTTCGCGCGTCGATGCGGAACAGATGGTCCTGACTGCGCGTTTGAAGGCAGGATGGATCACGGAAGAAGAACTGGCATCGGCTCAGGAAGAAGTCGCTGAAGCGGAAGCCGGTGAAGAGGAAGCTGCTTCTTAAGAAGCTGCTGGAATAAAAAGAGCCGCGTGGCTTCTTACGTCTGGAGCAATTCAGGCGTAAGCTGTGCGGCTCTCGCAATTAAGCTCTGAAAAATGGTCGTCGTTCATTCGAATTGATCGGCCAGTCGGCTTTCGAGTGCGGTTCCGGCCATCTTGCGGGTTGTGGTAGGGCTTTTGCTCTGGTACAGCGCCCGCGTTGGGTCCCCGTGTTGGATTTGATGTGCGGGCAGACCGCAATATGGCAAGACTGGAGTTCGCGTGGAGCAGGATATGAATGACAGAACCTGTATCGTCACGCGCGAAAGCGGTTCTGTCGATGATCTGATCCGTTTCGTGGCCGGTCCCGATGGTTCCGTGGTGCCGGACTTGAAAAGGAACCTGCCGGGCAGGGGATGCTGGGTCAAGGCCGAGCGTCGTCTGGTGGATGAGGCGGTCAAGCGCAAGCTTTTTGCGCGTGCGCTGAAAGAAGGTGTGACGCCGCAGGGGGATCTTGGCGCACTGGTAGACCAGTTGCTGACGAAATCTGCCCTTGGCAGCCTCGCTCTGGCTCGCAAGGCCGGGGCCGTGGTGTCTGGCTCGACCAAAGTGGATCAGGCGATCCGCACCGGGACAGCCGCCATGGTGTTGCATGCGAAGGAAGCCGCCGCCGACGGTGTGCGCAAGCTTGATCAGGCTCGTCGCGCCGTGGTGCATCTGGATGGTCCGGAAATCCCTTCTTTCTCTCTTTTTACGGGAGAAGAAATGGATTTGGCATTTGGGGGCGGAAATGTGATACATGCAGCCGTGCTTGAGGGAAAGGCGGCAGCCGGGTTCGTAAAGCGGGCACTTATGTTGCATCGCTATCGTGGTGAAAGCGCGTCGAGCCTGGATTAGAGCATGTCTCCCAAAAGTGGGAACTGGTTTTGGGATAAAGACATGCATGAAAATAAAAGCGTAGAGCGTGTCGTAAGAGTTTGATGAAACGCGACACGCTTTAGAGCGCAACTCTGGAGGGGCTTTGGCAGCCCTGGATCGGATTGCGCGTTGAAGCGGATGACTGGAGCTTTATCCAACATGACCCCGTCACGTTGGATAAAGCTCGAGTAGAGCGGCCGGAGCCGCGAAGGAAACGGAAACGTAATGAGCGATAAAACGAACGACGACAAGACGCTGAGCGTTAATACGAAGAAGACGCTGACCATGAAGCGGCCAGGCGTCGAGCAGAGCACCGTGCGCCAGAATTTCAGCCACGGCCGCACGAAGGCTGTCGTCGTTGAAACGAAGAAGCGCAAATTCTCGCGGCCTGATGAGAAGCCGGAAGTCGAGGCAGCGGCTCCACGGCCTGCAGCACCCGCTCCGGCGGCTCCCGCGCCCGCAACTCCCGCACCGGCGCAGGCCGCGCAGCCTGCACAGCCTGCACAGCCCGCTCCGGCAGTGCGTGCGCCAGCGCCCGCAGCTCCGGCACCGAAGCCAGCGGCACCCGCTGCTTCGGTAACGAAGCCGCATGTCGCGCAGCAGCGCCCGACCCAGCAGCGCCCCGGTGGCCAGCAGGCTCAGCGTCCGCGCCCGTCCGACCGCTCCGGCATGGTGCTGAACACGCTGTCGCGCTCCGAAATGGATGCACGTCGCCGTGCGCTCGAGGAAGCGCAGGTTCGCGAAGTTGAAGAACGCGCCCGCGCGGTCGAGGAAGCCAAGCGCCGCGCCGAGGAAGATGCGCGCCGCGCCAAGGAACGCGAAGAATCTGCTCGTCGTCAGGCGGAAGAGGAAGCCCGTCTCAAGGCTGAAGCCGATGCCCGCCGCAAGGCCGAGGAAGAAGCTGCCAAGCGTATGCCGCAGCCGGAAGCCCGCACCGAACGCCGTGACGATGCACGTCCGCAGGGTAATCGCCCGCAGCAGGCTGGTCGCCCACAGGGCAATCGTCCGCCGCAAGGTGGCCGTCCGCAACAGGGCGGACCGCGCCCGGCGCCAAGCCTCGTCGATGCAGCTCCGATTCCGGGCAAGCCGCTTCCGCAGAGCCAGCTTCGCAAGCCTGGTCAGTCGGATGACGACGATGATCGTCGTGGCGCAGTCCGTCGCGGTACTCCCGCGAAGCCGGAAGTTCGCGCACCAAAAGCCACGAAGGGCGAGGATGATCGTCGCCGCGGCAAGCTGACGCTCACCAGCAACCTCGAAGAGGAAGGCCGGTCGCGCTCGCTTTCGGCGATGCGTCGTCGTCAGGAAAAGTTCAAGCGTTCGCAGATGCAGGAAACGCGCGAGAAAATTTCGCGTGAAGTGACCATTCCTGAAACCATCACGCTGCAGGAACTGGCCCAGCGTATGGCGGAGCGCTCCGTCGATATCATCAAGTACCTGATGAAACAGGGCCAGATGATGAAGCCGGGCGACGTCATCGATGCCGATACCGCGCAGCTGATCGCTGAAGAATTCGGTCATACCGTGAAGCGCGTTGCTGAATCCGACGTTGAAGAAGGTATCTTCAACGTGGAAGACAATCAGGCTGCCATGGTTTCGCGTCCTCCGGTCGTGACCATCATGGGCCACGTCGATCACGGCAAGACCTCGCTTCTTGATGCCATTCGTCATGCCAATGTGGTGTCGGGCGAAGCCGGCGGCATCACCCAGCATATCGGTGCTTATCAGGTCGAACAGAATGGCCAGAAGATCACCTTCATCGATACGCCGGGCCACGCTGCCTTTACCGCGATGCGTGCCCGCGGTGCGCAAGCGACCGATATTGCCATTCTGGTGGTTGCGGCTGACGACAGCGTGATGCCGCAGACGATTGAATCGATCAATCACGCCAAGGCGGCGGGTGTTCCGATCATCGTGGCGATCAACAAGATCGACAAGCCAGCTGCCGATCCGCAGAAGGTTCGCACTGCCCTGTTGCAGCACGAAGTCTTCGTGGAATCGATGGGCGGTGAAGTGCTCGACGTCGAAGTGTCGGCCAAGAACAAGATCAACCTCGACAAGTTGCTCGATGCTGTTCTGCTTCAGGCTGAAATGCTCGATCTGCAGGCCGACCCGACCCGTACCGCCGAAGGTGTGGTCATCGAGGCCCAGCTTGATCGCGGTCGCGGTTCCGTCGCTACCGTTCTTGTTCAGAAGGGCACGCTGCATCCGGGCGACATTCTTGTCGCAGGCAGCGAATGGGGCCGCGTGCGCGCCCTGGTCAACGACCGTGGCGAGCATGTCAAGGAAGCCGGTCCGGCAATGCCGGTCGAAATCCTCGGTCTTCAGGGAACGCCGCAGGCGGGTGACCGCTTTGCCGTCGTTGCCAATGAAGCCAAGGCCCGTGAAATCGCAGAGTACCGCCAGCGTCTGGCGCGTGACAAGGCGGTTGCACGCCAGTCGGGTGCGCGCGGTTCGCTCGAGCAGATGATGAACCAGCTTCAGGTTTCGGGCACGAAGGAATTCCCGCTCGTCATCAAGGGCGACGTTCAGGGCTCCATCGAAGCGATCTCGAATGCGCTGGACAAGCTCGGCACGGACGAAGTTCGCGCCCGCATCGTTCATTCGGGCGCAGGCGGTATTACGGAAAGCGACGTGTCGCTGGCCGAGGCCTCCAATGCCGCGATCATCGGCTTCAACGTCCGCGCCAACAAGCAGGCACGCGACGCAGCCGACCAGCAGGGCATCGAAATCCGCTACTACAACATCATCTATGATCTCATCGATGACGTTAAGGCAGCGATGTCGGGTCTCCTGTCGCCGGAACGCCGCGAAACCTTCCTCGGCAATGCGGAGATTCTCGAAGTCTTCAACATCACCAAGGTCGGCAAGGTTGCCGGTTGCCGTGTCACCGAAGGCAAGGTCGAGCGCGGCGCAGGCGTCCGCCTCATCCGCGACAACGTGGTTATCCACGAAGGCAAGCTCAAGACGCTCAAGCGCTTCAAGGACGAAGTGTCGGAAGTTCCGGCCGGTCAGGAATGTGGTATGGCGTTCGAGAACTACGACGACATTCGCGCAGGCGATGTCATCGAAGCCTTCCGCGTCGAACACGTTTCGCGCACGCTTTAAAAACTATTCCGCCGGGCTGTCGAGAGGTGGCCCGGCTTTTCGTTATCCGGTCCAGAGGGTCTGACTCCCGGCTGGATTGTGGTAAGTTGCGTATTATTACGCTTGCCAATTTGTAGTCATGTTGTCGGACAGTCCTCTGTGGCTGGATGCCGATTGGCGGCTGTTTATCGAGGATATAGCCATGGCACGTTCTCCAGATCCAAAAGGCTCGGGCGGCCTTTCCCAGCGCCAGCTTCGCGTGGGCGAGCAGGTGCGCCACGCATTGGCGCAGGTGCTTCAGCGCGGAGAAATCCGCGACGATCTCATTGCCCGCACGGTGATTTCCGTTTCGGAAGTACGCATGTCGCCTGACCTCAAGATCGCGACCTGCTTCATCACGCCGCTTGGCGATGCCGATACGCAGGCGGTCATCAAGGCGCTGGCGGCAAATGCGAAGTTCATTCGTGGCCGCATGGCGCCCAGCCTCAGCCAGATGAAATACGTGCCGGAATTCCGCTTTCGGGCCGATACCAGCTTTGACAATTTTTCCAGGATCGACGCGCTGCTCCGCTCGCCGGAAGTCGCCCGCGACCTGACCCATAATGAAGACGAAGACGGCGAGGACAAAACCTCCCGCAATGGAGACGAATAAAGCATGGCAAGACGGGGCAAGAAAAAAGGTCGCCCGATATCCGGCTGGGTCATTTTCGACAAGCCGAAGGGGATGGGATCGACCGAGGCGGTCTCGAAGATCAAGTGGCTGTTCAACGCCGAAAAAGCCGGTCATGCCGGTACACTCGATCCGCTTGCTTCCGGCATGTTGCCTATAGCGCTGGGCGAAGCGACCAAGACCGTGCCTTATGTCATGGATGGAACCAAGATCTACCGGTTTACGGTTAGCTGGGGCGAGGAACGTTCGACCGACGATCTGGAAGGCCAGCCGACCAAGACCTCTGACAAGCGCCCGACGCGTGCGGATATAGAAGCATTGTTGCCGAATTATACCGGCGTCATTTCACAGGTTCCGCCACAGTTCTCGGCGATCAAGATCGATGGCGAGCGCGCCTACGACCTTGCCCGTGAAGGCGAAACGGTCGAAATCCCGTCCCGCGAAGTCGAGATCGACCGTCTGGAGATCGTCGGCGTTCCGGATGCCGACCGCACCGAATTCGAAGTTGAATGCTCCAAGGGCACCTATGTGCGCTCGCTGGCGCGCGACATGGGGCGCGATCTTGGCTGTTACGGTCATATTTCGGAGTTGCGCCGCATAGAGGTCGCGCCGTTCACGGAAGAGGATTCCGTGACGCTGGCGGAACTGGAACAGGCATGGCCGCCGCTCCCGCCGAAGGATGAGGACGGCAATATCATTGAACCCGCGCCTCGCCGCGATTTTTCGGCGATTGACGCATTGGTCATCGATACGGGCGCCGCGCTCGACTGCCTGCCGCAGGTGCCATTGACCGACGATCAGGCCCAGCGCGTGCGTCTGGGCAATCCGGTGATCTTGCGCGGGCGCGACGCGCCTCTGGAAGCGGACGAAGCCTGCGTCACCACACGCGGAAAACTGCTCGCCATCGGCTATATCGAGCACGGGCAATTCAAGCCGAAACGTGTTTTCACAACAGGCTGAGATTTCGTTGGAAGCGTGCAGTGAGGCGGCAAATTGAATTGAGGCTGGCATTCCTGCCGATTTTGCACTATATGCCCCTCATCGATCATGCGTAAAAGCATGTCAATCGTGTAAATGGCCCGCGCTGGACGACATCCCGGCCCGGGCGTCTGGTTTTCCTCTCATCTAGAAAGGGTGTTACGATGTCGATTACTGCTGAGCGCAAGCAAGCACTTATCAAGGAATACGCCACCAAGGAAGGCGACACCGGTTCTCCTGAAGTACAGGTTGCCGTTCTTTCCGAGCGTATCGCCAACCTCACCGAACACTTCAAGGGCCACAAGAATGACAATCATTCGCGTCGCGGCCTCCTGAAGCTGGTTTCGCAGCGTCGTCGCCTTCTTGACTACGTCAAGGGCATTGACGAAGCGCGTTATCAGGCGCTGATTGGCCGTCTCGGCCTGCGCCGTTAAGGTTGAAATCGGGCGACGCCTCAAAACGTCGCCCGTTTGATTTTGAATGGGGCTATTCGTGGCCCTTGAAACCCGGTTCGGCGGCATGGTGCTCCCGGATCGGATGCCCGAGAGCCAAACGGCTCACGACTGGACCAGTCATGGGGCAGGATTGCAGGCAGTTCGTTTTGATTTTCCGCGAGCTTCCCGTTGTCTTGCCCGTGGCCTGTCCGCCAACCCGGCGATGCCTTCAGGCGCTTTTGCGCGGCATCACCACATGAGGACAAGATATGTTCAATACCCATAAAGTAGAAATCGAATGGGGCGGTCGTCCGCTCACACTCGAAACCGGCAAGATCGCCCGTCAGGCTGACGGTGCGGTCCTCGCAACCTATGGCGAAACTGTCGTTCTGGCGACTGTCGTTTCTGCCAAGGAGCCGAAGCCGGGCCAGGATTTCTTCCCGCTGACCGTCAACTATCAGGAAAAGACCTACGCTGCCGGCAAGATCCCTGGCGGTTACTTCAAGCGTGAAGGTCGTCCGAGCGAAAACGAAACGCTGGTTTCGCGCCTGATCGACCGTCCGATCCGTCCGCTCTTCGTCGACGGCTACAAGAACGACACGCAGGTTGTCGTCACCGTCGTCCAGCACGATCTGGAAAACGATCCGGACGTCCTGTCGATGGTTGCCGCTTCCGCTGCTCTCACCATTTCCGGCGTGCCTTTCATGGGCCCGATCGGAGGCGCGCGCGTCGGCTACATCAACGGCGAATATGTTCTGAACCCGAATATCGACGAAATGCCGGAATCGAAGCTCGATCTGGTCGTCGCTGGTACGTCGGAAGCCGTGCTGATGGTTGAGTCGGAAGCACAGGAACTCTCCGAAGAAGTCATGCTTGGCGCCGTTGTTTTCGGCCAGAAGGGCTTCCAGCCGGTCATCGACGCGATCATCAAGCTCGCTGAAGTTGCCGCCAAGGAACCGCGCGACTTCCAGCCGGAAGACCTGTCGGCTCTCGAAGCCAAGATGCTGGCCGTTGTCGAAAACGATCTGCGCGACGCTTACAAGATCACCGAAAAGCAGGCCCGTTACGCTGCTGTCGATGCCGCCAAGGCAAAGGCGAAGGAACATTTCTTCCCCGAAGGCGTGGAAGAAACCGAGATGTCGCCGGAACAGTTCGCGACCATTTTCAAGCATCTGCAGGCCAAGATTGTTCGCTGGAACATTCTCGACACCGGCAGCCGCATCGACGGACGTGACCTTTCGACCGTTCGCCCGATCGTGTCGGAAGTCGGCATCCTGCCGCGCACCCACGGTTCGGCCCTGTTCACCCGCGGTGAAACGCAGGCTATCGTCGTCGCCACGCTCGGCACCGGCGAAGACGAACAGATGATCGATGCCCTGACCGGCACCTACAAGCAGCCTTTCATGCTGCATTACAACTTCCCGCCTTACTCCGTCGGCGAAACCGGCCGCATGGGTTCGCCGGGCCGTCGCGAAATCGGTCATGGCAAGCTCGCATGGCGCGCAATCCATCCGATGCTGCCAGCCGCTGAACAGTTCCCCTACACGATCCGCGCCGTTTCCGAGATCACGGAATCGAACGGCTCGTCTTCGATGGCAACCGTCTGCGGCACGTCGCTGGCACTCATGGATGCAGGTGTTCCGCTCGCACGTCCGGTTGCCGGTATCGCCATGGGCCTGATCAAGGAAGGCGAACGCTTCGCCGTTCTGTCCGACATTCTGGGTGATGAAGATCACCTCGGCGACATGGACTTCAAGGTTGCCGGTACGGAAAACGGCATCACCTCGCTCCAGATGGACATCAAGATCGACGGTATCACCGAAGAGATCATGAAGGTTGCTCTTGAGCAGGCCAAGGGCGGTCGCGTCCACATTCTCGGCGAAATGGCCAAGGCCCTGTCGACCTCGCGTGACGAACTGGGCGAATTTGCCCCGCGCATCGAAGTGATGAACATCCCGACCGACAAGATCCGCGACGTGATCGGTTCCGGCGGCAAGGTCATCCGCGAAATCGTGGAAAAGACCGGCGCCAAGATCAACATCGAGGACGACGGCACGGTGAAGATCGCTTCGTCCAACGGCAAGGAAATCGAAGCCGCCAAGAAGTGGATTCATTCGATCGTTGCCGAGCCTGAAGTCGGCGAAATCTATGAAGGCACGGTCGTCAAGACCGCCGACTTCGGCGCTTTCGTGAACTTCTTCGGCCCGCGTGACGGTCTGGTTCACATTTCGCAGCTGGCTAGCGACCGCGTTGCCAAGACCACCGATGTGGTCAAGGAAGGCCAGAAGGTTTGGGTCAAGCTGATGGGCTTTGACGAACGCGGCAAGGTTCGCCTGTCGATGAAGGTCGTTGATCAGGAAACCGGCAAGGAAATCGTTCAGGAAAAGAAGAAGGAAGAAGCTGACGCTGAATAAGCGTTGCGTCTTTTCTGACGTTGGAAAGCGCGCCTCCGGGCGCGCTTTTTTGTTGCATGGGATTCATTTCAAGACCATGGATGAACCATGATTACACCGGCACAACAAACCCTCTTTCTCCCCTTCGATCAGGGCATTCTGGATATGCCCGAAGAAGGCCAGTTCTTTCTTGCCTGCGGCTTGTCTGCTGACCGGCGCCTTGAAGATGAATGGAAACAGGCGCTCACTTTCCTGCAGCCTTGGCGCCCTGATTGGCTTGCGTTGGAAAAGGAAGGCTTCAAGGCAGTTCCCAGATTAGGCCTTAGATTGGATGAGGAGCGACGTTTCGCCGGCGGGCTACTCTTGCTCGGAAAACATCGCGGACGCAACGAGGCATGGTTTGCGGAGCTTCTGGCGCGTGTTGAGCCTGGCGGCTGGATCGCTGTGTCCGGCGACAAGAAGCTCGGTATTGACAGTTTCCGGAAATGGGTCGGCAATATTGCCGAAATCAGCGACCGCATGTCGAAGAACCATGCTGTGGTGTTCTGGCTAAGAAGGCCTGCCGATCTGACCGATGACTTCATCGCGGCGCTCAAACCGCTTGCGAGCGATATTGACGAGGTGTTCCGGACCGAACCCGGCATGTTCTCGCACGGCGTCATCGACAAGGGTTCGGCGCTGCTCGTGCCGCATATGGAAAGGATCGTCTTCGGCAACGTCGCAGATCTGGGCGCTGGCTGGGGCTATCTGGCTGCGCAATGCCTGAAATTTGCTGATCGCATCAAGGCGATAGACCTTTATGAAGCCGATTATGAGGCGCTGGAAGCCGCACGCGGCAATCTGGAGCGACTTGCTCCATCGGTGCCGATCAGCTTCAACTGGTTCGATGTGACCAGCGAGAAGCTGACGGGTATCTATGACACTGTGGTCATGAACCCCCCGTTCCATGAGGGGCGGGTGACGGATGTTTCGCTGGGGCAGGCATTCATTGCTGCAGCCGCTTCACGGTTGAAAACCGGCGGACGGCTGCTGATGGTCGCAAACCGTCAGCTGCCTTATGAGACGACGCTCAAAGGACTGTTCAAGAACGTGACGCTTCTTGAAGAGGCGAATGGTTTCAAAATCTTCGATGCGAAGAAATGAAACAAAAAACCCGGCATCTCAGCCGGGTTTTTTGTTGAGCAAAACGAAGATCACTCGCCGCGTTCGGCGTCAGAGCTTTTCAGCTCTTCCAGCGTCGGCATGGAGACGATGTTGTAGCCCGAATCCACATAATGGATTTCGCCGGTGACACCGCTCGAAAGGTCGGACAGCAGATAGACGGCCGATTTGCCCACATCGTCGATATCGACGGTGCGGCGCAGCGGCGAATTGCGGCGCTGATAGCTGAAGATCGCACGTGCATCGCCAATGCCGGCACCGGCCAGCGTGCGCACGGGACCAGCCGAGATCGCATTGACGCGGATACCCTGCGGGCCGTAATCGGCAGCAAGATAACGAACCATGGCTTCAAGTGCTGCCTTGGCAACGCCCATGACGTTGTAGTTCGGGATGGTGCGCGTGGAACCGCCATAGGTCAGCGTCAGGATCGAGCCGCCGTCCTTCATGAGCTTTTCGGCGCGCTGTGCCATTTCCGTGAAGGAGTAGGCGGAAATCACCATGGTGCGGCTGAAATTTTCGCGCGTGGTGACGTCTGCGTAGCGACCCTTCAGTTCGTTCTTGTCGGAAAAGCCGATGGCGTGAACGATGAAATCGAGCTTGCCCCACTTCTTCTCGATTTCGGCAAAAACCGCATCGACCGATTCGATATCTTCAACATCGCAGGGCAGCACGAAATCCGAACCGACCTGTTCGGCAAGCGGCTTTACGCGCTTGCCGAGCGCATCACCCTGATAGGTGAAGGCGAGTTCTGCACCCTGTGCTGCGAGTTGCTTTGAAATTCCCCAGGCGAGTGAGTGATTATTCGCGACCCCCATGATGAGGCCGCGTTTGCCTTTCATCAGACCTTCCATATTTTCCCTCTCCCTCAGCCCTGGTAACGCTGGAAAACCAGCGTCGCATTGGTGCCGCCAAATCCGAAGGAGTTGGAGAGCACGGTGTTGAGCTGAGCGTTGTCAATGCGCTTGCGAACGATAGGCATGTCCGCGAAGGCAGGGTCCAGTTCTTCGATATGTGCGCTTTCGCAAATGAAATTGTTCTGCATCATCAAAAGCGAATAGATGGCTTCCTGCACGCCCGTCGCACCCAGCGAGTGGCCGGTCAGAGACTTGGTCGCGGCGATCGGCGGGCATGCATCGCCCGAGCCGAAGACCTGACGGATGGCTTCGATTTCAGGAGCGTCGCCGGCAGGCGTCGAGGTGGCGTGCGGATTGATGTAGTCGATCTTGGTCTTGACTGTCGAAAGCGCCATCTTCATGCAGCGGATAGCACCTTCGCCGGATGGAGCCACCATGTCATAGCCGTCGGAGGTTGCGCCGTAACCGACGATCTCGCCATAAATCTTGGCGCCGCGTGCCAGCGCCGTTTCGAGGTCTTCCAGCACCAGAACGCCAGCGCCGCCTGCAATCACAAAACCATCGCGGTTCTTGTCATAGGCGCGCGATGCGGTGGAAGGCGTGTCGTTATATTTGGTCGACATGGCGCCCATGGCGTCGAACAGGACGGAAAGCGTCCAGTCGAGATCCTCGCAGCCGCCTGCGAACATGCGGTCCTGCTTGCCATACTGGATCATTTCGAACGCGTTGCCGATGCAATGGTTCGACGTGGCGCAGGCCGAGGAGATCGAATAGTTGATGCCCTTGATCTTGAAGAAGGTCGCAAGCGTTGCGGAGGCCGTCGAGCTCATGGCTTTCGGCACGGCGAACGGGCCGACGCGCTTAGGACCCTTTTCGCGGGTGATGTCGGCACTATCGACAATCGTGCGGGTCGAAGGACCGCCGGAACCCATGATGATGCCGGTGCGATCGTTGGAAACTTCCTCTTCGGACAGTCCGGCATCTGCAATCGCCTGATCCATGGCAATGTGGTTCCAGGCCGTGCCACGCCCGTGGAAACGCATTGCGCGCCGGTCGACGAGGGCTTCGACGTCGATATTCGGGGCCCCGTGCACCTGGCAGCGGAAACCGAGCTCGGCATATTCCTCAGCCCGGGAGATGCCGGATTTTGCTTCACGAAGCGAAGCCGTCACCTCTTCGGTATTGTTGCCAATCGAGGATACGATCCCCATACCCGTTACGACCACACGCCGCATCGCGTTCTCCTTTACACCTGATCCGTGAGGGCGTGTCCGTCATGCGGATTGCCGCCTGTTCGCGGTTACATAGGTGCGATCTTCGCATGTTTTGAGCGCGGCCGCATGAAAACTGTTCACTTTTTTGCAGTCGCGCTCGTGGATGATGGTGACTGAGGCGCCTTACTGGCCCTCGCTGTCCTTGGACAGGCCGACACGCAGATCGGTTGCCCGGTAGATGGTTTCGCCATCGGCTTTCAGCCAGCCGTCAGCCGTGCCGAGCACGAGGCGGCCGCGCATGACACGCTTGAAATCAATGCCATATTCAAGAAGCTTGGTATGCGGACGCACCATGCCCTTGAACTTCACTTCGCCGGTGGAGAGCGCCATGCCGCGGCCCGGTTCGCCCAGCCAACCGAGGAAGAAGCCGGTCAGCTGCCACATGCCGTCGAGGCCAAGGCAGCCCGGCATGATCGGATTGCCCATGAAATGGCACGGGAAATACCAGTCGTCCGGCCGCACGTCATATTCAGCGCGGATATAGCCCTTGTCGAACTCGCCACCGGTTTCGGAAATATCGGTGATGCGATGGACCATCAGCATCGGAGGCAGGGGAAGCTGAGCATTGCCGGGGCCGAACATCTCGCCACGTGCGCAGGCCAGGAGTTCTTCATACCCGTAGCTTGATTTCTGTTCTGCCATTACGCCTCCCTTGAGGTTCATTCTGTATCGACCGGCAATCCGGCCCGATTGTAGGTTTCACCGGAACATCCCTACCATAGACTGTTTCCGGCAGTAAAATCATGCATTGGATTAATCCGGGGTTTATCCGAAAAACCGCGCAATTCCCAAGGCTATTGATAGTTATTTCGCAACGGCATATATCAATGTCAGTATGCAATGGGCAACAGCCCGTTTGACGATTGATGATTTTGCTACAAGCTTGTGACGGAACCAACGGTGAATATGCAGTCTTCACATACCCACTCGACGGTCTCGATGGAAGAGCAGCTCCGCCGCGCGGGCCTGCGTCCGACGCGGCAGCGCGTTGCGCTTGCGAGCCTGATCTTCGCCCAGGGCGATCGCCATCTGTCTGCGGAAGACCTTCACGAAGAGGCCGTCATGGCCGACGTGCCGGTGTCTCTGGCGACGGTCTACAACACGCTGCACCAGTTCACCGAAGCCGGTATGCTGCGCATCATCGCGGTCGAAGGCTCGAAGACCTATTTCGATACGAATATCTCGGACCACCAGCATTTCTTCCTTGAAGGAGAAAATGTCGTGTTCGATATTCCGCATGGCGAGAAGGGGCAGCCGACCGTTGCCAACATGCCGGATGCGCCGGACGGCATGGAAATCGTCAATGTCGATATTATCGTTCGTCTGCGTCGCAAGACCCAGTAACAGAGGCCAATAATGAGCCGATAGCGACGGCATCTATCAGCGGATTGAAAAGAAAGCGGCAATGGCCGCTTTTTTGTTGCCTATTGGATCGCATGGGGCTGAAAAGAGGTAAGTTCCCTCGCTCAGGCTGAATCGCCTCCCAGGTTTCGGCTGTGCACATTTCAAGGAGAAATCATGCGTAAACTACTCGTCGCTGCGACCATTCTCGCCGCTTTTACCGCTGGCAGCGCCTTTGCCAAGACCGTCCGGATCGGAGTTACGCCGGGGCCGCACGCCCAGATCATGGAAAAGGTCAAGGAAGTCGCCGAGAAGAACGGCCTTGAACTCGATATTCAGGAGTTCTCGGACTATGTCATTCCAAACATGGCGCTCGCGGATGGCGCGCTGGAAGCAAATTCGTTCCAGCACAAGCCTTATCTCGACAATCAGGTCGCCGATCGCGGCTTCGACATCGTGATGGTTGCCGAGACGGTCAATTTCCCGATGGGCGTGTATTCGAAGAAACTGAAGAATATCTCCGAACTGGCCGACGGCGCGACGATTGCAATCCCCAACGATCCGACCAATGGCGGCCGTGCTTTGCTCGTTCTGGCTGAAAACGGCATCATCAAGCTCGATCCGGCCAAGGGGCTGAAGGTCAGCGCTCTTGATATCGTCGAGAACACGAAGAAGCTGAAATTCGTGGAACTTGATGCGGCGCAGCTTCCGCGTTCGATGGAAGATGTCGATGCTGCCGTCATCAACACCAATTATGCCATGGAAGCCGGCCTGAACCCGGCAACCGATCCGCTGGTGCGGGAAGGCGAAAAGGCGCCTTACATCAATATTCTCGTCGTTCGCACCGCAGACAAGGATGCCGACTGGGTGAAAACCCTGATCTCATCCTATCACAGCAATGAGGTGAAGGAATTCATCGCCACAACGTTCAAGGGATCGGTGATTCCTGCCTGGTAATAATTCTGAGTGGAAGCGGGGCGATTTTCGCCCCGCTCGCTTGTCAGCCTTTCAGTTGCATCCGAATGTTGCGGAAGGGTAGGCCTTCGTCATCTTCCGACCGCTCGCCAATCACCTTGAAGCCCATGCGGCTATAGAAACGACAGGCCCGCTCGTTGTCGGCATAGACTTCAAGCGATAACTCGCTCTTCAATGCCAAGGCGTGGCGGAGCAAAGTTTGGCCCACACCAGAACCTTGAAGGTCGGGATCGACAAACAGCCCGCCGATGAAGCAATCCAGAAGGCCAATAAAACCGGCTGGCCTGCCATCAATCGTGGCAACCCATGTTTCCGCCTTTTCGAGATAGACGTCTTCGATAAGCTGGCGCTGCTGTTGAAGACGATCTTCTCCGAGAAAAGAATGGGCTTCCAGGGAGGCGCGATACCAGATGGACGATAAGGATGGTTTATCCGATGCCTTATAGGCACGGATTGTCACTTCGTGATTTCTCATGATTTTCCAGAGTTTTAGGTACACGCAAAAATTCCACCACGCGGGTGGGTTCAAATCCGTTAAAACGGCAGCGATGAACGTCTGCGCATAAAACTCCTTCGAAATTCAACCGCTTCACAATATCGGTCCGAGTCGGGCGAAGTCAAGTTTGGCCGGTTCCGTTATCCAACCCCGTGGGGGAGGGCTAGTCGAAGACTTCGCCCGGATAAACGCCCCAGAGATCCGATTGCTTTATCCAGCCGCGAACGCCACCCATGTCAACTCGACACCATTGGCCGGTGCACTCGCGCACCGTACCGATCACGCCCGGCTCGATTTCGGCGGCAAGTCCTGCTGTATCGCTGGCCTCGCGGCGCATATTGATCATCGAACCCTGATTGTTCTTGAGCCAGGGGGCCGTGATGGCGGTTCGCTTGCCGGATAAAAGCGACTGGTAGACCCAACCTTCCGTGCCGTCCGCATCGCGGATACGACGCCAGTTGTCATATTCCTGGATGATCTCGACCGGCAGCCCTGCCTTCATGAAAAGCCAGGAAACCGCATAGTCGCGTCCCGGCCCGATGCGCAGATTGACGCGCGCGGGTTTAAGGCTGACGAAACGCGGCACCGGCAGTCCGCTCGCGCCGACAGTCGTGCCTGCTGACTCTGCGGCCTGCGCGCCATGGCTGTGCGAAGCGCCGAGCGGTGCCAGAATGAGAAAAAATGCCAGACAGCCAAGCGTAGCCATCAAAAAGCGTTGCGAAAGTACTCTGTACAAACTGCGACCTCTCGCCGTCCTGTCACGACAGAACGGTAGCGGCTTCAGCAGTTGAAGGGGGCTGCGAGGCGACGTTGCCGTCCTGTTTTCAGATCGTGCCTCCATCTGTGTGCAACAGATCGATATACGACCTAATTATTTGATTTTAATTGCACATTTTTGGAAAATCACTGTGGATTTTCCAGGCGGCATCTAAAGTTTCCGGTTTTTCTTTGTCTTTATCGCTTCGCCTTGATAGAGATATTCAGCCGAAGCAATATCCCATATTGCACCGCCTTGGTTAAGGAGGTCTCAACATGAAGCTTCGGTTAACGCATTTCCCGGAAAAGTGGGAGTCGGTTTTCCGCTGGGAATGTGCAGGAAATTCCTTGGAGCGCAACCTGTCCGTTGTTTACGATACAGGCTGTTCCGGGGGGCTTTGCTCAACGATGGGGTGGAGATGTCGAACAAGAAGAAACCGCTGGTCGTTCTTACGCGAAAATTGCCGGACCCAGTGGAAACCCGGATGCGGGAACTGTTTGATGCGCGTCTGAACATAGACGACCACCGCATGAATCAGCCGGAAATCATCGCTGCGATGAAGGAAGCGGACGTTCTGGTGCCCTGCATCACGGATGTCATCGACGCGGCGGCGATCGAACAGGCTGGCCCCAATCTCAAGCTCATCGCAAATTTCGGCAATGGCGTGGACAATATCGACGTCGCAGCCGCTGCAAAGCGTGGCATCACTGTTACCAATACGCCAAAGGTGCTCACCGAGGACACTGCGGACATGACGCTGGCGCTGCTGCTTTCGGTGCCAAGGCGTCTGGTGGAAGGCGCGAACGTCCTCAACGAGCGTCATGGGCAATGGCCGGGATGGTCACCGACCTGGATGCTCGGGCGGCGCATCTGGGGCAAGCGCCTCGGCATTGTCGGCATGGGGCGCATCGGCACGGCTGTCGCCCGCCGCGCCAAGGCTTTCGGGCTTTCCATTCACTATCACAATCGCAATCGCGTCAATCCGCAGGTCGAGGAAGAGCTGGAAGCGACCTACTGGGATAGTCTGGACCAGATGCTGGCCCGGATGGACATCATTTCGGTCAACTGCCCGTCGACGCCTGCCACTTTCCATCTGCTGTCTGCTCGCCGCATCGCCCTGATGCAGCCGACCGCTTATATGGTCAACACGGCGCGCGGCCAGATCATCGATGAGAATGCGCTGATCGAGCTGATTGAACAAGGCAAGCTCGCCGGGGCAGGGCTGGACGTGTTCGAGAACGAACCGGCGGTCAATCCGCGCCTGCTGGCCCTTGCCGAAAAAGGCAAGGTCGTCCTGCTGCCGCATATGGGTTCGGCCACCATGGAAGGCCGCATCGACATGGGCGACAAGGTCATCATCAATATCAAGGCTTTTGTCGACGGGCATCGCCCGCCCGACCGCGTATTGCCGAACCGGATTTAATTTTTCCGGCTCGCGGTCTGCGTTTCTTCGGCGTTCTTGTCGTTGATGAAACGCAGGACCGTATGTGCATAAAGACGCGGATTCTCTACCGGAACGCCGTGCCCGGCGTCGGGCAGGATGATCAGTTGCGCGCCCGGTATCTGGCTGGCGATGAATTCCGTATGCTCGCGCGTGATGGCGGTATCGCGGTCGCCGATCACAATCGCCGTGCGCACCCGGATATCGGACAAATCCTTATCCGTATAGTTCGGCTCATTTGCCCACAGTGCATGGATTTCCTTGTCTATGCTCTCATAGTGACGCAGTTCCGGTATCGGTTTTCCTTGGGCCCGCGCTTCGACATAGCCGGTATTGCCGTCAGGCGTCACGTTCGCCGCCTGCGCAAACAGGCTTTTCAGCCGTTCGGGATAACGCATGGCGATATCGAGGCCGATAATGCCGCCGTCGCTCCAGCCGACAAGATCAACCTTGTCGATGTTGAGAAAATCCAGCAGCGCCACATAGTCGTCGGCCATCAAGCCGTAGGTGATCGGCTCCCTGGTGCGGCTGGAGCGTCCCTGTCCGCGACTGTCGGCAACGATGACGGTGTGATGGCGCGCAAGAATCGGTAGCTGCGCATCCCATACATGCTGGTCGGACAAGCCGCCGGCAATGAGCAGGATAGGCGGGCCCTTGCCGACGATCCGGTAATACATTTCGATGCCGTTGACTTCGGCAAAGGCGGCAGGTGACGCGGGAATGGTCATGCGCGCAATTCTCTCAGTCGAGACGGTGGAAGGAAAAGACAAGGCAAAGCCGACCAGCAGGGCGGCTATCGTCATTGTCATCGTTCCCTTCATCGGTCCCCGGTCTCATTTTCAGGGTCTGCGGATGAGTGTCGGCAGATCGTAGAGATAGGCGATGCGCTTGATCGCCTCCTGTAGCGGTTCCAGCGTAACCGTCATCGTATGGCCGCTCGCGTGGATCAGCATGTCGGGCGATGCGCAGATGGCGACATGACCCTTCCAGAAGACGAGATCGCCGCGCTTGAGGTTCGAATAAGCAGCATCAGGCTCGACGATTTCGCCAAGCGAGGCCTGTTGCATGTCGGAATCGCGCAGAGCTTTTCGGCCTGCCACCCACATGGAAAGCTGCACGAGGCCGGAGCAGTCGATGCCGAAGCCCGAGGTGCCACCCCACAGATAGGGCGTGTGAAGAAGGGTTTCCGCGACGGCCACATAGTCCGCCGCACGTTCGCCGATTGGGGCAAGATGACTTGCGATCAGCGTCTCGCCGCTTTCCAGAACGGCATATTTCGTACCGCGCGTCTCGGCCGCGCCGACGATGCGCGTGCGTGAACCGAGCGACAGCGCCTTGGTGTGGGGCAAGCGGAGGTCAGCGCCGGGATAAACAAAGGTGCGCGGCACCACCACCATATGCGTGGCATCGCCCGCCGGGCGTTCCAGCGCGGCAGCGGAGACGTAGCCGGTATAGCCGTCGCGCTCCGCCTGAACCCACGACCAGCCGTCCATTTCCTCGAAGACGCAGACAGAATCCCCAAAGATCATCTGAGTCTGCGGTCCGCTATCCATGCGCGGTTCGGAACGCAGATCGACAACCGGGGCGGAAACCTTCATCGGCGTTCCCGCCGCAAAACGCGCCGCTTCCACCTGACCGGTCAGCCGTTCGTCGGCGAGGTCGGGGCGGTAGGCATTGAGGCGGCGGTCGAGCATGGTCAAAGTGGTAACTCCCTGGCTTTGGCGATCACCAGATCACCCAGTCTTTCAACATAAAGTGCACCGGCGACCGTTCTCTTTACTAGCACATTTCGCCGGTCTTTTTCATCACGATGCCGGGAAACAAGTTCGAGCGCGCCCATCGTGTCGAGCGCGCGGGTAATAACCGGTTTGGTGACATTCAGCTTTGCGGCGAGCCCCCGAACCGTATGCGGCGGGGGCTCCAGATAGATGGTGAGCAAAATGGCTGCCTGTCGCGTGGTGAGATCGGGCATCTCGTCGCGCACCTGTTCCAGCGACAGGGTTCTCAGCAATGTCAGCGCCTGCAACGGCTTCAGCTCAATTGGCATCCGGCTCCACCAAAATGGGGATTGTTTCGGAACCGTTTTATTCAATCTGCTTTCGGCGTTTCAGGCAAGCGGATTCAGCGTGCCGGATAGCGTTCTTTCAAAAGCTGGTAAAGAGCGCGAATAGCTTGCGCTTCGCCGCCGACCGGCGAGGCGGGTTTTTCGACCGGAACCCAGCCGAAAATGTCGAAATGCGCCCATTTTTCAGCCTTCTCGACAAATCTGTCGAGGAAGAGTGCAGCCGTCACCGATCCGGCGAAACCGTCGGTGGTGACATTATTGAGGTCGGCAATCCGCGAGGAGAGTTTTTGCGCATAGGGCTTCCAAAGCGGCATCCGCCACAGCGGGTCCGCCGTTGCATCCGCGTTGTGCGCAATCGAAGCGGCAAGCCCGTCATCATGCGTATAGAAGGGCGGCAGATCGGGCCCGAGCGCGACACGCGCAGCCCCCGTCAGGGTCGCCATGTCAATGAGGAGTGCAGGCTCTTCTTCATCGGCAAGCGCAAGCGCGTCGGCAAGAACCAGGCGGCCTTCCGCATCGGTATTGCCGATTTCGACAGTCAGCCCCTTGCGGCTTTGCAGCACGTCGCCTGGCCGGAAGGCATTTCCGGCAATCGAATTCTCCACCGCCGGGATCAACACGCGCAGCCGCACCGGCAGTTGAGCATCCATGATCATGGACGCGAGGCCCAGCACATTGGCGGCTCCACCCATGTCCTTCTTCATCAGGAGCATGCCGCTTGCCGGTTTGATGTCGAGACCGCCCGTATCGAAACAGACACCCTTGCCAACCAGCGTGATTTTTGGATCGCCTGCCTTGCCCCAGCCAAGATCAATCAGGCGTGGCGCGATAGCGCCAGCACGACCGACCGCGTGGATCATGGGAAAATTCTTCTCCAGAAGCGCATCGCCTTCGATGACGGCAATGTCGGCCTTGTATTTCTTCGCCAGTTCGCGGGCGGCATTTTCGAGCGCATCCGGCCCCATGTCGTTGGTTGGCGTGTTGATGAGGTCGCGCACCAGTGTGACTGCACTGGCGATGCGACGGATTTCGGCTTCGTCCAGACCGTCAGGCAAGGCCAGGCGGATCGCCTTGCCATTGGCCTTGCGATAGCGCGTGAAATTATAGCCGCCCATCAGAAAGCCAAGAACGGCGAGCGCTGCGTCATCGACAGCGCCTTCAAAGTGCCAGTCCCCTTCTGGCAGACTGCGGGCGAGCTTTCCGGCGAGAAGCTTCGACTGGCTGCCCTTTTCCGCGTCTCCGGTTCCAAACAGCGCACCCGATAACGATCCGTCTGCACCGGGAAGGACGAGCACGCGTCCGGCCTCGCCATCAAAACCGTTGGTTCTGGCCCACGCAACGGCCCCGGCGGGAAGCCCGGAAGTGTCCAGGCCGCCTTTCGGCGTAAACCAGATTGGACGGCTTTGTTCTGATTTTCGGGAGAGAAGTTCGACAGACATGATGCTCTTTCTGGCCAGTAAGCGATGTCCGGCAAAAGCGCTTGGATTTTGTCGGAAGTTCACAAAAACAAACAAATAGCGCATCCCGAAAAGTGTGAAACTGCTTTCGGACAAGATGCGCGCTAAAACAAACAGATAGCGCGATTATTGCCGCGCGGAAACCAAAACCGCAATCGCTTTATTAACCAATCATTAGGGTTAACAGATTATTGATTTAACAGGAATTGGGCTTGATGGGGTGCGGGCGTATCGTCCGGCCTTCCAGCTTGCCTCCCGAAAGCGGAAACCGGCTTCGGGAGACATGCCGGGAAATAACAAACTGAAGCGCGACACGCTTTAGCGGGAGAGGCGGGATGCTGAATATCGCTCGAAAAGACGCCATCGCAACACGTCTTGGCTTCGCCTGTATTCTTTCGGCGTTTCTGCTTTCTGGCTGCACATCGGTTGACCGGACCACGACCGGGTCGGTGCGCCGCGCCGCAACCGTTGCCACTTTCGATCATATGAACGACGCGCAGCTTGCAGCCATGGCCGGGCGGCTCGGCGCGCAATATGAACGCAATCCGAAGGATCGCCAGACGGCGCTCAATTACGCCAATGTGCTGGCGCGCCTTGGCCGCAACGATCAGGCGCTTGCCGTCATGCGGGCGCTTGCCATCGTCTATCCGAAGGATCAGGCTGTTCTTGCCGCCTATGGCAAGGCGCTTGCCGGTGCTGGGCAGTTCGACGGCGCGCTCGACGCCATTCGCCGTGCACAAAATCCGGCCTATCCCGACTGGAAACTGGTTTCCGCAGAAGGTGCCATTCTCGACCAGATGGGCCGGAAGGAAGAAGCTCGCGCGACTTATCAAAAGGCGCTGCAGCTTCAGCCGAATGAACCGTCAGTCATCTCCAATATGGGCATGTCCTATCTGCTGGCGGGTGATGCGCGGACGGCGGAAACCTATTTCAAGCAGGCCGCAGCCGCTCCCGGTGCCGACAGTCGCGTGCGTCAGAATCTGGCCCTGTCGGTCGGCCTGCAAGGCCGCTTTCAGGAAGCGGAGGCGATTGCCGCGCAGGAGATTTCTCCGCAGCAGGCCAAGGCCAATACGGATTATCTCCGCTCCATGCTGACCCAGCAGAACTCCTGGAACATGCTCAAGGACAAGCCGAAGGGGTGAAGCTTCTTTTATCAGTTGCCGCCGAACAATCCGCCTTGCGCCGAAATCTGGATGAAGGCAGGGCCGAGGATGACGATAAAGAGCACCGGCAGGAAGAAAACGATCATCGGCACGGTGAGTTTTGGCGGCAGGGCCGCAGCCTTCTTTTCGGCTTCCAGCAGACGCAGGTCGCGGCTTTCCTGAGAAAGCGTGCGCAACGCCTGCGCCACCGGCGTGCCGTAACGCTCGGCCTGGATCAGGGCCTGCGTTACGGATTTAACCGGTTCCAGACCCGTGCGATTGGCGAGATTTTCATAGGCCTGACGGCGCTCCGGCAGGAAGGAAAGCTCGGCATTGGTCAGCATAAGTTCTTCGGCAAGCTCGACGGACTGGATGCCGATTTCGTCGGCCACCCGGCGGAAGGCCGCCTCCGTGGACATGCCCGATTCAACGCAGATCAGCATCAGGTCGAGCGCATCCGGCCATGCCCGCCGGATGGATTGCTTGCGCTTGGTTGCGCGGTTCGAGACATAGAGGTTGGGCGCATAAAAACCTGCATAGCCAGCAAAAATGCAGACGAGTAGGCGAACGAAGAATGTTTGATCGGCAAGCACGCCGAGCATGAAAATATAGATGGCGGCAATGGCCATTGCCCCGAAAGGCAGCACGAAACGCAGGAACAGGAAGATGTTGAGCGGATTTTGCCCCCGGAAGCCCGCCTGCCTGAGCGAAGCGATCGTCTTTTCATCGGCCAGTGCGCGTTTGAGATCGAGTTTTTCAACGAATTCCCGGATGCCCTGCTTCTGTTGATGACGCAGGCTGCTGCGACGGTCGCTTTCGGCGGCGAGACGGGCCCGCTCGCGTGAGCGAATGGCTTCTCGTTCGATGGCGACCGACTTCATGCGTGATTTGAGCGCGCTGCCGCTGAGGACCGGCATAAGGATCGTCACCACGGTTGCAAAAACCGCGACCGTAATCAGGACACCGATTAGAAATTGCGGATCGGACAATTTCTGTGTGAGGAGAGAAATCATTTCCGGTGCCTCACATATCGAAGTTGATCATGTTCTTCATGATGAAGATGCCGGTCAGCATCAGGACAGCCGCAATGCCGAGCAGCATATGGCCGGTCGAAGACGTGAAAAGCAGCGTCATATATTGCGGGCTCGTCAGATAGACGAGAACCATGACAATGAAGGGCAAGGCGCCGATAATCGCAGCTGAAGCCTTGGCTTCCATGGAGAGCGCATTGACCTTGGCCTTCATCTTCTTGCGGTCACGCAGAACCTTTGACAGGTTATTGAGCGCCTCGGAAAGATTACCGCCCGCCTGTGCCTGTATCTGGATGACGATGGCGAAGAAGTTTGTTTCGGGGCAGGGCATTGAATCGGGCATCTTGCCGACCGCTTCGGGGATGGAAAGCCCGATCTGTTGCGCCTCGACCACCTTCTTGAACTCGCTCTTGACCGGTTCCACAGCCTCGCTCGCAATGAGCCGCAAGCCGTCATTGAGCGGAAGCCCGGCGCGGGTTGCGCGCACGATAACGTCGAGCGCATTGGGAAATTCCTCAAGGAACTTCTTCAGCCGCTGCTTGCGCCGGTGCAGCACGAACCAGCGCGGCAGGCCGAAGAAACCGGCAACGGCGATACCCGGCAGGAAAAGCAGCGGCGCGCCGAAAAGCAGCGCGATGAAGGTGACAAGAAAGGCCGCAGCGCCGGAATAGAGATAGAATTTCTGCAAGGTGAGATTGAGCCCTGCCTGCGTCAGCAGGATGCGCAGGGGCGGGTATTTCTGGTTCTTCTCACGCTGCTTTTGCCGGGCTTCCAGATCCTTGATATTGTCCTGCAGCTGTTTGCGACGCTTCTGGATGTCGGCGTTTCTGTCGCGCTCGCTGCGCGTAATCGCCCGTTCCGAGCCGCTGTTGCGTACGGTCTCAAAGCGCCGCGCCGCTTGATCCTTCTTGCCGAGCTTGTCGTAAAAGAGCGCATAGAACAAAGCGGCACAGGCAATGACGGCGAGCACCACGAACATCGCAACGCTGGTCGGCCCCGTCATGCATTGGCCCTTTCCATGCTGTCGAGCACGGAGGCAAGGCGGCTGTCCTCATTATAGTAGCGGGCGCGCTCCCAGAAGGCGGGACGCCCGATGCCGGTCGAGCTATGGCTGCCCAGAATGCGGCCGGAAGCGTCTTCGCCCTTGATATCGTAGAGAACGAGATCCTGGGTGGTGATGACGTCGCCTTCCAGTCCAACCACTTCCGTAATATGGGTGATGCGGCGTGAGCCGTCGCGCAGGCGTGCCGCCTGGATGATGATGTCGACCGAACCGACGATGATCTCGCGCACGGTCTTTTGCGGCAGAACATAGCCGCCCATGGCGATCATGGCTTCCATGCGGTTGAGGCATTCGCGCGGGCTGTTTGCGTGGATCGTGCCCATCGAACCGTCATGGCCCGTATTCATCGCTTGCAGGAGATCGAACACTTCAGGACCGCGCACTTCGCCGACAATGATGCGTTCGGGACGCATGCGCAGGCAGTTCTTGACCAGATCGCGCATGGTGACCTCGCCTTCGCCTTCCAGATTGGGCGGGCGGGTTTCCAGACGCACCACATGCGGCTGCTGCAATTGCAGTTCTGCCGAGTCCTCGCAGGTGATGATGCGTTCATGCGTGTCGATATAGCGTGTCAGGCAGTTCAAAAGCGTGGTCTTGCCCGAGCCGGTGCCGCCGGAAATGATGACATTGCAGCGCACCCGGCTGATGATCTGCAAGAGTTCGGCCCCGGCATTCGATATGGCGCCGAACCGCACCAGCTGGTCCAGCGTCAGCTTGTCCTTGCGGAACTTGCGGATGGTGAGGGTTGGACCGTCGAGCGACAGTGGTGGCGCGATGACGTTGACGCGCGAACCGTCCGGCAGGCGGGCATCGCAGATCGGGCTCGATTCGTCGACGCGGCGTCCCACCTGGCTCACGATGCGCTGACAGATGTTGAGAAGCTGCTGGTTGTCGCGGAAACGAATGCCGGTTTCCTGCAGCAGGCCATCCACTTCGATATAGGTGCGGCGCGAACCGTTCACCATGATATCGGCAATGTCGTCGCGGGAAAGAAGCGGTTCCAGCGGACCATAGCCCAGCACGTCATTGCAGATGTCGTCGAGCAGTTCTTCCTGCTCGGCAATCGACATGACGAAGTTCTTGATGGCGATAATGTCATTGACGATATCGCGGATTTCCTCGCGCGCGGCATCCGGCGCCATGCGGGACAATTGCGACAGGTCAATCGTGTCGATCAGCGCGGAGAAGACCTGCGATTTGGTGTCGTAATAGCTCTCGGTCTTTTCACGTCCTTGCGTGCCAGCCTGGACGGGGGATTTCGCTGGCGTCGAAGGAATGGCTGCCTGTATGCGGGACGATTGCGCTGTTGGCAGGGCCGATGCGGGCATTGCAGCAGGCGTGGCAGGTTTGGGCGCGGGCGGTCGCTTTCCGCTTTCCGGTCCGTTTCCCGTATCGTTACCTCTTCTGCCGAACATGATTCCCTGCCGTTACCTGGTTTTGCGTGCAAACTTGCCGAGAAGGCCCGAAATGCCGCTCTTCTTGCGCGGTTGCACATCAGCCCTGCCGGTCACCACATGCGCGATATGACTGACGGCTTCGGCAACCGGGCTTTCGGGATTGGTCTCTGCGATCATCCGGCCATTATTGGCGGCATTGCCGAAAAGTTGCGGATCGAAGTCGATGGTGGCGATGGGATCGATGCCAAGCGGTTCGGCAAAATCGGCGAGTGCGATTTCCGGTCGCTTCGGAATGCCCATCTGGTTCAGCACCAGATGCGGCTTCACATCGTTGGGGCGCAGCTGCGCCAGCGTGTCGAGGAGGTTCTTCGTATTGCGAAGATTGGCAAGATCTGGCGTTGCGACGATCACGACTTCATCGACCCGCATCAAGGTGGTCCGTGTCCATCCGCTCCAGCCATGCGCCACGTCCAGCACGACCAGCGGAGAATTGCGCTGGGCAACGTCGATCAATTCGGCAAAGGCGTCTTCGGCGAAGTCAAATGTCCGCTCCAGGCTCGACGGTGCCGCGAGGATCGACAGATGGTCGCCATATTGGACGAGCAGCCGGTCGAGATAGACCTCGTCAATGCGTTCCGGCGAAAAGACGGCATCGGCAATACCGAGCGTCGGGTCCTGATCGAAATTGATGTTCGCCGTGCCGAATGGCAGGTCCATGTCCGCCAGCACCACATCGTGCCGGAACATGTTGGAGATCGACCAGGCGACGTTATGGGCGATGGTCGATGCGCCGACGCCGCCTTTCGCGCCGATAAATGCGATGGAGCGGCCGAGCGGTTCCGCGCCGGGATCGAGAAAGATCGAGGACACGATGGCCAGAATGTCAGCGAGTGAAACAGGCGCTACGATATATTCCGAAACGCCGCGCCGCAGCAATTCGCGATAAAGCCAGACCTCGTTGGAGTGGCCGATCACCATGACCTTCGAGCCGGGATCGCAGACCTCCGACAATTGCTGCAATTCTTCAAGCAGCACATTGGGTTCGGACGCCGATTCGACGATGATCAGATTGGGCGTGGAAGCGGTCTGATAGAATTCGATTGCAGCTGCAATGCCGCCCATCATCACTTTCAGATGGGTTTTTGCCATGCGCCGGTCGCCGCCTGCGCGCTCAATCGGAATGGCGACGCTTTCGTTCACGCAGAAAGCCTGGATGGAAATGCGCGGAATAGGACGCACATTTTCAAGCATGATCGGCGCACGACCTGTTTCCGGCGCTTCTTCCTCCGGTTCGAACGCGAAGTTGCTCATGGCGCCCTCTTAATACTCGGCCTGCTGGCTGCGGGGTTCGCGCCAGTTTTGCGTCTGGGCAGGCGACATTTTCACATAGCCTTGATTGCCGTTGAGTCGTGCCGTCGCGCGATCCGAATCGATAGGCGTCATGGTGCGCGGCCCCAGAAGATCGGCCGGATTGGCGACCTGCGCGGCCAGATTGTTCTGCGAGGCGCAGCCAAAATTCGCGTAATGGCGGTTTTCGGGCGTGCTGGCGAGGTCGTCCGGCCAGCGTCCGCACGGCGTGGTGCCTGCCGTGATCGCATAATAGCTGATGCGGATTGGCGCTGCCGCATCGGGGCTTTCGACCGGATAGTTTTCGATGGCGATATTGTTCGCCTTGATGCCGCTGCGACGCAGTGTTGCCGACACTTCGGTGCTGAGCCGATAGGCCGCGGCCTGATTGGACGCGCCTGAAGGCACCAGAACATAAAGCATGCCGGAGCCGTTGCGTCGATAATTGGCGATGGCGCCCTGAACGATGCCGCGTTGCATCGGGCTCAGTTTCCGGTCGGCCTGCGCGACCGGAATATCGGTAACCTGCTCCCGCTCGGCAATCGTGATCGGGTGATTGGTGCGGTAATCGTCCGGCAGGGCACCCACGGTAACATGCTGGCGGTTCGCGCAGCCTGCGAGAAGGGCAAGCGACAGGGCGACGAGCGCTGGCCGGGCCGAAATCCTGAAAAAGCCTTTGGCTGAATAGGTCATGATCTGTCCCCGCTCACTTGTAGATATAACCGACGACGCCGTTGTAGCGACCGGGCGGCAATTTGGTTTCCATCGTGCCGTAAACGCGATTGACCTTGCCGAGTATGTATCCCGCGCCATCGCTGGCCGGGTTGAGGTTGTCGTCAGGCCGCGCAAGCTGCTGACGGGCGACAGGTCGCGCCAGATAGGGCGTTACGATCACCACCAGTTCGGATTCGTTGCGGATGAAATCCTTGCTGCGGAACAGCGCGCCCAGGACCGGAATCTTGGTAAGGCCCGGAAAGCCCGAAACCGACTGGCGCACTTCATCGCGGATCAGGCCGCCGATCATCATGGAGCCGCCGGACGGCAGCTCGACCGTCGTGTCGGCGACGCGTTTGCGCAGCGACAGGACGCTCGCGCCAACGCCTTCCATCTTGTTGGTCGTGCCCGCACCTTCCGTTGTCGGCTCCGACACGGAGGTTCTGATTTTCAGGCTGATGCGTCCCGGCCCCAGCACGGTCGGCATAAATTCCAGACCGATGCCGTAGTTGATCTTGGCCAGCTGATTGGTGCGCTTTCCGTCGTCATCATAGGTCACGCTGTTGATGACATTATATTCGCCGCCGACATTGAAAGCTGCCTTTTCGCCGGAGATCGCGGTCAGCGTCGGCTCGGCCAGGGTCTTCATCACGCCAGCCGATTCCATTGCCCGCAGATAGGCGGAAAAGTTGCTCGTCGCGAGGCCGAAGCCGGTATCGGACAGGTTGTTGCCAATGGCGCCCGCAATGCTCTCGGAAATCCCGCCATAGGAAATGCCGTTCGAAACGCCGCTGCCGCTCATATTGACGCCAAGCTGTTTCATGACCGAGCGGCTCACCTCGGCAACGGTGACTTTCAATGTCACCTGATCTTCGCCTACGATGGTGAGCATATTGACGATGGCGCTCTGGCGCCGTCCCCAGTCAGGGTTATTGATGGCGACGCCGCCGCCATCCGTTGGCGCGGATGCAGTCGTGGTGAACTGGCCGGTTGTAGCCTCGCCGCCAGAAACGAAAAGACCGGCGAGCTTGGCCGCCTGCGCCGAATCCTGCGGGGTCTGAACGGTTCCGGTCAGCACCACATTGTCGTTGATCAATTCGACGCGAATGTCGGAACCGGGAATGAGACGCTTCAGCTGGGACGAGAGCCCGCTCACGTCCCGCTCGATCTCGACATCGATGGATGCAACCTGTTCGCCGTTCGGACCGAAGACGAAGATATTGGTCTGGCCGACCTGCTTGCCGAAAAGATAGATGCGCCGCGAGGTCCGCGTCACCGCATCGGCGATTGAAGGATTGGAGACGAGAACGTCATAGGCATCCTGCGGAAGATCGAGAACGACCGACTTGTTGAGACCAAGCTTGATCGTCTGCGAACGCTGCTGGCCGCCTACCTTGACGATGCCGGCCGCCGCCATTGCGGTCATGTCGGCAAGCGGCATGGAAACGGCGGCAAGCGCGCCGGCTAACAGCGCGATCTTTGCGGAATACGGGCGCACGCGGTTTGTTTTTCTCATGAGCGCGGTCCTATTTCTGTAACGCTGCCGGATTTGATGACCTTGATCGTCCCGCTGCGAGTGGGCGAAGACACCAGATAATCGGCCTGCTTGATATCCTTGTCCTCAACATCCTGCGTCGAGCGAAGCGCCAGGGTCAGGCGGTCGGCCATCTGCTGGGCGACGGTGATGATTTCGGCCTGCTCTGGCGTGACTTCCAGCGTCGCGGTCTGGCCAACCATGACCTTGCGGCCCTGCTCGTCTTCCTGAATGGCCTGATCGATGGCCAGAACCCGCACATTCTGCAGCACGGTTTCCGTGGTGAAAGGCGCTAGCGATTTATCGCCGCTGTCCGGCTTGCGGCGAGTCATGATGACATCGACAAAATCGTTGGGGAGGATGAAGCCGCCAGCCGAGCTTTCGGCATTGATCTGCGTCGCGACGGCGCGCATGCCGGGCGGCAGGATCGACGACATGAAGCTCTGGCCGGGGCCGATAAGTTTGGCCTTGCGGATCGGTTCGCCGGTGAAGAACTGGAGCCGCACCGTGGCGCCGCTCAATTGGTTGATGGCGTCGGGTTCGCTCGCGCGGGTGATATAGCCTTCGCTGATGGCCTCTGCTGGCCAGGGCTGCCAACGCATCTGCGACGTAAGTTCTGCCCCGACACCAAGATTTTCGGTGGCGACGAGCACGTCCTCCAGTTTGATCTGCGGGGCTTCAGGCGCGGCGACGACAGGTGCAGGCGGCGGCGTGGCGAGGTTCATGGCAATATAGCCCGCTCCACCAGCCGCAAGAACGGCTACTCCTAAAATGAGCAGTCGAGCTGATTTCATGATGTGCCCCGCGCAAATCCCCACGCCTCGATGACGTGTTCCAAAATTGCACTGGCAATCGTGTAATTATGGTTAATATAATCTTATTCGCATAAAGAAAGATTGAAATTACACGTGGGCGTTGCGCATTGATGCGCTCAAAATATCCCCGCCATGGAAGCTCTCATCGTTTCTCCGACCGGCGATAGCGGGAACGTCCACAGACCGGCAGCGCCGAGCGCAATGCCATAGGGAATGCCTACGTCCTTGCGGGCCAGCGTTCCCATGAAGGCAAAGCGGTCAGCCAGAAGCGGACGCGGGGCCATCCGGTAGACAATGATCGTGAGCGTGAGCACGCCGCCGAGGATCGAAACCATCACGATATAGTCCATGAGGCCGGGATTGGGGCCGTACCACAAGGCCGTCGCCGCGATGAGCTTGGCGTCTCCGCCACCCATGGCGCGAAGGCAGAAGAGCAAAAAGGTGATGATGAGCGCAATGCCGCCCACCGCCAGATGCCAGCCAAAATCGGAAAGCGAAATGCCGCAAAGTGGCGCGAGCAATAGAAAACCGAGTGTCAGTCCGATGGAAACACGGTTGCGGATCGTCATAGACGTCAGGTCGGTGATCATGGCGGTCACCATGGCCAGAGCGAAGATTGCCGTCATGGCTGTTGCTGTCATTGCCGCCCCCGCGTCGCCTGTGACCGCACCGTTTGCACGGAATTGCTCGCTTATGCTTAGCGGTTTGTCGCCTGCTCGAACTGTCTTGCCGTGTCGTTGAATTTTTCGCCGACACTGCCGGCCATGAGCGCGACGCCGCTGATGATCGCGATGGAAACGAGCGTGCCGATCAGTGCATATTCGATCGCTGTCGAACCGGCCCTGTTCTTCATGAAACGCGTCATCAATGTCGGCATCGCATGCTCCTCGCTGTTCCGATTGCGCTGGTTTTTGGAAGTGCGCTTTAATTTCGGATGTGCTGAAGCATAGGAGAGAGGAATTGTGGCCTTCTTAACGGGTATGGTTAACGAAATGCTGCAGGGCTTGTGAGGCGACGACAATCGCGCGATTGGTTAATCTTTGGCGAATTGCGGGCGCGGTCTGCACTGATGGGGGGGGGCGACTTAATCCTTCCTTCACCAATCCCGTTCATTCTTTGCTCATTATATTGATGGGGCTTCATGAGCTTGGCCCATTATATCAGCGGGGAGAATGTCGCGTGACGCGTCGTTTGTTTTCTTTGGGTGGCTTGGGCATGCTGTCGGCCATGGGCGCTGCATTCATGGCCGTCTCTGCTGGCGCACCGGCATCTGCGGAAGACTATATTGCCCTTGAAACCAGCCAGGCGCGCATCTTGCGGCTGGCCCGTCCCGCCGACAGCGTCGTGATCGGCAATCCGTCGATTGCCGATGCGGTCGTTCAGGACGCGCAGACCATCGTCCTGACCGGCAGGGATTTCGGCGTCACCAATATTGTTGTGATGGACAAGCAGGGCGAACCGATCCTTGATCGCGAACTGGTGGTTTCCCGCAATACACGCGGGACGACGCGAATTTACCGTCAGGCCGAAGTGCAAACGCTTTCCTGCACGCCCTATTGCGAAAAAGCCTCCACGAAAAACGGTTTTGATGACAAATAGCCGTCTTCCGGTGTGAGGTCTGGTTTCCGTTAATACTCTTTCAGGTTGTCCTGTTGTAACGATACGCCCAATCGAATTCAGGCGGAGTTGGGTGGGGTTATGACTATGGGGATTTTGGCACGTCATCTCGCGCGGGCGAGTGAGGGCGTGCGCCGGTTCGCGCGCGCGCAAGACGGCGTGACTGTGGTGGAGTTCTCGCTGCTCATCGTTCCATTCCTGCTCATCGTTTTTGCGACGATCGAAGTCGGCGTGAGTTTTGCGGCGCGTCAGGTCATATCCAATGCGACGGAGAGCGTGGCGCGCAAGTTGCAGACGGCGGGAAAGATCGGCGAGATCCAGATCAAGGACGCCCCGATCAGCGAGGAAGCCCTGCGAACCGAACTCTGCCAGCAAATGCAGTTTATGGTCGCTGCGGGCTGTCCCAATCTTTCGTTCAATCTGGGAACCTATGACGGGTTCGACAAGGTTCCGACGGACGATATTCTCGATGATGAGGGCCGGCTCACACGGACAGGCATTTCCGGTACGAGCGGAACCTCGACAATCAACCAGCTCAACGTGGTTTACGCCTGGCCCTTGCTGACGAACATCCTTTATCTGGTCAAAAGTCCTCATGCGGCTGGCGGCACCATGCCGCTCTTTGCAACCGTCACCTGGCAGAACGAACCCTTTCCGAACTGAAACAACAGCGATCACCAGAGCGGCCAATTGTAATGCGTAATTATATTCGGAAATTTCTGAGTGACCGGCGCGGCTTGGGAGCGGTTGAGTTCGCGCTCATCGCGCCCCTTCTGCTTCTTATTTATCTGGGCTCCGTCGACCTTGCCGACGGGGTGGATACCAACAAGAAAGTGTCGCGCTCGGCGAGCGTGCTTGCCGATCTGGTTGCGCGCCAATTGTCGGTCACGACAAAAGATCTGAACAATATGTTCAATATCGGTCGCGCCTCGCTTCTGCCCTATGGCCGGAGCAGCCCGAAGATAAGGATCACCGCGATCAGGATCGACGGCACGTCAACTGCCAAGAACCTTACGCCGAAGGTCGACTGGTCCTATGCCAATGTCGCGGATTTCGCGGCAAAAAAGGGTGCCGTCGGCGATCTTCCGTCAAACCTCTTGAGTGAGGGATCGTATTTCATCAAGGTCGATGTCGAGCTCGACTACAAGCCGCTCAATGCATGGATTTCCACGAGCATTCCGATGCGCGAAACCTATTATCTGGCGCCACGCTACACGAACACGATCCCCTGCACCAATTGCTGAGCCCTTGGCATTGCGAATAAAACTGAACATATAAAGGCAAAGCCGATGCATGGCTCTTGTTCAGGATCAGTTTTCAATGCCCGAATTACCAGAGGTCGAGACGGTTCGCCGTGGCCTGCAGCCCGTTATGGAGGGCGCGACCGTCGCTAAGGTCGAACAGCGCCGACCGGACCTGCGTTTTCCCCTTCCCGATCGCTTTGTCGAACGTCTTTCCGGGCGGCGTGTCACAGCGCTCGGCCGCCGTGCGAAATATCTGACCATCCATCTCGATGACGGCCTTTCGGTCATCAGCCATCTGGGCATGTCGGGGTCGTTTCGCATCGAGACCGATGATGGCAGCGGCACGCCCGGCGAATTCCATCATGAGCGTTCCAAGCTGAGTGCGCATGATCATGTGGTGTTTCACCTCCGGTGCGCCGATGGCGCTTCTGCCCGCATCGTCTACAACGATCCGCGCCGGTTCGGCTTCATGCTCTTTGCCGAAGAAGGCACGCTCGACAGTCATCCGCTGCTCGCAGGCCTTGGCATAGAGCCGACAGGCAATCTGCTTTCCGGCGCTGTCCTGGCGGAACTCTTCGCGGGCCGCAAGGCACCTCTCAAGGCCGCGCTGCTCGATCAGCGCCTCATTGCCGGCCTCGGTAATATCTATGTCTGCGAGGCGCTCTGGCGCAGCCACCTGTCGCCGATGCGCGCCGCCGGGTCCGTGGCGCAGGACCCCGAAACCATGGACCGGCTTGCTTCCGACATCCGCACGGTGATTGCGGAAGCCATTGCCGCAGGCGGCTCCACGCTCAAGGATTACATTCAGGTGGATGGCGCGCTCGGCTATTTCCAGCATGCCTTCTCCGTCTATGGGCGCGAGGGTGAGCCGTGCCGAAATCCCGCCTGCAACGGCTTTGTGGAACGGGCGGTTCAATCTGGACGTTCGACTTTTTTCTGTGCCTCCTGCCAGCAATGAGTGCTTGAAAAAGTGGTTCTGCCGGTCCACCTTGCCCGCCAACGAGGGCGGTTCCTATTTTAACGGAATCGCCGAACCGCTCTAACTATTTGTCTTGTCGCATTTTCCAACGCAAAACCGTTTCACACTTTTGCTGGAAGTGCTCTAGCTAGCCGTTGAAGGAGGAGTTCAAATCCATGGCCTATGAAACGATCATCGTTGAGACACGCGGCGGCGTTGGCCTTATCCGCCTCAATCGCCCGCAGGCGCTCAATGCGCTGAACCGCAAGGTGCTCGACGAACTGACGGAGGCGCTTGGTGCTTTCGATGCGGACGGCAAGATCGGCGCAATCGTGCTGACCGGCTCCGAAAAGGCCTTTGCGGCGGGTGCCGACATCAAGGAAATGCAGCCGATCGATTTCGTGGATGCCTATCTTCAGGACATGTTCGCCGACTGGCAGAAGGTGGACCGCGTCCGCAAGCCGATCATCGCGGCGGTTTCGGGCTATGCGCTCGGTGGCGGCTGCGAGCTGGCCATGATGTGCGATTTCATCATCGCGGGCAGCAATGCGAAATTCGGACAGCCGGAAATCACGCTCGGCGTCATGCCCGGCATGGGCGGCTCGCAGCGTCTCACGCGCTATGTCGGCAAGTCCAAGGCCATGGATATGTGCCTGACCGGGCGCATGATGGACGCGGCCGAAGCTGAACGCAGCGGCCTCGTTTCCCGGGTCGTCGCACCGGAAGAACTACTGGAAGAGGCGCTGAAGGCAGCCGAACGCATCGCCTCCTTCTCGCGTCCGTCGGTGCTGATGACCAAGGAAGCGGTCAACCGTACCTATGAAATGACATTGAGCGAGGGGCTTCGCTTCGAACGGCGCCAGTTCCATTCGCTGTTCGCGACCGAAGACCAGAAGGAAGGCATGGCGGCCTTCATCGACAAGCGGACGCCGTCGTTCAAGAATCGCTGATTGACCGGCTGGCGGTTCAATGGCCGCCCCTGACAGGACTTTCCGGAAGCCTCCCAGCCGCGCTGGAGGGACTTCCGGGCCGGGTTTGCGGCTTTTTGATCGCGCTTCGGGGCAGAATCCACGTTGACGCCGCGCCAAAGCTGATCTATAAGCCCGCCCACGGATCGGCGGCCCAAAGGATTTTTCTCGGCTGCCCTAGAGGTTTTGTGCCCGGCGGTTTTTGCCCCTGGCTAGCTGACAGAAAAAAGAGAGGCATTTATGGCCAATACTCCTTCGGCCAAGAAGGCAGTGCGCAAGATCGCTGCCCGCACCGAAATCAACAAGTCCCGCCGTTCGCGCGTTCGCACTTTCGTGCGCAAGCTGGAAGACGCTCTGCTGAGCGGCGACAAGCAGGCTGCTGAAGTCGCATTCAAGGCTGCTGAGCCTGAACTGATGCGCGCTGCTACCAAGGGCGTGATGCACAAGAACACCGCTTCGCGCAAGGTTTCCCGCCTTGCTCAGCGCGTTAAGGCTCTGAGCGCCTAAGTACGCCTAAATATTCATCCATTCTAATGGATTGGTTTCGAAACCCGGCTCATTGTTAGCCGGGTTTTCTTTTTTGAGCATTTTTCGGGCAAACGGCATTCTTTCTCTCCACCTGGAATTGAAGAGATATTTCAATGGCTAGCTGGATTTTTTTTAAAGGATGTCAATCGTCTGCGGCGATATTTAATTAGTATTTTCAAATAGTTGCAGATTCTTATCCACTGTTATCCACAGGCTGGTTTAGGGACTCGGAAGGGTGTTTGAGTCAAGAAATATTTTTAAATTTATTTTTCGGACGGAACATATCAGGACCACCTAAAAATTGTCCTATGAAAACGCATTGAATCCAAAGGTGTTATTTCGCTGGCGTCCGATTCCCCCCTGTTATGGGGAGGGCCTGCAAGAGCTTTTGGCAAAAAAATGTGGTTTTCTGAGGCTTGCCCTTTGCAGTCGGGCTTCGCTAAAGTCAGGGCATAAGAGGGGTGGGCCATCGGCCCGGAGTTAGCATCAAATAACGAGTTTGTCGGCGTGGGCGTCACAGCCCGCGGGTGTTATATTCTGGTCTCAAGGTCCCGATCCTCATGGTTGATTGCTTACCATTCATTAACCGGAATGCCGTTTTAGGCATGTCCCCGACAATTGAATGGTTGTGGCGGATTTCTTTCCGGGCAATCAGCCTCCGGTAAAAGTGTTGTGAGTCGTAAAAAGGTCGCCGGGAAGGAGTATCCGGGTGTTGGTCCTGATGGGACCGTTTGAGTTTGTGTTGGGCCCAGAGCTTCAGAGCCGGGCTTGGTGAGTGAGTACCTGCTGGCCAGACGGATGATAAATCTGCGGTTCGGACAGGAAAAAATGACAAGCGTCAGAAAACGGCGCGTACGGATGTGAAGGCAGGCGAGACGATGGCAATGATGACCGGCAAATCGACGGCAACGATGGGTGATGATGCACATGCGAACCGTATCCACGGATCTTCTGCTAGCGGAAATGACAAGAGCCTGGTCGAGTTGAGCGGCAATGCAGGTGACGAGGTTTTCGAGCGCCTTTCGGCAAAGCTGAAAGCCCGCGTCGGTACCGAGATTTATTCCAGCTGGTTCGGTCGTCTGAAGCTTGATGACATTTCCAAGAGCATTGTCCGCCTGTCGGTTCCGACGGCATTTCTGCGCTCCTGGATCAACAATCATTATTCCGAACTGCTGACCGAGCTGTGGCAGGAAGAAAACCCGCAGATTCTGAAAGTCGAAGTGGTGGTTCGCGGCGTCAGCCGCGTGGTACGCAGCGCCGCTCCCGTGGAAGCCTGTGACGCAGCGGACGCCAAGCCTGTCGTCGCTCCGCGCGAAAAGGTGGTCTTCCCGATCGGCCAGTCTTTTGGCGGCCAAGCGGCTGGTGAAAAACGAGGCTCCGCGGTGGTCGCGGAATCGGCAACGGCCTCCGGCGCGGTTCTGGGTTCGCCGCTCGACCCGCGCTATACGTTCGACAGCTTTGTCGACGGCGCGTCGAACCGCGTGGCGCTTGCCGCCGCCCGTACCATCGCCGAAGCCGGTTCCAGCGCCGTGCGCTTCAATCCGCTCTTCATCCATGCTTCTGTCGGCCTCGGCAAGACTCACCTTCTGCAGGCCATCGCCGCCGCCGCACTCCAGCGCCAGGAAAAGGCCCGCGTTGTCTATCTGACGGCTGAATATTTCATGTGGCGCTTTGCAACCGCCATTCGCGACAACAACGCGCTTTCCTTCAAGGAGCAGCTTCGCGATATCGATCTTCTCGTGATCGACGACATGCAGTTCCTGCAGGGCAAGTCGATCCAGCACGAATTCTGCCATCTCCTGAACACGCTGCTCGACAGCGCCAAGCAGGTCGTGGTTGCCGCAGACCGCGCGCCGTCCGAACTGGAATCGCTTGACGTGCGCGTCCGTTCGCGCCTTCAGGGTGGCGTTGCGCTCGAAGTGGCGGCGCCCGACTATGAAATGCGGGTCGAAATGCTGCGCCGCCGTCTGGCCGCTGCACAGGCGGAAGATCCGAGCCTCACCATCGGCGAAGAGATTCTCTCGCACGTTGCCCGCACCGTCACCGGATCGGGCCGCGAACTGGAAGGCGCTTTCAACCAGCTCCTGTTCCGCCAGTCTTTCGAGCCGAATATTTCCATCGACCGCGTCGATGAGTTGCTCGGCCATCTGACCCGCGTTGGCGAGCCGAAGCGCATCCGCATCGAGGAAATCCAGCGCATCGTGGCGCGCCATTACAATGTCTCGAAGCAGGACCTGCTGTCGAACCGCCGCACGCGCACCATCGTCAAGCCGCGTCAGGTGGCGATGTATCTCGCCAAGATGATGACGCCCCGCTCGCTGCCGGAAATCGGTCGCCGCTTCGGCGGTCGCGATCACACCACGGTTCTTCATGCTGTGCGCAAGATCGAGGATCTGGTCGGTGCCGATACCAAGCTGGCGCAGGAACTCGAACTTCTGAAGCGTCTTATCAACGATCAGGCAGCCTAATCGGTAACCTTCCCCGCTATCAACGGCGGTTATCAACAAAAAGCCCGGGCCCTGTCGCTTTCCGACACGGCGCGGGCTTGCTTTTCTCCTTAAAAATCTGCCACTTTAACGGACCTTCTGGCGCCCCGGGCGCCTTATCGACAGGGGCCGCCTGCCTGCCCGTCAGATGCAGTTGGCCTGTCCCAGCGAGCGAGTGCGTTTGAACATGCGTGTTACCCTAGAGCGATCGAACCTTCTCAAATCTCTCAACCACGTCCACCGCGTCGTGGAACGCCGCAACACGATACCGATTCTGTCGAACGTGCTTTTGCAGGCCGAGGGCGCAAGCCTCGCGCTGAAAGCCACCGATCTTGATCTTGAGGTCAATGAAGCGACTGCCGCCATGGTGGAGCAGGCTGGTGCCACCACGGTTCCCGCGCATCTCCTCTATGACATCGTCCGCAAGCTGCCGGACGGTGCCGAAGTCATGCTCTCGACCAACCCGGATGGCGGTTCCATGTCGGTCATCTCCGGCAAATCATCCTTCCGCCTGCAGTGCCTGCCGCAGTCTGACTTCCCGGAACTGACCGCAGGCGCGTTCACTCACTCGTTCCGCATCGAGGCACAGGCGCTGAAGCGTCTTATCGATCGCACGCAGTTCGCGATCTCGACGGAAGAAACCCGCTATTATCTGAACGGTATTTTCTTCCACGCCATCGAAAGCGATGGGGCGCTGAAGCTGCGCGCTGTCGCGACCGACGGTCACCGTCTGGCGCGCGCCGAACTGGAAGCGCCGTCCGGCACGGAAGGCATGCCGGGCATCATCATCCCGCGCAAGACGGTCGCCGAACTGCAGAAGCTGGTCGACGTGCCGGATGTGGTCGTTACGGTTGAGCTGTCGGATGCCAAGATTCGCTTCACGGTTGGATCGGTCGTCCTCACCTCGAAGCTGATCGACGGCACTTTCCCGGATTACCAGCGTGTGATTCCGTCCGGCAACGACAAGAAGCTTACCATCGGCCGCCAGGAATTTGCGGCCTCCGTGGATCGCGTCTCGACCATTTCGAGCGAACGTGGCCGCGCGGTCAAGCTTTCGATTGCCGATGGCCAGCTGACGCTCACCGTCAACAACCCGGATTCCGGCAGCGCAACCGACGAGTTGGCTGCGGACTATGATGCCGATCCGCTCGATATCGGGTTCAACTCGAAATACTTGCTCGACATTACCAGCCAGCTTTCGGGTTCGGATGCGGTCTTCATGCTGGCCGATGCCGGTTCGCCGACACTGGTGCGCGACACGGGTGATGACGATGTGCTGTACGTGCTCATGCCTATGCGTGTTTAAAGACCAGAAAAGTGAATAGGCCCGAGCCTGATCAAAGCCGCCCGGATCGCGTTTCGATCCGGCGGCTTAAACTTTCCAATTTTCGCAATTATGCGGAATTGTCGTTGCCGCTTGGCCCCGGTCACGTGGTGCTGACCGGCGAAAACGGTTCCGGCAAGACCAATCTGATCGAAGCGGTTTCCTTTCTGTCGCCGGGGCGCGGTCTGCGGCGCGCCGCTTATGACGATGTGGCGCGCACCAATTCGCTGGACGGTTTTGCAATCCACGCCGCGCTCGACTGCATGATCTATGGCGAGGCGGAAATCGGGACCGGAACCGCGGGCGGCGGCGAGGGTGGCCGCAGGGTCCGTATCAATGGTATTGCCGCTTCCGGCGACGATCTGCTTGATTATGCGCGCATTCTCTGGGTGGTGCCGTCCATGGACGGGCTTTTCACCGGCGGCGCTTCTGATCGGCGGCGTTTTCTCGACCGCATGGTGCTCGCCATCGACACTGCCCATGGCAAGCGTGTGCTTGATTATGAGAAGGCGATGCGTAGCCGCAATCGTCTGCTGAGCGACGGCAACAATGACGACCAATGGCTGGATGCGATTGAAAGCCAGATGGCGGAACTTGGCATAGCCATCGCAGCCGCCCGCGCCGAGGCCATGCGTCTGATCGCGGCGATGATCGAACGACTTCCCGCTGAAGGACCGTTTCCGAAGGCCGATTGCTTTCTGGAAGGCGCGCTGGAGCAGAGAATCAATGTCGAGGCGGCGCTTGACCTCGAAGAAGATTTCCGCCGCATTCTGCGTGATGGCCGTGCGCGCGACCGGGCCGCGGGCCGCACGCTTGATGGTCCGCATCGCACCGACCTGATCGTCCAGCATAGGCCTAAATCCATGCCCGCCGCGCTCTGTTCCACCGGCGAGCAAAAGGCATTGCTGATCGGTCTGGTGCTTGCCCATGCGCGGCTGACGGCAGAACTTTCCGGTATGGCGCCGATCCTCCTGCTCGATGAAATCGCCGCGCATCTCGATACGGGACGCCGTGCTGCCCTGTTCGGCATTCTCGATGAACTTGGCGGACAGGCTTTCATGACCGGCACTGATCGCGCGCTTTTCGAAGCGCTTGAAGGCGAGGCGCAGTTTTTCAATGTCGCGGCCGGTCAACTGACACGGATATGAGGCAAAATTTCCGCTGACAGCGCGTCGGTAGAGGCATATGTTCGGCCATCATGAACGCACCATCGAAGCCCTTTTCATCCGAAGAACTTGAACGCTATGCGCGCCATATCGTGCTGCCGGAAATCGGCGGTCCGGGCCAGCAGAAGCTGAAGGCCGCCCGCGTGCTGATTGTCGGTGCTGGCGGGCTTGGCGCGCCGGTGCTGCAATATCTGGCGGCTGCCGGTGTCGGCACGCTCGGCATCATCGATGACGACACGGTGTCGCTGTCGAACCTGCAACGTCAGGTCATTCACGACACACAAAGCGTCGGCCAGCCCAAGGTGGAAAGCGCGCTTGCCACCATTGCCCGCATCAACCCGCATGTGAAGGTTGAAGGCCACCAGCTTCGCCTCGATGCGGACAATGTCGAAGCCTTGATCGGCAATTATGACGTTGTGGTGGACGGTTCCGACAATTTCACCACGCGCTATATTCTGGCCGATGCCGCCGCGAAAGTCGGGCGCCCACTGGTCACCGGCGCGATGGGCCGTTTCGATGGCACTGTCACGGTGCTGATGCCCTATGCAACCGGCGCAGACGGCAGGCCCAACCCGTCCTACCGCGATCTCTTCCCGGAAGCGCCGCCGCCGGGAACGGTGCCGACCTGTGCGGAAGCGGGCGTCCTCGGTGTGCTGCCCGGTGTCATCGGCAGTCTGCAGGCGATGGAGGTGATCAAGCTCATTACCGGCATCGGCGAGCCGCTGGTCGGTCGCTTGCTGCTCTATAATGCGCTCAATGTCCGTTTTGAGACCATTCGTTACAAGGCGCGCAAGAAGGGCTGAGCATGGCGCTGACATTAACCGATGAAGAGCGTTCCATCGCTGCCGGAGAACAGGGCGAAGGCGCTGCGATGGCCATGCGCATCGTGGCCGACACGGCACGGTTAATGGGCGCTCCGCATCTCATTCCGGTCGCATCCGCCCATATCGATGGCGCGCTTTATCATGGCGACAGCGGAACGCTTTTTGCAGAGAAGCTGGTAGAGGGCGGCGCGAAGGTGAAGGTGCGCTCCACGCTCAATGTCGGTTCCATCGATTTGACCGGCTGTTCGCGAAATAATTTGCCGGCTCACGAGGCGGATATGGCCAGGCGCATGATGCGCGCCTATATCAAGCTCGGCTGTGAACCGACATGGACCTGCGCTCCCTATCAGGCGGGACATCGCCCGGAGAAGGGCACGGATGTGGCTTGGGGCGAATCCAATGCAGTCGTCTTCTGCAATTCGGTTCTGGGCGCGCGCACCAATCGCTATGGCGATTTTCTCGATATCGCCTGCGCCATTGCAGGCCGCGCGCCGGATTATGGCCTGCACCGCCCGGAAAACCGCCGCGCTACGGTGGTGCTCGATATTTCCGCCATTGATCCCGCCTTCCTACGCTCTGAAGTGGCCTGGCCCATTCTCGGCAATCTGTTCGGGCGCAGCGTGGGCACGAATATCGGTGTCGTCGCTGGCAGTCCTGTCCATCCCGATGAGGACGATCTCAAGGCTTTCGGTGCGGCGTCGGCGTCGGTTGGTGCCGTCGGCCTGTTCCATATCGCGGGCGTGACGCCGGAAGCGCCCGATCTTGAAACGGCCTTGCAGCATCAGAAGCCGGAAGGTGTCATTCGGGTCACGCGAGACATGATCGAGATGACGCGCAAGCGGCTTTCGACGGTCGAACGGGTGGATCATATCGATGCGGTCGCCATCGGCAGCCCGCATCTTTCGATAGCGGAATTTGACCGCCTGGAGCGCGCCATCGCGGAACGCAAGCTCGCCGTGCCGCTTTATGCCTGCACTGGGCGCCATGCGCTGGCTGAACTGGAAAAGGGCGGGCGCAGGCAGGCGCTGGAGAAGGCGGGCGTCGTCATCGTCGCCGATACATGCGTGGTGGTAACGCCTATTTTGCCAGCTAAGAATGATGCCGTCCTGATGACCAATTCCGGCAAGTTCGCCCATTATGCACCCGGCAATACCGGCTATGGGGTGCTTTATGGCTCGCTGGAGGAATGCGTGGAAAGTGCGGTCACAGGGCGTCCCATTTTTGAAGGGCAAGCGGCATGAGCAGGCTCGAAACCACGATCCTTGTTGCCGGAAAAGGCGCGGAGGCTGAGGCGCTGGTCTTGTCCGCACCGATCAGTTTCTGGGGCGGTGTCGATCCCAAGAGTGGTCGCATTGCCGATGTGCGCCATCCCGAGCATGGACAGAGCATCGCCGGGCGCGTGCTGTGCCTGCCGGGAACCATCGGGTCGTCATCGGCGGCGGCGGTGCTTCTGGAGCTTGTCCATAGCGGCCATGCGCCTGCGGCCATTGTCCTGCATGAGCCGGATGCGATCCTGCTGCTTGGCCTGATCGTCGCCCGTGAAATGGGGCATTGTGTGCCGATTGCCATTGAACTTGATCGTGAGGCGCAAAAGCAACTCGCCGGCCATCGGGTGACGGTCGGCGAGGATGGAATTATCTGGATCGCTCCTTAAACCCGTGTATTTTCGCTGTCGCCGCGCTTCCCCTCGCCCTTCGAGACGCCTCCTTTCGACAAACTCAGAAGGCTCCTCAGGATGAGGGAAAAGAGACCGCATAGGCGGCTCTAATATTGCGTGTTGCGATCCACAACGTGTTCCAGCGTCCCGTCGCGCTCAAAAGCTTCGATCTGGCGGATGATCTGCGGCACAAGAGCGGTCGCCGATGAGCTTGCCGCCGCATGCGGGGTGATCGTCACGCGCGGATGGTCCCAAAGCGGGCTGCTGGTTGGCAGCGGTTCCTGCGTGAACACATCGAGCGACGCTGCCGACAGAAGACCGCGATCGAGCGCGGCCAGAATATCCGCCTCATTCTGCAATCCGCCGCGCCCGGCATTGATCAGCACCGGCGCGCCGAGCGGCCCGTCACTCTTCAATTGCGCGAACATCGACATGGAGAGGATGCCCTTCGTGTCCGGCGTCAGCGGCAGCAGGCAGACGAAGATATCCGGCGTCTTGAGGAATTTCCCAAAGCCGTCCTTGCCGTGATAGGTCTGTACGCCATCGATCTCCTGCGGACGGCGGCTCCAGCCGGTCACGTTGAAGCCAAGCGTTTTCAGCTTTTCCGCCGCATCGCGACCCAATACGCCGAGGCCCATGATGCCGACTGTCACTTCATGCGCGGCGGGCTGGCGGCGATCTTCGTGCCAGACATGGTTCTGCTGCTGCTTGCGATAGCGCTGTCCGAGACGGTGGTGGTCCAGCACCTGCCAGACGACATATTCCGTCATGCGCATGGTGAGATCGTCAGAGATGATGCGCACCAATGGCACATCGGGAATCTGGTCATCGCGGAAGACGTGATCGACGCCCGCACCCAGCGAAAAGATGACTTTCAGATTGGGCAGCTTCTCAAGCGAGCCCGGCTTCTGCTTCCACACCAACGCATATTTGATGGAGGGGTCGTTTTCTGTGCGATCCGTCACTACCGGACGGTCAGGCGCGTGATCCCGAAACGTCTTCAGCCAGATTTCCGGGTCCCAGTCGGTGATCGCGAGAAGAATATTGCCCTTGGTTTCGCTCATTGTTTTACCCCTCCCTGTGTTGCTTCCATGTGGAAAGCGGCAGCCATCAACGCCTTGGTATAATCGGTCTGCGGATTGGCAAAAACATCCTTTGCCGCGCCATATTCGACTGCCTTGCCGTTGCGCATCACCAGCACATCATTGGCCAGTGCCCGCACCACTTTCAGATCGTGGCTAATGAAAAGATAGGCAAGATCGTGCTTCTTCTGCAATGCGCGCAACAGATCGACAACCTGCGCCTGCACACTCATGTCAAGCGCCGAGGTCGGCTCGTCCAGCATGACGAATTTCGGGTTCAGCGCAAGAGCGCGTGCAATGGCGATGCGCTGGCGCTGGCCGCCGGAAAACTCATGCGGATAGCGGAAGCGGGTTTCAGGATCGAGGTTCACTTCCTTCAAAGCCGCAACGACACGCGCATCGCGGTCGTCTGCGGAAAGTTTCGGCTCGTGCACCAGAAGCCCTTCGGCAATGATGTCGGCGATGGTCATGCGCGGCGACAGCGAGCCGAACGGGTCCTGAAACACGATCTGCATTTCCCGGCGCAGCGGGCGCATGTCCTTGAAGCTGTATTTGGCGATGTCGCGACCGTCGAAATTGATCTCGCCCTTGGATGAGATCATGCGCGAAAGCGCCAGACCAAGCGTCGTCTTGCCGGAACCCGATTCGCCCACCACGCCGAGCGTCTGTCCGGCGCGCAAGGTCACGTCGATGCCGTCTACCGCCTTCACATGGTCGACGGTCTTGCGCAGGAAACCTTTCTTGATCGGGAACCAGACGCGGATGTCCTTGCCTTCCATCACCGTTTTCGCGGCGGGATCGGCAGCAGGCGGTTCGCCTTTCGGTTCGGCGGCAAGCAGGTGCTTGGTGTAGGCGTGCTGCGGGTTCTCAAAAATGTCCTGCGTCGAACCGGCCTCGACGATCTTGCCCTTGCTCATCACGCAGACCTTGTCGGCGATCTTGCGCACGATGCCGAGATCGTGGGTGATGAACAGCATCGACATGCCCTGCACGGCTTTCAGTTCGGCAAGCAGCTTCAATATCTGCGCCTGCACGGTAACGTCGAGCGCGGTGGTCGGCTCGTCGGCAATCAGCAGTTTCGGCTTGTTGGCCAAGGCCATCGCGATCATGACGCGCTGGCGCTGTCCGCCGGAAAGCTGGTGCGGGAAAGCGGACAGGCGCTTTTCCGGTTCGCGAATGCCGACTTCGTGCAGAAGTTCAAGTGTGCGTGCCCGTGCCTGGGCGTCGCCCATGCCTTGGTGCATTTTCAGGATTTCGCCGATCTGCCGCTCCACGCTGTGCAGTGGATTGAGCGAGGTCATCGGCTCCTGAAAGATCATCGTGATGTCGTTGCCGCGCACGCGGCGCAGTTCCGGCTCCGAAGCCTTCATCAGATCCTTGCCGTTGAAAAGAATTTCCCCGGAAGGATGGCTGGCGGAAGGGTAGGGCAGCAGTTTCAGGATCGACAGGGCCGAGACGGATTTGCCCGAACCCGATTCGCCGACGAGTGCTACCGTTTCGCCTTCGGCGATATCGAAGGATATGCGGTCTACGGAAATGCGTTCCTCGCCATTCTGGCGGAAGGCAACCGACAGATCGCGGACGGACAGGAGAGGATTGTTCATTGATCCGCCACTCATTGGCCCACTCATTGAAATGCCTTTCGCGGATCGAAGGCGTCGCGTGTTGCCTCCCCGATGAAGATCAGAAGCGACAGCATCAGCGAGATGACGACGAAGCCGGTAATGCCGAGCCACGGCGCCTGAAGGTTGTTCTTGCCCTGCGCAAGAAGTTCGCCCAGCGAAGCCGAACCGGGCGGCAGGCCGAAGCCGAGGAAGTCGAGCGAGGTGAGCGTGGTGATCGAGCCGTTGAGGATGAAAGGCAGGAAGGTCAGTGTGGCGACCATGGCGTTGGGCAACAGATGCCGCCACATGATGGTGCCGTTCTTCACGCCGAGCGCGCGCGCCGCATTCACATATTCAAAATTTCGCGCCCGCAAAAACTCAGCGCGCACGACGCCGACGAAGGCCACCCATGAGAACAGGAGCATGATGCCGAGCAGCACCCAGAAGCCGGGCGGCAATATCGCCGCGATAATCAGCAACAGGTAGAGAACCGGGATCGAGGACCAGATTTCGATAAAACGCTGGAACAGAAGATCAACCCAGCCGCCGAAATAGCCCTGAACCGCGCCCGCCGTCACGCCGATTATTGCCGAGAAGAAGGTGAGGATCAGGCCGAAAAGCACAGAAATGCGGAAACCGTAGAGCGCGCGCGCAAAGACGTCGCGCGCCTGATCGTCAGTGCCGAGCAGGTTGAAATTGCCGAAACGGCAGTTGGGATCGCTCACGCCTTGGCTGTAGCGCTGACAGCGTTCTTCCGGCGAATAAAGCCAGAATGGCTTCGACGGGGCCGCTTCTGGTATCTCGCTGTTCACGGTGTTGTAGGAATAGCGGATCGGCGGCCAGATAGCCCAGCCATTATTGTTGATCTCGTCCTGTATCACCGGATCGCGATAGTCGGTGACGGCATAAAAGCCGCCGAATTTTTCTTCCGGGTAATCGACAAAGACTGGGGCCAGCAACTCCCCCTTGTAGGAAACGAGGATAGGCCGGTCATTGGCGATGAATTCGGAACAAAGGGCTGCGACAAGCAGGAACAGGAAAATCCACAGCGACCAGTAACCGCGCTTGTTTGCCTTGAAATTCTGCCAGCGGCGCTTGTTGAGCGGCGACAGAAACGGACGTTTTACCGGCTTTGCGGTGGCGAGGGTGGTGTCGGTCATCACACGTCCCTCCGGTCAAAATCGATGCGCGGATCGATCCACGTATAGGTGAGGTCGGACAGGAGGCCGACCAGCAGGCCGATCAGCGAGAAGATGAAGAGATTGGCGAAGACCACCGGATAATCGCGGTTGATGACCGACTGGTAGCCAAGGAGGCCAAGCCCGTCGAGCGAGAAGATGGTTTCGATCAGAAGCGAGCCGGTGAAGAAAGCCGAAATGAAGGCACCCGGAAAACCGGCGATCACGATCAGCATCGCGTTGCGGAAGACGTGACCATAGAGAACCTGATTCTCGGTCAGCCCCTTGGCGCGGGCTGTCGTCACATATTGTTTGCGGATTTCCTCCAGAAACGAATTCTTGGTCAGAAGCGTGGTCGTCGCGAAGGCGGAAAGCACGAGTGCTGTCACCGGCAGAACCATGTGCCACAGATAGTCGCCGATCTTGCCCCAGAACGACATCTGCGCGAAATCGGGCGAAGTGAGGCCGCGCAGCGGGAACCAGTCGAAGAACGAGCCGCCCGCGAAAAGCACAATCAGCAGGATGGCGAACAGAAAGCTTGGGATAGCATAGCCGACGATGATGACGGCGCTGGTCCAGGTGTCGAAGCGCGAGCCGTCCTTGATCGCCTTGCGAATGCCGAGCGGTATGGAGATCATGTAGGACAGAAAAGTCAGCCACAGGCCGAGCGAGATCGAAACCGGCATTTTTTCCTTGATGAGATCGATCACGCTGATATCGCGGAAATAGCTGCGCCCGAAATCGAAACGCAGATAGTTCCACAGCATCTGGCCGAAACGTTCCAGCGGGGGCTTGTCGAAACCGAACTGTTTTTCCAGATCGGCGATGAATTGCGGGTCCAGCCCCTGCGCGCCGCGATATTTGGAATTGACCGAGCCGCTATCGACGGCACTTTGTCCAAAATCGCCGCCACCGCCGGACAGGCGGTCGAGAGCATCGCCGCCCTGACCGGACAATTGCGCGATTACCCGCTCGACCGGACCGCCGGGGGCGAACTGAACGACGGCGAAGGAAATGGCCATGATGCCGAAAATAGTCGGAATCATCAGAAGCAGACGGCGGAGAATATAAGCGCCCATCAGCCGGTTTTTCTCCGCAGGTTCAGATCAGTCTTATGGCTTGCCAACAGCTTCTGCCTTTTCTTTATCAATCCACCACAGGGTCTCGACAGGGAAGCCGTAGTCGGGCTTCGGCTCCTTGAAACCGAACCGGTCCCAATAGGCCACGAGATGATTCGCTCCTAGCCAATTTGGAATCCAGTCGCGCCGGATACGCAAGTACCGATCGAGCACACGCATCGTGGCGACGAGTTCTTCACGCGTCGAAGCTGCGCCGATATCCGCAATCAGCGCGTCGATCAACGGATCTTCCGTGCCGGGAAGGTTGTAGCTGCCCGGCATTCTGGCCGATTCGGAACCAAATGTGCCGGCAAGCGATTCCTGGGTCGGTGTCGGGCTGAACTGCAACGCCATGCCCACCATGTCGAACTGGAAATCCTGCACCAGTGCCTGGTACTGGCTTGCATCGACAAGCCGGTGGCTCGCATCAATGCCTATGGCGCGAAGTTTCTGCACATAGGGGTTGTATATGCGGGAGAACCCCTCCGAATTGCTCAGGATTTCGAGCGCGAATTTCGATCCATTCTTGTCGTGGAACTGGCCGTTCTTGCGCTCGAAACCGGCTTCCTCCAACAGCTTGATGGCCTCTGCGAACTGTTTCCGGTCGCGTCCCGATCCATCCGATACCGGCATCAGCAGGGCTTCGCCGAAAATGGCGTCGGGCAGCTTGCCGCGATAGCGTTCCAGCACTTTCATCTCATCGGGCGTCGGCAGGCCGCTTGCCTGAAAATCCGATCCCTGAAAGCAGGACTGCGCACGGCTATAGATATTGTAGAACAGATGCTCGTTGGTCCATTCGAAGTCGAAGCAGAGCGTAATTGCCTCACGCACGCGCGGATCGCGGAACCGTTCGCGGCGCTGGTTCAGCGCCCAGGCCTGCATCAGCGGGCGCTTTTCCGGCGGAAAGGTGCGCTTGATGACCTTTCCCTGCTGGATGGCCGGGAAATCATAGGCCGTCGCCCAGTTCTTGGAAGCAAGCTCCTCGCGATAATCGATGCTGCCTTTCTTGAAGGCTTCGAACTGCGGCTGGCGATCGCGGAAAAATTCGATGCGAATGCGGTCGAAATGGCTGGAGCCCTTCTGCACCGGCAGGTCCTTCGCCCAATAATCTTCGACGCGATCATATTCGATGAACTGACCGGCGGCGAAATTTCCGACCTTATAGGCGCCGGAACCGAGCACCGGCTCCATGGTCGTGGCTTCAAAGTCGCGATCCTTGAACCAGCTTTCCGGCAGGATCGGCACCAGCACGGCATCGAGAAGGGCGTTCGCGCCGCGCCCCTCGCCGATACGCATGCGCACTTCGCGTTTGCCGGTAGCCTCAACCTTTTCCACGCCTGCCAGATATTGGCGCAGGTTCGGATGGCCTTTCTGTTTGATGGTCGTATAGGTGAACGCCACGTCCTTCGCCTCGATCGGCGAGCCATCGTGAAAGCGTGCTTCCTTGCGAAGCTTGAAGGTGCAACTGCGCCGGTCTTTGGAAAGTGTCGCACTTTCCGCGATCAGGCCATAGACTGAATCGGGTTCGTCCAGCGCTGGAGCCATCAGCGTATCGAAGGTCAGCTCCATGCGCGGCGGCGCGTCGCCCTGGAAGGTGAAAGTGTTGAGCGTGTTGAACGTGTCGGTATTCTGGTTCCAGACCCAGTATGACGGTGCGAAGTTGAATGTGCCGCCTTTCGGCGCTTCGGGGCTGGCATAGTCGAAATGCTGAAAATCGGGACCGTATTTCAGGTCACCGAAAGCCGAAAGTCCGTGCAGCGCCTTGCCCGTCGGTATGTCGGCAAAGGCCCTCGGTGGCAGGAAGGCCGCAAAAGCAGCACTTCCAGAAAGCCCCAGAAAATGGCGGCGGTTCATGCGAAGGATTGTCATTCTCGTCGGCCCTCATTCACTGCCGGTTTTGAGTTTGGCTTCCTTCGCAGGGTCTATCCACCAGGAGAACGGGTCAATCCCAACATAGTCGGGCTGCTTTTCAGGCATTCCGAATTTATTCCAGTAAGCCACATTGATCTTGTCGGAATACCATTGCGGAATGACGTAATAGTTCCACAGAAGCGCGCGGTCGAGCGCATGGGAGGAGGCGACCAGCTCATCGCGGTCCTTGGCATAGATGACGCGGTCGATCAGCTTGTCGATGGCGGGGTTCTGGATACCCGCATAGTTGCGGCTGCCCTTGAAGTCGGCGGCCTTGGAGCCCCACATGTCGCGCTGCTCATTGCCCGGTGAAGCCGTCTGCGGGATGACGGAAGTAATCACGTCATAGTCGAAATCATTGACGCGTGCCTGAAATTGCGCCGTATCGACGATACGCACGGTGGCGTTGATGCCGATCTTGCGCAGGCTTGCCGCGAATGGATTGTAGATGCGCTCGTCTGTCGGGTCTTTGCCGAGAAACTCGATGGTGAATGGATTGCCCTTGGCGTCGACGAGCTTGTTGCCCTGCAATGTCCAGCCCGCTTCCGAAAAGAGTTTCAGCGCGGTGCGCAGGTTTTCCCGCGTCGCCTGCGGCGTGTCATAGACTGGCAGCTTGAATTCCTTGGTCAGCGCATCGGCAGGAAGCGAATCCTTCACCGTTTCCAGAATGGCCTGTTCTGCGGGCGTCGGCGGGCCGCTCAGTTCCAGTTCATTGCCTGCAAAATAGCTGTTGATGCGCTTGTACTGGTTGAAGAACAGCAGGCGGTTCATCGATTCGAAGTCGAAGGCGTAGGTCAGCGCCTGACGCACCTTCGGGTCCTTGAACTTGTCGCGGCGCATATTGAGGAAATAACCCTGCATGCGCCCGACCGCATGGTAGGGGAACGACGTCTTTATGACATCGCCGCGTTGCACGGCGGGGAAATTATACTGCTCGGCCCAGCGTTGCGCGCGGTTTTCCAGACGATAATCATATTGTCCGCCCTTCTTGAAGGCTTCCCAGGTCGCATCCTCGTTGAAATAATATTCATAACGCAGGCGGTCGAAATTGTTGCGCCCGACATTGACGGCCAAATCCTTGCCCCAGTAATCATCGACGCGCGCCCAGGTGATGGAGCGTCCGGGCGTCACGCTCTCGATCTTATAGGCGGAAGAGCCGAGCGGGATTTCGAGCGTCGGGCGGGTGATGTCGCGCTGCCTGCCCTGCGCATCCTTGCCCTCCCACCAGTGCTTGGGCAGAACGGCAAGCTGCCCCATGATCTGCGGCAATTCGCGGTTGCCCTTTTGGCTGAAGGTGAATTTCACCTCATGTTTGCCGGTCTTTTCCGCCTTCTCCACGTCGCCATAATATTTGTTGTATAGCGGCGACTGCTTCTTCAGCACATCAAACGACCAGATCACGTCATCGACGGTGATTGGCTGTCCGTCATGCCATTTGGCGTTCGGATTGAGCTTGAACTTCACCCAGGAAAAATCGTCGGGATATTGCAGGGCCTCGGCGATCACAGGATATTGGGTCGAGGCCTGATCGACCGAATCCGTCATCAGCGTATCGTAAAGCATCCCGCCGCCGAAGTCCGACAGTCCTGCGGCAGGAACCCCTTGCACCACGAATGGATTGAGGCTGTCGAAGGTGCCGACGGCAACCATGTTCAGCGTGCCGCCCTTCGGGGCATCGGGGTTCACATAGTCGTAATGCTTGAAATCGGCTGGATATTTGGGCTCGCCAAGCAGGCTGGAAGAATATCGCCATTGGGGTTCCGCGTCATTTGCGCGAACCATTGAAACCGTGCTCGCAAGCATGGCCACCGCGAACGCACCCGCCCAAAAAGCTCTCATCCAGCCTCTCCGTTCCTGTTTCGGATATATTAGGAGAAGTCTTATGGGATTTTGCGGAGGAAGAAAGGCATGCGGGCAATAAATTTGATGGGAGCAAGAAAAAAGCCCGGCGAGCCGGGCTTTGATCGTCATTGTGTGTCGTCGGCTTAATTCGCCGGTGCCGGTTCCGCAGGCTTCTGTTCGCCGCCTGCCGGTGCGCCTTCGGCCGGCTTTGCATCGCCACCTTCAGCAGGCGCCGCATCAGCGGCCGGCAGCGGAGCCGGATTGTCGGACAGCGTGCGCAGATAAGCGATCAGATCGGCGCGCTCATTGTCTTTCTTGTCGCCGGCAAAGCCCATGGCCGTGCCCTTGATGAAGCCCTTCGGCGAGGTCAGGAACTTGTTGAGATGCTCAAAGTCCCACTTGTTGCCAGCAGCGCCGAATTCCTTCATCGCAGCCGAATAGCCAAAACCTTCAACGGAGGCAGCCGGGCGGTTCACGACATCCCACAGATGCGGACCGACCTTGTTGGCGCCACCCTTTTCACTGGTATGGCATGCAGCGCAACGCTTGAACACGGTTTCACCGCGCGCCGGATCGGCAGACTGCAGCAGCGTCGCAATGGAAACTTCTTCCTTGGCCGGTGCAGCGCCCCCTTCGCCAGTCGAAGCTTCCGCCGCTTCGATGGCAAAGCCCGGCTTTTCAGGCACAGGCGAATGAAACAGCGAATCGGACAGGATGCCCGTCGTCATGACAACGAACACCGTTGCCAGAAAAGCCATGATAAACTTGTTAGTCCGGGTTGAATTCATCGCCGGTCAGCGCTCCCTCTACCAAAACGCTCTCCCCGAGAACGCTCTCCTAGCCGGCATGCAAGCCTTTAATAAAGGTCGCAATTCTCTCCCCGGCATCGGGCGGAAACTAGGTCTTTTGCCAGGGCGATGCAACACCTATAAGGGTGACCGGACCCGTGACTTTTTGACACTTTTGATGCATTTCCAGCTCCGGCAAAGCGCGTTACAAGGCGTTCGCGACCTTATTCTTCTCAAGAGGCCATCATGTTGCAGACCTTAAAGACCCTCACGCTGATTCCCGCACGGATGGCTTCCACGCGCCTGCCGAACAAGCCGCTTGCCGATATTTGCGGCAAGCCGATGATCGTCCATGTGGCTGATCGTGCCGCGGCTGCAAAACTGGGCCGGACGGTGGTTGCAACCGACAGCGAGGAGATTTTTTCGGTCGTGACCGCGCATGGCCATGAAGCCATCATGACGCGCGAGGATCACGAATCCGGTTCCGATCGCATCTACGAAGCGCTTTTGAAAGTCGATCCGGCGGGTGAGGTCGATGCGGTCGTGAACGTTCAGGGCGATCTGCCGACCATCGATCCCGACATCATCCGGCGCGCGCTTCTGCCGCTGGAAGACGGACCTGCCGACATTGCGACGCTCGGCGTCGAAATCGAGGAAGAATCGGAAAAGACCAATCCGAGCGTGGTGAAGATCGTCGGCTCGCCGCTGGCAGGCAACAGCCGCCTGCGCGCGCTCTATTTCACTCGCGCAACCGCCCCCTATGGTGAAGGTCCGCTCTATCACCATATCGGCCTTTACGCCTATCGCCGCTCGGCGCTGGAGCGCTTTGTGAAGCTCGGGCCATCGCCGCTGGAAAAGCGCGAGAAACTGGAGCAATTGCGGGCGCTCGAAGCTGGAATGCGCATCGATGTGGAACTGGTGAAGACGGTGCCGCTCGGCGTCGACACGCAGGCCGATCTTGACCGCGCGCGCCTTCTTGTCGCAAAGGGTATCTGACGACCGTCGTTTGGCGGCAATTGAGAAAGCATGGACACGATGAAAACCAACAGGATTTCCTTCCAGGGTGAAGCGGGCGCAAATTCCGATACGGCGTGCCGCAACATGTTTCCCGACATGGAGCCTTTGCCGTGCCCAACTTTCGAGGATGCCTTCAACGCGGTTGAAACCGGCGCCGCCGACCTCGCCATGATCCCGATCGAAAACACGCTGGCCGGTCGCGTCGCCGATATTCATTATCTGTTGCCGCTGGCCGATATGCATATCGTCGGCGAATATTTCCTGCCGATCCACTTCCAGTTGATGGTGCTTCCGGGCGTCAAACGGGAGGAAATCAAGACCGTTCACAGCCATGTCCACGCGCTTGGCCAATGCCGCAACGTCATCCGCCAGAATGGCTGGAAGGGTGTTATCGCGGGCGATACGGCAGGGGCCGCGCGCCTCGTCGCCGATATGAAGGACCGCTCCATGGCGGCGCTCGCGCCGCGCCTTGCCGCCGATCTCTACGGTCTCGAAATTCTGGAAGAAAATGTCGAGGATTCGGAAGACAATGTGACCCGCTTCGTGGTCCTGTCCAAGAACAGCCAATGGGCGCCGCGTCCCGAAAACGGCGAGCGCATCGTGACGACTTTTGTCTTTCGCGTGCGCAACGTCCCGGCAGCGCTCTACAAGGCGCTGGGCGGTTTCGCCACCAATGGCATCAACATGACCAAGCTCGAAAGCTATCAGATCGGCGGGCGTTTCATCGCTACGCAGTTCTATGCCGATGTCGAAGGGCATCCGGAAGATGCCAATCTGAAGCTTGCGCTGGAAGAACTGCGCTTCTTCACCAAGGAAGTCCGCATCCTCGGCGTTTATAAGGGCAGCGACATTCGCGGCACTCAGCTGCTTGCCGCCGAATAATCAGCTTGGGTCGTAGACCCAGGCCTTGATCAAATGGGTTGCGATGGCGCCGGATGGCGGCACCCGCAGCCCGTTTTCATGCGTGCCTTCCAGCATGGTGCGCACTTCCGCCTTCGAGAACCAGCGGCCGTCTTCCAGCTCCGAGCGGTCGATGGTGAAATCGTCGCTCAAAACCTCGGCATGGCAGCCGATCATCAGCGAATAGGGGAAGGGCCAGGGCTGGCTCGCGTGATAGGCGACGCGGCCGATTGCCAGTCCCATTTCCTCCACACTTTCGCGGCGCACGGCAGCCTCGATCGTTTCGCCATGCTCGATAAAGCCCGCAAGACAGGAATAGGAGCCGGGCGCGAAATGCGGCCCGCGGGCCAGAATGCATTTTTCACCGCGCACCGGCAGCATGATCGCCACCGGATCGGTACGCGGAAAATGCTCCGCGCCGCAATTCGGGCATTGCCGCTTGGCGCCACCGGCGCGCATTTCCGTTTTCGCGCCGCAGCGTCCGCAGTAGCGGTGATTGGCGTGCCATGCGGTGAGTGCTGCGGCTTGCGCCAGCGCGCCGAGCAGGTCGGCTGACACCAGCCCCTCGGTATAGACGCTGCGATAATCCTGCAGCCGGAAAGGCGCTTCCACCGCTTCCGGGTCGAGCGGCGTCGTCAGCGCGACAAGCGGCACGCCGTCCTGAAGGCCGAGCAGGATCGGCTCTTGCAGATCGGGCGCAAATTCCTTTGCTTCGCCGAGACGGAACAAGGCGCGGGGCGCTTTCTCATCGGCATAGTCGAGCAGCAGCCTGTTGCCGCCCAGCAGCATGATTCGCGTCTCTGGAAGTTCAAGCGCTGTGAAGGCAGAATTATCCTGCCGCTTTTCGGACAGGCGGTCGATACGGTTACCGGCAAAGCCGACATATCGGCTTGGCTCGATTTCCGGCAGGTCATAAAGACGGAAAGCCATGATTGTCTCGGACTCGTGGGGGAGTTAAAGCGCATCCCGAAAAGTGTGAAACGGTTTTCTGGATGCGCGTGAAAACAAACTAAAGCGCCGCGCGAATGTCGGCGATGAATTTTTCGGCGTCTTTTTCGTCATAGGTTTCGCGTGTGCCAAAACCCCAGACGGGGCCGGGCCAGCCTGCGTCGCCTTCATTGCGGGCGATGACGTGCAGGTGCAACTGCCGCACAATATTGCCGAGCGCGCCGGTATTGATCTTCTGGCAACCCGTCACGGTCTTGAGCGCCTGCGCCACGATGCCCGTCTCGAAGGTCAGCATGGTCTGGTCGAGTGGCGTCATGTCATGAATTTCGGCGAGATCAGCACGGCGCGGCACCAGGATCAGCCATGGCCAGCGCCGGTCATTCATCAGCCGAAGCTCGCACAGGCCGAGCTTGGCGACAGAGAAAGTGTCGGCATTGAGCCGTTTGTCGAGTTCAAATTGTCCCATAGGCCGATTCCTATCAGTTTTTTTCGTTCAGTGCTTGCTTTTTGCGCAACGATTGACGATATGCAGACCGGGAGGTTGGTGGTGGACGAGCCACTCGCCAACCGGGTCAGGTCCGGAAGGAAGCAGCCCTAACGAGCAAGGCACGGGTCGCCGTGCCAGCCTCCCACCCTTTTCTCAATTGTTGACGGTTCTTGTCCCGTGTTGACGGGGCTCATACGCCCGGTTCAAACTGGCGTGAGAAAAGTAGGACAGGAAGAACGGAAGGGCAGCTCATGGACACGAAATCCGCCGATGGCGCCTATCGCGTTCTCGCCCGCAAATACCGTCCGCAGAATTTCAATGATCTGATCGGCCAGGAGCCGATGGTCCGCACGCTGAAAAACGCGTTCGAGACGGGCCGCATTGCTCAAGGATGGATGCTCACCGGCGTTCGCGGGGTTGGCAAGACCACCACGGCGCGCATTCTGGCGCGCGCGCTCAATTACAAGACCGATACGATCGACCAGCCAACCATCGAGCTTACCGTGCCGGGCGAACATTGCCAGGCGATCATGGAAGGCCGACACGTCGACGTGATCGAGATGGACGCCGCCTCGCATACCGGCATCGACGATATTCGCGAGATCATCGAGCAGGTCCGTTACCGCCCGGTTTCGGCGCGCTATAAGGTCTACATCATCGACGAAGTGCACATGCTCTCCAATCAGGCCTTCAACGGTCTGCTGAAGACGCTGGAAGAGCCGCCGCCGCACGTCAAGTTCATCTTCGCCACCACCGAAATCCGAAAAGTGCCGATCACGGTCCTGTCGCGCTGCCAGCGTTTTGACCTGCGCCGCATCGAATCGGGCACGCTTGCCGCACATCTGCGCCGCATTGCGGAAGCGGAGCAGATCGAGGTGGATGACGCATCGCTCGCCATGATCGCACGCGCTGGCGAAGGCTCGGCACGCGATTCGCTGTCGATCTTCGATCAGGCCATCGCGCATGGCGCGGGCAGCGTCACGGCGGAAGCCGTGCGCTCCATGCTAGGCCTTGCCGACCGCGCCCGCATCATTGATCTCTTCGAAATGCTGATGCGCGGCGATGTGGCTGGCGCGCTGACGGAATTTCGCGCCCAATATGATGTCGGCGCCGATCCCTCGGTCGTGCTGACCGATCTTGCCGATTTCAACCATCTGGTCACGCGCCTGCGTTTCACGCCTGATGTGGCGGAAGACGTGTCGCTATCGGAAGACGAGCGCGTGCGCGGTCGCGACTTCGCGCAGAAACTTTCGGTGCGGGTTCTGTCGCGGACATGGCAGATGCTGCTCAAGGGCATTGCGGAAGTCGATACGGCGACGAGGCCGGTTCAGGCAGCGGAAATGCTGCTGATTCGCCTTGCCCATGCCGCCGATCTGCCAACGCTGGATGAAGCAATCCGCGGTCTCGACAATGGTTCGGTTTCGGCGCCGCGCCCGCAGCCGGGCAATCCGCGCCCAAATGGCGGCGGTCAGCCCGAAGCGCGTTTTGCTACTGACGCGGTTGGCGCATCTTCGATGGCTCCCGCTTCCGGCGGGCCAGCCACGGCCATGCGCATCGTGGAAACCACGGCACAACTGGCGCAGCCGGTGCAAGCCGCGCAGCCGGTTGTCGAGTCCACGCCGCAGCCCTCGGTGCCGATCAACAGCCTGCATGATGTTGTCGCCCTTGCCGACAAGCACCGCGACATGCAGTTCAAGATTCTGGTCAAGAGCTGTGTGCGTCTGGCTTCCATTGCGCCGGGGCGTCTTGAAATCGGCTTGACCGACGATGCGCCGAAATCGCTGCCGAGCGATATTTCGCAGCGCCTCCTCAACTGGACCGGCATTCGCTGGATCGTCACCGTCGCGCGCGACGTGGCGGGGCAGACCATTTCCGAGGCTGAAACCGAGCGTCGCGACAATCTGGTGACCGACGCCCGCGCCGATCCTGATGTGGCTGCGATTCTCGCGGCCTTTCCGGGCGCGAAAATCACCGACGTGCGCATTGCCGTGCCGGAACAGAATGACGACGAGGATATCGACCTCGATGCAATACCGGAAACGCCGGACGCACCGTCTGAAGACGACTGAACTACGGAATGATGGAGTGAACCCATGCGTGACATGATGGGCATGATGAAGCAGGCGAAGGAATTGCAGGCCAAGATGAAGGCCATGCAGGATGAGATCGCCAATATGGAAGCCTCCGCCTCTTCGGGCGGCGGGCTGGTGACGATCACGCTTTCCGGCAAGGGCACCCTGTCGGCGCTGAAGATCGACCCGTCGCTGATGAAGGAAGACGAGGTGGAAATCCTCGAAGACCTGATTATCGCGGCACATAACGACGCCAAGGCCAAGCTCGAAGCGGCCATGGCCGAGAAGACCCAGTCGCTGACTGCGGGCCTGCCGATCCCTCCGGGGTTTAAGCTGCCGTTTTAGGGGAATAGGGCAGTAAGGCATTAGGGCAGTATGTTTTATCTGCCTGAAACGCCGCTGCTGTTGTTTTCCCTATTGCCTTACTGCCCTACTGCCTTATTGCCTTAAAATATGTCCAAACGAATAGCCGGTCCTGAAATCGAACGTCTGATCCAGCTTCTGGCCCGCGTGCCGGGGCTTGGACCGCGTTCGGCCCGTCGCGCGGCGCTGCATCTGATCAAGAAGAAGGAAGCGCTTCTGGTGCCGCTTGGCGGCGCCATGCAGGAGGCTGCCGAAAAGGTGCGCATCTGTTCGTGCTGCGGCAATGTCGATACGTCCGATCCATGCACGATCTGCACCGATGAGCGCCGCGATCCGGCGACATTGATCGTCGTGGAGGACGTGTCCGATCTCTGGGCGCTGGAGCGCGCCGGCACGATGAATGTGCGCTATCACGTTCTCGGTGGTCGCCTGTCGCCGCTGGATGGCATCGGTCCGGACGATCTCAACATCAAGGGATTGGTGGAGCGTGTCGCCGCCGGTGAAATCAGGGAAGTGATTCTGGCGGTCAACGCCACTGTCGAAGGCCAGACGACCGCGCATTACATCACCGACCAGCTGTCGAGCTTCGATGTGCGCGTGACACGGCTTGCCCACGGCGTTCCGGTCGGCGGCGAACTCGATTATCTGGATGAAGGCACGCTTGCCGCCGCCTTGCGGGCAAGAACGACACTCTAGAGCATTTCCAGCAAAAGTGTGAACCGGTTTTGCGTGGGATATTGCGACAAAACAAATCTAGGTTTGGAGACATGCATGGCAGCGGGAAATTGGAAGCGTAGCCTGAAGATTGCTCTCGGACTGGTTGCCAGTCTTGCCATTTCTCCCGCCATCGCCGCGCCCTCGAAGGCACAGATCGAAAGCCAGTATCGCAACTGGCTCGAAAAGGATCTCTGGCCGGAAGCGAAGGCGGCAGGTGTGTCCCGCGCCGTGTTCGATCAGGCTTTCGCCGGGGTCTCGCTCAACTGGAAACTGCCCGATCTCGTCATTCCCGGCGAAAAGCCCTCGACGCCGAAAGAGCAGAAACAGGCGGAATTCGGTGCACCCGGCAAGTATTTCAATGCAAAGACCATGGCGTCGGTCACGAACGGCGGGCAGGCGCGCTACGGCCAATATGCCAGCCTCCTGAAGCGCATCGAACAGAAATATGGCGTTCCGGGGCCGATCCTGCTTGCCGTATGGGGCCGGGAGTCCGGCTTCGGCACGGTGAAGATTCCCTACAATGCCTATGAAGTTCTCGGCACCAAGGCCTTTATGGCAACCCGCAAGGACATGTTTCGCAAGGAACTGATCGCCGCGCTCGAAATCGCCTCCAAGGGCTATATCGACGAAAGCGCCATGAAAAGCTCGTGGGCGGGCGCGCTCGGCCAGCCGCAGTTCATGCCGACCTCCTATCTGAAACACGCCGTCGATTTCGATGGCGACGGCAAGCGCGACATCTGGAATTCGGTGCCCGACACGCTCGCCTCCATCGCAAATTATTTGAAATTGCATGGCTGGCAGAAAGGGCGCGACTGGGGCTTTGAGGTCAACGTTCCGCAAAACCTGTCTTGCTCGCTGGAAGGGCCGGATCAGGGCAAGACGATTGGCGAATGGGCGAAGCTCGGCGTCACCAGGGTGAATGGCAAGCCATTTCCGGCCAATGAAATGAAGGGCGAGGGGTTTCTGCTCATGCCTGCCGGTCGCTACGGCCCGGCCTTCGTGGTGAGCCCGAATTTCTATGTGCTCAAGGACTATAATATGAGCGATCTCTATGCGCTCTTTATCGGCCATGTCGGTGATCGCATCGCCTATGGCGCGGACGATTTCAGCCGTGCATGGGGCGATGTCGGCTCCATGTATCGCTCCGATATTGGCGCAATGCAGAAGCGCATGCAGGCGTTGGGCTATGATGTCGGCAAGCCGGACGGGTTGCCCGGCTTCAAGACGCGCCGCTCCATCGGCCTGTGGCAGGCCAGGAACGGCATGGCTTCCACCTGCTTTCCGCAACCGGAATTGCTGCGTCAGATTCGCTGAATGAGATCGGCAAAAGCCTGCAAGGCTTTTGTCCTGTAGCGGTCATTGTGCTGAAGCATGAGAAACTGGCGTTGCGGGAGAGCAAAGTCGGCCTTTACCAGTGTTCCCGCCGTCAGATGCGGCGCGGCGACAAGCTCCGATATGGCGGTCACATAATCGCCGGAGCGCACCGCCGAACAGATGGCTTCGTTGGAGGGTAGTTCCAGCGCCACATGCAGCCGCGCCGGATTGTAGCCGGAAGCGCGCATGGCGTCCTCGAAAACGCTGCGCGTTCCAGAACCCTGCTCGCGCAAAATCCATCTTCCTTCAAAAAGCCGGTCCCAGTTCAGCTTCCCACCGCCTGCCCAGTCATGGTCGGGACGCACCACCAGAATAAGCTGATCGCTCGCAACCTTGGTGATCGATAGCGACGGTGCCTGCACCGCTCCTTCCACGAGGCCGATATCGGCAACGCCTTCCTCTGTCGCCTGGGTCACGCTTTCCGTGTTTCCGAGCGTCAGCCGCACATCGATCAGCGGATAGGCAGCGTGAAATCGCGCCAGAAAGGGCGGCAGCCAGTAGCTCGCAATGGTCTGGCTGGCATGGATGGCGAGAATGCCGCGCTTGCCGCCGCCAAGTTCCGACAGCATACGCTCGGCGGAACGCGCGCGGGCAAGCGTGGCGCGCGCCTCATCCAGAAACATGCGTCCATCGCCGGTAAGCTCGATCCGCCGGCCGATGCGGTTGAAGAGCGTCGCGCCGTAGCGGTCTTCCATCGTGCGGATGGCCGAACTGACCGCCGAAGGGGTCAGATGCAGGGCTTCCGAGGCTCGTGTCAGGTGCTCCCGCTCGGCAACTTCTATGAAAATTCGCAGTTGTTCCAGTGTCATAGCTGCAATCATTCGATTTTATCGAATGAAATATGCCATATAATGAAATGGAATGAACAGCAAAAATCCGGCATCTGATCGGAAAATATTTCTCATAGGAGCATTTCCAGCAAAAGTGCGAAGCGGTTTTGCGTAGGACAATGCGAATGAAAACCATCAGAATTGAAATGCCAAAATGACATACTCCAAAATCCAGAACATCCTCCCCGGACTCGGCTTGAGCATTGCCGTCACCGCCGCGGCGCTGGCGCTGGAAAAAATCGAGGAGCATTATGCGGGGCGGGCGTGGCTGGAAGCTCTTGTGATCGCCATTCTTTTGGGAACGGCGGTGCGAAGCCTGGCGCGCCCCGGCCCACGCTTCAGCAAGGGCATCAATTTCTCGGCCAAGCTGCTTCTGGAAATCGCCGTCGTGCTGCTCGGAGCCTCGATCAGCGCCAGCGCGGTCATCGAGGCTGGCTCGGGCCTCATTTTCGGCATTGCGGCGGTGGTCGCCGTGGCAATCACCTTGAGCTACGGCATCGGGCGTCTGCTGAAGCTGCCCCATCGCATGGCGGCGCTGGTTGCGTGCGGCAATTCCATCTGCGGTAACTCGGCTATCGCCGCCACAGCTCCGGTCATTGGCGCGGGCAGCGAGGATGTGGCGGCTTCCATCGCCTTCACCGCGATTCTTGGTGTTGTCGTTGTGCTGCTCCTGCCGCTGCTGGTGCCGCTTTTGGGCCTGTCACACACGCAATATGGCGTTCTGGCGGGGCTGACCGTCTATGCCGTCCCGCAGGTTCTGGCGGCTACCGCGCCGGTCGCAACGGTCAGCGTGCAATTGGGTACGCTGGTGAAGCTCGTGCGCGTGCTCATGCTGGGGCCTGTCATTCTTGTTCTCGCGCTTCTTGCCGGAAACAAGGATGCGAACGCCAAGCCCGGCTTCTTCCAGCTTGTGCCATGGTTCATCATCGGCTTTCTGGGCATGATGGCGCTGCATTCGCTGCATCTGATACCCGAAGCGCTGTTGCCCGGCATTCAATATGCCTCGACCATCCTCACCATCATTTCGATGGCGGCTCTCGGCCTTGGCGTCGATGTGCGCTCGGTGGCCGCAGCCGGTGGCCGCGTGACATTGACCGCCATTCTCTCCCTGCTTGCGCTTGGCTTCATCAGCCTCGGGCTTATCCATATGCTGGGCATCGCCTGATGGCATAAATCGACACCGCAATAATTGCGATTGTTGCGGGCGTGAGAACATGGTGCGATGCGGCAACCAACAAGTGAGAGGTTGCCATGGCCCTGTTGCCGCTTACCATGATCCCCGATCCGCTTCTGCGAAAGACGTCCCTGCCTGTCGAAGCCATTGATGACGGCATCCGTCAGCTTGCACGGGACATGCTCGAAACGATGTATGAGGTATCCGGCGCGGGCCTCGCCGCCGTGCAGGTTGGAAGGCTCCTGCGCCTGACTACGGTCGATGTGGAATATCGCAATGGCGAGCGTAACCCCATCATAGCCATCAACCCTGAAATCATCGCCGCGTCCGAAGAGAAAAGCAGCTACGATGAGGGCTGCCTGTCTGTCGGAGCTTCCTACCGCGGCTCGGTTTCACGTCCCGCGCGGATCACTGTTTCCTATACGGACTTGGAGGGCGAAAGGCGCATACTTGATGCCGAGGGGCTTCTGGCCACCTGTTTTCAGCATGAAATCGACCATATGGATGGCGTGCTCTTTCTCGATCATCTGACGGCGGAAAAGCGCGAGGAAATACTGGAGAAAGTGGGGACGCAGGCCATGCCAGATGCCTGAATACTCACGGAGGATGAAACCCCGTTTCGGGCATCCGTGACCAATGGCAAAAGAAAAAGCCCGCCGAAAAGCGGGCTTTTCCATGTTCGGTCGAAACCGGAAAAGATTAGTTCTTTTCCTGCTTCTTCAGAGCGGCGCCGAGGATGTCGCCGAGCGAAGCGCCGGAGTCGGACGAACCGTACTGAGCGACAGCTTCCTTTTCTTCAGCGATTTCAAGCGCCTTGATCGAGACCTGCAGCTTGCGGGTCTTCTTGTCGAAGGCGATGACGCGGGCGTCGACCTTCTGACCGACCGTGAAGCGTTCCGGACGCTGTTCGTCGCGGTCGCGCGACAGATCCGAACGCTTGATGAAGCTTTCCAGATCGTGGTCGACGAGACGGACTTCGAGGCCACCGTCGGTAACGGCAGTCACTTCGCAGGTCACAACGGCGTTCTTGCGCAGTTCGCCGGAAGCTGCTGCTTCGCCGACCTTGTCGCCGGAAAGCTGCTTGATGCCGAGCGAGATGCGTTCCTTCTCGACGTCCACGTCGAGAACGACAGCCTTGACGACTTCACCCTTGTTGTACTCTTCGATGACCTGTTCGCCCGGACGGTTCCAGTCGAGGTCGGAGAGGTGAACCATGCCGTCAACGTCGCCGTCGAGGCCGATGAACAGGCCGAATTCGGTCTTGTTCTTGACTTCGCCTTCAACAACGGTGCCGACAGGGTACTTCTGGGCAAAGGTCGTCCACGGATTGTCGAGGGTCTGCTTGAGGCCGAGCGAGATACGGCGCTTGACCGGATCAACTTCGAGCACAACGACTTCGACTTCCTGCGTGGTGGAAAGAATCTTGCCCGGATGGACATTCTTCTTGGTCCACGACATTTCGGAAACGTGGATGAGGCCTTCGATGCCCGGCTCGATTTCGACGAACGCACCGTAGTCGGTGATGTTCGTGACTGTGCCGGTGATCTTTTTGCCGATCGGGTACTTCGCGCCGATGCCATCCCAAGGATCGTTCTCGAGCTGCTTCATGCCGAGCGAGATACGATGGGTTTCCTGGTTGATGCGGATGATCTGCACCTTGACCGTCTGGCCGATGGTGAGGATTTCCGACGGATGGTTGACGCGGCGCCATGCCATGTCGGTCACGTGCAGCAGACCGTCGATGCCGCCGAGGTCGACGAACGCGCCGTAATCGGTGATGTTCTTGACGACGCCTTCAACGACCTGACCTTCTTCAAGGTTCTGGACGATTTCCGAACGCTGTTCCGCACGGCTTTCTTCAAGAACGGTACGGCGCGAGACAACGATGTTGCCGCGGCGCTTGTCCATCTTGAGGATTTCGAACGGCTGCGGGACGTGCATGAGCGGGGTGACGTCGCGGATCGGACGGATGTCGACCTGCGAACGCGGCAGGAAGGCAACAGCGCCGTCGAGGTCGACGGTGAAACCACCCTTGACCTGATTGAAGATGACGCCGTCAACGCGCTCGCCATTGGCGAACTTCTGCTCGAGCTTGACCCAGCTTTCTTCACGGCGTGCTTTTTCGCGCGACAGGACAGCTTCGCCCAGAGCGTTTTCGATGCGCTCGACGTAAACTTCCACTTCGTCGCCCGGCTTCAGCGTGCCGTCCTTGCCCTTGGCGCCGAATTCCTTCAGCGGCACGCGGCCCTCGACCTTCAGACCGGCGTCGATGATCGCCATGTCCTTTTCAATGGCTACGATGCGGCCCTTGACGACATAACCTTCAGCAAGGTCGTTCGTGGCAAAGGATTCCGCCAGCAGCGATTCGAAATCTGCGAGGGATGGATTGAAATCTGACATGAATACTCCTGGTGCATCCGGAAAATTCATCGGATGCAGCGCCGGGGGTTAGTGTTGCGTTATGCCAGACCTCGGCCCCGTCTTTGCAGACAACCGGCGCGTGGAACGCGAAGTCAGGCTTTTCAGTATGAGTGCAGCCTATATAGGTCCGAACTCAGGATAATCCAGCTTTTCAGGGCACAAAGATATCCGAAAGGCTTGAAAACCTGCCGGATTTATCCCCTATGCTGCGCCAAAGCATGATCGATCAGCTTTTTTGCGGCCAGAAATGCCGCTTCTATACTCATTTCGCTCGTATCAAGCAAGTGCGCGTCTTCTGCGGGCTTCAAGGGAGAATCGATGCGGTTCGTGTCGCGCTCGTCGCGCTTCCTGAGGTCAGCGAGGATTTCCGCAAGATCGGCCTTGTCGCCACGCGCCACGATTTCCTCATAGCGACGTTCGGCGCGCACTTCCGGCGATGCCGTGACGAAGAGCTTTATGGCTGCATCGGGACAGACGACGGTGCCGATATCGCGCCCGTCAAGCACGCTTGAGGGGAGCGCATTGGCGAAATTGCGCTGCGCTTCGACAAGCGCCCGCCGGACCTTCGGCATGACGGCCACTTTCGAGGCAGCTTCGCCGATTGCATGCGCGGAAAGGACGGCCTTGTCCATCTCGAGCAGATCGAGATTGAGCGCGGCTTCTGCCGCTACCGCTTCGTCATCGAGCGGCAGACCCTTGTCGAGAAGCGCCTTGGCGACGGCGCGATAGGTCAGCCCCGTATCCAGATGCGGCATGCCGTAGTGAATGGCGATACGCCGGGCAAGGGTTCCCTTGCCCGAGGCGGCCGGTCCGTCGATCGCGACGATAAACGGCATCATTGCGCGCCGCTCAGTTCGATCTTCGCGCCCAGTCCCGGCATCATGTCCATGAATTCGGGGAAGGACGTGGCGATCATGGTGCTGTCATCGACCGTCACCGGCTTTTCCGATGCAAGGCCCATGACGAGGAAGCTCATTGCGATGCGATGATCAAGATGGGTTGCGACGGTGCCGCCGCCCAGTCCCTTGCCGTCGGGACGGCCACGGACTGTCAGCGACATTTCGCCTTCGGTGCAATCGACGCCATTGGCTTCAAGGCCGCGCGCAACGGCTGCGAGACGATCCGATTCCTTGACGCGCAGTTCGTCGAGACCGTCCATGACCGTTTCGCCTTCCGCGAAGGAGGCGGCAATGGCCAGAACCGGATATTCGTCGATCATCGACGGTGCGCGTTCCGGAGGAACGACGACGCCCTTGAGCTTCGAGGCCTTTACGCGCAGATCGGCGACGTCCTCGCCGCCAGCGAGACGGGCATTGAGCACTTCGATATCGGCGCCCATTTCCTGTAGTGTCAGGATCAGGCCGGTGCGGGTCGGGTTCATCAGCACGTTGCGGATGGTGACGTCCGAACCTTCCACCAAAAGGGCGGCCACGAGCGGGAAGGCGGTCGAGGAAGGGTCGCCCGGCACGTCGATGGTCTGGCCGGTCAGCTTGCCCTGTCCAACGATGCGGATATGGCGCACGCCATCCTTGTCGGTTTCGACCGTCAGGTCCGCGCCGAAGCCCTGCAGCATCTTTTCGGTATGATCGCGCGTCATGACCGGCTCGATGACGGTGGTGACGCCGGGCGTGTTGAGGCCGGCGAGCAGCACAGCGGATTTCACCTGTGCGGATGCCATCGGCACGCGATAGGTGATCGGATTGGCCGTCTTCGGGCCGATCAGCGTCAGCGGCATGCGGTCGCCTTGGGCTGCTTCCACCTGAACGCCCATTTCGCGCAGCGGATTGAGCACGCGGCCCATGGGGCGAGAGGTCAGCGAGGCGTCGCCGATAAAGGAGGTCTTCATGTCATAGGTGCCGACAAGGCCCATGGTGAGGCGCGCGCCGGTTCCGGCATTGCCGAAATCGAGCGCGGCTTCAGGCTGCAGCAGGCAGCCATTGCCGACGCCATTGATGATCCAGACATCGCCCTCTTTACGGATTTTCGCGCCCATGGCCTGCATGGCGCGGCCGGTATTGATGACGTCTTCGCCTTCCAGGAGGCCGGTGATGCGGGTCTCACCCGAAGCCAGACCGCCGAACATGAAGGAGCGGTGCGAGATGGACTTGTCGCCCGGAATGCGGATTTCGCCCGTAAGTGCCTCCGAGCGGCGGGCGGTTGCTGGTTTCGGGGATGCAGAATGGGACATGGATTTTTCACAGTCACATTTTTGGCGCGGACACGCGCCGGGATTGAGAGATAAGCGGGGCTTCCCTAGCATAGTAATATTGTGCGGTCATCCGCGAATACGCGGCGCGGGCGACACGGAGGCGGAAGAGTCTGCGTATGCGCGTGCGTTTGGCTTTGACAAACGCGCCAAATTGCGTTTATGCACCGGACAACACTATAAACGCGCTTAAGACTTGCCCCTTGCCATATGGTTCAGTGAGCAGCATGGTGATGGGCTGTATGCTTCGAGGCAGGCATCCCGGCGCGATATTATGAATTTGTGTCCCCGTGCAAATTAACGAGGCTAGACGTGGCAAAAGCTGAACTTGGTACCAAGCGTATCGACCCGGAAACGGGCAAGAAATTTTACGATCTCAATCGTGATCCGATCGTTTCGCCTTACACCGGCATTTCCTATCCGCGTTCCTATTTCGATTCCACGCTTGAAAGCCGTGTCGTTGAAGAGGAAACCGAAGAGGAAGAACTGGATACGGCACTGGAAAAGCCGGATTTCGTCTCGCTCGAGGATGCTGACGACGAAACCAAGGGCGGCGGCGACGATCTGCCGGATATCGACGACGACGATGTCGATCTGGGCGATGACGATGACGACACCTTCCTCGAAGAAGAGGAAGACGAGGACGACGATATGTCGGGCATCCTCGGCGGTGGCGTCGGCGGCGACGACGAAGAAGGCTGATCCATTCAGCCGCTCCGGATATGATGCTTTTGCGAGGCGGCCTTCGGGTCGCCTCGTTTCGTTTGGGCGCGTCTCGCGTGGAAGACTGACGCGATCTGTGAATTATTTTTGGCAGATGTGAAAAGAGTTGCGATTTAGCTCTTGATCTTCTCGCGAACGCCATTTAATAAGCCGCCACACCGGGCAGCAAGTCCTGCCTGGCCCACCTCGAAAGAGGTCTGATGGGGCCATAGCTCAGCTGGGAGAGCGCCTGCATGGCATGCAGGAGGTCAGCGGTTCGATCCCGCTTGGCTCCACCAAATCCTTCCTGAAATTCCAGAAGACATACCCCTATCCATCGACGCGATATCTGTCCTCGGACAGACGTGTTCGTGCGTCAAAATGATCTCGGTGACATTTAACCGGGTTTTTCGGGCATATGCGCTCGACAAATCCCAAAAAGTTGGTAAGTGAATTTCCAAAGTATTTCAGCATGGCTATTTCGAATGAGCAGGCTTCCTGATTTCGATGGGCTGCGGTTTTTATTGTGTATCGGAATCGCCGTCTTTCATTTTTCTTTCCGCGTTCCGGTGAAGAATGAAGTGTTGACTGAATTTATATTAGCTTTTTCTTATTTTACCGATATCTTCTTTATCGTTTCCGGGCTTTTTCTGGCAAGACGGCGAAATTATCTCTGGAGCTGGCCCCGATATGTTGCCTTTGTCGGAAAGCGGCTGGCGCGGATTTATCCGCTGCATGTGGCTGCTTTCTCGTGTTTCGCGCTGCTGTCCGCCCTCACGGCAGCGGGAATCCTGCGTCCCCAGATTGAGCCCAGCATGAGCTGGCGCGATGGGCTGACCCAGCTCCTGCTGGTCCATAATTGGGGGTTGGGACATACCTTGTCCTATAATTATGTCAGCTGGTCGCTGAGTGCTCTTTTCGCCATGTATCTGGCCTTTCCGCTGTTCGACCTGCTTTGCAGGCGGTTCGGAAGCTGGGTCCTTGTCGGCGTCATCGTTGCTGCTGTCGGTGGTGAATATCTGGCGCAAAGGCTTGGCGTGTTGTCGCTGACCCGCATTCAATTGTCCGATTTGGGCGTCTTCCGGGCCTTGCCTTCCTTTCTCTTCGGAATGTGGCTCGCCCGGCGGGAACACCCCGTAATGCCCGGCGCGGTCATCAAGACCTTGCTTGCCGTCTGCCTGATCGCCTTCCTGTTCTGTCATCCCGAAAATGGGCCGGGTGAACCCAATACGCTTGAAGGTCCATGGCGGCTCGCCTTCCTTTATGCGTGTATCTATGTACTTTATGCCGCGTCCAGTCAGGGCATCTACACCCCGCTGCAATGGCGAGGATTCACGAAGCTTTCCCGTTACAGCTTTGGCATATTCATTCTGCATCCGTTAGTGGGCATGATTTTCTTCAAGTTGACTGCGGATCGGTGGGGTGGCACGACGGCGGGCGCGGTTCTGGTCATTTGTGGGGCTGCTGTTGCCAGCGTATTGATTGCGGCCGCCGCCTATCACCTGTTCGAGAATCCGCTTCACCGCTGGCTGGTGAAAAGAATCGACACCTGGCTCGGCAGATACGAGCGCGGCTCTGCCGAAACCACGCAAGGCTGCCTGCCTGTCGTTCGATAGACAGCCTTGCCGGGTCGGTCAGGCGGTGCGCGTCGTGCCGCTATCCTGCCGCATCAGATAGAGCGATGCACCGACGATGAGGGCCGCTCCCGGCCAGAAGTTGATGCCGGGCGTGGCGGCAAACACGATCCAGCCGAAAATAACATTGATCGGCAGTCGCAGATCGTCGAACGGCTGCAGATAAACCGCATCCGCGATCGAATAGGCGGCAATCTGGAAATATTGCGCCAGGGCAGTGAAAGCGCCGATGACGATCAATATGGACCAGATCTCGACGCCGGGTGCGGTGATTGCCGACATGCTGAGGCCCGATGCCAGCCAGAGCGCCGCATTGATGGGGGTGAGCAGCACCAGCATATAGGCCGAAATGCTGGCGGGCTTTTCAAAGCGGGTCAGATATTTGGTCATCACCGAATAGCCTGCCCAGAGCGCTGCGGCGAGGATCGGCAGCAGTGAGTAGACCGTATAGGAATCCGACCACGGCGCGATGATGATTAGCGCGCCGACAAATCCGGCGAAGGTGGTGAGCAGGCGCGCCGGTGTCACCTTTTCCCGCAAAAACAGCCGCGCGCACAGAATGACGAAGAAGGGCGATGTCATGGATAGCGCAACCACCTGCCAGATCGGCACGTGGGCCAGCGCGTAAATCCACACCTGCACGCCAGCGGCGGCCAGTGCGACACGCACGACGTGGAGGCCGAGGCGGCTGGTGCGCAAGGCCCTTGCGCCATCGCGAATGAGCAGGGGCAATGTCAGCACCAGGGCGATCACATATTGCCAGAAGGCAATGATGACCGATGGAATGCCGGTGCGCGTTCCAGCCCATTGGGTGGCGACATTGACTGCGGCATAGGCCGAACAGGCCGCGACCATCAGCGCTGCGCCGCGCACGGTGGGTTTCAAAGTTGGGACAGAGGCAAGTTGGCTCAACGGTTTCTTCCCTTTTTCAAGCCTGCTACCTCAGGGTACGGGAAGAAAAACTGCAGGACGAAGACGGCAAGCCGTCCAGCCAGGCATGATTCCAACCTCGTTCTCTCTCATCCGGACTATGACCGTCGGCTTCGGATTTGCACCGAATCTGCTGACCCTGATACGTTTTCGTGTCAGGCGCTCGCGGGCTTCGGGTGTTTCACCCGTTACCGCCGGTGGGGAATTTCACCCCGCCCTGAGAACTGGATATTTCTTTTGCACCGGATGGCATGAAGTTGCATCCGATGCTGGCAATAAATAGGCCCCGTTTTTTCACAAGGCAAGATACTCACTGCTCGTGCGGCAATGATGCGCCCTGATGCCTTTTGCTGCGCCCTTGAGTGCCGTGCCATGGAAAAGCATGGACGGATCGGAAACTCTCTTTTAGAAATCCGTGACGGAGTTGATCGGGTGAGGGTCAGGCTCCGCCTGGTTCTGGGAGGAATGATGAGCACCAACGCAGTCCCCACGCAGTTTTCGCATGACCGCCCCCTGTGGCAGCCGGATGCGGGGCGCATCGTCGCCAGCAATCTGGAGCAGTTCCGCATTCGCGCCGAACAGCGCTCAGGCCTGAGCCTGCCGGATTATGCCGCGCTGCATCGCTGGTCGGTGGAGGATCGTGCCGGATTCTGGACGCTCATCTGGGATTTTTGCGACGTCATCGGCGACCGCGGCGGCAAGGCGCTGATCGATGAAGGTCATATGCGCGAGGCGCGGTTCTTTCCGCAGGCGAAGCTCAATTTCGCCGAGAATCTTTTGCGTTACAAAGGCGACGGAGAGGCGATTGTCTTTCGCGGCGAGGACAAGGTCGAACGCCGCCTGACGTGGAACGATCTTCACGCGCTGGTCTCCAAACTCCAGCAATTCATGCTGACCGAAGGCGTTCAGCCCGGTGACCGTGTAGCGGGCATGATGCCCAATATGCCGGAAGCGGTGGCGCTGATGCTGGCGGCAAGCTCGATTGGCGCGGTCTGGTCATCCTGTTCGCCGGATTTTGGTGTGCAAGGCGTGCTGGATCGTTTCGGCCAGATAGAGCCGAAACTCTTCTTCGCCTGCGACGGCTACTGGTATAACGGCAAGCGCATCGACGTGGCCGACAAGGTTGCCGAAGTGACGGCAAAACTGCCGGGGCTGAAGCGGGCTGTCATCGTCACCTATCTGGGTGAAGCGGACGCTGTCGCCGACAAGGCGGAAAAGGCTATTGCGCTCGATGCGGCCCTTGAGCCGTTCCGGGCGAAAGACGTCGAGTTCACCCGACTGCCTTTCGATCACCCGCTTTATATCCTGTTTTCCTCCGGCACGACGGGCATTCCGAAATGCATCGTGCATCGGGCGGGCGGCGTGCTGTTGCAGCATTTGAAGGAACACAGCCTTCACGCGGACTTACGTGAGGGCGACCGCTTTTTCTATTTCACCACTTGCGGCTGGATGATGTGGAACTGGCTGGCTTCCGGCATTGCCTCCGGCGCAACGCTTTTGCTTTATGACGGTTCGCCCTTCTATCCCGATGGCAATGCGCTGTTCGACTATGCGGCAGCTGAGCGCATGACCTATTTCGGCACCTCGGCGAAATTCATCGATGCAGTGCTGAAAGCCGGGCTGAAACCGGGGCAGACGCATGATCTGTCGGCGCTGCGCACGATTTCGTCCACCGGCTCGCCCCTGTCGCCGGAAGGTTTTGCTTTCGTTTACGAAGCGATCAAGCCGGATGTGCATCTGGCCTCGATTTCCGGCGGAACTGATATTGTCTCCTGCTTCGTTCTGGGCGTGCCGACCGAGCCGGTCTGGCAGGGCGAGATTCAAGGGGCTGGTCTCGGCATGGCTGTCGATGTCTGGGATGATGACGGCAAGCCGGTGCGCGGGCAAAAGGGCGAACTCGTCTGCACGAAGGCTTTCCCCTGCATGCCGCTGCAATTCTGGAACGATCCGGGCGACGCAAAATATCAGGCCGCCTATTTTGAGCGTTTCGACAATATCTGGTGCCACGGCGATTTCGCCGAATGGACCGGGCATGACGGCATCGTCATTCATGGCCGCTCCGATGCCACGCTCAATCCGGGCGGCGTGCGCATCGGCACGGCGGAGATCTACAATCAGGTCGAGCAGATGCCGGAAGTGGCCGAGGCGCTGTGCATCGGGCAGGATTGGGACAATGATGTGCGTGTGGTGCTGTTCGTGCGGCTTGCCGAAGGCGTGGCGCTCGATGACGACCTGAAAGCGCGCATCAAGGCCAAAATCCGCACCGGCGCGACGCCGCGTCATGTGCCTGCAAAGATCGTTGCCGTATCGGATATTCCGCGCACCAAGTCGGGAAAGATCGTGGAACTGGCCGTGCGCGACATTGTGCATGGACGCGAGGTGAAGAACCGCGAGGCGCTGGCCAACCCGCAAGCACTGGAGCTTTATCGCGATCTGGCAGAACTTCAGGAAAACTGATGCTCAAAACACTGCGAAATAAAATTTCGTCAAGCGGCAATAAATAGCCACAGAACGCCGCGCAACCCCATTGCCTATTTGACCGCCACGGGACACTCTGCCTTCAACATAAGCCATCTTGGTAAAAGATGGTCGCCGGGCAGAACTTGTGGAGGACGAGTATGTTTGCTTTGGGCCAAAATGGGGGCATAAACTTCGGTCTTGGCGAGGAGATCGAAGCCCTTCGCGATACGGTGCGCCGTTTCGCGGACGAGCGCATTGCGCCGCTTGCCGCTGAAACCGACCGCAATAACGCATTTCCCATGCATCTTTGGCGTGAACTGGGTGAGCTTGGCGTGCTTGGCGTCACCGCGCCAGAAGACTATGGCGGTGCTGGCATGGGCTATCTGGCGCATTGCGTGGCGATGGAGGAGATCAGCCGCGCTTCCGCCTCCATTGGGCTTAGCTATGGCGCGCATTCCAATCTCTGCGTCAACCAGATCACCCGCAATGGTTCGCCCGCACAGCGCGCAAAATATCTGCCGAAGCTTATTTCCGGCGAGCATGTCGGCGCGCTGGCCATGTCCGAGCCGGGGGCCGGTTCCGACGTCGTGTCGATGAAGCTTGAGGCGCAAAAGCGGGGCGACCGCTATGTTCTCAACGGCAACAAGATGTGGATCACCAATGGCCCCGATGCCGACGTACTGGTGGTCTATGCCAAGACCGATCCGGCGGCAGGCCCACGCGGCATCAGCGCCTTCATCGTCGAAAAAGGCTTCAAAGGGTTTTCGACAGCGCAAAAACTCGACAAGCTCGGCATGCGCGGCTCCAATACGTGCGAACTGGTGTTTCGCGATTGCGAAGTGCCCGCCGAAAACCTGCTCGGAACCGAGGGCAAGGGCGTCAATGTGCTGATGTCCGGCCTTGACTACGAGCGCGTGGTGCTGGCGGGCGGTCCGCTCGGCATCATGGCGGCGTGTCTCGATGTCGTGGTGCCCTATGTGCATGAGCGCAAGCAGTTCGATCAGCCGATTGGCGAGTTCCAGTTGATGCAGGGCAAGCTTGCCGACATGTATGTGATCTTCAACGCTTCGCGCGCCTATACCTATGCCGTGGCAGCAGCCTGCGACCGGGGCGAGACGACGCGCAAGGATGCGGCGGGCTGCATTCTCTATACGGCGGAAAACGCCACCCAGATGGCCTTGCAGGCGATACAGGCGCTGGGCGGCAATGGTTACATCAACGACTACCCGACCGGACGCCTGTTGCGTGACGCCAAGCTTTATGAAATCGGCGCAGGCACATCGGAAATCCGGCGCATGCTGATCGGACGGGAACTCTTTCAGGAGACCCGTTGATGGCGGTCCTGAAATCGGAAATTTCCACCCGAAGCGCCAGCTTTGAGGCCAACCGCAAGGCAATGCTGGCGGCAATCGATGTGGTGGCGGAAGCCGCTCGCCTTGCCATTGACGGCGGCGGGGAAAAGGCGCGCGAGCGTCATGTCGCACGCGGAAAACTGCTGCCGCGTGAGCGTGTCGCGCAATTGCTTGATCCGGGTTCGCCCTTTCTGGAAGTGGGGCTAACGGCAGGCCATGGCATGTATGGCGGGGCAGCACCTTCCGGCGGCATTATCACCGGCATCGGGCGCGTGTCGGGTCGCGACTGCATGATCGTCTGCAACGATGCGACGGTGAAGGGTGGCACCTATTATCCAGTCACGGTGAAAAAGCACCTGCGTGCGCAGGAGATCGCGGGCGAAAATCGTCTGCCCTGCATCTATCTGGTCGATTCAGGTGGTGCGAACCTGCCCAATCAGGATGAGGTGTTCCCGGACCGCGACCATTTCGGGCGCATCTTTTACAATCAGGCACAGATGTCGGCGGCGGGCATTCCGCAGGTCGCCGTGGTCATGGGATCGTGCACGGCAGGCGGCGCTTATGTGCCGGCCATGAGCGACGAGACGGTGATCGTGCGCAATCAGGGCACCATCTTTCTGGCGGGTCCTCCTTTGGTGAAAGCCGCGACCGGCGAAGTGGTGAGCGCGGAGGATCTAGGCGGCGGCGATGTCCACACGCGGCTTTCGGGCGTCGCCGATCATCTGGCCAATGACGATGCTCATGCCTTGCAAATCGCGCGCGCGATTGCCTCCAATCTCAACAGCGAGAAGCGTAGCTTTATCCCAAGAGGCGATGGCGCCGCGCCGCTTTACGACCCGGAAGAAATTCTGGGCGTTGTCTCGGCCGATACGCGCATCCCCTATGACGTGCGCGAGGTGATTGCGCGCCTTGTCGATGGTTCGGATTTCGATGAGTTCAAGGCGCGGTTCGGCACCACCTTGGTCTGCGGTTTTGCCAGTGTCTATGGCATGCCGGTCGGCATCATCGCCAATAATGGCGTCTTGTTTTCGGAAGCGGCGCTGAAGGGCGCGCATTTCATCGAGCTTTGCTGCCAGCGCAACATTCCGCTGGTGTTTTTGCAGAACATCACCGGCTTCATGGTGGGGCGCAAATATGAGGCCGAAGGCATTGCCAAGCATGGCGCCAAGCTGGTGACGGCGGTCGCCACGGCCAATGTGCCGAAGATCACCATGCTGATCGGCGCATCCTATGGCGCGGGCAATTACGGCATGGCCGGGCGGGCTTACTCGCCGCGCTTCCTGTGGACATGGCCGAACAGCCGCATCGCCGTGATGGGCGGCGAGCAGGCGGCAGGCGTGCTGGCGACCGTCAAGCGCGATGGGATCGAGCGCACCGGCGGCACATGGTCGGCGGAAGAAGAGGCAGAGTTCAAGCGCCCGACGCTCGAAATGTTCGAGCGCCAGAGCCACCCGCTCTATGCATCTGCAAGGCTGTGGGATGATGGCATCGTCGATCCGCGCAAGAGCCGCGAGGTGCTGGGCCTGTCGCTTTCCGCCACGCTGAACGCGCCGGTCGAGCCGACGCGTTTCGGCCTGTTTAGAATGTGAGGGGGCGCGGGATGAGGAAAAGTGTGAAGCGGTTTTCCGCCCGCATCCCGCGAGGGCAGGAATGATGTTCAAAAAGATACTGATTGCCAATCGCGGAGAAATCGCCTGCCGGGTCATTCGGACGGCGCGCAAGCTCGGCATTGCCACGGTCGCGATCTATTCCGATGCGGATGCAAATGCGCTGCATGTGGAGATGGCCGACGAGGCGGTGCGTGTCGGCCCCGCCATTTCGGCGCAAAGCTATCTGAATGTCGATGCGATCATCAAGGCCGCGAAGGAAACTGGCGCAGAGGCCATCCATCCGGGCTATGGGTTTCTCTCCGAAAATGCAGGCTTTGTGGATGCGGTTGAAGAGGCGCGCCTCACCTTCATCGGCCCGTCGGCCAAGGCCATTCGCGCCATGGGGCTGAAAGATGCCGCCAAGGCGCTGATGGAAAAAGCAGGCGTGCCTGTCGTGCCGGGCTATCACGGCGACAATCAGGATGGCGCCTTTCTCAAAAGCGAGGCCGACCGGATCACCTATCCGGTGCTCATCAAGGCGCGGGCGGGTGGCGGCGGCAAGGGCATGCGCCGGGTCGATCAGGCTTCCGATTTCGCCGCAGCACTCGACAGCGCGCGGCGCGAGGCGGAAGCCTCGTTCGGCGACGGCGCGGTGTTGATCGAAAAATACATGGCCAAGCCGCGCCATATCGAGGTGCAGGTTTTTGGCGACAATCACGGCAATGCGGTGCACCTGTTCGAGCGCGATTGCTCGCTGCAACGCCGCCATCAGAAGGTGATCGAGGAAGCGCCTGCGCCCGGCATGACGCGGGATATGCGCGCCGCCATGGGCGAGGCGGCGGTAAAGGCGGCGCTGGCGATTGGTTACTCCGGCGCGGGTACGGTGGAGTTCATCGCCGATGTGTCGGAAGGGCTGCGGCCCGACCGCTTCTTCTTCATGGAAATGAACACGCGGTTGCAGGTGGAGCATCCGGTGACGGAAGCGATTACCGGGCTTGATCTGGTCGAATGGCAATTGCGCGTGGCGTCGGGGGAGACGCTGCCGAAGCGTCAGGACGAACTTTCCATAAACGGCTGGGCTTTCGAGGCGCGGCTTTATGCGGAAGACCCGGCGCGGGATTTCCTGCCCGCCACCGGCAAGCTTGCGCTTTTTGCCCCGCCTGAAAATGCGCGTGTCGATTCCGGCGTGCGCGCCGGTGATACGATCACGCCGTTCTACGATCCGATGATCGCCAAGATCATCAGCCATGGCGCAACCCGCGATGAGGCGCTGAACCGGCTGGATGCGGCGCTTGGCAAGACCCGTATTGCAGGGCTGCTCACCAACCGCCAGTTCCTGTCGGCGCTCTGCAATCTCGACGCTTTCCGCACAGGCGATGTCGATACCGGGTTGATCGGACGCGAGACGGCAGCGCTTTTCACCGAAAAGCAGCCTTCGGATATCGCCTTTGCGCTGGCCGCGCTTGGTGCGCTCGATCTCCTGGATGCGCCGCAAGAAGGCGACCCATGGGCAAGCCTGCGCGGTTTCCGTCTATGGGGCGAGGCATCGCGCTCGGTTCTGCTCGATCATCACGGCGAGCGCCGCACGGTCAACTTTGCGGCCAGAGGCGGCAACCGTTTCAGCTTTGCTTTCGGTACCATCGAAATTCGTGAGCACAAGAACGGCCTCGTCCGTTTCGCCCTTGATGGTCGCGTATCGGAGGCGTCGGTCTCGCGCATCGGACATGATGTGACGGTGCAATTCGAAGGTCGCGACACCATATTTCATCATGTGCAGTCGATAGGCGCGGAGGAGGATGCCTCGAGCGAAAGCCGCATCCTGTCGCCGATGCCGGGGCTGGTGCGGCTGGTTTCCGTCGTGGAAGGTGCGAGCGTCGCCAAGGGCGATCCGCTGGTGACGATGGAAGCAATGAAGATGGAACTGTCACTGACGGCGCCGCGCGACGGCAAGGTCGCATCCGTAACCGTTACGGCGGGCGATCAGGTCAGTGAAGGCGCATTGCTGGTCGAGCTGGAGGAGCAACATGGCTGAACACGTTGAAATCGTCGAAATGGCAGCGCGTGACGGCCTGCAAAACGAAAAGCGTTTTGTGCCAACCGCCGACAAGATTGCGCTGATCGACCGCCTGTCGGATTGCGGCTATTCGCGCATCGAGGCGACGAGTTTCGTCAGCCCCAAATGGGTGCCGCAACTGGCGGATAGCCGGGAAGTCATGGCCGGGATCAGGCGCGCCGACAGCGTCCGTTATTCGGCTCTGGTGCCCAATATGAAGGGCTATGAGGCTGCCGCTGCCGCCAATGTCGACGAAATAGCGGTTTTCATTTCCGCCTCGGAAGGCTTTTCCAAAGCCAATATCAATTGCACGATTGCCGAAAGCATCGAGCGCCTGTCGCCTGTCATCGGTGCCGCGATCAATGACGGCCTGGCCATTCGCGGCTATGTGAGCTGCGTGGTCGAATGCCCCTATGACGGGCCGGTTACCCCACAGGCAGTTGCCGATGTGACCGAGCAGCTGTTTTCGCTCGGCTGTCACGAGGTGAGCCTTGGCGATACCATCGGGCGCGGCACGCCGGACAAGGTTGCCGCCATGCTGGACGCGGTGCTGGCCATCGCCCCGGCGCACAGCCTTGCCGGTCATTATCATGACACTGGCGGGCGGGCGCTCGACAATGTCCGCGTTAGTCTGGAGAAGGGCCTGCGCGTGTTCGATGCTTCCGTCGGCGGGCTTGGCGGCTGCCCATTCGCGCCGGGTGCGAAGGGCAATGTCGATACGGTGCTGGTCGCCGAAATGCTGCATGATCTTGGTTTCGAAACCGGTCTCGATATTCAAAAACTGAGATCGGCTGCACTTTTTGCGCAAGCGCTGCGTCAGGATAAAGCGGCCTAGGAGCAATTATGAGCGACTTCGAAACCATCCAGATTGCGGTCGACCCACGTGGCGTGGCGACGCTCACGCTGAACCGGCCCGAACAGCACAATGCGCTGTCGGGCTTGATGATCGATGAGCTAACCACCGCAGCGCTGCATCTGGGCGATAACGAAGCCATACGCATCGTGATCCTGACCGGCGCAGGCATGAGCTTTTGCGCGGGCGGCGATCTGGGCTGGATGCAGGAGCAGGTCAAAGCCACGCGTGAACGGCGCATTGAGGAAGCGCGCAAGCTTGCCCTCATGCTGAAAGCGCTGCGCGATCTGCCAAAGCCATTGATTGGACGCATCAACGGGCAAGCCTATGGCGGCGGCGTCGGTCTCATCAGCGTGTGCGATGCGGCGATTGGCGTTTGCGATGCGCGTTTTGGCCTGACGGAGACAAGGCTCGGGCTTATTCCCGCAACCATCAGCCCGTATGTCGTGGCGCGTATCGGGCAGGCCAATGCGCTGCGCACATTCACCTCGGCGCGGCTGTTCGATGCCCGGGAGGGGCGGCGGATCGGCCTCTTGCATGATGTGGTCGAGGTGGAGCGTCTCGATGCGGCGGTGGAGGAGGAGATAAAACCTTACTTTTCCACCGCGCCCGCAGCCGTCGCCGCATCCAAGCGGCTGGTCCATGCGCTGGGCGCGCCGATAGACGAGGCGGTGATCGACATGACGCTGACCCGCCTTGCCGATACATGGGAGACACCGGAGGCCGCGGAAGGGATCGCGGCCTTTTTTGCGAAGCGATCACCGACATGGAAAAAAGAGGGAGGAACGACTTAGGAGGAGGCGGTTTTTCGTTGTAGTTGCGGGTACTTGGCGCTTGCAATCGAAAGCCGGAAATGCATTCTTATTATATCATGAAAGCGCGCTCCCGTTCTGGAGCATGATTCCGAAAGGGCGGATGCAATTTCGGATAATATTATGGCTCTGGCCTCTTCGAGGCGGCGGTGTGGTGTGCTTTTGAAGCGCATCCCGAAACGTGTGAACGGTTTTCGGGCAAGATGCGCATTGATGCATATGATTTGGAGCGTCTGGCGCTCTAAATCGACCCTTTGAGATCATGCGATGAACAAAAGGGAGGGCCCGGCAATTCGGCAGCGCAGATGCGCTGAGATTTGACCGGCATGGGTTGTCTCGGGGCCGTCGGAGGACGCCGCCCCACCAAAGGAGAAAAAGAATGAACCTGAAACTTCTTTCCAGCGTGGCTTTCGCAGCCACTCTCGGCTTTGCCAGCGCCGCTTATGCAGACATCACCATCGGCGTGGTTGCACCGCTGACGGGTCCTGTCGCCGCTTTCGGCGATCAGGTGAAGAAGGGCGCGGAAACCGCCGTGGAAGTCATCAACAAGGCGGGCGGCATCAAGGGCGAGAAAGTCGTCCTGAAGTTTGCCGACGATGCCGGTGAGCCGAAGCAGGGCGTTTCCGCCGCCAACCAGATCGTTGGCGACGGCGTCAAGTTCGTCGTCGGCCCGGTCACGACCGGCGTCGCCATTCCGGTTTCCGACGTGTTTTCGGAAAACGGCGTGCTGATGGTCACCCCGACCGCCACCGGTCCTGATCTGACTGCCCGCAAGCTGGAAAACGTGTTCCGCACCTGCGGCCGCGACGACCAGCAGGCTGAAGTCATGGCCGATTACGTCCTGAAGAACTTCAAGGACAAGAAGGTTGCCGTGATCCACGACAAGGGTGCTTACGGCAAGGGTCTGGCCGACGCTTTCAAGGCGGCGCTCAACAAGGGCGGCGTCACGGAAGTCCATTATGATTCCGTCACGCCGGGCGACAAGGATTTTTCCGCGCTCGTCACCAAGCTGAAGTCTGCCGGTGCTGACATCGTCTATTTCGGCGGCTACCATGCCGAAGGCGGCCTGCTGTCGCGTCAGCTGCATGATGCCGGTCTCCAGGCCCTGGTGCTTGGCGGCGAAGGCCTGTCCAATACCGAATATTGGGCAATCGGCGGCACCAACGCGCAGGGCACGCTCTTCACCAACGCCAAGGACGCCACCAAGAACCCGGCCTCCAAGGATGCTATCGAAGCCCTGAAGGCCAAGAACATCCCGGCTGAAGCCTTCACCATGAACGCCTATGCCGCCGTTGAAGTCATCAAGGCTGGCATTGAACGCGCCGGTTCCGCCGACGACTCGGCAGCCGTCGCCAAGGCGCTGCATGACGGCAAGCCGATCGAAACCGCCATCGGCACGCTGACCTACGGCGAAAACGGCGATCTCAGCTCGCCGAGCTTCGACATCTTCAAGTGGGATGGCGGCAAGATCGTCGGCCTCGAATAAGGTGGTTGCCTGAAAGGGAGCGCATCCCGAAACGTGGAAAACGGTTTTCGGATAAGATGCGCGGTTCAAATAAACAGAAAAACGCCGGGGTTTGGCCCCGGCGTTTTTCGTTTGTGGTCAGGAGCCGGTAAAGCCGAGTTCGGCTTCGATAGCCTCAAATGTCTTGTCCATCGCGTAGGTGGGGCTCAGCGGAAAACCGAAATGCCCGTAGGCGATGGACAGCTGCCGTTCCGCTTTTCTTTCGCTGTCCTTGGCGATTGCCGCGACATAGAGCGCTGCGGCGAGGCCGGTGCGGTCGGCGCCGGATTTGCAATGGATGAGCACCGGCTTTTCCGCATTCTGCATGAGGGCGATCAGCTCTCTGGTTTGTGCAAGGTCCAGCGCCCGTCGCGATGACATGCCGAAATTGACGTGATTGATACCAAGTGTCTCTGCGGCTGCAATTTCTTCATCATACCATTTCGAACCGGGTTCGGCGCCGCGCAGATTGATGATGGTCTTGATGCCGTAAAGCTTCTGCAACGCAGCGATGCGCGCCGGGTCGGGCTGGTTGGAGCGATAGGCCTGCCCGGCAACGACGGCGTGGACATTGCCCTTATATTGCAGCGTATAAAGATAACCGCCCATGACGCTTGCGCCGATGAGCAGTCCAAGCGCGACAAGCCGGACACGAGTAAAGGACCAATCCATATATCTGCGAAAGAACGACATAGAGCCTCATTCGAATGAAATAATATAATAAAATAAACCGTCTGGAAATTTTCTACTTGGTTTTTGCGGGAAATATACTAAGAATTTGTCTTAATCTTGTCCGTACAGACAAGAATTTGATGTTTCTGTTTAAGTTATTTTTTAATTAGGGTCCCGCAGATGTGCGCGGGAAATTGTTGGAACAAGCGTCTGTCCGGGTGTGGGCGTCGGTGGAGCGGGCGGTTTTTCGTGGGCTTAAGCTTCGGTTAACCATGTCTGTTTAATCTGTGACCATGGATGGGGCAGTTAGCGGAGCAGGTTTATGCAGCGCTACAGATTTGACGATAAAAGAATTCTGATCGAGGCAATTGTCGAGTTGCTCAACCGGGGTGTTGAGCCTGACGAACTTGATCTCGTGCTGAGCCGGATCGGGCCGGTCGATCTCGATTTGATGCGGCAATGCCTGATCGAGGTATGGGACTACAATCATCCGGAACTGGCCGAAGCGCCGATGGCGGCCTGACGGCAAGTTCTGTGGGGGAGGCTTGAGGCATCGGCCCGCGGAGCGGGATGGATGCCGAAGGAATTGGGCGCGACGCGGCGCTCACATGAGAATACGGCGGTTGCAGGCAACGGTTTGTGGGCCGAAACTGTCGGGGCAGGGCCGGGTTGAGCCGGTTTTGGAGCGATCTGGCCGCTGCCCGCAATGTCATATTCCTGAAACGTAGACGGATTATATCCATATGCGTATCGGGAATTCACTTGGGATCGTGACCACGGATGTACTGGCGCAACTCAGGTGAAAGCGGAAGGTCGGGTTCAGCCCGGCCTTTTTCGCGTCAGTGCCTGCCGCCATTTCCGGCGACTGCGCGATCTTCTTCAATCACGGAAGACATTCATGATACGCCACATCGTTCTCATCAAATTCAGGCCCGAACTCGAAGCCGCGCAGATCGACGAGAGATTGCAGTCCGTCGTCGCGCTCAAGGACAAGATCGGCGGCATCCTGTCCATCACGGCTGGCGAAAACAACAGTCCTGAAAATCTCGAAAGGGGATTTCGCCACGGCTTCGTCGTGGATTTCACGGACGGCGCGGCGCGCGACGCCTATCTTCCGCATCCCGAACACGCGAAAGTCGGCAAAAGCCTCGTCGAAGCGGCCGATGGCGGCATAGAAGGCATACTGGTTTTCGACTACGCGATCTGAGAGCTTGTTCCAAAAGTCGCCATGCCGGTCTGCAAATGGTGCTTTTCAGCGTTCCGGTGCCCGCGTACCTTTAAGTACGCTCCTCCGGTACTCGAAGATCGCCATTTTCAACGCGGCCTGCCGCTTTTTGGTTCAGGCTCCGGGATTGCTGCAGCGATGCAGCCTACAATACCAGCCCGCCCACGCCCATGCGGGAAAGATCATCGGCGGAAAGCGCAATTCCCGCCATCAGGCGATCCAGCACGTGGTCGAGGCTGTTTTCGCGGGCGCTGCGGGCCGATCCGGGCGCGGCGACGATATATTTTCCGCCGTGCCGTCCCAGGACCAGCAGATTGCCGGGATCGACCGGCATGCCGATGCGCAGGATTTCGCCCCCTGAAATACGGATCGATTGCGGCACGATATCCGCTTCGTCGGCAACCGCCGAAGCGCTGAAAATCACGATGATGTCGCAGGCCCTGCCCACATCCGCGATTGCCGCAGCCAGCGCCGCCTGATCGTGCGCGACGCGCTTTTCGCAAACAAGCGTCCCGCCGTTCCGGGCCGCGCGCTTTTCCATCAGTTCGCGGGTCTTCTCCAGAACCGTCTCGCGGATCGAGGGGAGACGCGACTGGATCAGGCCGACCTGCGCGCCATTGAAGGGATAGACATGCAGCGCGGGCCGCACATCAAGGCCGATTTCATGCAGCAGGGTCTGCGGCACGGCAAAAGGAATGATCTTGACGGTGGCGATCATCTGCCCGGCTTCCACCCGCACATGGTTGCGCAGCGTCGCGATGGAAATGCGCGCATCATGCGCGTTGATGGCATCGATACTGCCTGCATCGGCTGAAAACACGCCATTCTTCCGGGCATGCAGGTTGACGCGCCCGGTGGTGGCATTGCCGATTTCCACATCAGCGGACGCGACTATGCGCGCGATGGCAAGTGCCGCCTCGTCCTCGCCGATATCGCCCTGTTCCAGACGCGCGGCCAGAACCGAACTGACACCCGCCTCCCGCAGCAGGGCGAGGCTGAGCGCATCGAGAACCGTACCTTTACGCAAGGTGAGCGCACCCGCGGTCGTCGCATAACCAAGGATTGCACCTTCGGCTTCATCGAGCGGCATTTCGGCAAATATCATCTCTACCCCCAATTCCCTCGTGAATATCCAATAAAACATAAACCGGGTAGAGCGAACCCCGGACGATCAGGATTATGCGTTGGAGGGCGCCTGTTAAACCCGCGTGGCGATTGAGCATTTTCATGAATTGGGTGAGAAATACGTAGGGGCCCGTCTGCGGCGGATTCGGTAAAATCCCATCACAATCCCGTTTATTCAACGGAAAAACAGTGGTTTTCACCTTGCAAACCCCGTGCGTTGGGCCTATTGGCACCGCGCATCCGATGGCCAGCGCCCCAGCCGGCCGATCCGTCGGAACATCGATCCCTGATCGGGAGATCGATCATTGCACCAGACATTGCCTGACAAGTGGCCCGCATCAGCGTCAGCCTCGATTATTCATACAAAATGCCCGTTTTTGGGCGCGACATTACGATCCAGCACAATTTTCGTCAGACACGTGACAAACGCGGTTATTCGTTATAACGGTACTTTTGGAAATTTCAGAATTTACCGAAAACTAGGAAATGACGCATGCGCCGGAGATGACACTCTGCGCGCAGGATGGAAAGACAAATGAAACACGGCACCCCCCGGACGATCGTTTCGTTCGCCGTCATGGCCCTCACGGCGTTTCTCGCAGGCTGCGAGAACCAGGTCCTGCTTTCTCCGAAAGGGGAAATAGGCATGGCAGAACGCGATCTCATCTTCTTTGCGACCGGCATCATGCTGCTTGTCGTGCTTCCCGTCATCTTCATGACGCTTTACTTCGCATGGAAGTACCGCGCCTCGAATGAAAAGGCGGATTACCAGCCCGACTGGCATCACTCGACCAAGATCGAGCTTGCCGTCTGGCTCATCCCGATGGCGATCATTGTCGTTCTGGGCACGGTCACCTGGATCAGCACGCACAAGCTCGACCCGTATCGTCCGCTGGAATCGAACGCGAAGCCGATCAATGTCGAGGTCGTCGCGCTCGACTGGAAATGGCTTTTCATCTATCCCGATCAGGGCATCGCCACCGTCAACGAGATGGCAATGCCGGTCGATGTGCCGGTCAACTTCAAGCTGACCTCCAGCAACATCATGAATTCCTTCTTCATTCCGCAGCTCGGCAGCCAGGTCTATACCATGCCGAGCATGCAGACGAAGCTGCATCTGGTTGCCAATCACGAAGGCGAATTCGATGGCATCTCGGCCAATTACAGCGGCCAGGGCTTTGCCCAGATGCGCTTCAAGGCGCATGCCTACAATCAGGCCGACTTCGACAAGTGGGTTGCCGACGTGAAGGCCAAGGCAAATGGCGAGGAACTGAACGGCACGCGCTACGGTTCGCTGGTGCAGCCGAGCGAAAAGCATCCGGTGCAGTTCTTCACCTATAATGACAAGGCGCTGTTCCACAACATCGTCAACCGCTGCTGGGACGGCAAGTCCGTCTGCCTCGACGATGAAATGCATCGCCAGCAGATGATCCGCGAAGCGCGCGCCAATCTGCGCAAGTCTTCGCCTGTCGATTTCAGCCAATGGGCGAACGACATCATCTGCGCCGTGCAGCCGCAGCGCCTGTCGCAGCTAGCAAACTGATTTGCCGATGGCGCCGTGACCCCGCAGGGGTCGCGGCCATCCGCATTCAATCCCTTGTTTCACGCGGTTCCGGAAAGATGGCGCTCTTGCGCCGCCCCGGAATTGCTCCAATCGAAGCGTGATAAAAATGTTCGGAAAACTTACGCTCGAAGCGATACCCTATCACGAGCCAATCATCATGGTCACTTTGGCCGCGGTGGCTGGCGGGGGGCTCGCTCTTCTTGCAGCCATAACCTACTACCGCAAATGGGCGCCGCTCTGGAACGACTGGCTCACCTCCGTCGACCACAAGCGCATTGGCGTGATGTATATCATTCTGGCGCTGGTGATGCTGTTCCGCGGCTTCTCGGATGCGGTGATGATGCGCGCCCAGCAGGCGCTTGCCTCCGGCGCCAATGAAGGCTTCCTGCCGCCGCACCACTACGACCAGATCTTCACCGCCCATGGCGTGATCATGATCTTCTTCGTGGCGATGCCCTTCATCGTCGGCCTGATGAACTTTGCCGTGCCGCTTCAGATCGGCGCGCGCGACGTGGCTTTCCCCTACCTCAACTCGCTCAGCTTCTGGCTGACGGTTGCCGGTGCGATCCTCATCAACATCTCGCTCGGCGTCGGCGAATTCGCCAAGACCGGCTGGCTGGCCTATCCGCCGCTTTCCGGCAAGGAGTTCAGCCCGGATGTCGGGGTGGATTACTATATCTGGGCCTTGCAGATTTCCGGTATGGGAACGCTGCTTTCCGGCGTCAATCTCATCACCACCATCATCAAGATGCGCGCGCCCGGCATGGGCATGATGCAGGTTCCGGTCTTCACCTGGACCGCGCTTTGCTCCAACGTGCTGATCGTTGCGGCCTTCCCGATCCTCACCGTCACGCTGGCGCTTCTGTCGCTCGACCGCTATCTGGATTTCCACTTCTTCACCAATGATGCCGGTGGCAATCCGATGATGTATGTGAACCTCATCTGGATCTGGGGCCACCCGGAAGTCTATATTCTGGTTCTGCCGTGCTTCGGCATCTTCTCGGAAATCGTGGCAACCTTCTCCGGCAAGCGCCTGTTCGGCTACAAGTCGATGGTTTACGCCACCGTTGCCATCACCATCCTGTCGTTCCTGGTCTGGGTCCACCACTTCTTCACCATGGGTGGCGGCGCCAATGTCAACGCCTTCTTCGGCGTGGCGACCATGATCATTTCCATCCCGACAGGGGCGAAGGTCTTCAACTGGCTCTTCACCATGTATAAGGGTCGCGTGCGCATGGAAACGCCGATCATGTGGACCATCGGCTTCATGTGCACCTTCGTCGTCGGCGGCATGACGGGCGTTCTGCTCGCTGTTCCACCGGCAGACTTCGTGCTGCACAACTCGGTGTTCCTGATTGCCCACTTCCACAATGTGATCATTTCGGGCGTCCTGTTCGGTTGCTTTGCCGGTGTCGTCTACTGGTGGCCGAAGGCTTTCGGCTTCAAGCTGAACGAACGTCTGGGCAAGAACGCCTTCTGGTGCTGGCTCGTCGGCTTCATTCTTGCCTTCATGCCGCTCTACGTGCTCGGCCTGATGGGCATGACCCGTCGTCTGAACCACACCGAAAACCCGGCATGGCACATCTACCTCATCGTTGCCGCCATCGGCGTTGCGATCATCCTTTGCGGCATCGTGTTCCAGGTTCTGCAGATCGCCCTCTCGATCCGCGACCGCGAAAAGCTGCGCGATACCAATGGCGACAGCTGGGGCACGGGCCGCACGCTGGAATGGTCGCTGGCTTCGCCGCCTGCCTTCTACAACTTCGCCGAAGTTCCGCATGTGCGCGATCACGACAGCTGGTGGGATATGAAGCAGAACGGCTATGTGCGCCGCACCGAAAAGTTCGCGCGCATTCATATGCCGAAGAACACCGGCACCGGCTTCATCATCGGCATGCTGAACATTCCGCTCGGCTTTGCCCTGGTCTGGCACATCTGGTGGCTGGCAATCGCCTCCGCCCTCGCTGTGCTGGCCGTTGCCATCGCTCACTCCTTCAATAATGACAGGGACTTTTACGTCTCGGCCGAAGAGGTGCAGGAAGTCGAAGACCTCCGTACCCGGCAACTGACTGCTCAGGAGGCCTGATTCCGATGAGCGCAAGCATTTCAACCGCCGCTCCCTCCGTTGCTCCGTTCAGGGGCGGAAACGAGCACCCCGCTCACGAGGACCATCACGATGCAGGGTCGACCACGCTGGTCGGCTTCTGGATCTACCTGATGAGCGACTGCGTCCTGTTCTCGGGGCTGTTTGCAACCTATGCCGTGCTGGCGCATCAGTTCGCGGGCGGCCCGACCGGCCGTGAACTGTTCGATCTGAACTTCGTTCTGATCGAAACCATGCTGCTCCTGGTGTCGTCGCTGACCTATGGTCTGGCCACGCTGTCGATGTTCAAGAAGAACCGCGCTGGCCTTCTGTTCTGGCTGGGCGTGACCTTCCTGCTCGGCGCTGCCTTCCTCGCGATGGAAGTCTATGAGTTCAATCACCTGATCCACGAAGGTGCCGGACCGGGCCGCAGCGCGTTCCTCTCCGCCTTCTTCGCGCTGGTGGGAACCCATGGTCTTCACATCACGTCGGGCCTCATCTGGATCCTGGTTCTTTCCGGCCAGCTTCTGCGTGATGGCCTGACCGAAAAGAACCAGACGCGCGTGATGTGCCTCAGCCTCTTCTGGCACTTCCTGGACATCATCTGGATCGGCGTCTTTACTCTTGTCTATCTGCTGGGTGTACTGTGATGAGCTCTGCACACGAAACACACGACCACGGCGCAAGCCACGGCAGCCTGAAGTCCTATCTGATCGGCTTCGTGCTGGCGGTCGCCCTTACCGTCGTTCCATTCATGATGGCCATGAATGGCTACTTCACGCCGGGAACCACCGCTGCCATCGTGCTCGGTCTCGCCGTCGTCCAGATCCTGGTGCATCTGGTCTACTTCCTGCACCTCGATCCGAGGTCGGAAGGCGGCTGGAACATTCTGGCGCTCATCTTCACGGTCATCATCCTGGCCATCGTGCTTGCCGGCTCCATCTGGGTCATGCATCACCTCGATACCAATATGATGCCGATGTACATGTCGCCGGAAGACGTGCGCAACCTGCCATAAGCTTCGTCAAGGGTATTCCCTGCATCGCAACGCCTGCGGGGAATGCTTCTGTGAGCTTCGTGAAACAACTGGCCTGACGGCCCGTTATCGCGGCTTTATCCTCCCTCTCTCCCCCAAAGCCGCGTGGCGCCCCGGTTCATTCCGGGGCGCTTTTCTTTGTGCGGTGGGGTGCCGGAATGCATTCGATGAAATTGTAGTAAAATTTATGTAAAATAGATTGGTATCCCGGTAGCGCTAAGTCTACACGGTACTAATTAAAGTGTAGGAAATGATAATATAAGGCCTAAATTTACCATCGCATGTATAGTAATTTGCATTTTGTGCTAGATAATATATATTCGCTATTGTGTTTGATACTTTAATGCGCCTCTGGTTGTTCGCAAATCTGGAGTATATGCGATGTCGTTATTTAAGAGAGTGCTTACTAAAAATCGTTTTCTCGGCGTCGCTGTTGCGGCGGCGTTTCTGGTCGCGCCCGCTGTTGCTTCCGCGGCCACGGCCTATGTTTCGGCTGCGGTGAATGTCCGTTCGGGGCCGGGCGCCAATTATGCCCGTGTTGCCGCACTTCCCGCCGGGGCAAGCGTGAATGCCGGTTCCTGCCGCAATGGCTGGTGCCAGATTTATAATGGCGGCAGCGTTGGCTTTGTGTCGGCACGCTATGTCCGTTTCGGTTCCTATGCTGCGCCGTCCACCGCTGTCATCGTCGATAATGGCTACTATGATGGCTGGGCGCCGGGCTTTGGCGCCGGTCTGGGCCTCGGCTGGGCAACCGGCGGCTATTGGGGGCCCGGCTATCGGGGATATGGCTATCGGGGATATGGCTGGCGCGGCGGTCCGAACTACTACAATGGCTGCATCGGCCGCAACTGCCAGTCCTGGCGCGGTGGTCGCAATCACTGGAACCCGCACTGGGGCGTCGGCCCCGCATGGCGGACCCGGCAGGCTGGCCACTATTGGGGGCCGGGGCCGGTGAGGCCGCGCTTCAACGGCGGCGGCTTCAATCGGCCCGCATATAACCGGCCTGCATTCAATCACGGCTTTGGCGGCGGCCATTTCGGCGATATGCGCCCGATCCACTCCGGCCGCTGACAGCGGGAACACTTCGTCAGGTCATCCTCCTCCCTCCTCCCGTGACCTGATGGGCGGCCCGCCGACACCCCGCCGGCGGGCCGCGCTTTTGGGGAATTTTCGATAATCATCAGAAAATGCATGGGCGCGTTCCGCTCAACCTGCGCGAGCGACCGCGAGAGTGTGGTAACGTTAATACTCCGTTGACTGAAATGGTCCATATCTAGCGTTGTCGCTTGGAGTTCCGCTCTCCCCATGGTAATCCCTGAATCGTCCTGGGCTGGGGATGATGATCGGGACGCTGCCAGGCGACCGCATAGACAGAAACCGGACAGTAACGCGTATGACTTGGAGTAACAGGACGATACAGGGAAGAAGCATCGCCGTGCTTTTGCTGGCGGCGCATTTTTCCTCGTTCACGGTGTCGCCTGCGCTGGCATTCGAGTTGTTCGGAATCCATCTGTGGGGCGAAGCCAAAAAGGAAGACCCGGATATCATCGACCCGAAGACCTATACGGTCGAGGTCACGACCACGGGCGACCGCAAGAATGCGGACGGCACGGAAGCCGACCTGAAATCCACCATTGAAGGCGCGTCGGGCCTCGTCACCGATCAGGAGAAGCCTGCCTCGGGCTCCGCTGGCCTGCTGGCCAAGGCGCGCGGCGATTATCGCCGCATTCTGGCGGCACTTTATGGCGAGGGCCGTTATGGCGGCACCATATCCATCCTTGTCGATGGCCGCGAGGCGAACGACATTCCACCGGACGCGGACATTCCCGACAATGCGAAGGTCGCGATCACCGTCGATCCCGGCCCGCAATTCCTGTTTTCCCGCACCGCGATTTCCAATATCGCGCCGCCGCCGGTCGACAAGCGCGATCACGTGCAGTCGCCGGAAGATGTCGGTTTCGCGCCGGGACAGGTGGCGCGTTCGGGCACGGTCATCAAGGCCGAGCGTCTTGCCGTCGAGGCATGGCGCCAGCAGGGTTATGCCAAGGCGCGTGTGACCGGCGAGGACATCGTCGCCGATCATGACGGCAACCGCGTTTCCGCCGACGTGTCGCTCGATCCCGGCCAGAAGGCGCATTACGGCCCGGTCAGCGTGCTTGGTACGGCGCGCATGGACCCGCAATTCGTTGCCTGGATGACTGGCCTGAAAGAAGGCCAGGAATACGACCCCGACGATATCGAAAAGGCCAAGAAGCGTCTTGGCCGCATGGAAGTGTTCCGGGCGATGAGCTTCGAGGAAGCCGAAAAGATCGAGCCGGACGGCAGCTTGCCGATGACGTTCAACGTGCAGGAGCGCAAGCCGCGCCGATTCGGCTTCGGTGCCGAATATTCGACCATCGACGGCTTCGGCCTCACCGGCTACTGGATGCACCGCAACCTGTTCGGGCGCGGCGAGCGCCTGCGTTTCGACGCCAAGGTCAGCGGTATTGGCGGCACGCAGGACAATTCCTTCGATCCGCAGAACTTCACCTATCTTCTGGGCACCAGCTTCACCAAGCCCGGCGTCTATACGCCGGATACGGATTTTGTAGCTTCCCTTGATGCCAAGCGCGAGGTGCTGGACGCCTATACCGAAACCTCGGTCAATGCGAAGACCGGCTTCACGCAGATATTCAGCGACGAACTGTCGGGCGCGCTTTACGCGAAGGCCAGCCATGGCCGCTTCAATGACGACGTGTTCGGCGACCGCACTTTCACCACGGCGGGTCTTGAGGGCAACCTTCTCTATGACAGCCGCAACAACAAGCCGGACCCGAGTTCGGGCTTCTATCTGGAAGGCAATATCCAGCCCTTCTATGAATTCCAGTACGGCAATTTCGCCACCCGCTTCACCGCCGAAGGCCGCACCTATTACGGCTTGGGCGAAAAGGACCGAGTAATTCTCGCGGGCCGCCTGAAGGTCGGTTCGATTGTCGGCGCGTCCATCGAGGACCTGCCGCCGAGCCAGCTCTTCCTCGCGGGCGGCGGCGGCTCGGTTCGTGGTTACGGCTATCGCAATATCGGCGTCAGCGCCGGCAATGGCGAGATCGTCGGCGGGCGTTCGCTCGTCGAGGCCAATGGCGAAGTGCGCGCCCGCATCACCGATTCCATCGGCGCGGTGGCGTTCGTCGACGCCGGTTATGTCGGCGAAAAATCATTTCCCGATTTCTCGGAACAGATGCGTGTCGGTGTCGGTGGCGGTCTGCGCTACCTGACCGGCCTCGGGCCGATCCGCCTTGATGTCGCCGTTCCGCTCAACCGCCGCTCGGGCGATCCGAGCTATGGCTTGTACGTAGGTATAGGACAGGCGTTTTGACCAGATTTCTCGCAATCATCGCCTTCATCGCTTTCGCCGCCACGGCAGTCATCTTCGGCTGGCCGGAGCGGGAGGCGCCGGTGCTGGCTCCAGCGCAGGCCAATGCCCAGGCGAATGCGCAGGCGCAGCAGCCTGACAGCGCGCAGGCAGAGCCGGAAGAAGAGAAGTCCTATTTCCTGTCCTTCGTGGAAAGCCAGCTTTCCGCGCCCAACCGCCGCATCTCCATTTCAGGCATCAGCGGCGTTCTGTCTTCGGAAGCAACCGTCGGCTCGATCACCATCGCCGACCGCGAAGGCGTGTGGCTGCGCATCGAAAATGCCAAGCTGAACTGGAGCCGCACCGCCCTTCTGGTCGGGCGTCTCAGCATCCAGTCGCTGGCCGCCGAGCGCATCGACGTCATTCGCAAGCCATTGCCGGACAACAGCCTGCCATCGCCGGAATCGTCCAGCTTCAGCCTGCCGGAACTGCCGATTTCGATCAATCTCGACCAGCTTGCCATAGCGCGCCTGCATTTCGGACCTGACATTTTCGGCCTCGAATCGGAAGTGTCGGCCAATGGTCGCCTGTCGCTTGCCGATGGCTCGCTGGATTCCAGTTTCGACATCAAGCGCCTCGACGGTCCGGGCGGCACTTTTGCGCTTCGCGCGGCCTATGCCAATGCCGACCAGAAGGTCGATCTCGACCTGAAAGTCTCCGAACCGGCCAATGGCATCGTCGCCAACCTGTTGAACATTGACGGTCATCCGCCGGTCGATCTCACCTTGACCGGCGCCGGTCCGCTCGACGGATTGAAGGTTGATCTGGCGCTCGACACCAATGGCAGCCGCACGCTGACGGGCGAGTTTACCCTGAACCGGCAAGGTCAGGCGCCCGATGGCGGCCGCGTTTTCTCCGCCCGTTTCAACGGTCCGATTGCGGTTCTGGTGCCGCCGGTATTCCGCGATTTCTTCGGTGCCGAAACGGTGCTCTCTGCCGATGGCTTCCTCAAGGATGCAGGCGGTTTCCGCCTCGACGATCTGGCGCTGAACAGCGCCGCCTTGAAGCTCAAGGCTTCCGCCGAAACCGGCAATGACCGCTTCCTGAACAGGCTGCGCGTTGACGCTTCCATTGCCGATGAAAGCAAGGGCCGCGTTCTCCTGCCGGTCAAGGGCGCTGAAACCTATATCGACAACGCAAAATTCCAGATCGCCTACGGTGATCGCCCGACCAATGACTGGACGGGTACGCTCGCCGTCGCCGGTCTCAAGAACGCAACGATTTCTGCCCGCAACATCGCGCTCGACATGGGCGGCATTGCCGAGAACCTGAACGATGCCGCCAATCGCCATATCACCTTCAAGGTCAATGGCGGGATGGATGGCATTTCGGCGGAGCGCGCCGAAATCGCCGAGGCACTCGGAAACAGGATCGCGCTCGCTGTCGACGGCGCATGGCGCGCCGGTTCGCCGGTCGAGCTTGCGCAGGCCAATATTTCCGGCAATGGCCTCAGCCTCGATCTCAAGGGCAATATTGACGACTTCGCCTTCAATGGCGACATCGCCGCCAGGGTGGCAAGCCTTGCGCCTTTCGGCGCTCTGGCTGGCCGCGACCTCGCGGGCAGCATCGATGTCAACGCGAAGGGCATCGTGCGCCCGATCAGCGGCGCTTTCCAGCTTGACCTCAATGGCACGGCGCAGAACATGCGCACCGGCACGCAAGCCGTCGACCGCATTCTCGACGGTGCGGTTACGCTGGGCGGCGCGCTTGGCCGCAGCAGCGAAGGGTTTTCGGCGCGTGATTTCCGCATCGGCAACGAGTTGAGCGAAATCACCGCAAACGGTTCCTTTGCGTCCGACAAGGCCAATTTCGATTTCGGCGTCATGCTGTCCGATCTCAAGCTTCTTTCCGATCAGGCATCGGGCCGGATTACGGTCAAGGGCAGCGCGCGCGGCGACGACAAGCTGATCGCGCTGGCACTCCGCGCCGACGCGCCGCAGGGCACATTGGCCGGGCGCAAGCTTTCCGAAGGCGGCCTCGACTTCAACGCCATGCTCGACGGCAATGCAACGACAGGGGCTGCCCTTTCCGGCAAGCTTGCCGGCAGCGCATTCCTCAATGGGCAGCGCATCGATCTGGGGACCGTGATCGATATCGTCAATGACGAGAAGCGCCTGACCGATCTCGTCTTCAATGCGGGCGGCGCGCATCTTTCCGGAAATGTCACCCAGAGCGCGAAGGGCCTTTTCACCGGCGCGCTGAAACTGGATGCGCCGGATATTTCCACGGCCGCAGCCCTGGCGCTTGCGCAAGCAACCGGCGCGGCCAATGCCGATATCACGCTCGACGCCAGCGACGGTCGCCAGAATGCATCGGTCACCGCCAATGCCAAGGGCATCAAGGTCAATGGCAACCACATCACCTCGGCGGATATTGCCCTGACGGCAAGGGATCTGTTCGGTGTGCCGGTGGTCGACGGCAATGCCGCGGCGCGTGACATTCTGGTCGGCACGTTGGGCATCGACAGTTTTGACGCCAAGGCCAACGCGACCGGGTCGAAGACCGATTTCACGGCCAATACCAAATTGAAGATCGGCACGGTTGCCAGCGCTGCCGGTTCGCTTGAGCCGAAGGATGGCGGTTTTGAACTGGGTCTCGCCTCGGCCAATGTGAAGCAGGGCACGCTCAGCGCCAATCTGGCCGCGCCAGCCACCATTTCCATGAAGGGCGAGGAAATCTCCTTCGGCGATATCATCATCAATACGGGCGCGGATGCCAGCGCGGGTCAGGTCAAGGTCAACGGCGTCGTTGATGGCCGTCTTGATCTTTCAGTCGCGCTTTCCAATCTGCCGCTGGCGCTCGCCAATACGTTCAAGCCGGAACTGGGGCTTGGCGGCACGGTCAACGGCACGGCCCGCATCACCGGCACGAAGGATGCGCCCAATGTCGCCTTCGACATGGCGGCGCGCGGCGTGACGGCAGCCGAGCTCAAGAAGCAGGGCATCGCCGCCCTTAACGCCGATGCCAAGGGCACCTCCGCCAATAACCGGCTCAATGTCGATGCGCATGTCACCGGCGGCGGCGGCATTGATGTCCGCGCCAATGGCGGCGTGCCGCTTGGCAAAGGTGATCTGGCGGTCGATGTCAATCTCGCCAATCTTCCGCTGACGGCGCTGAACGGTGCGGTCAAGGGCCAGGATCTCGCTGGCAATGTCACCGGCACGGCGCGTGTCACCGGGCCGCTCACCAATCCGGCCGCGACCTTCAACCTGCGTGGCACCGGCCTTGCGGCCAAGCCGCTGCGCGACAACGGGCTCGCGCCGCTCACCTTGCAGGCTGCGGGCAGCTATGCAGCCATGGCCATCGACTTTTCGTCGGTGACCGTCGATGGTCCGCGCGGCCTCAATGTCACCGCCAATGGTAAGGTGCCGTTTTCGGGGCAGGGGCTTGGCGTCAATGTCAACGGCAGCGTTCCGCTGGCGCTCGCCAACCGCTTCCTGGCTGATCGCGGCGCACAGGCAAACGGCACGCTGACGCTGACGGCCAGCGTTTCGGGTGGCTTCAACCGTCCGCAATTGCGCGGCATGTTCTCCACCAATGGGGCAACCTTTGTCGATCCCGATACGAATGTCCGCCTGAACAATATCAATGTCATGGGCAGCATGGATGGTGAAACCATCACGCTGCGTCAGGTCAATGCCGCGCTTGGCAGCGGTGGAGCGGTTTCCGCCAGCGGCACGATTTCGACCAATGCCGAGGCGAATTTCCCGGCCAATATCGAAATCAAGCTGGATCGCGCCCGCTATGCCGACGCCAAGCTGGTGGTGGCGACGGTTAATGGCGGAATCACGATCAATGGGCCGCTGATGCGCGACCCGCTGATTTCAGGCCGGATCGACGTCGACCGGGCCGAAATCTCGGTGCCGGAAAATCTTGGCGGCGGCGCGGCCTATGTGCCGGTGCAGCACAAGAATACGCCGAAAAACGTTCAGGCCACGCTGGATCGCGCCAAGGTCGAAACGCGCAAGAGCAAGGTGCCGACACCAACGTCGCGCCCGACCGTGCCGCGCCTCGATGTTCTTATCAGCGCACCCAACCAGATTTTCGTGCGCGGTCGCGGCCTTGACACGGAACTGGGCGGACGCCTTCGCCTGACCGGGCCGGTGACCGACATCAAGCCGGTCGGCTCCTTCGACATGATCCGTGGCCGCATCGGCATTCTCGGCCAGCGCATCACCTTCGACGAGGGCCATGTCACGCTGGTGGGCGATCTCAACCCGCAGCTCAATTTCGTTGCCCGTTCCGAAGGCAATGAAATCACCGCAATCGTGACGGTGACGGGCACGGTCGATAATCTCGACATCAAGTTCTCCTCGACGCCGGAACTGCCGCAGGATGAAGTGCTGGCGCAGCTCATCTTCAAGCGCTCCATCGGTGAATTGTCGGCGTTCCAGATCGCGCAGCTTGCCGCCGCCGCAGCCGAACTTGCGGGCGGTTCCAACAACTCGCTGATGAACAAGCTGCGCGCCGGGACAGGTCTCGACGATCTCGATGTGGTGACGGATGAAAAGGGCCAGACGGCAGTTCGCGCCGGACGCTATATCCGCGACAATATTTATCTCGGCGTGGAAGCAGGGTCGGGCGGGTCGACCAAGGGCACCATCAATCTCGACATTACCCGCAACCTGAAAGCCAAGGGCGCACTGGGTGCGGAAGGCGATTCCAGCGGCGGCATCTTCTACGAAAAAGATTATTGACCGCCGCAAACAATGAGCGACAAAGGCCGGGTTTTGCGACCCGGCCTTTGCCATCGAAATGCAACCAAAAATAGCAAAAATCATAATTTTGCCATGAAAAGGCCATTCACGACACATCTTCGCCGCATCTGCCTTGATTTTTAAATCGATTTAATGTGGATCATTGCTGCAATTTTAGCTTTAAACTGCAATTTTCAGACACGTTCGCGCGAGTTGTTTAACCGTTCTTCAACCATAAGAACGCAAATTGCTGTCATGTATTGGCGGTCGCTTGACGGCTGTGTTTCAACCCTTGAGTCCGGGTAATCTGCATGACGAAGTTCACTGACGATCTGAGCCGCCGCCATTTCCTTTTCGGCACCGGAGCCATCCTCCTCACCGGTGCCGCAGGGTGCAGTCAGACGATGGACATGTCGGCCTTCCAGATGAATGTCGACCCGATGTCGACGGGCGGGATCACGCCGATGCGTCCGCAGATCAGCGTCGACCGCGATATCACCACGCCGGATGTGATGTATGCCGCCGTGCAGGAAGGGCCGTATTCGCTGCCGGCAATTCCCTATCAGAAAGTGCCGAAGGAGTTCCGCCGCCAGATCGTGCCGGACCCGACAGGACAGGCGCCGGGAACGATTGTCGTCAGCCTCAAGGACCATTTGCTCTATTACGTCCTGCCGGGCGGCGAAGCGCTGCGTTACGGCATCGGCATCGGCAAGGCGGGCTTTGAATGGTCGGGGCGTGCCAATGTCCAGTACAAGAAGCAATGGCCGGTCTGGACGCCGCCGCCGGAAATGATCCAGCGCAAGCCGGAACTGGCAAAATACCGCAACGGTCAGGAACCCGGTCCGCAAAACCCGCTGGGCGCGCGCGCGCTCTATATTTTCCAGAACGGGCGCGACACCGGCTATCGCATCCACGGCTCGCCGGAATGGTGGTCGATCGGCCAGTCCATGTCATCGGGCTGTATCCGCCTGATGAATCAGGACATTATCGATCTTTACAACCGTGTGCAGGGTAAGGCGCCGATCATCGTAGCGTAAGTATTTGGTTTGCTGAACGAAAAAGGCCGCGCCAGATCAGGCGCGGCCTTTTCTGTTTCAGTGTCAGCACGATTATTCGAAGCGCACCGACTTCGGCATGGCCTCGCCAAGCTCGACGAAATGGCGCAGCTCGGCGCGCAGGATTTCAGCCGAAGCCATATGAATCTGGTGCTGCGGCGCGCTGTCGTTCTGCGCGATCTGGGTGGATACGCCCGGCATGACGAACGCTCCTGCGGTCAGGACGAGGGCGGCGGCAATGCCGAGACGTCGTTCGGTTCTGGCCTGCATTTCTATCTCCTTGCGCCGATGGGCGGCGACTAAAATCTCGAATCACGTTCATTCGCAAGACGCTGGCACTTTTCCGGCCCGTGTCGGGTCAGTGAAAAGTCGCGCGCTGCGTAAAATTCAAAGCGCTGTCGATGGCATGAATCGGTATTGGCAACAAAGTCTGGCCGAAATCAGCCAGCGTATCGGCAAAATTGCGGGCAGCCCCTGCCACATCGTCGCAGCGGCGCTGGCAGGCAATCGCCTCAAGACAGGTTTCGAGCAGCAGCGCATCCTGATTCTGGATGCCGGAAATCAGCCCCAGCGTCAGGCATTCCTCGCGGCAGACATGGTGCGAATCGAAAGGAAACGCCCGCAACGGGCAGCTGGCGCAATGGCACAGAACGCGGATGAAATGCGACAGCTCGCCCACGGCGCGCTTTGCTTCCGAAGGCCCAAGCACTTCCGAATAGAGGCCCCAGGTCATTTCCCACGGAATGATCGAGCCCGTCTCGAAACCCGCGGTCCAGCGGCGATAACCTTCCAGCACCAGCTTTTCCGGCAGGCGGTCGAAATAGCCTGCGCTGTTGGCGCCGTTCAGTTGCGATATGCGCATGTTCATGTGCGCCTCCCGAAGAAGCGGGGGCATGACGCGATGCGCGGGCCGGATCTGTCCGAGAAACGTTCCGTTTCTGTCCGCACATTGCAATATCCGGTCGGCAAGAGACGAAGCTGCCAGGGCAGGCCGTCAACATTTGCGGACCGGCATTCGCCGAGACCAATCATAGGGTCCTCCAATCGAAAGGGTTCAAGGCCCAGACATCAAAGGGTGAAAATCTGCATGTTCATAAAAGCCTGAAAATCCAACTGGAGTCAATTACTCATCTTTAAAATCATATTAGATTTCAATTGTTTGGAATCATTCTAGACTTTAATGGTCATGTTTATATCATTGCGGGAGGAACGCAACCGCTGCGGGGGTTCAGCGGTTGCGGCAAACGGGCGCATGATGCGCGGAGGGAGAGGGGGATCGCATATCACACGCCCGCTGCTGGGGGATCGTGTTCCTTCAACGTTGGGTTCGCAAAGGGTGATATGCCGGTCAGTGCCCGGAATGTTCGTCCTTTTTCCCGTTCTGCGCGGTTACCGGGAAATCGATCGTGACCTTGCCGGCCTTTTCGAATTCGAGGGTCACCGGCACGGTCTCGCCTTCCTTGTATGGCTTCTCCGGCTGGATGAACATGAGGTGATATCCGCCTGACTTCAGCTCGACCTTTTCGCCTGCCGGAATGTCCAGTCCGCCTTCCAGCGGGCGCATCTTCATCACATCGTTCTGCATCGACATTTCATGGATTTCGACGCGCTTCACGCCATCGGTGGTGACGGCAACCAGCTTGTCGGCGTCCTTGCCGTCATTGGCGATGGTGAGAAACCCGCCCGCGACCTTGGCGCCGGGAACCATGGCGCGCACCGATGGGCCGGTGATGGACAGGTCGCCGAGTTTCGTCGGCATGTCCATCGCCGCATGGTCCATCTTGCCCATCTTGTCATGTTGGCCATGCTCGCCATGGCCGTCAGCATCAGCGGCCTTCACCAGCACTTGCGGCGCGGGATGCTCAAGATCATGCGGGTTCTGGCCTTCCTTGGCCACTTCCGTCCAGGCGACCGAAGCTGCACTTCCGCAAAGCTGCGTCACCGGGAAGGAGAGGGTGGTGTCCTTGTCGAATTTGGCGAGCTGGCCGACGACGGTGAACTCGTCATAGAAATCGTTCGGCAGATCGCCGCCGGTAAAGCGGACTTCCTTCACGCCCGAGGTCACGTCTTTGCCGTGCACCTTGTAGCTCTGCGCATAATCGCCCTTGACGGTTTCGATCTTCCAGCCGGGCTTCACCTGCGGCTGGGCCGAGAGGAAGCCTTCCGGCAGTTCCACCCGAACCTCGGTCGTGGCCATGCCGTCGCAGCCATGCGGCACGCGGAAGGTCGCCTTGTAGAAGCTGCCTGCCCTGGCTTCGCTTTGGTCGAGCGAGGAATGGGCCTGGGCCAGACCTGCGGAAGCGCACAGCGCGGCAAGCGAAATTGCGGAGGCGAAAAGACGATGGTTTTTCATTGTTTCAAACCTGAATAATCATTGGTAGGCACGCCGAAACAGGGTTCGGGCGCATTCATTCCAGAATGCTGGGATGCATTCTCTCAAACGATCATATTCAGGCGAGAGGCGGCGCTTGCGGCGGGGCCGATGGCGGGTAGGTGCTGTGCCGCAGGATCGGCTGTGGCGGCACGATGCCGTTGGCCATGGCGATATGCGGGGCGGCGCCGGTGGAACCGGCTGGCGCGGGGCACAGGAAGGCGGACGAAATCCGGCAGGCTTCGCAACTATTGTTGCTAAAATGCTTGTCATGATCCTGCTGGCTCGGATCGGAGCCATGGTCGCCGATGCACAGCACCGGATAGCTGCCATCCGGCAACTGGTACTGGGCCAGCAGGTAGCTGTCGGGCGCATTGAGGTCGACGGGCTTGTGCGCAAAGGCGACGAACATCAGGGCGATTACGCTGAGGATGCGTATCGCCAGAGACATCCGATATTGGCCGATGCTCGTTTTCACTCAAAGCTTCTCCATGCAAGCCGAGTTTACCTAGCCCATGCGGGCCGTCTTTGCCAAGCATCAAACAGAACCGGCGCGAATTGGTCGCGCCGGCGGCTTTCCCGGTCGGGCAGAAACGGGGCGGATCAGATCGCCCGCTTCTTCATCTGTTCGGCGATATAGTCTGCCTGACGGATGGCGAGCGCCACGATGGTGAGCGTCGGGTTTTCCGCCCCGCCGGTGGTGAACTGGCTGCCGTCGGAAACGAACAGGTTCTTGATATCGTGCGTCTGCCCGTGCTTGTTCACCACGCCATCCTGCGGCTTTGCGCTCATCCGGTTGGTGCCCAGATTATGCGTTGAGGGATAGGGCGGCGTCGGGAAGGTGCGGATCGCGCCGACAGCCTCATAAAGCGCCTTGCCCTGCGCATAGGCGTGGTTGCGCATGGCGATATCGTTCGCATGGTCGTCATAATAGACATCGGGAACCGGCAGGCCGTGTTCGTCCTTCACGTCCTTGCTGAGCGTGATGCGGTTTTTCTCCTGCGGCATGTCTTCGCCGACGATCCACAGGCCCGCCATGTTGACATAATCGTCAAGCGCCGAGGTGAAGCCGCGCCCCCAGCCGCCCGGATTGAGGAAGGCAGCCATGAAGGGCAGGCCGAGCGAGATGGTTTCCATCTCATAGCCGCCGACGAAACCGCGTTTCGGATTATGGGCGGCCTCGTCGCGGATGATGCCTGCCATCGTCGTGCCGCGATACATGTGCACCGGCTTTTCAAACGAGGCATAGACCGAGCCGGTGGTGTGGCGCATATAGTTGCGCCCCACCTGTCCCGATGAATTGGCAAGGCCGTCCGGGAATTTCGACGAGGCCGAGTTGAGCAGCAGGCGCGGGCTTTCAATCGAATTGCCCGCCACGCAGACCACGCGCGCCTTCTGGAAATGCTGCTTGCCGTCCTTGTCGGCATAGAGCACGCCCGTCACCTTGCCCGCCGCATTGTGCTCGATCTTCAGCGCCGTGCATTCGGGGCGAACTTCCAGCCTGCCGGTTTCCTCGCCCTTCGGGATTTCCGTATAGAGCGTCGACCATTTCGCGCCCCATTTGCAGCCCTGGAAGCAGAAGCCGGTCTGCTGGCAGCCCATGCGGTCGTCGCGCGGCGCGGAGTTGATCGCCATGCGGCCCGTATGGCATTCCTTGTAGCCGAGCTTGTCGGCACCGGCCTTCAGGACCTTGAAATTATTGTTGCCGGGCAGGCCCTCGATCCCGTTGGTGCGGGTAACGCCCATCTTGTCCTCGGCCCTGGCGTAATAGGGCTCCAGATCGGCGAGCGTGATCGGCCAGTCGAGCAGGTTCGCCCCCTCGATCTTGCCGTAATGAGTGAGCGTCTGGAACTCGTAGTCCTGAAAACGCAGCGATGCGCCCGCCCAGTGCGTGGTGGTGCCGCCAACCGCCTTCACGATCCAGGCGGGCAGGCTGGGAAAATCGTGCGACACGCGCCAGCTTCCCGACGTGGTGCGCTTGTCGAGCCAGGCGAGCTGCGCGAAACTGTCCCATTCGTCATTGATGAAATCTTCGAATTCGTGGCGTTTTCCCGCTTCCAGAATAACGACATCGATGCCTTTCTGGGCCAGTTCGTTGCCGAGCGTGCCGCCGCCAGCGCCCGAGCCGATGATGACGACGACCTTGTCGTCCTTGAGATCATATGGAGCAGCCATTGTTTCCTCCCAATGCTTTCCCGTTTCCGCAAGCAAGGCGCTTGCAGGACGGGGATGCCGCTTTGTAACTGGTGCATTTTTAGCGCCGGGGCGCTTACAGCCATTCGATATCGTCGAAGCCGCGCTGGATGTAGCCGCCCTTGGTATAGGCCTCGCCCTCGTAGCCGAAGAGCGGCCAGATTTCCTTCTGGTTATAAAGGCCGGTCACAAGCCCGCTTCGCACCTTCTGGAAGAAGGGGCTTTTCTCGATATCGCGCAGGATGGCGACGCGCTCTTCCTCCCAGCCAAGCCCCAGATAGCCTCCGGCTCCGGCCCGCTTGTCCAGATCGGCAACACCGTCCTCGATCAGCTTCTTCAGCGTCTCGTCCTTGGCGGAATCCGCGTCATAGGGTTTGACGGCGATGGCGTAGAAACGGTCGGGCAGCTTGTCGTGCGGGTAGATGTCGCGTGCGAGCTGGATCAGGGTCGCCATGGTTTCGGGCTTGAGCGTGGTGGTCTCAAGCGCCCATGCGAATTGCGGGCAGATAACGGCATTGCCGCTGACGACCAGCATGGCGCCGAGGCTGAGCCCCGCGCCGCGCTTGAGAATGTCGCGGCGCGACAGCGTCTTTTTCTCCCGGCTGGAAAGACCGTCGAAAACGGTTGTCATTCGGTTCTCCTCCATTGCTTACCCGTCCGGAATGGGCGGGCTGGCTGTGCGTTCCCGGAGATTTTCACCACCGGGAGCGCTGGCATTTGCGTCCATCACAGCCTCTCCTCCAGGCCGTGAAAGACGATCGGGCGGGCCTACTGGTAGCGGCCGCCGCGCTGCAGAACTTCGATCTTGTAGCCGTCCGGATCTTCCGCGAAGAAGAAGCGGGCAAGCTGCACGCCGTTGTTCTTGAAATCGACGAGCTTGCCGACCTTGAAGCCGAGTTCCGTGAAGCGGGCATGTTCGGCATCGACGTCATCGACCACGACGGCGAGATGGCCGTAGCCGTCGCCCAGATTGTAAGGCTCGGTGCGGCCCTTGTTGACTGTCAGCTCGACTTCGAAGTCGACTTCGGCATTGCGCAGATAGATCAGCGTGAAGGTTTCGAAATCGATGCGCTCGGCGATATCGAGGCCAAAAGCCTGTTTGTAGAAGGAAACGGATTTTTCCTCGTCGAGAACACGGATCATCGAATGAATGGCTTTGGCCACAGGCTACTCCTGTTTCTTTGCCGCTTCGTCAAAAGCGGCTTGCGATTGTCTTGCTGGTTGTCGATTATGGTAGAAAAAACTGCGGCGTGGTGGCAATCGGCTACCACAGCCAAGTTCGTGCTCTTAAAGAACGGAGGAGCCCATGTGCAAGGTTTTCGCCGAGCAGGACCCGGAAGGCTACCGGCAGATCAATCGCTCCGTGCGCATAGGCGGCCATTCCACCAGCATTCAGCTGGAGGCCACCTTCTGGCGCCTGCTGGACGAGATCGCGGCCAGCCAGAACCTGACGACGCCCCGCTTCATATCCACGCTCTACGATGAAGCGCTGGAGGCCAATGGCGCGATCCCCAACTTCGCCTCCATGCTGCGCACGACCTGCGCGCTTTACCTCATGGGCCATCGCCCCGAGGCTGCCGTCTGCGAGAAGGCCGCTTGAAACAAGCCCGGGTGGGCATTGGCCTTTTGATGAAAAGGGCATAAGGAATAAGGGAATAGGGCAATAAGGCAGTAGGGCAATATGTTCCATACATACTCCCTTACTCCCCTATTCCCTTACTGCCTTCATTAAAGGAATCGAAATGGCAAGCGTAACACGCGAACAGGTTCAGGAGCGGCTGAGGGCCGTGACGGGACCGGATTTCGAAAGCGATGTTGTGTCGCTCGGTCTGGTGTCGGATATCTTCATTGCCGACGGCAAGGTCTTCTTCTCCATCACGGTTCCTGCCGAGCGCGCCGACGCGCTGGAACCGATGCGGCTTGCCGCTGAAAAGGCCGTGAAGGAAATTCCGGGCGTCACCGGCGCGCTGGTCACGCTCACGGCGGAAAAGAAGGGCGGGCGCACCAGCGACGATGCGCCGCCGCCGCCAAAGCCGCAATCGGCACCCCGCCCCGTCGCGGTTTCGGGACAGGGCAAGCATGGACATGCACCCCAGCCGCGCCCGGCGGCAAAACCCGGTATTCCGGGCGTCGGCGCGATCATCGCCGTCGCATCGGGCAAGGGCGGCGTCGGCAAATCCACCACGGCGGTCAATCTGGCGCTCGGCCTTGCCGCCAACGGGCTGAAGGTCGGCATTCTCGACGCCGATATTTACGGGCCGTCCATGCCGCGCCTGCTTGGCCTTTCCGGCCGTCCGGAAACGATCGAGGGCCGCACGCTGAAGCCGATGGAAAACTACGGCGTCAAGGTCATGTCCATGGGCTTCATGGTCGATGAGGAAACGCCGATGATCTGGCGCGGGCCGATGGTCATGTCGGCGCTGACGCAGATGCTGCGCGAAGTGGCCTGGGGCGAGCTTGACGTTCTGGTGGTCGACATGCCGCCCGGCACCGGCGACGCGCAGCTTACCATGGCGCAGCAGGTGCCGCTGGCGGGTGCAGTCGTGGTTTCGACACCGCAGGACCTGGCGCTGATCGATGCACGCAAGGGCTTGAACATGTTCCGCAAGGTGGATGTGCCGCTTCTCGGCATCGTCGAGAATATGAGCTATTTCATCGCGCCCGACACCGGCGCTCGCTACGATATTTTCGGCAATGGCGGCGCCCGCCGGGAGGCGGAACGTCTCGACGTGCCGTTCCTCGGCGAAGTGCCGCTGCATATGGATGTGCGCGCCTATTCGGATGCCGGAACGCCGATCACCGTCAAGGACCCGGAGAGCGAACACGCGAAAATCTATCGCGAGATTGCCCGCAAAGTCTGGGACAACATGAAGGGCGGCAAGGGCGCTCGTGCAGCGCCGGCGATTGTCTTTGAATAGGGGGTTAAGGCAGTAGGGCAGTAGGGGAGTAAGTGAAGAAAGGGATTGATAGGCGTGTCCGCGTCAATCAGCCTATTCCCCTATTCCCCTATTCCCCTATTCCCCTATTCCCCTATTCCCCTAGGTAATGACCGACGGCGCGTCACGTCCGCTGCGCTTCTTCACTTCCGCGATCTGTTCTGCCGCTTCGATATAGGGAGCCAGCGTTTCCTGCGTGTCGAGATTGTGCTTCGCGGTATCCGCCTCATAGCGTTCGATATAGATGCGGATGGTAGCGCCCGACGTACCCGTGCCGGACAGGCGCAGCACCACGCGGCCACCTTCGGGGAAATAAATGCGGATGCCCTGATGTTCGCTCACCGAGCCGTCGACCGGGTCGCGATAGGCGAAGTCGTCGGCCTTCTCGATCGTGAGGCCGTTGACGGTCGTGCCGGGCAGGGCTGCAAGCTTGCCGCGCAGATCGGCAACCAGTTGCTTTGCGATATCCGAATCGACCGCTTCATAGTCGTGGCGGGTGTAATAGTTGCGCCCGAAGCGCGCCCAATGTTCCTCGACGATATCCTTCACGCTCTGCTTGCGCACCGCCAGGATATTGAGCCACAGCAGCACGGCCCACAGGCCGTCCTTCTCGCGCACATGGTCGGAGCCGGTGCCGGAGCTTTCCTCGCCGCAAATCGTCACCTTGCCATTGTCGAGCAGATTGCCGAAGAACTTCCAGCCGGTCGGCGTTTCAAACATGCCGATGCCAAGCTTTTCCGCCACGCGGTCGGCGGCTGCACTTGTCGGCATGGAGCGTGCAATGCCCTTGATGCCGTCCTTGTAGCCCGGCGCCAGATGCGCATTGGCGGCAAGCATGGCAAGCGAATCGGATGGCGTGACGAAGATCCCGCGCCCGATGATGAGATTGCGGTCGCCGTCGCCATCGGAAGCCGCGCCGAAATCCGGCGCATTATCGGACATCAGCAGATCGTAGAGGTCCTTGGCGTAAACGAGGTTCGGGTCCGGGTGATGGCCGCCGAAATCCGGCAGCGGCACGAAATTGACCACGCTGCCCTCCGGCGCGCCAAGCCGCTTCTCGAAGATTTCCTTGGCATAAGGCCCGGTCACGGCATGCATCGCGTCGAACTTCATGCGGAACCCGCCCTTGATCATGGCGCGGATGGCATCGAAGTCGAACAGGCTTTCCATCAGTTCGGCATAGTCGGTGACGGGATCGAAAATGACGACCTCGGTATCGCCGATCCGGGTGGTGCCGATCCTGTCGATATCGACGTCCGCCACATCGGCAATTTTATATTGGTCGATCACTTTTGAGCGGGCGAAGATCGCCTCGGTGATCTTTTCCGGCGCAGGCCCGCCATTGCCGATATTGTACTTGATGCCGAAATCTTCATTCGGACCGCCGGGATTGTGGCTGGCCGAAAGCACCATGCCGCCAAAAGCCTTGTATTTGCGGATCATGTTGGAGGCGGCAGGCGTGGAAAGAATGCCGCCCTGACCCACCATGATGCGGCCAAAGCCGTTGGCGGCGGCGATCTTGATGAGCTTCTGGATCACTTCGCGATTGTAATAGCGTCCGTCGCCGCCGACCACGAGCGTCTTGCCGGCAAAGCCTTCCAGCACATCGAAAACCGACTGGATGAAGTTTTCAGCATAGTTCTGCTGCTGGAACACCGGAACCTTCTTGCGCAGGCCCGAAGTGCCCGGCTGCTGGTCCTGGTATGGCGTGGTCGCGATTGTCGTTACGGTCATGTTTTTCCCGGTTGATTCAATCAGTTGGTACAATACACCTTGTCGGCATTTGCGGTCATTGCAAGACAACATAGGCAGTTTCAGGAAAAGTGCGAAGCGGTTTTCCGTGCGAAACTGCGTGGAAACAAACAGATAGAACGGTTTTAAGACCGTTCTATATCAAACTTATTGATTGAAAATAACAAAGCGTGTGTTTGTCGCTGGCCATGCTACAAATTCCGTCATGACCGACAATGCTCGCCCCATCAATGGCCCGCGCGATCAGATGCGGCTGAAACGCGACGACGCTACCGGCCTCGAAGCCGTGGCGGCGCGCTTTCACAGCCACGCCTATGACATGCATTTTCATGACGAATGGCTCGTCGGCGTGACCCATGCGGGCGTGCAGGATTTTTTCTGCCGGGGCAGGCGGCGGCAAAGCACGCCGGGGCGAGTGATTCTCATCGAGCCCGGCGAACGCCATGACGGGCAGGCGGTCGCGGCGGACGGTTTTGCCTATAACATGCTCTATTTGCCGCAATCGCTGATCCGCGATGCGATGGGCGGCAGTGATGCCCATATCGGTTTTCGCGACACGCTGGCCGATGACGAAGAACTGTTCCGTGCGGTCGCCCGCGCCTGCGAGGCGATCTTCCTCGAAGCGCCGCGCCTGATGATCGAGGACAGCCGCGATAAGGTGACGAACCATCTGGCCCGGCATCTGGGGCAGGACGCGGCAGAAAAAGGGGCGGCTCCGCATCCGGTCGCAGCACGCACGATGGAGTATCTGCGGGCGCGTTTCGACGAGGAATTCGGCCTCGATGAACTGGCGGAAGCCGTGGGAGCCGCCGACCGTTTCCAGCTTTCACGCGGGTTCCGGCGCGCCTACGGCACCTCGCCGCATGCCTGTCTGGTGCAGTTGCGCCTTGCCGAAGCCCGTCGCCTGCTGCGCGAAAAAGTGCCGCCGGCGGAGGCCGCGGCACTCAGCGGCTTTGCCGACCAGAGCCATATGGGGCGCTGGTTCCGCCGCGCCTATGGCATGACGCCTGCTGCCTATCGCCGGGGGCGCACAAACGTTCCAGAAATTGCAGCCGCAAAGGGCTAGTTCTGTCCTCGAACAGAGGAAGAACCGATGATTTTCGATACCAAAGTAGCCATTCTTGTCCTGCACGATCTGCCTGTGTGGCAGAAGCTGAACGTGACCGCCTTCATCGCGACCGGCATATCCGGCGCGGTTCCGCACGCCATGGGCGACCCTTATGAGGATGCGGCAGGCCGCAAGCATGCGCGTCTGCTCGGCCAGCCGATGCTGATCTTCTCGGCCACGCCGGAGGTGCTGCAACGGGCTTGGCAGCAGTCGATCCAGCGCGATCTCATCCGTGCGCCCTATGTGCGCGCCATGTTCGAGACCGGGCACGACGTCGCCAACCGTGCCGTGTTCAAGGCCGAAAATGCCGACGCGCCCGATCTGGTCGGCCTTGCGCTTCATGGTCCAAAGAAGGACATCGACAAGGCGATCAAGGGAGTGAGGCTACAATGACGAATTAGCTTGAGGTTCGGCGTGAGGGTATTTTCCTGCTGAACAGGAGAAGCGACCGCATGGAGTTGTTCCTCCATAAGGGAGTTTCGACGCATTCAGCGGGAAAATACACCACGTCGCTTCGCGATATGACGAAAATGCTCCATCTCTGCGTCGCGATACCTCGATGGGGGAATAACCCCATCTTCGGTTCCGCTCCTAAAGCTGAACCATTTTCGTCCATACCGAACCATAAGTTAATTCGTCATTGTAGCCTAACCTGCATCCTTGAACAGCACGCTCTGGTCGAACAGGTAGCGGTTGGAAAGCGGCAGGCTTGCCGCACCCATCGCCTTGGCATGGACACCAACCTTGCCCTCGATGATCTCCGGCGCCCGCAGCCCCTGCAAGTCGAGGCATGAAAGCTCGACGCGGGTTGCTTCCACGATGCGGTGGCGCACATTACCCGGCAGCCAGCCGTCGATGACGGCGGCGGGAAAGTCGATGACGGAAGCAGCCGCTACCGCAGCATGGGCCAGCCCGCGTGCGGCAAGCGCCACCCATTCGTCGAGCGGCGTGCCGAAATTGCGCCAGTTTTCCGGCGAAAGCCACAGATCGTCGGACGGCAGGTTGCGCTCCTGCAACATGCGTTCGAGGACGAACAGCGAGGCCGTGTCGATAAGCTGCAAGGTCTCGCCGTGCTCCCACGTGCCGCGCATGCGCATCGGCATGGAGCCGAGCGCGCCCGCATTGCCGGTGCGTCCGGGATAGAGCGTGTTGTTCAGCACCACGCCGCCGCCGATGAACGAGCCGATAAAGAAATAGACGAAATCGGTAAATTCAGGTCCGCGGCCAAAGGTCAGTTCCGCGCCGCAAGCCGCCGTTCCGTCATTCTGGATGAAGACCGGAAACGAGAATGCATGGGCGAAATCGCTGACCAGATCGGCGCCGAGCCAGGCATCCAGGTCTTCGGCTGGCGCGCCCACTTCCTCGACCCAGTTCCACAATTCGAAGGGCAGGGCGACGCCAAGCCCGGCGATGCGGTCGCGCTTGGCCGGTTCGAGCGCGGCAATGAAGGCGTTGACGCTATCGAGGGTAAAGCTTCGGATTTCATCGGGCACTGGCCAGCGATAGGTGATGTGCCGCCGCTCGCGGATCGCCCCCAGAAAATCCATCAGGATGATTTCCGCGCTGCGCCGCCCGATCTTGAGGCCGAAGGAGAAAACCCCGTCGGCGGCAAGGCGCATCGGCATGGAAGGCTGGCCGACACGGCCGCGCACCCGTTCACCCTGCGTGATGAGGCCGTCTTTTTCCAGCGCGCGGATGATGACGGAAACTGTCTGCGCCGAAAGCCCGGTCAGGCGCGCAATGTCGGCGCGGGCAAGCGCGCCGTGCCTGCGCACCAGCGCCAGAACCAGCCGCTCATTATAGGCGCGCACGCCGATCTGGTTGGAACCGCGATTGACGCTCGCGCCCGGCCCGGCGAATTGCAGCATGGCGGGACCCGGAGTACCGGAAAGAGTGCCGGAAAGCGTGCCGGAAACTGTACCGGGAACTGTACCGGAAAGCGTGACGGAAACTGTACCGGGAACGGTATCGGCTGATCCGCTGTCCGGCTCGCGTTCAACTTTATGCCTGACCATAGCCTCTCCCAGATTCCTGCCCATGGAGTGCAATCGGAATGCGGCCATGGCGTGCGCGGGAATTCCTAAACCAAACCTCGAAGGAGAAAAACCCCTATTGTGCCGTACATCAAATAAAAACAATCGCTTAAGATAGGTCCGGGATGAAGTGACAGCCTGTCGCCTGCCTCCTCGATCCTCTCTCCTCTGCCTGCCAGAGTGACACAGCATATTAATAAATCAAGTGGATTTATTAATTGACTCTGTTTTAAAGCCGTGTTTTGCTTCACCCATGCCGGGGGAACAGGAACCGGTTTCAATCTGGGAGGAGTCCATGAAGAAGACAGTTCTGTCGGCAGCCTTTGCTGCCTTCGCGCTTGGCGCTGCCGCCATTCCATTGAGCGCGGCCAATGCCGCCGATGTCGGCGCGTGCCTCATCACCAAGACCGACACCAACCCGTTCTTCGTCAAGATGAAGGAAGGCGCCATCGCCAAGGCCAAGGAGCTGGGCGTCAATCTCAAGACCTATGCGGGCAAGATCGACGGCGATTCCGAAAGCCAGGTCGCGGCCATTGAAACCTGCATCGCCGATGGCGCCAAGGGCATTCTCATCACCGCTTCCGACACCAAGGGCATCGTGCCGTCGCTGCAAAAGGCGCGTGAGGCGGGCATGCTCATCATCGCGCTCGACACGCCGCTTGAGCCTGCCGATGCGGCGGACGCAACCTTTGCCACCGACAATTTCCTGGCTGGTGAGCTGGTCGGCAAATGGGCGGCGGCGACGCTTGGCGACAAGGCCAAGGACGCGCATGTGGCCTTCCTCAACCTCACCGCATCGCAGCCGAGCGTCGACGTTCTGCGCGACCAGGGCTTTGCCACCGGCTTCGGCATCGATCCGAAGGACAAGACCAAGCTGGGCGACGAGGATGATCCGCGCATTGCCGGTCGCGATCTGACCGACGGCAATGAGGAAGGCGGACGCCGCGCGATGGAAAACCTTCTCCAGAAGGACCCGAACATCAATGTCGTCCACACCATCAACGAACCGGCTGCCGCCGGTGCCTATGAGGCGCTGAAGGCCGTGGGCCGCGAAAAGGATGTGCTGATCGTTTCCATCGATGGCGGCTGCCCCGGCGTGAAGAATGTCGAGGCTGGCGTGATCGGCGCGACCTCGCAGCAATATCCGTTGCAGATGGCCGCACTCGGCATCGAGGCGATCAAGAAGTTCGCCGATACCGGCGAAAAGCCGAAGCCGACCGAAGGCAAGGATTTTGTCGATACGGGCGTGTCGCTTGTCACCGACAAGCCGGTCGAAGGCGTTCCGTCCATCGACACCAAGACCGCGCTCGACAAGTGCTGGGGCTGATAGGCTCTTTGGGTTCAGGTCCGGCAGATCGCAAGATTTGCCGGTCCTTTCTGCGGGCAGGAGACAGAGATGAGTGAGCCACAGGCGGCTTCCGCTGCACAAAAACCGTCCATGCAGGACTATGAAAAGACGCTGTCGCAGAGCGCGGCGGAAGTTGCCTCCTTCGATGCGGGCGACCGGTCGCTGCTTTACCGGATACGCAGTTTCCTGCATCACAATCCCGCTGCCGTGCCGCTGATCGTGCTCGTCCTGTCGCTGCTGATCTTCGGCGTCACGCTGGGCGGCAAGTTCTTCTCCGCCTTCGCGCTGACGCTTATCTTGCAGCAGGTCGCCATCACCGGCATCGTCGCAGCCGCACAGACGCTGGTGATCCTCACCGCCGGTATCGACCTTTCGGTCGGCGCCATCATGGTGCTGTCCTCGGTGGTGATGGGCCAGTTCACCTTCCGCTACGGACTTCCCGCCGAGCTTGCCGTTCTCTGCGGCTTTGCCACCGGCGCGCTCTGCGGCTTCATCAACGGCTTTCTGGTGGCCTATGTGCGCCTGCCGCCCTTCATCGTGACGCTCGGCATGTGGCAGGTGATCCTCGCCACCAACTTCCTTTATTCGGCCAATGAGACCATCCGCGCGCAGGAAATCACGGCCGAAGCGCCGATCCTGCAATTTTTCGGCGAGAGCATCCGCATCGGCGGAGCGGTCTTCACCTATGGCGTCATCGCCATGGTGCTTCTGGTCCTGCTGCTCTGGTACGTGCTGAACCACACCGCCTGGGGACGGCATGTCTATGCCATCGGCGACGATCCGGAAGCGGCGCAGCTTTCCGGCGTGTCGGTCAAGCCTATCCTCATGTCGGTCTATGTGCTGGCCGGTATCATCTGCGCGCTTGCAGGCTGGGCGATGATCGGCCGTCTCGGCTCCGTTTCACCCACGGCGGGCCAGTTCGCCAATATCGAATCCATCACCGCCGTGGTGATCGGCGGGATATCGCTCTTCGGCGGGCGCGGCTCCATCCTCGGCACCATGTTCGGCGCGCTGATCGTCGGCGTGTTTTCGCTGGGCCTGCGCCTGTGGGGCACCGATCCGCAATGGACCTATCTCCTCATCGGCGTTCTCATCATTGCCGCCGTCGCCATCGACCAGTGGATCAGAAAGGCTGCCGCATGAAAACGAACACCACGCCTGTTCTGTCGGCCAAGGGGCTGGTCAAGCGCTATGGTCGCGTCACGGCTCTCGACCATGCCGATTTCGACCTCTATCCCGGCGAAATCCTCGCGGTCATCGGCGACAATGGCGCGGGCAAGTCCTCGCTCATCAAGGCGCTGTCCGGCGCGATCAGGCCGGACGAGGGAGAAATCCTGCTCGACGGCAAGCCCGTCAGCTTCCATTCGCCGATGGAAGCGCGGCAGGCTGGCATCGAGACGGTCTACCAGAACCTTGCTCTGTCGCCTGCGCTTTCCATCGCCGACAACCTGTTTCTGGGCCGCGAAATCCGCCGCAAGGGGCCGCTCGGCTCGCTGTTTCGCATGCTGGATCGCGGCGCGATGGAAAAGATCGCGCGGGAAAAACTGTCCGAACTGGGGCTGATGACCATCCAGAACATCGGCCAGGCGGTGGAAACCCTTTCGGGCGGCCAGCGTCAGGGCGTCGCGGTGGCGCGCGCTGCCGCCTTCGGCTCCAAGGTGGTCATCATGGACGAGCCGACGGCGGCGCTCGGCGTCAAGGAATCGCGCCGCGTGCTGGAGCTCATTCTGGACGTAAAGCGGCGCGGCATGCCCATCGTGCTCATTTCGCACAACATGCCGCATGTGTTCGAGGTCGCCGACCGCATCCATATTCACCGGCTCGGACGCCGCCTGACGGTCATCGACCCGAAGGAATATTCCATGTCGGACGCGGTCGCCCTGATGACCGGCGCGATGAGGCCGAAGGAAGCGGCTTGAGTTTCTGATAGGCTGACAGGACGAATCACGGAAACCGGACATGACGCCCATCGAGCGCGAGGCCCTGCCTTCGGAAATTCTTGCGCGGCTGGCGCAAACCGGCGACCGCCTGATCGTGGCCATTGCAGGCCCGCCGGGAGCCGGAAAATCCACCCTGTCCGACTATCTGCTCCATGCCATCAACAAGGGCGGTGAAACGCCGTCCATCGTCGTGCCCATGGACGGGTTTCACCTCGATGACGCCATTCTCGACAAGCGCGGATTGCTGAGCCGCAAGGGCTCGCCGCCGACCTTCGACTGCGCCGGGTTCGCGGCGTTGCTGCAACGGCTGAAACAGGCGAATGGCGAAGTCTTCATCCCGGTTTTCGACCGCTCGCTGGAGCTTTCCCGCGCCGCCGCATCCGCGGTCGGCCCGGAGCATCGCGTGCTTCTGGTCGAAGGCAATTACCTGCTGCTCGACCGGGAGCCGTGGGCGCAGCTTGCGCCCTTTTTCGACATGACGGTCTATCTGGACGTGCCTTTCGACGAGCTGGAGCGCCGCCTGACCGATCGCTGGCTCAGCTTCGGCTTCGATGCGGAAACGGCCCGGAACCGCGCCCTTTCCAACGATATTCCCAATGCCGAACTGGTGGTGGCGCAGTCGCGCACGGCGGATTTTGTCGTTAGATAGGGAATTGCGCCTTTCAAGGGTTGCGGCGATGCGCCTGCGTCTGCATGATGGCAGAAATCGCTTCATCAGTTTCCGACCGGAATAGTTCCCCATGACGACTTATGTTTTCGCGCCGCCCCCGCAGCCTTTTCTGCCTGTGAAGGGAACGGATGCGCGCTTTCCCGTGCACCGCATCTATTGCGTGGGCCAGAACTACGCCGATCACGCCATCGAAATGGGCGGAGACCCGACCCGCAATCCGCCTTTCTTCTTCCAGAAGAACCCCGACAATCTGGTGATCGAAGGCGGCGATTTCCCCTATCCGCCGAAGACCGAGGACGTGCATCACGAGATCGAGCTGGTGGTGGCGCTGAAGACCGACGGCACCGACATTGCGCTCGAAAAGGCGCTGGACCATGTTTATGGCTATGCCGTCGGCATCGACATGACGCGCCGCGATTTGCAGGCGGTGGCCAAGAAGGCTGGTCGCCCGTGGGAAGTGGCGAAGGCGTTCGAGCACTCCGCGCCCTGTTCGGCCATCGTGCCGGTATCGGAAATCGGCCACCCGCAAAAGGCCGCGATTTCGCTTTCCATCAATGGCGAGACGCGCCAGTCGGGCGACCTCAACCAGATGATCTGGAAAGTGGCGGAAACCATTGCCTACCTGTCGTCGCTCTTTGAGCTGCGCCCCGGCGATCTTATCTTTACGGGTACGCCTGCGGGCGTCGGCCCGGTGAAGCGCGGCGACCGTCTAGAAGGCAAGGTGGATGGCGTGGGGGAACTGTCCGTAACAGTCGTTTGAACAGCCGGAGGAGTATGAATGAGCATCTATCTTCCCGAGGACGTGCACGACGCTTTGGAGCGTTTCGTCGCTGAAAAACATCCCGGCCTGAACCAGACCGAGGCGGTGACGCTTATCCTGCGCAAATGGCTGGTGCGCGAGGGCTACCTCGCGGCGGAGCCGGAACACGGCACCCCGCCCGATGAACTGAACGCCACCAATGACGATTGAACAAGGCAGTAAGTGACTATGGCCAAACAGCCGCCGGAAGGAGCGGGCCGCAAGGCCGCGCTCGGGCGACGCCTTTTGATTCTGATGATTCTGGCAATTTTGCTCGTGATCGCGCTCGTCTGGACGAGCATTTATCTCTTCGATCCCAATGGCGGGTTGGACTTCGATGATCTTGCTATTTTTGCCTTGAATTTCAATGCGGTAGATATGGTGCTGCACCGCATCCTGTGAGTGCGTTAATATTTTTGTTACCATTTGAAATATTCATTTTGACCGCGCCCTGACGTTTAGCGCTTCCGTTTGCCGTCTTTTGCATGGTACATGATCCTCATCGACCGAAAGAATATTGACTGAAACGGGCGCTTTTCGACGCCTGTAAAGCCAAGAGGATCTGGATGGCATTCGAGGACATCAAGGCGGAAATTGCGCTGCTTTTCGAGCAAATGGTGAATCAGCCGCAAGACGCTCATGAAATCCGCGAAACGGTTCGCGAGAAGCTCAATGCGCTGCGCGCAAGCGGCTTGCCTCTGCCCGCCGATCTGGTCGAGCTTGAAAAACGCATCGAACAAGATTTCGATTCCTGAGAACGGGTCCGGTCAATGCGTCTCCAGCTTTCTTCTTCCGCTGCTATGGTCCGCAAGGGCATTCTGCTTCTGGGTTGCGCCGTGGCGCTCAGCGCCTGCAACACCACCGATAATGGCAAGCCGGTGAAAACCGCGCTGATCACGCAGACCGATACATCCGGCAAGACCGTCGCCGCCGCAGGCAGCGCCGCTGGCGCCACGGCAGATGCGGCCGCAGGCACGGCGACAGCCGATGCGGGCGCTGCTGCCGCCGCCGCCGGAACGCAGACGGTCGCGGCTGTGACCGATCCTTCCGATCCGGTGCTGCCCGCCGTCGTTCCCATTCCGGGCATTCGCGGCCAGTCCGAACCGATGATGGCCTATGCAGGCGCGCAGGCCGCAGCTTCGCCTGCTTCCGTTGCCGCTAATATGGCTTTCGAGACGCCGGACAGCGCGCCCAAGAATCTGGACTCGCTCATCACCAAATATTCCGTCGCCTATGATGTGCCCGAGCGTCTGGTGCGCCGGGTCGTGCACCGCGAAAGCCGGTTCAATCCGGGCGCGCGCAACGGACCCTATTGGGGTCTGATGCAGATCAGCCATCCCACCGCGCGCGGCATGGGCTATACGGGCGCGCCCAAGGGCCTGCTCGATGCGGAAACCAACCTGAAATATGCGGTTCGTTATCTGTCCGGCGCCTACAAGGTGGCGGGCGGCGACGAGAGCCAGGCGGTCCGCTATTATGCGCGCGGCTATTATTACGATGCCAAGCGCAAGGGATTGCTGCAGGAAACCGGCCTTGACGGCAGCTGGAAGCGCAGCGGCCCGACCCGTGAGGCAGCCGCTTCCATCGAGCCCGCTTCCTTGCCGGAAGGTGCCGCCGCACCGCTTCCAGGCGTGGCACCCATCCAGGCTTCCTACACGCCAGCGCAGTAAACTTGCTTGAACGAACTGTCATCTTGACGCTGCAATGTAATGGCAGTTTCCTGTTGAGAGCGCATCCCGAAAAGTGTGAAACGGTTTTCGGAAAAGATGCGCGTTAAAACAAAGGACCAGAGCGCCGATCTGATTCAATCAGTTCGAAACGCGCTCTGGAACCGACGACAGGGAAATTTCATGAATGTAAGACTGCCGCACCCCATCAAGTGGAAATATGACCGGGCCGAATTGTGGGCCGACGGCATCATCCATGTTCTGGGTGTGGGGCTGGCGCTTGGCGGTGCCATTGCCATGCTGGTCTATTTCCTGCCGAACATGCCGGCAGCGACCTCGATTTCATCCGGCGTCTACCTCGCGAGCCTTCTGGCGGCGCTCGGAATTTCGGCTGTCTACAATATCTGGCCGGTTTCCCCGACCAAATGGTTCCTGCGCCGGTTCGACCATTCGGCGATCTACCTCCTGATTGCCGGAACCTACACGCCTTTTGCCATGCATATGGGCGACCGCGCGCTGCCGCTGCTGCTGTTCGTGTGGGGCGTGGCTTTCGTCGGCATCATGTTGAAACTGTTCATGCCGGGGCGTTTCGACCGGCTGTCGATCCTGCTTTATCTGGCGCTCGGCTGGAGCGGGGTGATGGTCTATGACACCATGGTGCAGTCGCTGCCGCCTGCGGTCTTCTGGCTGATTGCGGCCGGTGGCATGGTCTATTCGCTGGGCGTGATCTTCCATGTCTGGGAGCGGCTGCGGTTCCAGAACGCCATCTGGCATGGCTTTGTCGTGGTTGGCGCGGCGCTGCATTATTGTGCCGTGTTTTTTGTCGGCGCATGGAACTGAAGCCCGCTCTATTTCGGCTCTGACGGCCTGCAAATGGCGCACTTCTGCGCTTCCGGTGCTCATGTACCTAATGCATGTCTCCCAAAAGTGGGAACCGGTTTTGGGATAAAGACATGCAGGAAAACAAAAACTTAAAGCGTGTCGTATGACTACGATAAAATGCGACACGCTTTAAAGTACACTCCGCTCCGGTTCTCGAATTGCACCATTTTCGTCACGTCATAGCCGAAATAGCGAACGGGCTTCGGAGCGCGTGATTGCTCAATGAAAGTCTCGCGAGTTCGGCATGATTCTCACATTTCGCGGATGATGCGCCATCTGCGACGGCGCCACGAGGCGCTGGGCTTCGCGTCCGCTCATCTCGATCAAGGCCGCCGAACGGTCCTGCAATTTTGCCGCCACCAGATGCACCACCCCTTCCGGGCTGCGCTGGATGCGCCCTTCGATATGGATCAGCCGCGCGCCCATCACTTCGCGGCGAAACGCCTTCATGATCTTCGGCCAGACAACAATATTGGCGATGCCGGTTTCATCCTCGATGGTGAGGAACACCACGCCCTTGGCGCTGCCGGGGCGCTGGCGCACGGTGACGACGCCAGCCACCTTCATGCGGCGTCCGTCCGCACCTTCCTGCACGGCACGGCAGGTGGAAACGCCTTCCGCTGCCAGCCCCTCGCGCAGATATTGCAGCGGATGCCCTTTCAGCGAAAGCCGCGTCGTTTCGTAATCGGCAATCACATGCTCGGATGCCGCCATTTCGGGCAGTTTCGCGCGCGGCTCCTCCGCCAGTTCGCTGGTCGCGGCGGCGCGGAACAGCGGCAGCGTCTCGTCATTGGGCAGGCGGCGCACGGCCCAGAGTGCTGCGCGGCGGTCGATATCGAGCGAGCCGAAAGCATCGGCATCGGCCAGAAGCGTGAAGGCGCGCCGGTCGAGCCGCAGTCGCCGATGCATGTCTTCGATGGTGCGGTAAGGCTCTTGCCGGTCGGCAATCAGAAGTTCGGCGTCCCGCTTGGCAAAGCCGTCGATCTGGCGAAAGCCGAGCCGCAGCGCCGGTCGGATATCGAGCGTATCCTCCAGAATATTATCCCAGTGACTGAAATTCACATCGACGGGCAGCACCGTCACGCCATGGTCGCGGGCATCGCGCACGATCTGTGCGGGCGCGTAAAAACCCATGGGCTGGGAGTTGAGGAGGGCAGCGGCGAACACTTCCGGGTGATGGCACTTGATCCAGGCGGAAATATAGACCAGATGCGCGAAGCTCGCCGCATGGCTTTCAGGAAAGCCATATTCGCCGAACCCCTTGATCTGGTTGAAGCAATTTTCGGCAAAGGTCCGCTCATAGCCGCGCCTGACCATGCCTTCGATCATCTTTGTCTCCATCGTATGGATGGTGCCCATCTTGCGGAAGGTGGCCATGGCGCGGCGCAGCTGGTTGGCTTCCTCGGGCGTGAATTTTGCAGCCTCCATGGCAATGCGCATCGCCTGTTCCTGAAACAGCGGCACGCCTTTGGTTTTGCCGAGTATCTGCTGCAATTCGTCCGCTGGTCCATGCTCCGGCGAAGGCGAGGGCAGGGTGGATGGTTCCTGTCCGCTTCGCCGCCTGAGATAAGGATGCACCATGTCGCCCTGAATAGGACCGGGGCGCACGATGGCGACCTCGATGACGAGATCGTAGAACTCCTGTGGGCGCAGGCGCGGCAGCATGTTCATCTGGGCGCGGCTTTCCACCTGAAACACGCCGAGCGAATCGCCCGCGCACAGCATGTCGTAGACGGCTTTGTCTTCGCGCTCGACGGTTGCCAACGCCAGCTTTTCGCCCCCATAAAGCTGCGGCTTGTGCTGGTGAATGAGGTCGAAAGCCTTGCGGATGCAGGTGAGCATGCCGAGCGACAGCACATCGACCTTCATCAGTCCCACCTCGTCGATATCGTCCTTGTCCCATTCGATGAAGGAGCGGTCCTTCATCGCCGCCGGGCCGATGGGTACGGTTTCGTCCAGCCGGTCGCGGGTCAGCACGAAGCCGCCGACATGCTGCGACAGGTGGCGCGGAAAGCCGATCAGCGTGATGGCGAGTTCCACCGCGCGCCGGATGATCGGGTTGTCGGGATCGAGGCCCGCCTGCCTTATATGCTGCTTGTCGATGCCGCCGCCCGATATGCCCCACACCGTATTGGCGAGCGCCGCCGTCACATTTTCGGTCAGGCCCAGCGCCTTGCCGATGTCGCGAATGGCGCTGCGCGAGCGATAGCTGATGACGGTCGCGACAATGGCCGCGCGGTCCCTGCTGTAGCGTTTATAGACATATTGCATCACCTGTTCGCGGCGCTCATGCTCGAAATCGACGTCGATATCCGGCGGTTCCTGGCGCTCGGCGGAGATGAAACGCTCGAACAGGAGATCCACTTCCGTCGGGTTCACGCCGGTAATGCCGAGGCAGAAGCAGACCACGGAATTGGCCGCCGAACCGCGCCCCTGGCACAGAATGTTCTCTTTGCGGGCATAGTTCACAATGTCATAGACGGTGAGGAAATAGGGCTCGTATTGAAGCTGGGCGATCAGCGCCAGTTCCTTGTTGATCAGCGCCTGCACCTTCTCCGGAATCGTGTCCGCGCCGTAATGGCGCGCCGCCCCTTCCCAGGTGAGATCATGGAGGTGCTGGCGTGCTGTCTTGCCGGGCGGGATGGGTTCATCGGGATAGGCATATTTCAGCTCATCGAGCCGGAAGGTGATGGGCGCGGCGAAATCAGCGGTCGCCGCGATGGCTTCAGGATAATCGCGAAACAACCGCAGCATTTCCTTCGGCGGCTTCAGGTGGCGCTCGGCATTCTTTTCCAGAAGCCGCCCGGCATCGAAAACGGTCGTGTGGTGACGGGTTGCGGTCAGCACATCCTGAAGCGGGCGGCGGTCCGGGTGATGATAGAGCACGTCATTGGTGGCGATGAGCGGCACATTGGCTGCGGCTGCGAAACGGGCGGTGCGCTCCGCGCGGCGTCCGTCCTGCCCCTGATGCGGCAGGGCGAGCGCCAGCCAGACCGAGCCGGGGGCGGCCTTGGCGATATCCGCCAGCCGCGTGGCAAAATCCGGCTGGTCTTCCTCGGGAGGAAAAACCGCGATCTGGAATTGCCGCGCGCGAAACAGGAGGTCGCCCCATTCGAGGTGGCATTCGCCCTTGATGGCGGCGCGGGTCTTGCCCTCACTCAGCAGGCGGCACAATTGCCCATAGGCGGCGCGATCACGCGGATAGACGACCATCTCCGGCGTGCCGTCGATGAAGGACAGGCGGCAGCCGATGAACAGCCGGAAATCGCTCTTGTCGCGAAATTCCTTCCATTCCGCATGGGCGCGCACCACGCCGGCCAGCGTGTTGCGGTCGGCAATGCCGATGCCGGACAGGCCAAGCTCATGCGCACGCTCCACCAGTTCCTGCGGGTGCGAAGCACCGCAAAGGAAGGAGAAATTGCTGGCGGCAGCCATTTCAAAATAAGGAACCATCACGCAAACAACCCATGCAGAAACCAGCGCGGATGATTGGCGCCGTCAAAAAGCCCCTCGCGGAAAATCCAGAAGCGCTGGCCGTTTTCGTCCTCGACCCGGTAATAATCGCGCAGTTCCGGCACGTCCTGCCCGATTGCCCGCCACCATTCCGGCTCGATCCGTTCCGGCCCTTCGGCAAGGCGCACCTGATGGCGCACCCGCCGCCACAGAAAGAACGAGGGCGGGCTGTCGGGCACTTCCGCCACACTGTCGATCGGCTGCGGCGGGCGAAACAGTTTTATGGGACGCGCGGGCGGATCGCCCGGCAGTTCCGCCTGGCTGCGATATCCGGCTTCGGTTTTCCGCGATCGATGCAGGGCAGGGACAAGGCCGAAAGCGCGCTCCGGCATATGGGTGTCGCGTGCAAAGGAAACGAGAACCCGGTCCTGTCCGAGCCGCGCCGAGAGCCGGTCGACAAGCTGGCTGAAACCGGCTTCATCCTCCTCATGCTGGTCAAGTCCGGTCTGGCGATGGGCTATCGCGCCGCTGCGCAGTGCGGCCAGCCGGATCATATCGAAGCCAAACCCGGCGTCGAGCGGGTCGGTCAAGGCGTTGAGCCTTTCGCGCGCAAGGCGCAGGAAAACCCTGTCGTCGCGCAGCGGCTGGCCGGTTTCGACATGGACATGGCGCACTTCGCCATCGACCCGGAAGAAGGAGGCTTCGACCAGAAGCGCGCCCTTGCCTTCTATTTCCAGCCTTGTGAACAGTTCCTGCGCCAGTTCCAGCAAGATATGCTCCACCAGCTCCATCCCCGTCACCGGCTCCGACAGGCGGCGCTCGGCGATACTGAGCGGCATGATGCGCAAGGGGGAAATCGGCGCGCGCTCCTGCCGCGCCAGCCGGTTGAGCTTTGTGGCAAGATCGGTGCCGAAACGGGCAGTGAGCGCGGCGCGCGGAAGCCCCATCACATCGCCGATCCGTTTCAACCCGGCGCGCTTGAGGCCGGTTTCCGCCGCTTGCGTCAGTTCAAGCGCGGAAAGCGGCAGACGGGGAAGGTGGCGGTCGGCCTCCGCCTTGCTGAACACGCCGCCCTTCGTTCCCCGCGCCAGAAGCCGCGCGGCAAAACTGTTATCGGCAATCGCCGCCTGCACTTTCAGCCCGGCGCGTTCAATGCGGCGGATGGCGTCGGCGCGCATGGTGGCAAGCCCGCCGAACAGATGCGCGCAGCCGGTTATATCGAGCATCAGGCCATGCGGCTCATCCAGGGCGACAAGCGGCGTATAGCGCTCGCACCAATGGGCAAGGCGCTTGAGCAATGCCCCGTCGTGTTGCGGCGCGGCGGTCGCCACGTCCAGCCTTTCCACGCGGGCGCGCGCATCGGTCAGCGCCATGCCGGGGAAAAGGCCGAGCCTTGCCGCCGCCGCATCCACCGCCGTCAGGCGCAATGCATTGGCCGTGCGCTCGGTCACCACCAGGGGCAGGCGCTCCCTGCCGTCATGCGGAACGGCGCGGCGAAGCCGGTCGGTCGGCAGAAACGGAAACCACAGGGCGAGAAACAAGCGTTCTGCCATCCCGTTCTCTTGTGCCAAATTCAAGGGTTTCATTGTTCCATTCCATGATCCATTGCCCGCATGTGCCGTGGCGGTTGCGCTCCAGCACGGCGGAAAAGGCCGGTTTTCCCGGCGCGTTCGCTCCGCTGGAGCGCGATGGCGCGGGCGCCACCCGCCAGCGGCTGACGGCAGCACTTTGCACCGCCGTCCGGTGGCTCCTGAGCAGGATGACCGGCAATTGCGCGGTCTCGCTCGCCAGAAGCAGGCGGCGCGATGCGGTGAGGTCGAGACATTTCGGCTGGCCGGTCACCGAGGCGACGACGCCGGAAACCAGATGCGAGGCCTTGCCGCCGCTGCCTGCCTCCAGCGCATCGTTCGCCGCCTTCAGCACATCCTGCGCGCTGGGGCAGCGCACGATCAGAAGCCGCGACGGATCGATCCCGAAGGCGTGAAGCCCCGGCGGATAAAGCCCGCCATATTCGCTCGCCGCACTTTCCTCCTCGATCCAGATGATCGGCCTTCCATCCTGCGTCGCCCGCAGCACCAGCGCCAGAGCAAAGCCGGTCGCAGCCATATGCGCGCCCGGATTTTCGGCAAAAACCTCATGCAGCGCATCGCCCGCCAGACCATGCGGAAAGGCGGCATCGGCCCCGGCAAGGCCGAGCGTGAAACTGCGTGCGCGACCGAAGCCTGCGTCCGTCCCGCTTCCTGTCCTGCGGGCAAAACTGCCTTGCGGATCATTGCCTGCAATGGCCGTAACCATGCGCCGCAACGCCGCGATGTCGATGCCGCTCACGTTCGTTTCCTGTCAAATTGTTCTCTATTTGTTCTAGTATTGAATCGAGCGAGGCAAGAGTCAAGCGGGATCAGCCGGGTGTATGTGTGGACAGAAAAATTCCCCTGAAGAAGCGCCTCCCGAAAGTGTGAAACGATTTTCGGGAGGCGCGTAAAAACGAATTGCCGGAGCATTTCCGAGCCAAAAGTGTGAAACGCCCGCGCGAGGAAATCAATCCGCCGGACTGATTTCCAATTCCGCTTCGATGCGTTCGGAAATGCGTAAAACGAATGGATAGAGCCGTTCCAACGATTCCGTTAAGACAGGAACCATTCTGGAACGGGGGAATACGCTCCGGCGGCTTCAGGCGGCTTCCCGGAAAGGCACGCCTGCCAATTGCGCCAGATGGCCGGGAAGGTCGGTGCCAGCGCCAGCCGCATTGATCGTGTCGAAATAATCGTGCCAGCCGGTGGCGGTGATTCCGGTAATCAGCATGTCGAGAGCCGCTTCGTCCGGGAAGCGCCAGATGGCGAAGAAACTCTGATCGGGCGCAAAAGGCTTTGTCGCGTCGACGGGTCCCAATGCCAAAGCCTCGATACCAAGCGCTGCAAGTCCGCCCATGCCCGCGCCGACTTTCTCAAAGAAGGCCTGCCTGCCTTCAGCATCGAGTGCGTGCCAGCCAGCTTTCGGGGAATAAAGCTCGGCGAGGTAATAGGTCATGTCATATCCCTTAGAGTTTCATTGATCTTGAAGGAGCGACCGGCATCGGTGCGGCTCCAGATGCGGCGCAGCAAGGTGCTGAGAAGCTGCTGTTCGCCTGACGAGAGATCGCTCATCAGGCTTGCAATCCATGCGGTATGTTGTTCGAAAAGCTGTTGCGCCAGCAGCGAACCTTCGGGTGTCAGCCGGACAGCCAGCTTGCGGCGGTCCTCGCTATCCGCGTGGCGCTTGAGGAAACCGTCGCGCTCCAGCCCGTCCAGCAGGCCGGTGATGGTGGCGCGCGTCACGCCTGCGCGTTCCGAAAGCTCGTGCGGCGAGAGGCCGTCGGGCGCATTGTGCAACAGAAACAGCAGCACGAACTTGCCCTCCGAAAGCTTGTGCGGCGCCAGCCGGTTGGCGCAATCCCGGTCAATGGCCGCAGCAAGCGAAAGGACTTCAAAGCAGGCTTTCAGCGCGTCGGTGGACGGACTGTGCCGGCGTTCCATTTCACCCAGAAGGGCATGATGCTTTTGTTCGATAATTTCCATACGGTGCCGTATAGTATGGTGCCATATTAAATGCAAGGGGTTTTGATTGCCTGAGAAGGAAGAGCAGAAAGCTTGATGAATGGATTTATACGATTTATATATGGTTCGTATATAAAACGCTTATACTGGATATTGCCATGGGTATCGTAAAGATTGGCGACGAGCTGCACGAGGAATTGCGCAAGGCGAGCGACGTCATGTGCCGTTCGATCAATGCGCAGGCAGAATATTGGATGAAGATCGGCATGCTGGCGCAGGCGCATCCCGACCTGTCGTTCAACGAGATCGTGCAGATGCAGTTGCGCTCGGCACGGGTCGAGCTGCCGGTTCTGCCGGTTCTGGCAGTGCAGCCATCATGACCAAGACCCCGGCCGAAGTGGAAAAGATGGCGGCATCCGGCGCGCTGCTGGCCTCGGTTTTTGCCCTTCTCGACCGCACGCCGCTGGCGGGCATGACCACGATGCAGGTCAACGATCTGGTTGAGGATTACATCACCCGCGAATTGCAGGCGCGGCCTGCCAGCAAGGGGCAGTATGACTATCCTTATGTGCTGAACAGCTCGAAGAACGAGGTCGTCTGCCACGGCATGCCGTCGCATGACGAGATCATTCAAAACGGCGAGATCATCAATTTCGACATCACGCTGGAAAAGGACGGCTATATCGCCGATTCCAGCAAGACCTACATGGTCGGAGAAGTCGCGCCCTTTGCCTCGCGCCTCGTCCGGGTGACCTACGAGGCGCTGTGGAAGGGGATTGCCGCCGTGCGCCCCGGCGCGACCTTGGGCGATATCGGCCATGCCATCGAGCGCCACGCCAAGCGGCATGATTACAGCATCGTGCGGGAATATTGCGGCCATGGTATCGGTCGCGAGATGCATGAGGAACCGCAGGTCCTGCATTTCGGCAAGCCCGGCACCGGGGTTCGGCTGCGCGAAGGCATGGTGTTCACCATCGAGCCGATGCTCAATCAGGGAACGGCCAAGGTGAAGCAGGAAAAGGACGGCTGGACGGTGGTGACGCGCGACGGAAAACTGTCGGCGCAGTTCGAGCATACGGTGGCGGTCACCTCGAACGGCGTGCGGGTGCTGACCTTGCGTCCGGGCGAGGAAAAGATGCTGGCCAGCATCAAACATGCGGCCTGAATAAAGAAAAACGCCCTCCGACGCGGAGGGCGTTTTGCATGTTGGTTTCCCTGACCCTTCACCTTCGTGGTTCGAGGCTCATTTCCCCTTCGACAAGCTCAGGGTTCATTCCCACCTCACCATGAGGTGAAGGGCGGTAGCGCCCGCAGTAACCCTCATCCTGAGGTGCGAGCGAAGCGAGCCTCGAAGGACGAGGGTACTTGGATCAGCCAATCGGGCTTATCTCCTGTCGCGCGCGGCGAGCGTCCGCAACCGCAACGCATTGAGCTTGATGAAGCCTGCCGCGTCCTTCTGGTCGTAAGCGCCCTGATCGTCTTCGAAGGTGACGAGCTTGTCGGAATAGAGCGACTTTTCCGATTCACGGCCGATCACCATCACATTGCCCTTGTAGAGCTTGAGCGTGACTTCGCCTTCGACATGGCGCTGGCTGTGATCGATTGCGGCCTGCAGCATTTCGCGTTCCGGCGAGAACCAGAAACCGTAATAGATCAGCTCCGCATAGCGCGGCATCAGCTCGTCCTTCAGGTGCGCCGCACCGCGGTCGAGCGTGATCGATTCGATGGCGCGGTGCGCGGCAAGCAGGATCGTGCCGCCCGGCGTTTCGTAGACGCCGCGCGACTTCATGCCGACGAAGCGGTTTTCCACGAGGTCGAGACGGCCAATGCCATTGTCGCGGCCATAGTCGTTGAGCTTGGCAAGAAGGGTGGCAGGCGACAGGCGCTCGCCATTGATCGAAACGGCATCGCCCTTTTCAAAGCCGATCTTGATGATCGTTGCCTTGTCGGGCGCGGTTTCCGGCGAAATGGTGCGCATATGCACATATTCCGGCGCCTCGACAGCCGGATCTTCCAGAACCTTGCCTTCGGACGAGGAGTGCAGCAGGTTGGCGTCGACGGAGAACGGCGCTTCGCCCTTCTTGTCCTTGGCGACGGGGATCTGGTGCTGTTCGGCGAATTCGAGCAGATGCGTGCGGCTCTTGAACGACCAGTCGCGCCATGGGGCGATGATCTTGATGTCCGGGTTCAGCGCATAGGCCGAAAGCTCGAAACGGACCTGGTCGTTGCCCTTGCCGGTCGCGCCATGCGCGATGGCGTCGGCGCCGGTCTTTTTGGCAATGTCGATCAGGTGCTTGGAGATCAGCGGGCGGGCAATCGAGGTGCCGAGCAGGTAGACGCCTTCATAGACGGCATTGGCGCGGAACATCGGGAAGACGAAATCGCGCACGAATTCCTCGCGCACGTCCTCGATGAAGATTTCCTTGATGCCCAGCATTTCCGCTTTCTTGCGGGCCGGTTCAAGTTCCTCGCCCTGGCCGAGATCGGCGGTAAAGGTCACGACTTCCGCGCCCAGTTCCGTCTGAAGCCACTTCAGGATGATCGAGGTGTCGAGGCCGCCCGAATAGGCGAGAACGACTTTCTTAACGTCTTTCAGCTTGCTCATAGTTACTTCCGTCCAATGCGGTGCGGTTGAGGCTCTGGTGGAACCCAACTGATATATCCGCAAGTCTTTTATCAGTTGCCAAGCGCCACGCAAGCCGAAGGGCTGCGACTTATCGCGAAAACTGATGCGGTATCATGTAGCCTGCGGTTCGCCGACCTCATAAACAACCAGATTGCGGTCGCCGATGCCAAGCTCGGGCCAGGCGGCGCGCCATTCGGCAATATGGGCGGAGGCAAAATGCCGGTCCAGCGAGGCGCGGTCACGCCAGAACTCCTTGACGTGGATCAGGCCCGGTTCCAGCACGTCCTCGGCATAGCCATAGTCCACGCAGCCATCCTCCGCACGGCTGGCCGCAATCATGGCCTGCATGGCCTTGCGCGCCCGGTCGAGGTTTTCCGGCGGCAGGCGGACGGTCCCCACGATCAGCAGCATTCCGGTCTCCATTCCGCTGTTCCCTTTGCCGGGAAATTATTCTAGCGTGCGCCATCTCTTGGAGCACATCTCGATGTCTTTTCTGACAAACCTGACCTTCATCCCTGAATGGACGATCTTTGTCCAGTTCGCGATTGCAACGGCGATCCTTTCCATCACCCCCGGCCCGGACATGACGCTGTTCGTCGGGCGCGCCCTTTCTGAAGGCAAGGCCGCGGGCTTTGCCTGCATGGCTGGCGCCAGCACCGGCATCGTCATTCACACCACCATGGTGGCGCTCGGCCTTTCGGCGCTGATCATCGCCTCTCCGGCTGCGTTTACGGCACTCAAGATCGTGGGTGCGGGCTATCTGGTGTGGCTCGCGGTGCAGGCGATCCGCAAGGGATCGGCCTTCTCGCCGGAAAAGAATGGCGGCAAGAAGCATACGCTGTTCCAGAACTGGCTGACCGGGCTTGGCATCAACCTGCTCAACCCGAAGATCATCCTGTTCAACATGACCTTCCTGCCGCAGTTCGTCTCCGCGCACGACCCGCATGCCATGGGCAAGCTGTTCTTCCTCGGCCTGTCGTTCATTCCGATGGCGCTGCCCTTCACCATACCGATGGTGGTGGCGGCGGACCGCTTTGCCGGGCTTTTGAAAAAGAACCCGACCGTGACGCGCATTGTGGACTGGATGTTTGCGGGTGTATTTTCCGCCTTCGCGCTGAAGATCATCACAGCGCAGGCGAAGTAAAACGCTTACTCTGCCGGATGGGATAAAAGCCGTCCGGCCTTGCGGCCTGCGAGCAGCCAGTAGACGAAGCTGCCGACGACGCCGGCGCCTGCTATGGCGGCAATCCACAGCGAGCTTTCCGACACGCTGCGAGTGTCGCTGAAGGGAAGCGATGCGCTTGCGGCGGCAAGCCCGATCAGCGTTCCCGCGACGCAATAATAGAGCGACGACCTGTAACCGCGCGCTTCAGCCAGAACGATAAGGACGAGGGCGGGCACGAAGCTGAACCCGCCAGCCAGCATGGCAAGCGCGAAGCCGCCGACGAAGACGGAGCTCCAGAAGCTGGTTGTGGCCCAATAGGTTCCGCCGTCTGAATCGACGGCTACCGTGGCGAACGAGATAAAATCATTCATGAGCGAATCGACGCCCAGGGTGCGGAAAAGGATGGCGGCCAGAAACCAGCCTGCCGCCAGCACAGCGCAGCAATAGCCGAATACCACGATGACGAAGCGCGTTATGTAGTCAAAAGTATCGTTCAAGCGCGCTCCCCCTCGGTTTATTCGCCGTGCCCTGCGATCATCATTGCTTCCAGCGCAAGGCGTTCGCTCTTGCGCAGGCGTTCGGATTCCGATTTCAGCTGGCCGCAGGCGGCGAGAATATCGCGGCCGCGCGGCGTGCGGATCGGCGAAGCGTAGCCAGCCGCATTCACATAATCGGCAAATTTCTCGATCTGCTCCCAGTCCGAGCACTGATAATTCGTGCCGGGCCATGGGTTGAACGGGATCAGGTTGATCTTGGCCGGAATGCCCTGCAACAGCTTCACCAGAAGCTTGGCATCCTCCAGGCTGTCATTGATGTCCTTCAGCATCACATATTCAAAGGTGATGCGCTTGGCATTGGACAGGCCCGGATATTCACGGCACGCCTTGATCAGCTGTTCCAGCGGATACTTCTTGTTGATCGGCACCAGAATGTCGCGCAATTCGTCGCGCACGGCATGCAGCGAAATGGCAAGCATGACGCCGATTTCGTCGCCGGTGCGATAGATTTCCGGCACGACGCCGGAGGTTGAAAGCGTGATGCGGCGCTTTGAAAGGGAGAGGCCATCGCCATCCGACGCGATCAGCAGGGCCTTCTTCACTTCCTCGAAATTATAGAGCGGCTCGCCCATGCCCATCATCACGATATTGGTGATCTTGCGGCCCTCGGCAGGCACCATGGCGCCATCCGGCGTGTCCTTGTCCGGGAAGTCGCCAAGCCGGTCGCGGGCGGTCAAAAGCTGCGCCAGAATTTCTTCCGCGGTCAGGTTGCGCACCAGCTTCTGCGTGCCGGTGTGGCAGAAGGAGCAGGTGAGCGTGCAGCCGACCTGTGAGGAAATGCACAGCGTCCCGCGGCCTTCTTCGGGAATATAGACGCTTTCGATTTCGACGGGGCGACCGGCACCGCGCGGCGGAAAGCGGAACAGCCACTTACGGGTTCCATCCTGCGAAATCTGTTCCTCGACCACTTCGGGGCGCTGAATGGTGAAATGCTGCGCCAGAAGGGCGCGCAGATCCTTGGAAATATTGCGCATGTCGGCGAAATCGGAAACGCCGCGCACATAGAGCCAGTGCCAGAGCTGGCTGATGCGCATTTTCGTCTGCCGTTCCGGCACGCCGACCTTGATCAGCGCTTCGGCCATTTCCTCGCGCGACATGCCGATCAGCGACGGCTTTGCCTCCAGGCTGGCGCGCGCATGGCGGGCAAGCTGGTCACGCGTATCATCAATGGTAAGGTCGAACGAAATGGACATCTGTTTTCAACTGTTGGAGACGAGCGCCTTGAGCGCCTCGATAAGCTTCGCCAGATAATCTGGCCCGAATTCATGGATAAATAGGGTCGGACAGCCGACATTGCGACCCTGATGCGCGCGCTAATAGCACACAATATCGCATTCGTCATCCCACACGAAATCCGGCCACACGAAATCCAGGCTGCCATGCATGAATGCAGCGCAAAAGAAAAAGCCGGACTTGAAGGCCCGGCTTTGAAAGTCATCCAGTCGCGTGGATTATTTGCATTTCTGGATGGCTTTCAGCGCATCCGAAATACCTTTGAGCGAATAGGTGTAGTTGGTCTTGGTGCCGCGCTTCGACTGTGCCTGCACCTTCATTTCCGAACCGCCGCGCATGGCTGCGATGAGCTGCGGCTCTTCGGCAGCATTTTCCATCCATCCGGACTTGCCGTTGACGAACATGTTAAAGCTGCGGTTGCCGATGGAAACGACGACCTTGGCATTGGCGTTGAGGTCGTAACCGGCCATGAATTGCGGTTCGAACGAGATGTTCTGGCCGGGCTTCTGGCTCACGAGGAAGAAGTTGTCGCCGTGATCGACAGAGGCCGGGGCCTTCTGGGTCGGCACGGAGAGGACATAGCAGACCTTGCCGTTGCCCGACTGATAGCTGTAGGCGCCCCAGGCATTGAACTGGCTGATCTGGCTCGGGGTCTGGGCGAGTGCCGAGCCCGCCATCCCAATCATGAACACAGAAGCCGCGACGATCGATTTTCCAAGCATTGGTTTTTACCGGTTCTCTTTCGTTTGCTTCAAACTTGAATATCGGGATGCCGCCGTTCATCACGCCGTCCCGCTCAGTTGCCGATTAAAATGCCTTAATCTGGGTTACCAAACGGTGAAGTTTCGAAAGAAAACTTGAATGAGCAGCCAAGTCGCCCCGCCATCCCTTGGGGGAAGTTGAATTAAAAGAAAGCGGCGTCAGTAAGGCGATAAGGCAATAAGGCAGTAGGGCAGTAGGGCAGTATGTTAAGGGAATAGGGGAGTAAGGGAGTAGGGGAGTATGTTTTGGTTGCGGATGACCACGCCAACCATATCCTTCTCTGCCCTACTGCCCTACTGCCCTACTGCCCTACTGCCCTACTGCCCTACTGCCCTACTTGATCCTCCAACGCCTGCTTCGCCGCCAGCCGGTGCGCGGGCGTGATGTGGGCGCGCACAGCGGTCAGCGCCGCCATCAGCACGGCAACGTCATCCGTGAAGCCGATACCCGCCAGAAGATCGGGAATGGCGTCGAAGGGCAGGACGAAATAGGCAAGTGCGGCCATCAGCGTCATGCGCACGCGGGTCGGCGTCTTCTGGTCGAGCGCGCAATAATAGGCAGCAACAACCTCGTCCATGAACGGCACCATGCGACCGGCGCGGCGCGCGGCCTTCCAGAATCCGTTCTTCACCCGCTCGCTGCGCTTCTTGAATTCGCTCTCGCTGCCGGGTTCGAGGATTTCACCGATTCTGACGTCATCCATTCTCGTTCAACTCCTGTCGTCCTGATTCCGATCATCGAATGCAGGTTATGACCGGCTGAAAATGGGGAGTTTGCGTCGCTCTTGCAAGTCCGGGGCAAGTCCGGTGCAAGTCCGGGCCATTTCTCCACCCGCCCGATCCTGCCAGAACCATCAGCTACAAGGCCCCCGCCAAATCCCCAAAATACAGATTCGACCGGATCGCTTTCACGCTGGAGCGATGCCGCATGAATGGAGGTTTTGATGCATTTGACCGGCTATGGCGAAAACTTCATCCGCAGCGACCGCTCAACACGGCTGTTTCGCGGCAACCAGCTGCTGGCCGCCGGAAGCGAGGACGATTACATCATCATCGATCTGTTCGAGGCCGGGTGCTACGATGCCGCCGTCTATCTGCGGTTCCTCTTCGGCGCTGGAATCTCGCTCAACACCCTGCGCGGCACCTCCAGCCAGAACTGGATACCCATCCTGAATTTCCGGGCGGGCGAACAATGGAACGGCTATTCGGCGCTGCCCTATGGCAAGGCCATCGGCTTCTACGACGTGCAGGCAGGACATGTTTTCCACGCCGCCATTTCGCTCGGCGATGTTTTTATCCGTGGCGTCCATGGCGGCAAGCTCGGCCAGAACTGGCAGGACCGCATCAATCTGACCCGCGTTCTTCCCTATTCCAGCCGCAACCCCGATGGCAGCTTCAATTATGATCGCCGGAAGATTTATGTATACATCTCAAAGCTTTAACTTCAGGCCAGGGCGTTCATCCTGCGGGCAAGCTTGACGTCGAGTTCGGTAATGCCATTCTCGCTGTGGGTGGCAAGCGTGACATCGACGCGGTTATAGACATTGAACCATTCGGGGTGATGGTCGAGCTTTTCCGCGTGAAGCGCTGCGCGCACCATGAAGCCGAAGGCGGCGTTGAAATCCTTGAACCTGAAGCTTTTGGAAATCGCCTCGCGTCCGTCAACCTTCTGCCAGCCGTCAAGATCCTTGAGCGCTTCGTTCAGTTCGTTTTCCGTCAGCCGGTTGCGTGTCATCGTCTTTCGCCTATGTTGCGGTTTCTGAAACAACTTATCATGAACGCGAGAGTTCCGTGACCGCCCCAGTGACCGCATCAGCGCCAAACAGCATTCTTTTCATCTGCGCCGGCAATATCTGCCGGTCTCCGCTGGCCGAAGGCGTGATGGGGCAGGTGCTTGAAAAGCGCGGCATTCGCCATGTGCTGGTCGATTCCGCCGGAACCAATGGCTACCATACCGGCGAGGAACCGGACGAACGCTCCATCAGCGTTGCGGCGCGTCATGGTCTCGATATTTCGGGGCAGCGCTGCCGCCAGCTGATTGCAGGTGATTTCAGCCGTTTCGACCTGATCCTCGGGATGGACCGCTACAATATGCGGATGATCGCCGGGCGACAGCCCGCAAATGCAAGCGCGCATATCGGGCTTTTCACCGAGATTGCCGAAGGGCGGGCGGTTGAAATCCCCGACCCCTATTATGGCGGGACCGGGGATTTCGAAAAGGTCTACCGGATGGTTCTGGCGGCTTCCATCGCGCTTGCCGACCAGTTCTGGCCCGTGCGGGAAACGGCGACCAAAGGCCAGGCTTCTTCCACGATGTAAGGCCCGCCGCCAACCGAATCGCGCGACGACATCAGCACGAACCGTCCCACCTTGAAGGGCAGCGTCGCGAAGTTGCCGCGTGAGGACAGATAACGCGCCACATCGTCGATGCGGGCGTTTCTGAGCCGTGCCAGCGTCACATGCGGCGTGAACTTGCGCGGATCGGCGGGAATGTGCAGCCGCTGGCAGATACGTTCGATTTCCGCCTGCAATGCATTGAGTTCAGGCGAGGGGGATACACCCGCATAGATGCTGTGCGGCTTTTTGGAGCCGAACGCATTGACACCCGAGAGGTTGAGCATGAATTCGGGCCGCCGCACGCGATCGAGCGCATTGGCAACCTCGTCGGCCACGTGGCCTTCCACATCTCCGATAAAACGCAGCGTTATGTGGTAGTTTTCGACATCAATCCAGCGTGCGCCGGGAAGACCGCCTCGCAACAACGAGAGCGAAAGCGCGGCATCACGCGGGATTTCGAGGGCAGTGAAAAGACGCGGCATAAGGCATCCTCCTCGAAGCGTTCCCTGTCAGAGCGCCTGCATCCGGCTGGATGCGTGAAAGACGCTCTAACCCAGAGTGTCAGTGCATCGTTCCATCGATGATTCGATATTTGCCGATGCAGCTAGAGCGAATCAAAGTTTCCTGTCGGGGGCAAGCTGTTTATGCTCCCGGCTGGCGTCAGCCTCCCGATGTCCCCTTGTTTTGCATATCCGTCAGGCTCTTTTCGATAGTGGGCATGAAATTGGTCACCATCGTTTCGACGCCTTTCTCATTGGGGTGCATTCCATCCTCGAGCAGAAACTCCTTCTTCGTTGCTACCCCGTCGAGGAAAAACGGGTAGAGCGGCACGCCATATTTCTGCGCCAGCTTCGGATAGATCGGGTTGAATTTGGCGGCATAATCCTTGCCCATGTTGGGCGGGGCCATCATGCCGGCAAGAATGACCGAAATGCCGCGCTGCTTGAGGCGCGCCAGCATTTCGTCGAGGTTCTTTTCGGTAATGTCGGGCTCGATGCCGCGCAGCGCGTCATTGGCGCCAAGTTCAAGGATCACAAGATCGGTGCCATCGGGAACCGACCAGTCGATCCGCGAAAGACCGCCTGTGGTGGTGTCGCCCGACACGCCCGCATTCTCGATCGAAACCTCGATGCCCTTGTCGTTGAGCGCCTTTTCAAGCTGCTGCGGAAAGGCGGCGTTGGAAGGCAGCAGATAGCCCGCCATCAGGCTGTCGCCGAAGCCGACAATCCTGATCTGGGACAGCTGCTCGGTCGGCAATGCGTCTTCAAGGCCGGTCGGTTCTTCCTGCGCCTGCGCCGAAATGACGGGGCTTGCCGCCATAAAAGATGCAATCGCCGCAAAAACAGGGAGCCATGCCGGGATTGAGAGTTTGAAACACATCGTCGAAAACCCATATTTGAGGGGCTGTGGGCAACTGGCCCGCCGGACTTCTCTTCAATAATTGGCGCAACATAGGTTCAAATTTGTGGCGCGCTATTATTCATATAGGATAAAAACTGCGTGACGGAACAGGTTGTTGGCCCGATTATCGAACTTGAGAACGTTCATCTGACCCTTGGGCACGCCGCCTCGTTGGTCCACGTGCTGAAGGGCGTTTCCCTTCATATATCGCAAGGCCAGTCGGTCGGTATCGTCGGTCCGTCCGGTTCCGGCAAGTCCACGCTCTTGATGGTTCTGGCCGGTCTGGAACATGTCGATAACGGAACTGTGAAGATTGCGGGTGAGACGATCAGCCGGATGAGCGAAGATCAGGCCGCTGCTTTTCGTGGCGCCAATATCGGCATCGTGTTCCAGTCCTTCCACCTCATTCCCAACATGACCGCGCTTGAAAATGTCGCCGTGCCGCTGGAGCTTGCCGGTCGCCGCGATGCGTTCGAGGTGGCTGAGCGCGAATTGCGCGCCGTCGGTCTTGGCGAGCGGCTCACCCATTATCCGTCCGAACTTTCCGGTGGCGAGCAGCAGCGCGTGGCGATTGCCCGCGCGTTGGCGCCTTCGCCCAAAATCCTGATCGCCGACGAGCCGACGGGCAATCTCGACACTGCGACGGGTCGCCAGATTGCCGATCTCCTGTTTGCCAAGCAGCGCGAAAATGGCCTGACCATGGTGCTTGTCACGCATGATCCCGCGCTTGCGGCGCGCTGCGACATTGAAATTCCGGTGCGTTCGGGCCGGATCGAGGAACCCGCGCAGGGCGGCTCCATCCTCGAAACGCTGGCGGCAGGCGCATGAGTGCGACCAGGTCTTTCTCGCTCGCTCTCCGCTTTGCGCTGCGTGAAATGCGCGGCGGGCTTGCCGGTTTCTATATTTTCCTCGCCTGTATCGCGTTGGGTGTTGCTGCCATCGGCGGCGTCAATTCGGTGGCGCGCTCGGTCAGCACCGGCATTGCCTCGGAAGGCCAGACCATTCTGGGCGGCGATGTCAGCTTTGCGCTCAATCAGCGCGAAACAACGGCGGAAGAACGCGCCTTCATCGACAAGCAGGGCAAGGTCGCGGCAAGCGCCACGATGCGCTCCATGGCGCGCCTGCCCGATGGCTCCGACCAGTCGCTGGTCGAGGTGAAGGCGGTCGACGCCGCCTATCCGCTCTATGGTGAATTGAAGGTCCAGCCGCAGCAATCGCTTGGCTCCATGATGGGCGAGAAGGACGGCGTCTACGGTGCCGCCGTGACGCAGGATTTTCTGAACCGCATGGACCTGTCGCTCGGCGCGAGGGTTCTGCTCGGTTCGCAAGCCTTTGAACTGCGCGGCCTGATTGAGAGCGAGCCGGACCTGCTGTCGTCCGGCTTCAATTTCGCGCCGCGCTTTCTGGTTTCGCTGGATGGCCTCAGGGCTTCCGGCCTCATCCAACCCGGAAGCCTTGTCGATCACATCTACAAGGTTGCCCTGCCGGACGGGGCGACGGATGCGGCAATTGCCGAAGTGAGGCGGCAGGCCGCTGCCGATTTTCCCGATGCGGGCTGGAACATTCGTTCCCGCGCCAATGCCGCGCCAGCGCTCAGTGCCAATATCGAGCGCTTCTCGCAATTCCTGACGCTGGTGGGGCTGACGGCGCTGATCGTCGGCGGCGTCGGCGTCGCCAATGCGGTGCGCGCCTATCTCGACGGCAAGCGCGGCGTGATCGCCACCTTCAAGTCGCTCGGCGCGCCCGCGCGTTTCGCCGTGCTGGTCTATCTCGTTCAGATCATGGTGATCGGCCTGATCGGCATCGCGCTCGGGCTGATTCTGGCGGCGATCATTCCCTATGCAGCAGCAATGGCGCTTGCCGATTATCTGCCGGTCGCCGGTGGCGGCGGCTTCTTTCCGGGAGCATTGGCGCTGGCCGCCGTCTTTGGCCTCATCACCACGCTTGCCTTCGCGATCATTCCGCTTGGCAGGGCGCGGGACATTCCGGCGACGGCGCTGTTCCGCGAGCAGGGCTTTGAACAGCGCGGCCTGCCGCCGTTCCTCTATCTCGTTCTCGCCGTTCTGCTGATTGCAGCGCTTGCGGGGCTGGCGCTTTACGTCGCCTATGACCGGCGCATCGCGGCCATTTTCATCGTCTCGGCCATTGCTGCCTTCGGTGTGCTGCGGCTGGTCGCGGACGGCATTCGCTGGCTTGCCCGCCGCGTCCCGCGTGTGCGCTCGACCGCACTGCGGCTTGCGGTCGGCAATATTCATCGTCCCGGCGCGCTGACACCTTCCGTGGTGCTGTCGCTCGGCCTTGGCCTGACGCTGATGGTGGCGATTGCGCTGATCGATGGCAATCTGCGCCGACAGGTGACCGAGAATATTCCGGCCCAAGCCCCGGATTTCTTCTTTGTCGATATCCAGAACCGCGACATCGGTGATTTCACCAAACTGGTGAGCGGCATCGTGCCTGACGGCAAGCTCACCTCCGGCCCGATGCTGCGCGGGCGCATTGTGGCCTTCAACGGTAAGAATGTGCGCGACATGACCATTCCGCCGGAAGCTGCCTGGGTGCTGCGTGGCGACCGTGGCATAACCTTTTCCGATACAGTCCCCGAAAACTCGACGCTGACCGAAGGCGAATGGTGGTCTCCCGGTTACAATGGTGAACCGCTGGTCTCCTTCGCGGAGCGCGAGGGCAAGGAACTGGGCCTGAAGCTTGGCGACACGGTGACGGTCAACGTGCTTGGCCGCAACATCACCGCGAAGATCGCAAGCTTCCGTCAGGTGCAGTGGGAAACGCTGGCCATGAATTTTGTCATGGTGTTTTCGCCCAATACCTTTGCCGGTGCGCCGGCCACCTGGCTGGCGACGCTCACCATTCCCGACGGGCAGAAGAACCTTGCGCCCGATGTGCTGCGGCAGGTCACGAAAACCTGGCCCGCCGTCACCACGGTCAGCGTGACCGATGCGCTCAATGTCGCCAATGATCTGATCGGCCAGCTTGCCACCGCCATCCGCGCCGCCGCCTCCATTGCGCTTGCCGCATCGGTTCTGGTGCTGGGCGGGGCGCTGGCGGCGGGCAACCGTGCCCGCGTCCACGACGCGGTGGTGCTGAAGACGTTGGGCGCCACGCGCGGCACGCTGATTACGGCCTATGTGCTTGAATATATGCTGCTCGGGCTGGCGACGGCCCTTTTTGCCCTTGCCGCCGGCAGCGCGGCGGGCTGGTATGTCGTCGTCGAAATCATGAAGCTGAAAGCAAGCTTCCTGCCCGATGTGGCGCTGATGACGGTGGCCATGGCGCTGGTGCTGACGGTCGGCTTTGGCCTTGCGGGAACATGGCGCGTTTTGGGCCAGAAGCCCGCAACGGTGCTCAGAACCATATGAACGATTTGTAACGCAAAGGCAGAAAATAAGCTTAACCCCTTGGATCGCATGGATAATGCGGTTCGCCTTTCAAGTCGCCACATCACGTTTTTTTACAGGAACTACTTGTAGGAGAGGGCCGAAATCCCCATAATGTCAGGCAGGCATGCTGGAGTCCCGCCAGCGGCGCCTGGCGGCGGCTCGACTTTGGGAGCGCCCCGACACCGGACGGGACATGGCAAGAGGATTTAAGTCATGGCTGACTTTCGCAATATTCAGGCGCAGCAGAGGCCGGTAGGCGGCGCTCGTGCCGATGCAGGCATCGATCAGGGCCTGCGCAGCTATATGCTCGGCGTCTATAACATGATGGCTATCGGCCTGGCCGTTACCGGCCTTGCCGCATTTGCCGTTGCCGCACTCGCAACCACCACGGATCCGTCCGCAGCCGTCGCGCAGCTCGCCAACGGCAAGATGCTCACCGGTCTCGGCGTGGCGCTCTACACGTCCCCGCTTCGCTGGGTGGTGATGCTTGCGCCGCTCGCGGCAGTGTTCTTCCTGAGCTTCCGCATCGAGCGCATGTCGGTCTCGACCGCTAACGCCGTCTTCTGGGGCTATGCCGCCCTCGTCGGCCTGTCGCTGTCGTCGATCTTCCTGGTCTTCACCGGCCAGAGCGTCGTTCGCACCTTCTTTGTGACGGCTGCTTCCTTCGGCGCGCTGTCGCTCTACGGTTACACGACCAAGCGCGACCTGTCCGCGATGGGTTCGTTCCTGATCATGGGCCTGTTCGGCCTGATCCTGGCATCGGTCGTCAACATCTTCCTCGGCTCCACCGCGCTGCAATTCGCAATCTCGGTGATCGGCGTTCTGATCTTCGCAGGCCTCACCGCCTACGACACGCAGTCGATCAAGGAAATGTATTACGAAGGCGATGCTTCGGATACGCAGGGCCGCAAGATCGTGATGGGCGCGCTGCGTCTCTATCTCGACTTCATCAACATGTTCACCTTCCTGCTGCAGTTCATGGGCAACCGTGACTAATCAGCCGAAGAGTGCTTGAACGAAAGGGCAGCGGAAACGCTGCCCTTTTTGCTTTTGTGCAGGCAATTTCTGATGCATGTTGGGAAGCTCCAACATTCCCTTGCGGTTACAACATGCCCGTCATCCGTGATTTCCAGCCTGCCGATATCGAAACCATCACCACGATTTATACCGATGCCGTGCTGACCGGCGCCGGTTCCTATGAGATCGAGCCGCCGACAAGGGATGAAATGGCAAGGCGGTTTTCGGCATTCGTCGAGCAGGGCTTTCCGATCCTCGTGGCAGAGGAGGAGGGCCGGATTCTCGGCTATGCTTATGCGAGCTATTTCCGCGTCAGGCCAGCCTATCGCTGGCTTGCGGAGGACTCGATCTATATCGCTCCCAATGCCAAGGGAAAGGGCGTCGGCAAGCTTCTGCTGCGCGCGCTTATCGCGCGTATTTCCGCATTGGGCTTCCGGCAATTGCTGGCGGTGATTGGAGACGGGGAGCAGAATATCGGTTCGGTCAGGCTGCATGAAAGCCTCGGCTTTGCCCATTGCGGGCGCATCGAGGGTTCTGGCTTCAAGCACGGACGCTGGCTCGATACGGTGCTGATGCAGCTGCCGCTCAATGGCGGACGCTCAACGGAACCGGGAACGCCGCCGCTGTCCTCACCCTGAGCTTGTCGAAGGATCAGCTTTCCACGAGCTTGAGGCTCTTGTCGAACACGCGCAGCACCCGCTCCAGCTCGTGGCCGCGCTTCATGATAAGCCCGCTTGCGGCGATGACCGAATAGGCGCCCTGCTTTTGCGCCAGCTTCGGATTCTTCTCGATGCGGAAAAGCGGCATCTCGCTTGCGCGGCGAAAGATGGAGAACACGGCACGGTCGCTCAGATGGTCGATGGCGTAGTCGCGCCACGTGCCGGAGGCGACCATGCGGCCATAGATATTCAGGATTTTGCCGAGTTCATGCCGGTTGAAACTGACGGGAGCAGGCCGCGCGCGGTCGAGGGGAACGACCTTTGGCGAAGCAGACGAGGGTGATGGGGACGACGAATCCTCATTCGCTGCGCTTGACGTATCCATTTCCTTCCTTTCAGCCTTTTGCGGAGCGCCGACCGGAACCGGACAGGCTCAAAAACAAACTGCGTGCAACCGGGATCGGTATCAGCAAGGGTGGTGAAGCGAACCGGATCGGCGCATGACAACAGGGTGATGCTTTTGTGAAGCAATTTCAAGGGGCGCTTCCGCGAGCCTGTTTTTGCATGCGCTTATGGCTCGAACGAAGCCCCCAATAAATAGGGATTAGCCGCTACGAGCGGTCATTCACGAAAAGAGAATGGGTGTTTGCAATGGTGATTGTTGGCCACATTTTCGCCTTGTCAGCTTCGCATTGCAGCCTGATTATGGCTTCAGCATCTATACGTTGCCTGAGACGGTTCGGTTCGGGCAAGTCCGACCCCAAGCCCCCCGCCCAAAGGACCTGCTCGGACCGAACCAACCTTTTCCGGCTTAGAGCGCATCCCGAAAAGTGTGAAACGGTTTTCGGATAAGATGCGCGCCGAAGACTTAGAGCGCATCCCGAAAAGTGTGAAACGGTTTTCGGACAAGATGCGTGTCAAAAACAAAGGTTAGAGCGCTGACCTGATTCAATCAGAGATCGAAACGTGCTCTAAGCTGAATCAACGGCCCTGCTAGGCCTCACGCCTTTCTCCGCTGAACTCCCTGGAAGAAAAACATCGCCAAAGCGCGCCTTGCTGCGTTCAGCAACCGGCTGCCTACAGGCCGACCGGCCTTGTCTGCTTGAACATTGCTGCGCCATGTATGGAGCCGAGCGAATTGTCATCGCGGGTTTCCTGAAGCACCACGGCACAGCCTGATACATCCTTGCGCTTCAGTTCCGAAGCCGGAATCTCGATCTTCAGCGCCTTGCCGTCCCACATGCCGATCGTGGCGGTATCGCTGACCGTATTGCGATAGGTGACGGCTTCACCCGCATTTTCCCCTTCCGTGATCGGGATCGTCACCGAATCGCGGAAATAGAACAGGACCACGTGCACGGGCGCGTCGGGCTTCTTGCCCGCGCCGATATCGATGGACAGGCGCCCGTCATCGAGCTGCGTGATCGAAACCGGCACATCCAGCTTGTTGGCCGCGATCTGCGTCTTGATGGCTTTGCTGTCGCGGCCATTCACTTCGGCAGTACCGTTGATGACGGCTTGCGGCGTATAGATCATGCGCGCATTGAAGGAATTGCGATAGGCGTTCTGCCGGTCGGTGTTTTCCTGGCTGGCAAGGGTGTCGCGCCAGCCCATATAATCCCAGTAATTGACGTGGAACGACAGCGCCAGGACATTGGGATCGTCGGCATATTTGGCCAGGTTGCGGTCGGCCTCCGGGCAGGATTTGCAGCCCTGGCTGGTATAAAGCTCCAGAACGGCGGTTTTCTTGCCGCTGTCCTGTGCCTTGGCAAGCCCCTGCATGGAGATGCAGCCGGTGAATGCCAGCCCCAGAACGGCACAGATGCTACGCCAGCCGGGCAGATGCTCGCCTGCAAGCCATGGACCTGTCCCGTATAAAGGGGGATGGAGTATCACTTCGTTTCATCCTGCAATAATTGTCGCTGACATCTATTATGTAAGAAGTTCTACAATCAATAGGAATTCACGTTGCAGTGAGAGCCTTATCCGGCACAAAAAAGCCGCCGGAGAAATCCGGCGGCTTTTTGATTTTCAAACTGATGCCGATTAAGCGGCCAGATCGCGCAGAACGGTCTGCAGAATGCCGCCGTTCTTCATGTAGTCCAGCTCGTCCAGCGTATCGATGCGGCAGATGAGCGGAACCTTCTTCACCGTGCCGTCGGCATAGGTGATGGAGGCTTCGACCTTCTGGCGCGGACGCACATCGGCAAGGCCTTCGATGGTGACGATTTCGTCGCCCTTGAGGCCCAGCGTCTGCCAGCTCGTGCCTTCCTCGAAGACGAAAGGCACAATGCCCATGCCAACGAGGTTGGAGCGGTGGATACGCTCGAAGGACTGTGCGATGACGGCCTTGACGCCGAGCAGGTTGGTGCCCTTGGCAGCCCAGTCACGCGAAGAGCCGTTGCCGTATTCGACGCCTGCGAAGACGACGAGCGGCACGCCCTCGGCCTTGTACTGCATGGCAGCATCGTAGATCGAGGTTTCTTCCTTCGACGGATAATGGATGGTGTAGCCGCCTTCACGTCCGTTTTCGCCCAGCATGTGGTTGCGGATACGGATGTTTGCGAAGGTGCCGCGCATCATCACTTCATGGTTGCCGCGACGCGTGCCGTACTGGTTGAAGTCGGCGACGCCGACGCCATGGTCGAGCAGGTACTTGCCAGCAGGCGACTGTGCCTTGATCGAACCGGCAGGCGAAATGTGGTCGGTGGTGATCTTGTCGCCGAAGAGGCCGAGGATACGAGCGCCCTTGACGTCGCCGATCGTGCCGGCCGACTTGCCCATGCCGACAAAGTAAGGCGGGTTCTGCACATAGGTCGAATTGTCGTCCCATGCATAGGTCTGGCCCGCAGGAACCTGCACGGCCTGCCAGTTTTCGTCGCCCTTGAACACGTCCGCATATTTTTCCGAGAAAATCTTGCGGGTGACGTTCTTGGCGATGAAGTCCTGGATTTCCTGTGAGGAAGGCCAGATGTCGCGCAGGAACACCGGATTGCCGTCCTTGTCTTCGCCAAGCGGCTCCTTGGTCAGGTCCTTGGTGACCGTACCGGCCAGAGCGTGGGCGACGACGAGCGGCGGCGAGGCGAGGTAGTTAGCCTGAACGTCCGGCGAAACGCGGCCTTCGAAGTTACGGTTGCCGGACAGGACGGCAGCCGCGATCAGGCCCTTTTCGTTGATCGTCTTGGAGATCGGAGCCGGCAGCGGACCGGAATTGCCGATGCAGGTCGTGCAGCCGAAGCCGACGAGGTTGAAGCCGAGCGCATCGAGATCCTTCTGCAGACCGGCAGATTCAAGATAGGCGGCAACGACCTGAGAGCCAGGCGCAAGCGACGTCTTGACCCAAGGCTTGGTCTTCAGGCCCTTGGCAACGGCGTTGCGAGCCAGAAGGCCAGCAGCAATCAGCACGCTCGGGTTCGAGGTGTTGGTGCAGGACGTGATGGCGGCAATCGCCACATCGCCATGGCCGAGGTCATAGTCTTCGCCTTCAACGGCATAACGCGCGGTCTGGCCGGTGGTCTTCTTGTACTCGTTTTCGAGCGAGGTTGCGAAACCCGAAGCGATGTTTTCCAGCGCGATGCGGCCTTCCGGACGCTTCGGACCGGCCATCGACGGAACGACGTCGCCCATGTCGAGTTCGAGAATGTCGGTGAAGACCGGATCGGCTGCACCCTTTTCACGCCACATGCCCTGCGCGCGGCAATAGGCTTCGACCAGTTCGATGCGATGCTCGTCGCGGCCGGTGGTGTTCATGTAGTTGAGCGTTTCGCGGTCGACGGGGAAGAAGCCGCAGGTCGCGCCATATTCCGGGCCCATATTGGCAATGGTTGCGCGGTCGGCCAGCGTCATGTTTTCAAGGCCTTCGCCGAAGAATTCGACGAACTTGCCGACGACGCCCTTCTTGCGCAGCATCTGCGTGACGGTGAGCACGAGGTCGGTCGCGGTCACGCCTTCCTTGATCTTGCCGGTCAGGCGGAAGCCGACGACTTCCGGCAGCAGCATGGAAACCGGCTGGCCGAGCATGGCCGCTTCAGCTTCGATGCCGCCGACGCCCCAGCCCAGAACGCCAAGGCCGTTGACCATGGTGGTGTGGCTGTCGGTGCCGACGCAGGTGTCGGGATAAGCGACGGTCGCGCCGTCTTCTTCCTTGGTCCAGACGGCCTGGGCCAGATATTCGAGGTTCACCTGATGGCAGATGCCGGTGCCGGGCGGAACGACGCGGAAGTTCTGGAATGCCTGCTGGCCCCACTTGAGGAAGCGGTAGCGTTCGCCGTTGCGCTGATATTCGAGGTCCACATTGGCCTTGAATGCGCTTGGATTGCCGAATTCGTCGACGATGACCGAGTGGTCGATGACCAGATCGACAGGCACCAGCGGGTTGATCTTTTCCGGATCGCCGCCGAGCGCCTTGATGCCGTCGCGCATGGCTGCAAGGTCGACGACGGCGGGAACGCCGGTGAAGTCCTGCATGAGAACGCGCGCCGGGCGGTAGGCGATTTCCGCGCCTGCGGAGCCACGGTCGTTCAGCCACTTGGCAACAGCTTCGATGTCCGACTTCTTGACGGAGCGGTCGTCCTCGAAGCGGAGCAGGTTCTCCAGCAGAACCTTCATGGAGAATGGAAGCTTGGAAACGCCTTCGAGGCCATTCTTTTCGGCTTCGGTCAGGCTGTAATAGACATAGTCCTTGCCCCCTACGGTGAGGGTTTTGCGGCATTTAAAGCTGTCGATGTGCGACACTGCGTTCGTCCTTATGCTGCTGGCCGGAAAACCAGGACGAACGCCTAGGCTAGCGTTTCAAGGACGCGCCAAGGTGCGGGTGCAGTCATTTCCGCTGTCCGTCCCGAAGCCTGCGTCCTTAAGGGCAACAGGTTGAGATCGGCCAAAAATGGTTTCCACGCCGACCGCTGGCGTGGTAGCCCTCATATAGAGAGTTTTCTAAAACGATTCCAGACAGAATATCGTGAATTCGGCCCCTTGCGGCGAAATGTTGCGATGCCTTTGCGTAGATCTTCCGGGCTTCCGGTTCTATTGGTCTGGCGCTTATCCATTGGGGCTTAGAGGGTATAAAATGCGGCTGGAAGCCGAAAATCTGGCGGGCGAAAGGGGCGGCGAAACGATTTTCGCGGGCCTTTCTCTTGCGCTCGGTGACGGCGAGGCGCTGGTGGTGACCGGCCCCAACGGCTCCGGCAAGTCCACGCTTTTGCGAATCATCTGCGGCCTGCTTGCCCCGCAAGCGGGGAGGGTGGAACTCACCGACGATGGCGTGGCCGTGCCGGTGCGCGCCGCCTGTCACTATCTCGGCCACCAGAATGCGATGAAGCCCGCGCTCAGCGTGCGGGAAAACCTGTCCTTTTGGCAGAATTTCAACGGTGCGGCGCAGATGGAGATCGATGAAGCGCTGGAGGCGGTGGACCTTCCCGGCGTGGAGCATCTGCCGTTCGGCTATTTGTCGACGGGGCAAAAGCGCCGTGTTTCCATCGCCAAGCTTCTGGTCAGCCACCGTCCGCTCTGGATCGTCGATGAACCGACCGCCGGTCTCGACAAGGCGTCGGAAACCCGCTTTGCGGAAATCATGCGCGGCCATATGCGGGAGGGCGGCATGATCGTCGCCGCAACGCATATTCCGCTGGGCTTGGATGCAGTTTCAGGGAAAGTGGAAACCGGTTTCCCGTCCGAAACTGCATTGGAAAGAAGTATTGGCGTGCGTGCGCTCGACATGGCCGCTTATTCGCTTGAGGTCGCCTGATGCTGGCGCTTTTCCTGAGAGACTTGCGCCTCAGCTTCCGCGCCGGTGGCGGCGCGCTGATCGGCATATTGTTCTTCCTCGCGGTCATTGCCGTCATGCCTTTCGGCGTCGGGCCGGACCTCAATCTTCTGGCACGCATCGGTCCCGCCATGCTGTGGATCGGCGCGCTGCTGGCAACGCTTCTGGGCCTCGACCGGCTGTTTCAGGCCGACCGCGAGGACGGCTCGCTCGACCTGCTGCTGATCGGCGCGGACAGTCACATGCTGGCCTTCACGGTTTTTGTGAAATGCGTGGCGCATTGGGTGGCAAGCGTGCTGCCGCTGGTGATCGCATCGCCGATGCTGGGCCTGTTCATGAACATGGATGCATCGGCAATCGGCGCGACATCGCTGACGCTTCTGGTGGGAACGCCTGCCATCGCCTTTATCGGCGCGGTGGGTGCGGCGCTTGCCGTGGCGCTGCCGCGCGGCGGCCTGCTGGTGTCGGTGATCGTTCTGCCGCTCACCATTCCGGTGCTCATTTTCGGTGTATCAGCTTCGCAAGGGGCGACGGTAGACAACGCGCCCTTTCTGGCGCCATTCCTCATTCTTGCTGCACTCACCCTGTTCTTTGCAGTCCTCGGGCCGCTCGCTGCAAGCGCGGCGCTCAAAAGTTCGGCGGATTGAAAAGTTCGACCGATTGACGCAGTTGATTTCGGTCAATTGAACGGCACGGGGGGGACAGGTAAATAGAGGCCATGGAAAAAGACATGACCAAAGACGCCGTTAAAACCACGAGCTGGCTTGATCTGGCCAATCCCACGCGGTTCCTTGCTTTTGCGGGCAAGGTCTTGCCTTGGCTGGCCGTGCTTTCCGCGCTGCTGCTGGCGGCTGGCCTCTATATGGTCTTCTTCCAGTCGCCGGAGGATTATCAGCAGGGCATGACGGTCCGCATCATGTATATCCATGTGCCTTTCGCATGGCTTTCCATGATGTGCTACTCGATCATGGCCGTTTCAGCGCTGGGCACGCTGGTCTGGCGGCATCCGCTGGCCGATGTGTCGATCCGCGCCGCCGCGCCGCTGGGCGCCGTCTTCACCGCGCTTGCGCTGGCCACCGGCTCGCTCTGGGGCAAGCCGATGTGGGGCACGTGGTGGGTGTGGGATGCGCGGCTGACCTCGGTCTTCGTGCTGTTCCTGATGTATCTCGGCATCATCGCGCTGTCGCGCGCCATGGATGATCCGGCAAAGAGCGCCAAGCCGGTGGCCGTGCTCACGCTGGTCGGCTTCATCAACATCCCGATCATCAAATTCTCGGTCGACTGGTGGAACACGCTGCACCAGCCGGCTTCAGTGTTCCGCATGGACGGCCCGACCATCGATGCGTCCATGCTGCGCCCGCTTTTCGTGATGGCCATCGGCTTCTCGCTTCTGTTCTTCACGCTGCACATGATGGCCATGCGCAATGAAATCTGGCGTCGCCGCGTGGCGTCGATGAAGAAACTTGCCGCACGCAGCGCAGATCGTAATCTCAAGGCGCAGGAGGGCGCAGTATGAACCATCTTGGCTTCGTTCTCGCCTCCTATGGCATCACGCTTGCGGCGCTTGCCGTCACCATCGGCTGGATATTGATTGATCAGCGCATCCAGAAAAACGAATTGAAGCGGCTTGAAGCGCAGGGCGTGCGCCGCCGTTCCGCAAAATCCCCCGGTAAGGCACAATGACCGAAACGACCGAAAAGCCCGTCGCGCCGAAAAAGCGCTCCACCTGGGTTGCCCTGCTGCCGCTGGCGATTTTCGTCGGGCTGGCGGCGGTGTTCGCGGTCCAGCTTCTGTCGGGCAAGGACAATACGACGATACCGTCCGCGCTGATCGGCAAGCAGGCCCCGCAGACCAACCTGCCGCCCGTCGAGGGGCTGGCGCGCGATGGCGCGCCTGTTCCGGGTCTCGACAGCGAGGATTTTAAGGGCAAGCTGACGCTGGTGAATGTCTGGGGATCATGGTGCGTCCCCTGCCGTCAGGAACACCCGCTCTTGATGGAAATCGCCAAGGACGAGCGCATCCGCGTGGTTGGCCTCAATTACAAGGACCAGCCCGAAAATGCACGCCGCTTCCTCGGCGATCTCGGCAATCCGTTTGCAGCAGTCGGTGCCGACCGCGCCGGACGCTCAGCCATCGAATGGGGCGTCTACGGCGTGCCGGAAACCTTCCTCGTCGATGAGACAGGCAAGATCGTCTACAAGCATGTCGGGCCATTTACCGCGCAATCCGTAAATGAATTTGGCAAAATGATGGAGAAAAAGTTCTTCTAGTTAGATAATTCCCGGCAATTGCTGTGGTGTAGCCAATCTTTGTAAGCTGCCATAAGCTGCTTTTGCTGCAGCTAGCTTTTCAGCGGTTGCTTTTTCTGGTTTTCGTCGAGCAGTCTCTTCCCAAGCATCATCTCGATTTAAATGCTCTTCCAAGAATAAATAAGCTGCAGTTGCAGCAAGCTCTAATTCAACGGCGCCCACATCAATTGCAGCACGAATAAATGATGCGCGTTCTCCAGTTGCAGCCTGATTATCTTTGCTAGAGAAGACAGAATACCAACCGCCCCAGCTAGTGCGCTGTTCTTCTTCGCTGATAAGTTTTACACCTACAGCTAAACTTAATGCTTCTGCAAGATCTTCACTGAACGGGCCGTAATGCTTATACTCGAAATGAAACTCATTTAAAAACCCCGCGAGCTGCAAAAGGTAAGTCACCTTTTGGAAACGAGTGCGCCCAACAATCTTGCCGCCTGCATCCGAGATGATGGCGGCGACGCTTTCGTGCAATTTGTAATCAGACATGTTCGTTCTCCCCGAATCCGCTCTTTAATATGCTTAAAATCGCTTCGCGTCCATCGGTGTCGTCACGGTTGAAATAAACACGGGTCACTTCAAATGTTTGAGCTTCGGATACAACCGATGATAACCGGGCCATATCCTCTGTATTGTTTTCTTGCTTAATTAATATCTGATTTAGTGGGTTTTGTGTTTCCTCGTCTTTTTTGTAGGGAAGTCTTTTGCTTTCATCGATGAGTATAGGGCTGCCATTTGTCCTACTGCGTTGATTTGAAAATTGTTTTAATTTATTAATTATATTCTTAATTTCTATTGTAATTTGAGCTTCGCGATGCGCTCTATCGTCTGATGTCATCGTGGGTTTGAGTGGATGATTAGCAGTCACCTTTTGACGAATATCAATGCACTTGAAAAGGTTTCTAGCGTGTAAATGTTTAGCAATGCTTGAAAGAGATTTATCTGGTGCCTCTAAAAGCATTGGCAGGGATCCCCAAAAGACAGTGTCATCAAGTTGAAGAGCATTGTCTAGATTTTCAGGATTCTTGAAGAAGTTTATAAGAGGATGATTAACAGGTAATCCTGTTTTGCTTGCGTTATCGTCTTTCACTAAAGTGTGAATTCTTAATAAGATATGCGAAAAATAATTTTTCTATACCACGTGTTGTCTTATGAAGGTATACGTTTGGGTATAATTGAAATAGTGACATTACATAGTGTTCTGCGGCGTGATATGCTTTGGGACCGAGTACTAATGTTTCTATTTCGCCTGTTTTCTCGCTGTCTGAATGTGTAGTGATACGCTCCACTTCTAAGTTTGCTAATATCCATGCAACGTCCACACTACTTCCCTGAACGCCAGTCATGAGGCGATCTCTTTGCATATAGTCCAATCGATCCGCGTCGAACTGGCTGGAAATCGCTGAATTGAACAGATTGGTGGGTGATTTGCTTTTTATAACATCAGCAACTTCGTCAGCGAAGTGAGAACCGAATTCTTTATTCAGCTCCCCTGCAATTTCTGATTTTCTAATTAGGGCATCACTGACGTTTTCGTGGATAGCCATTGTTAAATTAAGCTGTTTGCCCACCTCCTCGAAAGCGTGGCTAAACATGCCGTGACCAACATCATGTACAAGCGCGGCAGCTACCGCAACCGCACCTTGATATTGGTTGTTTTTTGTCCGCTGGATAATTTTAACTAGTTGCCTCGCCAGATGAAACACACCTAGCGAGTGTGCAAGCCGAGAATGTGTAGCACCTGGAAAAACGAAATCGGAGAAGCCTAATTGCCGAATCCGTCTTAGCCGTTGAAAAGGTTGCGTCTGAATTACGCGCCATGCAGTATTATCAACCTGATCATTTAGGTGAAATTCAATAAGATTATGTAGTGGGTCTCGAATACGTTGAGACTTTTTGTTCACAGTTCGCCCCCGCTGGCTGAAGATACGTTCAGACAAGTATCTCCAGCCAATCAGGAAATCAATCCGGCAGTTTCCGTACCGCGCCCTTGGCGGCGCTGGTTGCCATGGCGGCGTAAGCCTTCAAGGCGGTGGAAACCTTGCGCTTGCGTTCCTCGGCTGGCTTCCAGCCCTTGGCGTCCTGCTCGGCGCGGCGTTCTGCCAGCGTTGCATCGTCCACAGCCAGATGAATCTTACGGTTCGGAATGTCGATATCGATGATATCGCCTTCGCGCACCAGCCCGATCGTGCCGCCTTCGGCTGCCTCTGGCGAGACGTGGCCGATCGAAAGGCCCGATGAGCCGCCCGAGAAGCGCCCGTCAGTGACAAGCGCGCAAGCCTTGCCCAGCCCCTTCGATTTCAGATAGCTGGTCGGGTAGAGCATTTCCTGCATGCCGGGGCCGCCGCGCGGGCCTTCATAGCGGATCAGCACGATGTCGCCCGGCTTGATCTTGCCGTTCAAAATGCCGAGCACGGCCGAATCCTGGCTTTCGAAGATGCGGGCAGGGCCAGAGAATTTCAGGATGGAATCGTCAACGCCCGCCGTCTTCACGATGCAGCCGTCTTCGGCCAGATTGCCGTAAAGCACGGCCAGACCGCCGTCCTGACTGAAAGCATGTTCCTTGGAGCGGATGACGCCCTTCTCGCGGTCGGTATCAACATGATCGAAACGGCGTTCCTGAGAGAAGGCAACCTGTGTCGGGATGCCGCCGGGAGCAGCCGAATAGAACTTGTGCACCATTTCGCTGTTGGTGCGCGTCACGTCCCAATGGTCGAGCGCCTTGCCCAGCGTTTCGCTGTGCACGGTCGGAACGTCGGTGGTCAGCAGGCCCGCGTGATCGAGCTGGCCGAGAATGCCCATGATGCCGCCCGCATGGTGCACGTCTTCCATATGCACATTGGCGACGGCTGGCGCGACCTTGCACAGCACCGGCACGCGGCGCGACAGGCGGTCGATATCGGCCATGGTGAAGTCGATTTCCGCTTCCTGCGCGGCGGCGAGAAGATGCAGGACCGTATTGGTCGAACCGCCCATGGCGATGTCGAGCGTCATGGCGTTTTCAAAGGCCGGGAAGCTCGCAATCGAGCGCGGCAGCACGCTCTCGTCGTTCTGCTCGTAATAACGCCGCGCGAGATCAACAACCAGATGACCGGCTTCCACGAAGAGGCGCTTGCGGTCGGCATGGGTTGCGAGCGTCGAACCGTTGCCCGGCAGCGACAGGCCGAGCGCTTCGGTGAGGCAGTTCATCGAATTGGCGGTGAACATGCCCGAGCACGAACCGCAGGTCGGGCAGGCGGAGCGTTCGATGGCCTTGACCTGATCGTCGGAGTAGTGATCGTCGGCGGCGGCAACCATCGCATCAACGAGGTCGAGCTTCTTGACCTGATCGTCCCAGACGACCTTGCCTGCTTCCATCGGCCCGCCGGAAACGAACACGACCGGGATATTGAGGCGGAGCGCCGCCATCAGCATGCCGGGGGTGATCTTGTCGCAGTTGGAAATGCAGACCATCGCATCGGCGCAATGCGCATTGACCATATATTCGACCGAGTCGGCGATGAGCTCGCGCGACGGCAGCGAATAGAGCATGCCGTCATGGCCCATGGCGATGCCGTCATCGACCGCGATGGTGTTGAATTCCTTTGCCACGCCGCCAGCGCTTTCGATTTCGCGCGCGACGAGCTGGCCGAGATCCTTCAGGTGCACGTGGCCGGGCACGAACTGGGTGAACGAGTTCACCACGGCAATGATCGGCTTGCCGAAATCCTCATCCTTCATGCCGGTGGCGCGCCATAGGCCGCGCGCGCCGGCCATGTTGCGACCGTGGGTGGTTGTACGCGAACGATAAGGAGGCATTTTCAAACCTTTTAGGAACTATTCTAATTCTAACCGCTATGACAGAACCGCCCCCGCTGAGCAAAGCGCAAATTGCCCCATATTGTCCCATTTTATGAGGGAGGCGGGACCATTCGCAGGCTTGCGGACAACGGAAAGGGTTCCGGCGTGCGACAGCTTTCGCAGGCACAGACAAGGCAATCTAGCACGTTGCAGTCATAATGCAAAAGATTTTGCGTTGAAAACGTAACGAAATTGCTTGGCGTTACGATGGGGTGCTGGCCATGGCGGCGTCGAGCAGGGCGTTTGCGGTTTTCATCCGCTGTTCGGCGGCGGGGCGGAACTCTTCCGGCAGGCGGTCTGGATGGTTGCTGGCGGCAAAGCTACGGCGCCGCTGCTGAAGTTCGGCCCGCTTCAGGCCGGGGCGCAGGTCGAGCTCCTGACGGATCGCATCCGGCGACTGTTTCTTCATGCGTGCTTCCATCGCCTGTCTTTCCCGGGCGGGTTCGGGCTCGGGCAGGGGGTCGACATCGAACAGGCTTTGCAGGTCGTCCGGCTGGCGCGATGTTGCGGGCGCATCGCCAAATCCTGCGGAAAAGACGGCGGAAGCAAATCCGAATTGCGGGCCGCGGCTGTCGTTCGCCAGGCCTTGTTCAGCCTCGACTTCCTTCAGCACTGTCGCGAAATCGGGAAAGGTTGGCCGCATCCTGCCTCATCATGCCATGTGCGAAGCCAGGGCGGAGGCCAGCGCGCGCGTCAGCACGGAGGGCGGGATCGGCTTCTGGAAAACCGGCACTTCCGGGTAACGGTCCGCCAGACGGGCGGGCAATCCGCCGCCGGTGTGGATGACCACGAAGACATCGCGGCTTTTCAGCCGGTCCAGCACCGCTTCCACATCGCCATCGGCAAGGTTCACGTCAAGAATGGCCGCGTCGACTTCGTTGCGGTTGATGATGTCTATCGCCTGCCGGACGGTGCCGACGGGACCAAGAACGGTTCCGTTGGCATCCTCGACAGTCGCGGCGACGTCAAGGGCGACGAAAACCTCGTCTTCCACCACCAGTACCCGCCGCTGTCCAAGATCGTTCATCACTGGTCTCGCTGCCTCCTTTTTGAGGTAAGCCCTTCACGCAGGAAATGCGCGAGCGCAAGCAGAGGTTCCTTTCGCCGACATGATAATGCGCGAATGGTGAATCAAATCTTTACCCGGCCTGCCGCCGGTCCGGGAGCGGTGTCAGAACGCAGTGAAGGTCAGCGTCGTCAGCGAGCGAACGATGTTGGGAATGTCGAGGACGTTCTTGGCAATGAACTTGCCGATATCCTGATCCTCGGCAATGTAGATCTTGGCCAGAAGGTCGAACTCGCCGCTGGTGGAATAAAGCTCGGAAACGATTTCGCGCTGAAAGAGTGTATCGGCAACTTCATAGGTCTTGCCGGGCGCACACTGCAATTGCAGGAAAACGGGCTTCATGTCTCTTCCTTTCGCGACGGGACCGCGTGATGCGCATGATAGTGCATATTACGGCAGCGTTTGCAGGTTACAAACACGGACCGCCCGACGAAATCAAGAGCGAAAGCACGACGGAACGCGCGATATTCGGTCTGGCATCCTCTCTGATGGCGCGCCGCCCGTCCTCATACGGCTGTTTCATAGAAATGTTTTAATTTACGTAATTGTAATTTTCTTGAGAGGGCGCGATAAGGCTTCTTCCCAAAGTTGTGGCTCGCGCGCATTATTTATATGAAATTTGTTCTTCCTGCCGTTCTGCTGCTCTTCTCGCTCGCTTTTTTCACAGCGTGGCTTTCCGATCGCGGGCGCCGGTTTCTCGTGCCGTATGGCGCATGTTTCCTGCTGATTGGCATTGCCATGCTGGTCCAGCTTGGCAATGTTCCTGCGGATGAGAATCTGAACACGGTGCTTTCCGCCGCATTCTATGTGGGCGGCGCGCTGGCTGGCGGCTATGGCATCCTGCAGCGAAGCGGCTTGCGCCTTCAGCCCGCCTTCTATGCATTGAGTTTCGCGCTCATCGTCGGCGGCGTCTGGTATTACTGCTACGTCAAGCCGGATCTTCTGTCGCGGGTCTATGTGCTCAATCTGGGGATGGCGACCTTGATTCTCTCGTTCGCATGGCGAGCGCGGCGGCTGTTCAGGGGGCCGCTGGTGGACAAGTTGCTGGGGGCGATGCTGGTTCTGGTGGCGCTGCATTTCCTGCCGCGCACGTTTTTGACCGCAGGTTCCCTCCTTGGCAATGTCAATGATGACGATTTTACCCGGACCGTCTTCTGGCAATGGACGGTGTTTTCCACGGCCGTTGCGGCGGTTCTGACCGGGTTCGCCCTGCTGGGGGCAGCCGGCTATGACCGTATCACCGAGCTTTCGCGTGAACGCGACAGCGATCCGCTCACAGGGCTTCTCAACCGGCGTGGTCTGGAAATGCGCTACAACGCGCTTTCGCACACAAAAAACGGCCAGTCGGGCTGGGTCGCCGTATGCGATATCGACTACTTCAAGGCGCTGAATGATGCCTATGGCCACGCGGCAGGCGACGCTGTGCTGCAAGAATTTGCAGGAATCCTGCGCAAGCTCCTTGGCGAGCGGTCATTGATTGCCCGCACAGGCGGTGAGGAATTCGTGATTTGCGTCCATGAGATGCAGGCCGATAATGTCTTCCAGCTTCTGGAAGGAATACGCCGCAATATAGAAGGACATCCTTTCCAGTGCCTGCCGAAGGAAATCAACGTCACATGCAGCATCGGCTGTGTCCGCCTGACCGAGCAGGGCGATTTCTGGCAGACGGTCGACAAGGCTGACAAGATTCTCTACGCCGCCAAGAAAGGCGGGCGCAACCGAACCTATGTGGAAGGGCTGGTCCGCAGCGGGACGGGGGAGTAGCCTCCTGTTGGCCAGCGATAACTTTCCAGTGATAATCCAGACATCGCTGTAAAAGATGCGTATTATTGCTATCGAAAATATGAGCGGTTGAGGAGTTCCCGAAAATCCGATGAAATGCATGTCTGTTGTGTTGCCTGCGTCCGCCCTTGCCGGTTTCCTTTCCTTCGGCATGGCGGTTGTCCCCTCCTTCGCCATGAATGCCTCCGAAAAGGCCCAGCTTGAAAAGCTCGACCCGGCGACCCGCCTGGAGCAGCGTTGCGACGTGGAAGCCATGGAGCGCATCACGCGGGAACAGGGCAAGTTTTCCGTCGACAAGGTTCTGGCCTACGCCTTTTCCGATCCGGTGACCAAGAAGAATTCCATCAAGGCCGATGGCGCGGCATTCCGCAGCCATGAACACTGGTACAGGCTGTCCTTTGTCTGCAAGGCGGACAAGGATCACATCAACATCGTTTCCTTCCGCTACGACATTGGCGATGAAGTGCCCCAGGACGAGTGGGACAAGCATTATCTCGTCCCCTGATCCGTTTCCGGGCTATTCCTCCGAATCGTCTGCGCGGCAGGCGGAAAGCAGCGTCACTTCCTTGGCCGTGTGATCGGCTTCGAGGTGGCTCAGTACCGCCTGACCGTCATTGTCGCTCCAGCGATAGCTGTCCTGTTCGTCCACGGCGACATATTTCTTGAGATTGTCGTGCCATTGCAGCGCGATCATCTTGCCTTCGGCATCGATGACCGCAAAACCGGGCCCGCTGCCGTTGCGGATATAGGTGGCAGGCACGACGATCCCGCGTTCGCAGATATAATCGACCCGTTCGATCGGGTTTACCTCCTGAGCCTGCGCGTAGACAGAGGATGCCAGCACCAATGCCGGACCCGCAGTCACGAAAAGCGTGCCTATATAGCGTTTGCCAAATGCCATGATGAAAATCCTCTGGTCAGCCAATCATCGGGGAAGAATAGCTCTTAGACGGCGTGGTTCAAGTGGGATGGGGCAGCGCCCGAAGCGCTTGCAAACGAAAGCGAAAAAATATTCGCCGTCCCATGAAGTTTTCGTGCAACCGAAACAGGTTTCGCCCGTTGTTAGCCTGCTGGTCGTCAGACCGGCGGAGGCCCGGACCAATACTTGCCCCCCGCAACCCCAGTTCGGGCCTCACCCATTTGGGGCATCGCGCATGCTGAACAGCGGCTTCTCACAGCAAAAAGATCGTTATTTCCGAAATTCTTGGGGTTGTTTTCAAGTAACTCTTTCACGTATATCAAAAATCCGCCGATTGATGAAATATTATAATATCGAACGCGGTGATTTTCCATGACGATCAATATCATGCTTTTCTTTGCCGCTGTCGGTTTAATCCTTTTATGTTTCAAATGGAGAAAGACGGGTACTGTACTGATTGGCCTTGCAATCATTCTTTATGGCGCGATTGCTTCAGGATTGGGCCCGGATTACCTGATGAACCGCCTGCAATCGCCCTATTCGTCGCAATTGCAGACGCCGCTTGAAGACAATACCGCCTTCATCATCTTCGGCATGGGAACGCAGGTCGTTGACGAGCGCGGCCAGAAAGCGGTCAAGCCGCTGGCCTTCTCCTATGCTCCGCTTCTGGCGGCAGCCGCCATGAACCGCCAGTGCGTCGACAAGGGGTTCAGCTGCAAGTTCATCGCCAGCGGCGCGGATGTGAGCGGAACCGGCGTTTCCGAGGTCGCGGCCATCGCCGCGCAGCTTGAAAAGGTCGGGATCGATCCGGCTTCCATCCTGCTTGACGAAAAGAGCCGCAACAGCTGGCAGAATTCCAAAAACACGGCTGCGATCCTGCGCGAGATCAGACCGGCCAGGGTCGTACTGTTGCAGGCCGCGCCCATGTTGACACGCGATCTTCTTTATTTGGCGCATTTCGGCGTGAAGCCCGAGCCGGTCGCCGCCGGTTTTCTGACGGGCTCCCATACCAACATGTCTTCAACCGCCCTGTATTTCCTTGTGACGGATGTGGCGCTTCACGAGCAAATCGGTCTCTGGCGCTACACGTTTTACAATTTCATGGGCTGGAACGAGCCGAGGCAGTCTGAGCTTGAACTGGCCACGAGCGGCACGCCGGCGCTTTCCGTCAAACCCGCGTCGGCCCAATGAGTGAATGATGCTATCGCCGGTATGTTTCGACCTGCCGGTGAAAAAATTATCCTCGAAATCTCCTTAAAACTGCGCGGATTTTTCGAAGTCGTTTCAAATAACGACCGGCTTGTGGCATCCTGTCGTCAAAGAGCTCTGATACTGTCTTGACCAATGAAACATGGAGGCGGTCATGAAGATATCGAGATTTTCGCTCACTCTGGCGGCATTGGTAGCAGCCGTTTCGCTGGCCGGAACGGTTGGGCAAAGCTTTGCCGACCAGACGCTTCTCAACGTGTCCTATGATCCGACGCGTGAACTCTACAAGGATTACAACGCCGCCTTTGCCGCCCACTGGAAGGCGGAAACCGGCGAAACCGTCACCATTCGCGCCTCCCATGGCGGGTCGGGCAAGCAGGCGCGTTCGGTGATCGACGGCATCAAGGCCGATGTGGTCACGCTGGCGCTCGAAAGCGATATCGACGCCATTGCCGCGCTGTCGGGCAAGATCGACAAGGACTGGCGCAAGCGCCTGCCCAATAATTCCGCCCCCTATACCTCCACCATCGTTTTCCTCGTGCGCAAGGGCAATCCCAAGGGCATCAAGGATTGGGGCGATCTGGTGAAGGATGGCGTCGAGGTCATCACGCCGAACCCGAAGACGTCCGGCGGCGCGCGCTGGAACTACCTCGCCGCATGGGCCTGGGCCCACAAGCAATACGGTGGCGACGAGCAGAAGATCAAGGATTACATCGGCGAGCTGTTCCGTCATGTGCCTGTCCTCGACACGGGCGCGCGCGGCGCGACGACCACATTCGTGCAGCGTCAGCTGGGCGATGTGCTGCTTGCCTGGGAAAACGAAGCCTATCTTTCGGTCGCGGAATTTGGCGAGGACGCCTTCGACATCGTCGTTCCGCCGCAGTCGATCCTGGCCGAGCCGCCGGTCGCGGTCGTGGACAAGAATGCCGAGGAAAACGGCACCACCAAGCTGGCGCAGGCCTATCTCGAATATCTTTATTCGCCGGAAGGACAGGCCCTTGCCGCCAAGCACTTCTACCGTCCGTCCAAGCCTGACGTTATTCCCGCCGACAAGCAGCGCAAGTTTCCCGACTTGACGCTGGTGACGATCGATGATCCCATTTTCGGCGGGTGGGCCAAGGCGCAGCCCTATCATTTCGGCGATGGAGGAACCTTCGACCAGCTCTACAAGCCCGGTAAATAAATAAAGAGGGAACAAACCAGCGCATGACTTCGCTCCCTGCACGGGCCAGAGCAGGGTCGCACTTTCGAAGGCCGAGCGTCATTCCCGGTTTCGGGCTGACGTTCGGCTTCAGTGTTGCCTATCTGACCCTTCTCATACTCATTCCGCTTGCGGCATTGGTGCTGCGTTCCTCCGAAGTCGGCCTTTTCGGCTTCTGGCGTCTCATCACCGACGAGCGCACATTGAAAGCCCTTGAAACGAGCTTCGGCACCGCCTTCATCGCGGCGCTGGTCAATGTCGTCTTCGGCGTCATCCTCGCCTGGGTTCTGGTGCGCTATCGCTTTCCGGGCCGCCGCTTTGTCGATGCCATCGTCGATATTCCGTTTGCACTGCCAACGGCGGTGGCCGGTATCGCGCTTGCCGCGATATACGCGCCGAATGGCTGGGTCGGCAGCCTGCTGGCCCCCTTGGGTATCCGGGTTGCGTTCTCGCGGGTGGGTATCGTTATCGCGCTGATCTTCATCGGCCTGCCCTTCGTGGTGCGCACGGTGCAGCCGATCATGGAGGAAATCAGCCGCGAGGTCGAAGAGGCAGCGGCAACGCTTGGCGCTTCGCGCTTCCAGACGATCTGGCGGGTGCTGCTGCCAAGCCTGCAACCGGCGATCCTTACCGGCTTCGCGCTCGCCTTCGCGCGCGGCGTCGGCGAATATGGCTCGGTCATCTTCATCGCCGGCAACACGCCCTATGTCTCGGAAATCGCCCCGCTTCTGATTGTCATCAAGCTTGAGGAATATGATTATGCCGGGGCGACAGCACTTGCCACGGTGATGCTGGCGCTATCCTTCGCGATGCTGCTTTTCATCAATCTCATCCAGTCGTGGACACGGAGGAAATATGGTCATGGCGAATGAACCTGCCGCTTCCTCCTCCCGCGAAGGCCGAAGCGCCGTCACCGAAAGTCTGCCGACGCGCATCACGTTGATCGCTCTGGCGCTGGCTTTTCTGGCGCTTTTCCTCATCCTGCCGGTCATCGCGATCTTCGTGGAAGCCTTCCGCAAGGGCGCGGGTGAATATCTGGCGGCGCTGGTCGAGCCGGACGCCTGGGCTGCGATAAAGCTGACCCTCCTGGTTACAGCCATTGCCGTGCCGCTCAATCTGGTGTTCGGCATTGCGGCGGCGTGGGCTATCGCCAAGTTCGAATTCAAGGGCAAGGCGTTGCTGACGACGCTGATCGACCTGCCTTTTTCCGTGTCGCCGGTCATTTCCGGCCTTGTTTTCGTGCTGCTGTTCTCAAGTCACAGCCTGCTTGGTCCGTGGTTGTCGCGGCATGGGATCGAGATATTGTTCGCCGTTCCGGGTATAGTACTGGCGACTGTGTTCGTCACATTTCCCTTCGTTGCGCGCGAATTGATCCCGCTGATGCAGGAACAGGGAACCGGCGACGAGGAGGCGGCGATTTCGCTCGGCGCCAATGGCTGGCAGACCTTCCGCTATGTGACGCTGCCCAACATCAAATGGGGGCTGCTCTATGGGGTTCTGCTCTGCAATGCGCGTGCAATGGGCGAATTCGGCGCCGTTTCCGTCGTCTCTGGACATATTCGCGGCCTCACCAATACGATGCCGCTGCATGTGGAAATTCTCTACAACGAATATAATTTCGTCGGAGCATTCGCGGTGGCGTCGCTCCTGGCATTTCTGGCGCTGCTGACGCTCGCCATCAAGACGGCGCTGGAATTGCGCTATGGCGATGAACTGGCCGGTAGCGGCAACGGGCACTAACATTTGAAGAAGCATGGCCGCATGGCGGCAGGGGAAAGGATTGGGAATGGAAGTTCGTGTTGCCGGTGTGCGTAAGGAGTTCGCTCGCTTCCCGGCGTTGCATAATGTCTCGCTGGATATTCGTTCCGGCGAGCTGATCGCTTTGCTCGGGCCTTCCGGCTCAGGCAAGACCACGCTTTTGCGCCTCATTGCCGGGCTGGAAACCCCGACTGAAGGCACCATCTTTTTCGGTGACGAGGACGCATCGCAGAAGAGCGTGCAGGAACGCAATGTGGGTTTTGTCTTCCAGCATTATGCGCTGTTTCGCCATATGACGGTTGCGGACAATGTCGGCTTCGGCCTCAAGGTTCGCCCGAGCGCGACGCGCCCGTCGAGCGATGCCATTCGCAGCCGCGCGCTGGAGCTGCTCGATCTCGTGCAGTTGCAGGGGCTGGAAAAGCGCTATCCGGCGCAGCTTTCCGGCGGCCAGCGCCAGCGCGTGGCGCTCGCCCGCGCCATGGCCATCGAACCGAAAGTCCTGCTTCTCGACGAACCGTTCGGCGCGCTCGATGCGCTGGTGCGCAAGGAACTGCGCCGCTGGCTGCGCGAGATCCACGACAAGACCGGCCACACCACCGTTTTCGTGACCCATGATCAGGACGAGGCGCTGGAGCTTGCCGACCGCGTGGTGGTGATGAGCCAGGGCCGTATCGAGCAGGTCGGCACACCGGACGAAGTCTATGACAATCCGAATTCCCCCGGCGTCTATGGCTTCATCGGCGAATCGAGCACGCTTCCGGTGCGGGTTGAAAAGGGCGAGGTCTGGCTGGTGGACCGCAATATCGGCCTGACCGCTGAGGGCGTGGCGGACGGGGATGCGCAGCTCTTCTTCCGCCCGCACGATGTCGAATTGCTGGACGGTTGCGGCGGCTGCATCGCTGGCACGGTGGTGGCAAGCCGCCGTTCGGGAGGCAAGCGGCGCGTCGAACTGGAAGTCGGCGGCGCACGCGAGCGGGTTGAGATCGAAATTCCAGCCGAACATCCTGCCGCGGAAAAGAGCCGCATCGCTTTTCGTCCGCGTTACTGGAAGCTTTTTCCGGCGGAGGACACCGGTTCCTGATCGTCACTTTGCGGTGAACCAAAACGCAAGGCCCGGCAGACAGGCGGTGATTCCCGCGCATCTGCCGGGCTTTTTTCTATCGGCGGGCACGAGCCGTGCGGCGCTGAAATTTTGCAAGGCGTTACCTGCGGTGGTATTATTTTTATTTTCAATATGTTAGGGTTGCAGGGAATGGGGAATTTCATAACGCAAAATTAATGGGCGGAAAGAATTGTGCGTTGCGATTTAAACGGTTTGAATATCAGCACATTGCGCCGTCGCATTTTGGCCAAATGCGCTCGACATTCAGGGAACCGATCACGGATACTGCCGTTTCCCTGAAATGAAAATTCGGACTAATGTCAGTATCCACCCGCCGCAGATAACTCATTTCCTTCGGAAAGGCTGTTAAGGCAGATGCCGGAATTGTCTTCTTCGCTCTCCAGATCAACCTCTACCGAGAATAAATCGCCGATGCAGAAACCTTCGATGGAACCCGAATCCAGCGAACATCGTGCGTCGGTCGGGATTCCGCCCGAGCAGCCATCTCCCATCCGGGCCTTATACAAGACCGAGGAAGAACTTGGCGCGCTTGCCGCTGCCGTGGCGCGGGGCGAAGACATTCCGCTGCCGGGCTATATTGCCTTCCCGTTCGATCAGCGCCTGTCTGAAAACGGCAAGCTGATCCTGCACGCCTATCGCGCTTCCGATGCGGCGTCGCGCGCGGGCGAAACCATCACGCCTGCCGCGCAATGGCTGCTCGACAACCATTACCAGATCGACAAGAACGTGCAGCAGGCCCGCCGCGACCTGCCGCGCCGCTTCATCCGCCAATTGCCGCTCTACAAGGCTGCGACCGGGCACTATGAAGGCATGCCGCGCATTTTCGCGCTGGCCTGGCTCTATGTCGCCCATACGGACAGCAATTTTTCGCTGAAGACGCTGACGGCCATCGTCAAGGGTTTCCAGACCGTCGAACCGCTCAAGATCGGTGAATTGTGGGCGCTGCCTTCCGCGGTGCGCTATTTCCTGATCGAGAATGCGCGGCGTCTGGCGCTGCGCGTCGACCGCGCGCGCATCATGCGCAATCTCGCCAATACCGCCGCCGACCGCATTGTGGTTGCAGCCGATGGCACTGAGCTGGATTCGGTCCTGGCGCAATATGCCGATGCCGCCCGCGACAGCACTTTCGCGACCCATCTTCTTTATCGCCTGCGCTCCGCCTCCACCGACACAACGGCTGCTGCAAGCTGGCTGGAACGGATACTGGAACAGGAAGGCAGCAACCCCGAAGACGCCATCGTCGAGGAACATGCCCGCCAGTCCACCGGCGGCGTGACGATGGGCAACGTGATCCGTTCGCTCAAGTCCATTGACGACGTGGACTGGGAAACCTGGTTTGAAACCGTCAACGAGGTCGATGCGATCCTGCGCGACCACAGCGATTTCGAGCTTCTGGATTTCCGCTCCCGCAACGCCTATCGCGTCACCATCGAAAAGCTCGCCCGCTATTCGGATATGAGCGAAATCGATATCACATGGGCGGCGCTCAAGCTGGCCGAAGACGGCCACCGCGCCGAAAAGGCCGGGCACCCGGAAGCCGAAGGCAAGGGCGCCATCGCCTATTACCTCTCCGGCGAAGGCCGCAGGGAATTGGAAAAAGTCTGCGGCTATCACGCGCCTTTCGGCGTCAAGGCGCTGCGTTTCTATCGCGGTCTTGGCCTCTGGGGCCTGTTCATTCCCACGGCGATCTTCACGATCCTGATTCTCACTCTCGTCAATTACTGCATGATCCGCGCCGGTCTTTCGACCGATCTGCGCACGCTGTTCACGCTGCTGGCGCTCTTCCCGGCGATGGATGCGTCCTATTCGCTGTTCAATGCGCTGGTGCCGTGGTTCGTGCAGCCGACACGGCTCATCGGTTTTGAATATAAGGAAGGCCTGCCGGAAGAGGCGCGCACGCTGGTCGCGGTGCCGACCTTCATCACCTCGCGTGATTCCATCGACGAGCAGATCCGCAATCTCGAAGTGCACTATCTCACCAATCCGCGTGGTGAAATCTATTTCGCGCTGGTCAGCGACTGGACCGATGCGAAGCACGAGATCACGCCTGCGGATATGGAAATCTACGAATATGCGCGAGAGGAAATCGCCAAGCTCAACGAGCACTATACGGGCGACGACCAGCCGCGCTTTTTCCTTCTGCACCGCCGCCGCCTGTTCAACGAGAAGCAGAATTGCTGGATGGGCTGGGAGCGCAAGCGCGGCAAGCTGCATGAGCTGAACCTGCTCTTGCGCGGCGATCAGGATACGAGCTTCTTCCCCGCCGACGAGCGCCTGCCGAAGGAAATCAAATATGTGATGACGCTGGACGCCGATACGCGTCTGACGCCGGAATCCGTCACGCATCTGGCTGGCAAGCTCAGCCATCCGCTGAACCGCCCGATCATCGACGAAAAGACCGGCAAGGTCATCCGCGGCTACGGCATTCTGCAGCCGCGCGTCACGCCTTCACTCACCACCGGCGACGAGGCGTCGTTCCTGCAGCGCGTCTTCTCGGTCAATCGCGGTATCGATCCTTACGTCTTTGCCGTATCCGACACCTATCAGGACCTGCTCGGCGAAGGCACCTTCACCGGCAAGGGCCTTTACGACATCGATGCTTTCGAGGCCGCGCTGAAGGGCCGCGTGCCGGAAAACACGCTGCTCAGCCACGACCTTCTCGAAGGCGGCTATGCCCGCGCGGCGCTTGTCAGCGACGTCGAGGTGGTCGAGGATTATCCGACCGGCTATAATGTCGACGTGTCGCGCCACCATCGCTGGGCGCGCGGCGACTGGCAGCTTCTGCCGTGGCTATTCTCCACCAATGCCGGTGTCAGCGCCATTACGCGCTGGAAGATGGTCGACAATCTGCGCCGCTCGCTCAATCCGATCCTGTGGCTGATTGCAGCCGTCGTCGGCTGGAGCGTGCTGCCGATCGGGCCCGCTGCCGTCTGGCAGGGCTTCCTCATCCTTTCCATGTTCGTGGCGCCCACCTTCGGGATCGTCACCAATCTCATTCCGCGCAACATGGACTATTCGCTGAAAGGCCATGCGCAGTCGGTGCTGACCGACATTGCGCTTGGCACGGCGGATGTGGCGCTGCGCACCACCTTCATCGCCCATTCGGCGTTCCTGATGGCGGACGCCATCGCACGCACCGTCTATCGCCTGTTCGTCTCGCACCGCAATCTTCTGGAATGGCGCACGGCGGCGCAGGCGAGAACCTCGCCCGATACGCTGCTGTTCTATTTCCAGCTCATGTGGCCCGCCATGGCCATTGCGGGATTGGCGATCTTCGTCCCGCTTGCCGCTGAAAGCCATGCCGCGCTGATCGCGGCGCCTTTCGCCGTCATCTGGTTTGCCTCGCCGCTGATCGCCTGGCTGGTCAGCCGGTCGGCCAAGCCGCAGGACACGCTGGAAGTGCTTTCTTCCGACAAGTCCGACCTGCGCCGCTATGCGCGCCGGACCTGGCGTTATTTTGCCGATTTCGCCAACGAGGAAAACAACCATCTGCCGCCGGACAATTTCCAGGAAGACCCGGCGCCGATTGTCGCGCAGCGCACATCGCCGACCAATATCGGTGTCTATCTCCTGTCGGTTGTTGCCGCCCGCGATTTCGGCTGGATCGGCTTCGGCGAAACGCTGGATCGCGTCGAGGCGACGGTCACGACGCTCGAAAAGATGGAGAAATATCAGGGCCATCTCTATAACTGGTACGAGACCAACACGCTGACGCCGATGCGTCCGCTTTATGTCTCGGCGGTGGATAGCGGCAATCTTGCCGGCCATCTGGTCACGCTCTCCTCGGCTATGGAAGAATGGGCGGAAGCGCCGTCCGTCTATATGCAGGGCGATCTCGACGGGATTCTCGATGTCAACGACATCCTTGAAGAGACAATCGCGAAAATCCCGGACGACCGCCGGATTCTGCGTCCTCTGCGCCGCCGCCTGGAAGAGCGGATCGCCAATTTCCGCCGCGCCGTGCTGTCCATCAAGGACGAGCCGGAAACGGCGTCCTTCCGCACCATCAACCTGTCGCTTTTCGCGACCGACATCGTCCGACTGATGGACGAACTCGACGGCGAGATTGAAACCCCGGCAAGCGCCGAAGCCGTGGAATGGGCGCGCATTCTGGTCGATACCTGCAAGGCGCATACGGACGATTCCATCGGGGAACACGACACGGACGCGCTGCGTGAGCGCCTGCGCGATCTCGCAACCCGTTCGCGCCAGCTGGCATTCGACATGCAGTTCGGCTTCCTGGAACGGAAGGAGCGCCGCCTGCTTTCCATCGGTTTCCGCGTGCAGGAAAACGAACTGGACGAAAGCTGCTACGATCTTCTCGCATCGGAAGCGCGCCTGGCGAGCCTGTTTGCCATCGCCAAGGGCGACGTGCCGGTCGAGCATTGGTTCAAGCTTGGCCGTCTTCTGGTGCCGGTGGGCTGGAAGGGCGCTCTGCTCTCCTGGTCCGGCTCGATGTTCGAATATCTGATGCCGCCGCTGGTCATGTCCGAGCCGCTCGGTTCTCTGCTCGACCAGACCAACAAGCTTGTGGTGCAGCGCCAGATCGACTATGCGACCTCGCGCGGCCTGCCATGGGGTATTTCGGAAGCGGCGTTCAATGCGCGTGACGCGCATATGAACTACCAGTATTCGAACTTCGGCGTGCCGAACCTCGGTCTCCAGCGCGGCCTGTCGCGCAACGCCGTCATCGCCCCCTATGCGAGCCTGCTTGCCGCGCAATATCAGCCTGCCGCAGCCGTTGCCAACCTCAAGCGCCTTGCCAAGCTCGGTGCGCTTGGACGCTACGGCTTCCACGATTCGGTGGACTTCACCCCGTCGCGTGTTCGCGAAGGCGAAACCTGTGCGGTCGTGAAGAACTACTATGCCCACCATCATGGCATGTCGATCATCGCGGTCAATAACGTGATCTTCGAAGGCCGGATGCGCGAGCGTTTCCACTCCGATCCGGTGATCGAGGCTGCCGAACTGCTGCTGCAGGAAAAGGCGCCGCGCGAAATCCCGATGATCTACGCCAAGACGGAAAACCCGATGCGGGTGGATTCCGGCGGTTTCGACGACGCGCCGATGCGGATCGTCGACAAGCCGTTCAAGGCGCCGCGCACCACGCATATGATGTCGAACGGGCAATATGCGCTGATGGTGACGGCCAATGGCTCGGGCTACAGCCGCTGGCACAATTGGGACATCACCCGTTTCCACGCCGATGCGTCGGAAGACCTTCAGGGCACGTTCCTGTTCCTGCGCGACATGGAAAGCGGCTACTGGTGGTCGGCAACCGGCGAGCCGGTCCGCAACCCGGAAGAGGAAACCAAGACGGTCTTCACCGAGGACAAGGCGGAGTTCTACAAGACCGCCGGTGATATCAAGACCGTCATGGAAGTGATCGTGTCGTCGGAATCCGATGGTGAGGGCCGCAGGCTCGACATCATCAACACGTCGGCCCGCGACCGCATGATCGAGGTCACTTCCTATGCGGAACTGGTGCTGACCGACAGCGACAGCGACGCCGCCCATCCGGCCTTCGCCAAGATGTTCGTGGAAACCGAAATCTCCGATAACGGTTCGACCATCTATGCCAAGCGCCGCAAGCGCGGGCCGTCCGACCCCGATATTCATGTCGCGCATTTCGTGACCGATCTTTCCGGCTCGATCCGCGAGACGGAAGTCGAAACCGACCGCCGTGCCTTTGTCGGGCGCGGCCGCAGCCTGCGCGATGCGGCTGCCTTCGATCCGGGCGCCAAGTTCACCGGCAGTCAGGGCTGCGTGCTCGACCCGATTGCTTCGGTGCGCACACGCGTCCGCGTTCCGGCGCATAAAAAGGTGAGCCTCGTTTTCTGGACTTTCGCAGGCGGCAGCCGCGATGCGGTGGAACACGCCGTGGCGCTGCATCGCCATCCGGAAACCTTCGCCCGCGAATATTCCCTGTCGTGGACCAGTTCGCAGGTGCAGCTCTATCATATCGGCATCAAGCCGGCGGAAGCTGCCGATTACCAGAAGGTCGCCGCCTATCTGCTTTATCCGGAGCGGACATTGCGCCAGCCGCCGGAAACCATCGCCAGCGGCCTTGGCAAGCAGTCGGACCTCTGGCCGATGTCGATTTCGGGCGATTATCCGATCTTCGCGCTGCGCATCGACAACGAAGCCGATCTCGACGTGTTGCGCGGTGTGCTGCGCGCGCAGGAATACTGGCGCTCGAAGGGCCTGACCGTCGATGTCGTTGCGGTCAACGAGCGTGCTTTCTCCTATGCGCAGGATACACAGCGCGCCATCGACTGGATCGTCGAAGGGTTCCGCGCCCGTGGCGGTGGCCAGCCGCACATCTTCGCGGTGCGCCGTGACCAGATGAGCGACGAAAGCTACAACACGCTGCTGGCTTCGGCCCGCATCGTCATGCACGCACAGAACGGCTCGCTGGCCGAGCAGTTGCGCCGCAGCGAGGAAATCATTGTCGATCTGGCTGCGCGCGACGCCAAGACCGCGATTGGCGGTCAGGCTTCGGCACAGATGTCCGCTCAGGGGCTGGGCGCTGCCGGTCTCGCACCTGTCGCCATCGAGCGTGGGACGGAAGAACGCCGTCCTGTGGTCAAGCCTGCGGTGAACCGTCCCGCCCCATCGGGGGACGATCTCCGCTTCTGGAACGGCTATGGCGGCTTTGCCGAGGATGGCTCTTATGTGGTGCGCATCAACAATCGCACCACCACGCCGCATCCGTGGATCAATGTGATTGCCAATCCGAATTTCGGCTTCCATGTCTCGGCGGAAGGTTCGGCTTTCACCTGGGCAGGCAACAGCCGCGATTATCAGCTCACCCCATGGGCGAACGATCCGGTCACGAATCGTCCGGGCGAGGCGATCTATATCCTCGACCGTGAAACGGGCCGCACCTTTGCGCCAACCGCAAGCGTGCTGCGCGACGAGGCGGTGACTTACGAAGCGCGCCATGGCCACGGCTATTCGAGCTTCGGGGCACAGCATGGCGAACTGGCGCTTGACCTGACCCACATCGTGGATGCGGACAAGCCGGTGCGTCTCTCGCGCCTGACCATCACCAACAAGGGGCGCTCCAAGCGCAAGCTGCGCGTCTATGGTTATGTGGAATGGGTGCTGGGCAATGCCCGCTCCAAGAACGTGCCGTTTATCGTCCCGTCGCAGGACGAGGAACTGGGCGCGCTCTTTGCAGGCAATCCCTATCATCCCGACAAGTCCGGGCAGATCGCCTTCTTTGCGGCAACCGAGAAGCCGCAATCCGTGACTGCCGACCGCAGCGAGTTCATCGGTACCACCGGTTCGGTGGACAGGCCGGAGGTCGTGCTGGCTGGCAAGGCGCTTTCGGGCACGGTCGAAGCAGGCCGCGACCCTTGTGCGGCGCTTGCCCTCGATATTGAAGTCGGCCCCGGCGAAACACGTGAGGTCGTCTTCCTGCTCGGCAATGCCGCAGACCAGAAGCAGGCCAAGACGCTGATCGCCGAGACCCGCAAGGTTTCGTTCAGCGACAGGCTTGCCGCTGCAAGGCAACAGTGGGAAGGCCTGTTCGACCGCGTTCAGGTGAAAACACCCGATCCGGCTTTCGACCTTCTGGTCAATGGCTGGCTGCCTTATCAGGCGATTGCCTGCCGTATCTGGGCGCGTGCCGCCTTCTATCAGGCAAGCGGTGCGTTCGGCTTCCGCGACCAGTTGCAGGACACGCTGTCGCTGCTGCTCATCGATCCGACGCTTGCCCGCGCGCAGATCCTCAATGCCGCATCGCGCCAGTTCCCGGAAGGCGATGTGCAGCATTGGTGGTTGCCTGCCACGGGCGCAGGCGTCCGCACGCTGATCTCGGACGATGTCGTCTGGCTCGGCTATGGTACGTCGCTCTATGTCGAGACGACGGGCGACCGCGCCATCCTCGACGAAAAGCTGCCGTTCCTCGAAGGGCGCAAGCTTGAGGAGGGTGAACACGACGCCTTCTATGAGCCCGAAATCTCAAAGGACACGGCAAGCCTCTACGAGCATTGCGCCCTGGCGCTTGATCTCGCGGTGACGCGGACCGGCAAGCACGGCCTGCCGCTGATCCTTGGCGGCGACTGGAACGACGGCATGAATCTGGTCGGCGTGAAGGGCGAGGGCGAGAGCGTGTGGCTCGGCTGGTTCCTCGCCTATACGCTCGGCAGGTTCATCCCGATTGCCGAAGCGCGCAAGGACAAGAAGCGCGTCGACGTCTGGAAAGCCCATCTGGAAAGCCTGACGGCGGCGCTCGACCGCGACGGCTGGGACGGTGAATGGTATCGCCGCGGCTTCTACGACAACGGCGCGCCGCTTGGCTCGAAGGACTGCGACGAGTGCCAGATCGATGCCATCGCCCAGTCATGGAGCGTGCTGTCGGGCGTTGCCGATCCGAAGCGCGCCGAGCAGGCCATGGCCTCGCTCGAAAAGTACCTGCTGGATGAGGAGGGCGAACTGCTCCGCCTCTTCACGCCGCCTTTCGACAGAACCGTGCAGGAGCCGGGTTACATCAAGGGTTATCCGCCCGGCGTTCGCGAGAATGGCGGTCAGTATACCCACGGTGCGACATGGGCCATTCTGGCGCTCGCCCGCATGGGCAAGACGGCGGAAGCATGGAAGCTGTTCTCGCTCATCAGCCCGGTCAGCCATGGCCGCAACCCGGATATCTACCGCGTCGAGCCTTATGTGATTGCAGCCGACATCTATTCCGTCGAGCCGCGTCGCGGACAGGGCGGCTGGACCTGGTATACCGGCTCAGCCGGCTGGTTCTACCGTGTTGCGACGGAGGGCATCCTCGGCGTCACCAAGCGCGGTGACCGCCTGCATCTTGATCCGGCCTTACCGCCAGAATGGGACGGCTATGAAGCGGAACTCCGCTTCGGCGAAGCGCTCTACCGCGTCAAGGTCGTGGCCGGTGGGAAGGATAAGGTGATCAAGCTCAATGGCCGCAAGGTGGGCAAGCCGGAAGAGGGTGTGCCCATCAAGCCGGACGGCGAACACGAAATCATCGTGGAGCTTCCCAAACAGAAGTGAACCGATTAGAAAGGCGGGTGAAAACCCGCCTTTCTTTTTGCTGCCAAGCATTTGGTTTGGTTGAAGCATATGATCATGCAATGGAGGCCGTCATGGCCAAGACTGATATTGCGCGCCGCGTCTATAATCACGCATGGAAGCTCGATCCCATCGTCCGCAGCCTTCTGGATACGGACTTCTACAAGCTTCTGATGCTGCAGATGATCTGGGGCCTTTACCCCAAGGTGGACGCAACCTTCTCTCTCATCAACCGCACGACCTCCGTGCGCCTTGCCGATGAAATCGATGAGGGCGAATTGCGCGCGCAGCTCGACCATGCCCGCACGTTGCGCTTCTCCAAGAAGGAAATGATCTGGCTGGCGGGTAACAGTTTTTATGGCCGAAAGCAGATTTTCCAGCCCGAGTTCCTGAACTGGCTGCATGATTTCCAGCTGCCGGAATATGAGTTGCGCCGCAAGGATGGCCAGTATGAGCTGCATTTCCATGGCGCCTGGTCGCACACGACCATGTGGGAAATTCCAGCCCTTGCCATCATCAACGAACTGCGTTCGCGCGCGGCGATGAAAAACCTAGGGCCGTTCTCGCTCGACGTGCTTTATGCCCGCGCCAAGGCGAAGATGTGGAGCAAGGTCGAACGCCTGCGCCAGCTTCCAGGCTTGAAGATTTCGGACTTCGGCACCCGTCGCCGTCATTCCTTCCTGTGGCAGCGCTGGTGCGTCGAAGCTTTGAAGGAAGGCATCGGCGATGCTTTCACCGGCACCAGCAACGTGCTGCTTGCCATGGATACGGACCTTGAAGCGCTCGGCACCAATGCGCATGAATTGCCGATGGTGCTGGCAGCACTTGCCAAGAATGACGAAGAACTGCGCTCGGCGCCTTATCGCGTGTTGCAGGACTGGAACCGCTACTATGGCGGCAATCTCCTGATCGTGCTGCCCGATGCCTTCGGCACGGCCGCGTTCCTGCGCAATGCGCCGGACTGGGTTGCCGACTGGACCGGTTTCCGCCCCGACAGCGCCCCGCCCATCGAAGGCGGCGAGCGCATCATCGAATGGTGGAAGTCGCGCGGCAAGGACCCGCGCGAAAAGCTGCTGATCTTTTCCGACGCGCTCGACGTGGATACGATCGAGGAGACCTATCGCCACTTCGAGGGGCGGGTGCGCATGAGCTTCGGCTGGGGCACCAATCTCACCAATGATTTTGCAGGTTGCGCCCCGAAGGAAATCGAGGGGCTGAATGCCATCTCGCTGGTCTGCAAGGTGATCGATGCCAACGGCCATCCGGCGGTCAAGCTTTCCGACAATCCGCAAAAGGCGACCGGCGATCCTAAGGAAGTGGCGCGCTATCTCAAATTCTTCGGAAATGAGGAGCGGGTGGAGCAACTCGTCAAAGTCTGACGAGTTGCGGCGGGTCTATTGGTTTTACGCATGTCTTTATCCCGAAACTGGTTTCCACTTTCGGGAGACATGCTCTATTCCATCAACCGCGCAGTGCCGGAAACGCGAATGGAGCCGCCGCGCTCATTACCGATCTGGGCGCGCAGATGCGACGGGCTGCCCATATCCTCTCCCTGAAACACTTCGATCTCGCCGCCATGCGGCCAGCCGCTGTCGCGCAGATAAGCAGCAAAGGCAGCGGTCGCGGCACCCGTCGCCGGATCTTCATAAACGCCGCCCGATGCAAACGGGTTGCGGCTGTGGAAGCGCTTTGGCGTCTCGGAATAGATGAGAAGGATCGTCGTCCAGCCCTGCCGGTTCATCAGCGTGCGCCCGCGCGCCATGTCGTAGTGCATTGAGGCGAGCTTCTCGCGTGAGCGAAGCGGCAGCACGATATGGTCCGCCCCGGCGTGGATCAGCGCAGGTGCAAGACCGGGCGCCAGATCGTCCTTTTCGAAACTGAACAGCGCCAGCGCCTGCTCCACTTCCGCGTCGTTGGCCGCACGCTGGCGGGTTGGCGGCGATTGCAGGCTCGCCGCAAACAGCTCGCCTTCCTTGCGGCCATCGACGCTGATATCGCCATTGTTGAGCTTGAGCGCGAAGCGCCCGTCGCCTTCTCGCATGGCCAATGCAGCGCCGAGAGCAATGGTGGCATGGCCGCAGAACGGAACTTCCATTTCGGGCGCAAAATAACGAACGCGCCAGCTGTCGCCTTCCGGCGCGGCAAAGGCGGTTTCCGAAAAACCGACATCCTTGGCGATTTTCTGCATGTCTTGCGGGGAGGGCAGGTGATCGGCGATCAACACTCCAGCGGGATTGCCACCCTGATTGCCTTGCGAAAAGGCAGCAATGCGCAACACGTCCATGGTTTCTCCTCGCCAGTCTGATTCGTGTCCCGCCCACCCCTATAAAGAGCGTGAAATGTGACGGGTCAAGCCGTCTGTCGGCTAGTGTGGCGAATTCGAAATTCGCATCACTTAGGAGCAGCGCCGTGAACGAATTTCGGATTCAAAGCCACACTAGTAACATATTGAATCTAGTGTGGTTTACGGATTTGAAGTTCCTCAACGCGGATGCCTCGCAAATGACAGGAACTACAAATCCACCACACTAGCGGAAACTATCAACAGCATGGGCCGCTCCATTTCCTCCGACAGCCCCGGCCATGCCGCGATCTGCTCTGGCGACGGACGCCATTCTTCCAGTTGATGAATGGAAAACCCGGCGTCGATCAGCGCATTGACCGTGGTGCTGAGACGGCGATGATATTTGATGACGCCCTCGGCCAGCCAGTCGGTTCGCCGCTCGCCCTCCACGGCATAATGATCGACAGGCCAGCGCTTCTGGCCCTGCTTGTCCTCAATCCAGCCCGGCGCAAATGGCGCCATGAAGATCGGATGCTCGATCGTGAATACGAAACGGCCTTCCGGTCGCAAAGCCGCATGGATCGTTTTCAAGAGACGCGGGAAATCGCGGATATAGTGAAAGGCGAGCGAACTATAGACGAGATCGAAGCTCGCCTCCGGAAGTTCCAGCTCCTCCATATCTGCCTGAATATAGCGAACAGCATCGTCCTTGGTGTCGCGGCGCGCGCGTTCGAGCATGTTTTCCGAAAGATCATAGCCGATGACGGAAGCGGCACCCTGCTCGCGGGCAAAGCGGCAAAACCAGCCAAAGCCGCAGCCGAGATCGGCAATGTCGCGGCCTTTCAGGTCGGGCAGAAGCGAGCGGACAAAAGGCCATTCCGGCGCGCCTTCCAATCCATGGACCGACCGCGGCAGCTGGCTGTAAGCGGTGAAGAAATCGTCGCGGTCATAAATATTCTGAGCCATGATCTCGCTCGTTCCGTGCGTCAATCCTTCATCTCGTGCGCCCATGGCGGGTTTGCCCCTGCGCGCGAGACGGTCACGGCAGCAGCCCGGACCCCCAGCGCGACAGCAGAGTGAATCTGGTCTTCGGTAAGGTCTGCAAGCGCATCCTTGTCGAGCAGGCCCTGATTGTGAAGGCTGGCAAGGATGCCCGCATTGACCGTGTCGCCCGCGCCAACGGTGTCGACCACATCCACTTTCACGCCCGGCACGTGCACGGTGGCCTTGGCTGTATAGGCATCGGCCCCATGCGCCCCCTTGGTGATGACCACCAGTTTAGGCCCAAGCTTCAGCCATTCGGCGGCGATCTCGTCGTGGCTGCCCTTTTCGCCGAACCAGGCAAGGTCTTCGTCGGAAAGTTTCACGATATCGGCAAGCGCGATCATGCGCTTCATGCGCTTGAGATGCTTTTCACGGTCGGTGATGAAGCTTGCGCGGATATTCGGGTCGAGGAACATGACGCGCCTCGGCGCTTCACGCGTCATCAGCGCTTCATAGACACTGCCGCACGGTTCGGAAATCAGGCTGATGCAGCCGAAAAGCATGGCATCGACGGCATCGTCGACATAGGGCATGTCGCTTTCGGTGAGCATGCGGCCTGCGGTATTTTCATCGTAGAAGGCATAACGTGCCTGTCCGTCAACCAGACGCACGAAAGCCAGCGTGGTGGGGCGATCCGAGATTGCGGCGAAGGAATAATCGACATTGGATCGCGCCAGATTATCGCGCAGCACCTCACCGAAGAAATCCGACGAAATGCCGGAAAAGAAACCGGTCGGAACATCGAGACGCCCAAGCGCGATGGCCGTATTGAAGACCGAGCCGCCTGCGAAGGGCTGGAAGGCGGTTTCGCCCGCTGCGGTTTCGCGTGGCAGCATGTCGATCAGGGATTCACCGCAGCATAGGATCATGAAGACACAACTCAGTTGTTAAATCGATTGAAACAAACATAAACACAAAAGCGCGGAGAATTTCAATCTCCGCACCTTGTTTGGATATCAGACGTGCTGGCCGCCATTGATATGAATTTCCGAGCCGGTCACATAGGATGAAGCTTCGGAGCAAAGGAAGTAGATGGTTTCCGCAACTTCCGATGTCTTGCCGAGGCGGCGCATGGGAAGCTGTTCCACCAGCTTGTCGGTGCCCGGCGAAAGAATCGCCGTATCGATTTCGCCCGGTGCGATGGCATTGACACGGATGCCATAGGGGCCGAAGTCGGACGCCATTTCGCGGGTCAGCGCGGCCAATGCGGCCTTTGACGTTGCATAGGCGGTTCCGGCGAAGGGGTGCACGCGGCTGCCCGCAATCGAGGTCACATTGACGACCGAGCCCTGTGCTGCTTCCAGCTCCTTGAACAGGCCGCGCGCCAGCATGATCGGCGCCATGAAGTTGACCTGGAACACGTCGCGCCAGACGGCCATTGGCGTTTCGATGGAGTTCATGCGGCGTCCGCCCTCAGCCTTGGGCGAGATGCCTGCATTGTTGACCAGTGCATGAAGCTTGCTGCCATCAGCCTCGAGACGGCGGCGGATTTCGGCAATTGCCTTGCCGACATCTTCCTGATCGGCCAGATCGACCTTGATGTGATCTTCCGGGCCGGCGGGCCATGGGCAATTGTCGGAAAAATCCTGTCGCGAGCAGGTGATGACGCGCCACCCGGCACGCGAAAAACGCTTGACGGTCGCGTGGCCGATGCCACGGCTGGCCCCGGTCAGGACCAGTGTTTTGCGTTCGGCATCCGCCTTGGGAGTATCGGAACCGGCAACGGCTGTTTTGGTGACTTGGGACATGGAAACCTCGCTCTCCAATCTTGAATAGACCAAGCCGCTCAAGAATTCGAGAAGAATTAGCAAGCTTGCATTGAGGCGGCTTCACTTGATCGCGAGGAAGGCCGCCGGCAGGCGGCCATCGGTTATCTACTGGGAATTGCCCATGATGATATCGAGCAATGTCGTGGATTTTCCCGACTGCTGCGGTTGTCCTACGTCGCCGGGCGGCATCGGACGGTAATTATCATTGGCATTGGCGGGGTATGTGGCCGCGCCGGGCTGTTCGGCAAGCGGATAGCCAGCCTGGCTTGATTGCTGGATGCCGCTGCGAACCGGAGAATCCGGCGCAGGCGGCCAATAGCCGTCATCGCCATTGCCCGCTATCGGCTGGTTGCCATAGGAATCCTGCGGCATCATGTTTGGATCGTAAGGCGCGTTCGGATCGATGCCGTCACTGCCGCCGGGAACAACGTTCTGGATGTCGTAGTGGCCCGGAAGCTCTGCAATGGGCACGCCTTTGTGTGCTTCCCTCATGAAGCTTTTCCAGGCTGCGACGGGAAGCGTCGCGCCGAATACGCGCTTCATCCCCTTGCCGTCATCATTGCCGAACCATACGCCGGTGGTGAGATTGGCCGTATAGCCGACAAACCACGCATCGCGGAAATTCTGGCTGGTGCCGGTCTTGCCTGCGGCGGGCCAGCCGAAGGCGGCGCGCTTTGCGGTCCCGTCCTCCACGGTGCGCCGCAGCATCGCATTCATCATGCCGACATTGCGCTCGTCGATGACGCGCGGGCCAACGCCGTCTTCCTTCTGGTAAAGAACCTTGCCGTCCGCGTCCGTTACCTTGGTGATGAAATAGACCGGCGCGCGATAGCCGCCATTGGCAAAGGGCACATAGGCATCGGTCAGTTCCAGCAATGTCACTTCCGATGTGCCAAGGGCCAGCGAGGCATTGGCTTCGAGCTTCGACTGAACGCCGAGCCGATGCGCGGTGTCGATCACCGTCTGCGGGCCGACTTCCATCACGAGCTGCGCGGCAACCGAGTTCAGCGAATGGGAAAGCGCGGTCGCGAGCGTGACCTGCCCCATATACTTGCCGTTATCGTTGCTGGGCGTCCATTTGCCGATGCGGACCGGGGCGTCATTGCGCACCGAGTCCGGCGTCCTGCCCTGTTCTAGCGCCGTCAGATAGACGAAGGGCTTGAAGGAGGATGCGGGCTGGCGGCGGGCATCGGTGACACGGTCGAACTGGCTCGTGGCGTAATCCACACCGCCGACCATGGCGCGAACCGCGCCGGTGCTGTCGATGGAAACAAGCGCGCCCTGGCTGGCATTCATCTTTTTGCCGTTCTGGGAAATCTGGTCCTTGATCGCTTCTTCGCCAGCGCGTTGCAGATTGAGGTCGATCGTGGTCTGAACGGTGATGTCGTCTTTCGTTTCGCCGATCAGTTCGGGAAGCTCGGCTACTACCTTGTCGGCGACATAGTTTTCCGAGCCTTGCCAGTAGGACGACGCGCGCGTCATCGGCTCGCTCTCGGCGATGGCCATCTGGCTGTCATCGATCATGCCTTCCTCACGCATCGCGCCCAGCACCAGCTTGGCGCGCGCGGCGGCGGCTTCGGGGTCACGGGCAGGCGACAGGCGCGAGGGCGCCTTCAGAAGACCGGCAAGCGTTGCCGCTTCCATCAGATTCACGTCCTTGGCCGACTTGGCGAAATAGCGCCGCGACGCCGCATCGACGCCGAAAGCGCCTGAACCGAGATAGACCCGGTTCAGATACATTTCCAGAATTTGGTCCTTGGTATATTTATGCTCGAGCCACAGCGCGAGCATGACTTCCTGCACCTTGCGCTCCAGCGTGCGGTCGGGAGAAAGAAACAGGTTCTTGGCGAGCTGCTGGGTGAGTGTCGATCCGCCCTGGACCGCGCGGCCCGAAACGACGTTGGTTACCACCGCGCGGGCCAGACCGATGGGGTCGATGCCGAAATGCGAGTAGAAGCGCCGGTCCTCGATGGCGATGACGGCCTTCGGGATAAAGGGCGACATTTCATGCAGCCCCACGGCCTCGCCGCCGGTGGTGCCGCGATTGGCGATCAGGTTTCCGTTGACATCGACGATGCGCACATTGGGCGGTCGGTCGGGAATGGCCCAGTCGGTCGTCGGCGGCATCTTGGCGGCGAAATAGACCAGCATGCCGGCAAAGGCGATGCCGCCCCAAAGTCCAAGCACCAGGCACCAGTAGATCGAACGGCGCAGGAAGCCGAAAAAGCCGCGCGGCTTTCTTTTGCCGCGTCGCGAAGAACGTGGTTCAGCTTCGTCTGGTCGCCTGCGTCGGCGCTGCTGTGCGCGTGCCATGCGGTCCTCCTCATCGACACGAAAAACCTCGTCATCTTTTTTCTCTTCGCCACCGAAGGAAGGTTCGATGCGCCGGTTTTTGTCGTCACGCGATGCCATGTCAGTCTGGATCCGCCCACCCGCTCGCCGGTCCAATCGTGATGCGGACCGGTCAATTTCAATGTTGTTGAGTGCTTTACGGGATTTTGCGCCGAAAAAGCAAACAAGGGCCTAATCCGGTGCAGGGTAAATGCGGCAGTTTGAAGGGGGTAGGCTGTAGTGACGAATTAACTTGTGGTTTGCAGCCTAAATCAGCCATGCACAAAAAAGGCCCCACCCGAGTGGAGCCTTTCCTGTTTGTAAGCTCTGTTTTGCTTAGAACTTGTAGGCGATGCCGAGGCGGATATCGTTGGTCTTGTAGGAGCCTCGGGTGCTGATATCGCCAAAATCGAAGTCATTGTTACCGAAATCGGTGTAGCGGTATTCAAGGCGCAGCAGGATATTGTCGGTCGCCGCATAATCGATGCCCGCACCTGCGGTCCAGCCGGTCAGCGTCTTGCTATCGCTGTAGCTATAGTTGTCGCCGATGGCCACGGAGTTCTTGACGCTGCCGAACGCCACGCCACCTGCGATGTAAGGCATGAAACGGTCAATCGCGTAACCGGCACGCGCGCGCACCGCGCCCGACCATTCCAGTTTCGATTCAAGCGAGGTCTGAATAGGGCGGCCGCCGACGCTGAAATAGTCGTGTGTTTCCTTCAGGCCGTTATAGTCGAAATTGCCGTCGATACCGAGGATGACATTATTGCCGATGTCGAAATTGTACCCGGCATAGACGCCGCCGAGGAAGCCGTTCGGCTTGAATTCGGAATAGCTGTCGAAGTCGCCATCCAGCTTGCCGCGACCCCAGCCCCAGCCGATTTCGCCACCAATATAGGCGCCGCCCCACGAAAAGACCGGCGCTGCGAACGGAGCAGGTTCCTGCGACATGATCGCGTCCGCTGCAAAGGCACTGCTGCTAGCGGCAATTGCGATAAGGGATGCGCTAAGAATGACTTTAAGATTCATGGAAGGGCCCTTTGAAATATATGTCAGTGAATATCCACTAAGGATATAAGTCCGTTTGCCGTCGATGTATGTAGTAAAATGGCAACATAAAATAATTACTGATGGTTTCGGAGTGATTGAGTATTTTATATTTATCAAATACTAATATTACTTATTTATGAAAAACAATTATACGCTAATATTCTTATGAGTATTGTTCAAACTTTGTCATGGCACCCAAACAAAAAAAGGCCCCGCATGCGGGGCCTTTTCGAAATTCGGTTCAATCCGAATTAGAACTTGTATGCAACGCCGAGACGAACTTCGTTGGTCTTGAAGTCCTGATTGATGTTCAGTCCGCCGAAGTCGATGTCCTTGTCACCGTAGTCGGTGTAGCGGTATTCGAGGCGAACGATCAGGTTGTCGGTTGCCGCGTAGTCGACGCCGGCGCCAGCGGTCCAGCCGGTAAGCGTCTTGCTTTCGGAGAAGCTGCCGACACCATCAATGCTGCCGCTGTTCTTGACGCTGCCAAAGGCCACGCCGCCAGCAAGGTAAGGCATGAAGCGGTCAACCGCATAGCCGACGCGGGCACGAACGGCACCGGACCAGCGAAGCTTGGTTTCGAAGTCGCCTGCTGGAGCGCCAGCCGCGTCGAAAACGTCAACGCCCTTGGAAACGTCGTTATAGGTCACATCACCGTCGATACCGAGAACGATATTGTTGCCGAGATCGAAGTTATAACCGGCATAAACGCCGCCGAGGAAGCCGTCTGGCTTGATGTCGCCAAAGCTGTAGATATCGCCGTCGAAGTTCGACTTGCCCCAACCGTAGCCGATCTGGCCACCGATGTAAGCGCCGGTCCAGGTGAAGGACGGAGCAACCACAACAGGGGCTGGTTCCTGTTCGATGACGGCGTCGGCAGCCTTTGCGCCCGTAGCGGCCACAAGGGCGACAGTCGATGCAAGAAGAAGGGCCTTGAGCTTCATGATAAACCTCCTGAAGGAAAGTCTCAGAACCAATATTTGTCCCTAATATAAGCGATTACTGCCAAAAGTCTGTAGCAAACGGGACACATCAAGCGGAATGTGACGGAAGCAATACACGTTCCTGTGATTGCCTTGTGATGAGTCTTGATATGATCGAGGCGCAATATGGCGCAGGTTCACCCAAGTCCTTCGGTATGTGATTATGCCGCCGTTCGGGTTATAGAGAGCGGGAAAACTTGCCGGGGGCCGCAAATGCATCATATCCAGGGTTTGAATGGGCGGGTCGACTGGGTCGATATTGCCAAGGGCATCTGCATCATCTTCGTGGTGATGCTGCACTCGACGCTCGGTGTCGAGAAGGCAGCCGGCGCGCAAGGCTGGATGCACTATGTGGTCGCCTTCGCCAAGCCGTTCCGCATGCCGGATTTCTTCATGATTTCAGGCCTCTTCCTCAGTGTTGTCATCGACAGGCCCTGGCGGCGCTACCTTGACCGCAAGGTCGTGCACTTTCTCTATTTCTATATTCTGTGGCTGACGATCCAGTTCGCCTTCAAGGCGCCCGGCATCGCCAGCGAGGCGGGAATGTCGGGTGTGGTGAACGCCTATCTGCTGGCATTCATCGAGCCGTTCGGGACGCTCTGGTTCATCTATATCCTGCCCGTCTTCTTCATCGCGACGCGGCTTTTGAAGCGCGTGCCGATGGGCGTCACCTTTACCGCGCTGGCATTTCTCGAAATTCTGCCGGTCCATACCGGCTGGGTCATGGTGGACGAATTCTGTTCGCGCTTCGTCTATTTCTATGCGGGCTATGCTTTTGCGCCCGCCATTTTCCGGGCCGCAGACTGGTTGCGCCAGCGCCCGCTCATCGGCATTGCCGGTCTGCTCGCCTGGGGTTTTGTCGAATATGAGCTCGTCTTCATGCCGGTGCCGGAAAGTCTCGCCGGGCTGATATCGCCCGCAAGCGATCTTCTGAACGGTCGCGGTGCTGTCAGCGACCTGCCGGTGGTTTCCCTGCTGCTCGGAGTGGTGGGCGCGCTGGCAATCATTTCCGTTTCCTCACTTCTCAGCCTCCTGCCAGCGGCAAACTGGCTGCATCGAGGCTTGAGCTGGCTCGGCGCGCATTCGATTGTCGTCTATCTGGCTTTTTTCCTGCCGATGGCCATTGCCCGCACCGTGCTGCTGAAACTCGGTATCGGCGATATTGGCACCGTCTCGCTTCTGACGACGGCAAGCGGCGTCATTGGGCCGGTCATTCTTTATGGTCTTATCCAGTGGAGCGGTTACGGCAAATTCCTGTTCCGCCGTCCCGACTGGGCCTATATCGACGGCCAACCGCAAAAGAAAACGGCGGCTGCCGCCGCCGTTTGATTTCATCACGAATGCGCGAAAATATCGTCTTCCGGCCAGCCCATCAGGTCGAGTTCCGAGCGCGTCGGCAGGAACTTGAAGCAGGCTTCGGCCTGTTTCGTGCGACCGTCGCGCTCAAGCCGCTGCTCAAGCACGGCTTTCAGGCGATGGAGGTAGAGGACGTCCGACGCGGCATATTCGAGCTGCGCCTGCGATAGTATTTCTGCCGCCCAGTCGGAAGACTGCTGCTGTTTGGAAATCGAAACCTCCAGAAGTTCGCTGCAAAGCTCTTTCAGGCCGTGGCGATCCGTATAGGTGCGGGTGAGTTTCGAGGCGATCTTGGTGCAGAAGACCGGCTGCGGCATGGTGCCGAAAGCCTGTGCCAGCACCGCCAGATCGAAGCGCCCGAAATGGAAGATCTTGGTGATCGAACGATCCTTCAAAAGCTTCACCAGATTGGGCGCCTTCTTTTGTCCGGCCTCGATCTGGATCACGTCCGCCGTACCGTCGCCGGGCGAAATCTGCACCACGCAAAGCCGGTCGCGATGCGGGTTCAGGCCCAGCGTCTCGGTGTCGATGGCGACCGCGTCCACCTGATAATGATCGAGGTTCGGCAGATCGTTTTTATGAAAACGGATTGTCATGCAGTTGTCCTTACTTCGCGGCAATAGCCGCCATAATTCTTGCCCTACTTGGAGGCGATAGCCGCCATAATCCTTGCCCATGAGCGCTGTCCCTTGTGGAAGGAGTTCAGCTCATATTTCTCGTTGGGCGAATGGATGCGGTCATCTTCAAGGCCGAAACCGACCAGCAGCGATTCCATGCCGAGGAACTTGTCGAAATCGCCGACAATCGGGATCGAGCCGCCCATGGCGATCAGCACGGCTGGCTTGGGCCATTCGTCGGAAAGCGCGTCCTTGGCCTTGGAAACAAGCGGGGAATCATAGGGCAGCTGAATGGCGGGCGAGCCGCCATGCGGATGGAATTCGACCGAGCAATCGGCTGGCACACGCTCTTTCACGAAGGCGCGGAAGGCTTCGCGAATCTTGACAGGGTCTTGGTTGTGCACGAGGCGGAACGAGACCTTGGCCGAAGCCTGTGCCGCGATGACGGTCTTGAAGCCTTCGCCGGTATAGCCGCCGGTGATGCCGTTGACTTCCGCCGTCGGGCGCGCCCAGGTGAGTTCGAGCACGCTGCGGCCTTTTTCGCCGGATGGAATGGAAAGGCCGATGGGGCCGAGGAAATTCTCTGCCGTGCGGCCCAGTCCTTCCCACGACTTCAGAATCTGCGTCGGGGTTTCCTCCACGCCTTCATAGAAGTTCGGCACGGTGATGCGTCCGGTTTCGTCATGCAGGTCGGCCAGAATTTTGGTCAGGATATGGATCGGGTTCGCCGCGGCGCCGCCGAAGAAGCCGGAATGCAGATCGCGGTCGGCTGCCTTGATGACGATTTCCTCACCGACGAGACCGCGCAGGCCGACGCTGATGGCGGGTGTTTCCATGTCCCACATGGACGTGTCGCAGACGAGCGCCACATCGGCCTTGAGTTCTTCCTTGTTGGCATCAAGGAAAGGCTTGAGCGAGGGCGAACCGGATTCCTCCTCACCTTCGAACAGCAACGTCACCTTGACTGGCAGATTGCCATTCACGGCCTTGTAGGCCCGGCAGGCTTCCACAAAGGTCATGAGCTGGCCCTTGTCGTCGGACGTGCCGCGTCCGGTCAGGATCTTGCGGCCGTTTCCCACATCCTTGATCGCGGGGTCGAACGGATCGTTTTCCCACAGATTGAGCGGGTCGACCGGCTGCACGTCATAATGCCCGTAGAACAGAACATGCGGCGCATCGGGTGTGGCGCCTTCGTGATGAGCAACCACCATCGGGTGGCCGGGCGTGTCGCGCACGCTTGCATCGAAGCCGATTGTCTTCAGGTCTTCGACGAGCCATTCGGCAGCCTTGCGGCAATCGGCCTTGAAAGCCGGATCAGTTGAAATCGACTTGATTCGCAGGAGATCGAACAGGCGATCGAGGCTCTTGTCGAGATTGTTGTCGAGATGGGTGAGGACTTTGTCGAGCGATGGCGTAGACGATTGCTGGGACATGAAAACTTCCTGACGAGTCGTAACGTAAACTGGCGGCACACTACAACCAGCGTCGGCAAGAAGAAACCCAATTCGAGGGGAAGACGCTCTCCGAAAAATGAATTGGCCGTTACGGTGAGGGGGTTACCGTAACGGCCATATCACTACACTCAAAGCGGCAGCCCGGAGAGGGGAAATGAGGCTGCCGCTAACATCCGGCATCCAACGGGGGACGGGTCAGAAAACCGGCGACCGACGAACTGTCGATGACCTGGATTTGGCCTTTCAACTGTGGCTATTCAAGGGCACGGAAGATTACAAATCTGTAACAAACCCGTTATCGTGACGTGTGTAATCGGTTATCGGTATTAATCGAAGATTGCTCGAGGATGGAGGCACTTATGACCAAGATTACGATGCTCAGCAAAAAGGACTGGGAGAAGACGCCGGGCAAATGGCACGGCGAGTTTGAAGGCAATGTGTTCGGTGCAGGCGCTTCGGTAATGTTCTATGCGACAGAAGAGGCAGGACGGGGACCAAGACTGCATCGCCATTCCTATGATGAGATTTTTATCGTCCGCAAAGGCCGGGCTCTGTTCACGGTTGGCGAAGAGCAATTCGAGGCCGATGAAGGTAGTGTCGTGTTTGGCGGAGCCAATATTCCACACAAATATGTGAACGTCGGTCCCGGTCTGCTGGAGATGATAGACATTCATGTGTCTGGCACCTTCATTCAGGAAGATTTGGAATAGCGTCGAGCAAGAAAACTGGCTTGTCAGCAATCCAACGGTGGACACTTGTTTCTCCTGACACAAGGCCGGTTTTCATTAGGCTTGGTTTCCTTTAATTCTGGGCCATGAAAAAAGGCGATCATCTCTTTCTCGTTGACGGCTCGGGTTATATTTTCCGCGCCTATCATGCCCTGCCACCGCTGACCCGCAAGACGGACGGTCTGCCGGTCGGCGCCGTCTCGGGCTTCTGCAACATGCTGTGGAAGCTCCTGAAGGATGCGCGCAACACGGATGTCGGCGTGGTGCCGACTCATTTCGCGGTTATTTTCGACTATTCGTCGAAGACCTTCCGCAACGAGCTTTATCCCGATTACAAGGCCAACCGTACCGCGCCGCCGGAAGACCTGATCCCACAGTTCGGCCTTATCCGCCAGGCAACGCGCGCCTTCAACCTGCCCTGCATCGAGAAGGAAGGTTTCGAGGCCGACGACCTGATCGCGACCTATGCCCGCATCGCGGCGGAAGCGGGCGGCGATGTTACGATCATTTCGTCCGACAAGGACCTCATGCAGCTCGTGACGCCAAGCGTTTCGATGTATGACAGCATGAAGGACAAGCAGATTTCGATCCCCGAAGTGATCGAAAAATGGGGCGTTCCGCCGGAAAAGATGATCGACCTGCAGTCGCTGACCGGCGACAGCACCGACAATGTGCCGGGCATTCCCGGTATCGGGCCGAAGACGGCGGCGCAATTGCTGGAGGAATTCGGCGATCTCGACACGCTTCTGGCCCGCGCCTCCGAAATCAAGCAGAACAAGCGCCGCGAGAATATTCTGGCCTTTGCCGACCAGACAAAAATCGCTCGTGAGCTTGTGACGCTGAAGAACGACGTGCCGCTGGACGTCGATCTGGATGGGCTTGTGCTGGAGCCGCAGAACGGGCCGAAGCTGATCGGTTTCCTCAAGGCTATGGAATTTACCTCGCTCACTCGCCGCGTGGCCGAGGCGACCGACACGGACGCTTCAGCCGTCGAGCCTTGCCATGTCGAAACAAGCTGGGGCGCCGACGCATCCACCGCCGATATTCACGGGCCGGACATGGATGTTCCGTCCAAGGCGGACGGCGAAGTGACGGTTGTTGCCGTGACGGCAACGGTCACCGTTTCCACGACAGAAGCCGGGTACAGGCCGGCAGCGCTTGCCGAAAAACGTGCCGAAGCGGCGCGCGCGCAAAAGATCGATACGAGTGCCTATACCTGCATTCGCGATATCGCGACATTGAAGCTCTGGCTTGCTGAAGCGATGGAAACCGGCCTCCTGGCCTTTGACACGGAAACCACTTCGGTCGATCCAATGCAGGCGGAACTGGTCGGGTTTTCGCTGGCGCTGGCACCGGGCAGGGCCGCTTACATTCCGCTCCAGCACAAATCCGGTGCGGGTGATCTTCTGGGCGGCGGCATGGTCGAGGGGCAGATTCCGCTGGGCGAAGCGCTGGCCGCCTTGAAGGCGGTGCTTGAAGACGCTTCGGTTCTCAAGATCGCGCAGAACATGAAATATGACTGGCTGGTCATGCGACGCTACGGGATCAACACCGTGTCGTTCGACGATACGATGCTGATTTCCTATGTACTGGACGCAGGCACCGGCAGCCACGGCATGGACCCGCTGTCCGAACGCTGGCTTGGTCACACGCCGATTGCCTATAAGGACGTGGCGGGCAGCGGCAAGAGCGCCGTAACGTTCGATATGGTCGATATCGACCGGGCGACGGCCTATGCGGCGGAAGATGCCGATGTCACACTGCGTCTCTGGCAGGTGCTTAAGCCGCGCCTTGCGGCGGAAGGGCTGATGTCGGTCTATGAACGTCTGGAGCGTCCGCTGATCGATGTGCTGGCGCGCATGGAAGAGCGCGGCATTTCCGTCGACCGGCAGGTGCTTTCGCGCCTTTCCGGCGATCTGGCGCAAGCTGCCGCTGCCTATGAAGACGAAATTTACGAGCTTGCGGGCGAGAAATTCACCATTGGTTCGCCCAAGCAGCTTGGCGACATTCTTTTCGGCAAGATGGGTCTGCCGGGCGCATCCAAGACCAAGACCGGCCAGTGGTCGACCTCCGCGCAGGTGCTGGAAGACCTTGCCGCCGAAGGCCATCCGCTGCCGCGCAAGATCGTGGACTGGCGCCAGCTCACCAAGCTCAAATCCACCTATACGGATGCGCTGCCGGGTTTCATCAATCCTGAAACGAAGCGCGTTCATACATGCTATGCGATGGCGTCCACATCGACGGGGCGCCTCTCGTCATCGGACCCGAATTTGCAGAATATTCCGGTGCGCACCGCCGAGGGCCGCAAGATCAGGACCGCTTTCATCGCCGAACCCGGCAACAAGCTGATTTCGGCCGACTACAGCCAGATCGAGCTGCGGGTTCTCGCGCATGTTGCTGATATTCCGCAATTGAAACAGGCATTCGCCGACGGCATCGATATTCACGCCATGACGGCGTCGGAAATGTTCGGCGTGCCGGTGGAGGGCATGCCGTCGGAAGTGCGCCGCCGCGCCAAGGCGATCAATTTCGGCATCATCTACGGCATTTCCGCTTTCGGTCTGGCGAACCAGCTTTCCATCCCGCGTGAGGAAGCCGGGCAATATATCCGCACCTATTTCGAGCGCTTTCCCGGCATCAAGGACTATATGGAGGCGACCAAGGCTTTCGCGCGCGAGCATGGCTATGTCGAAACCATTTTTGGCCGTCGCGCCCATTATCCCGATATCAGGGCATCCAATCCGCAGATACGCGCCTTCAACGAACGCGCCGCCATCAATGCGCCCATTCAGGGTTCGGCTGCCGATATCATCCGTCGCGCCATGATCCGCATGGAGGATGCGCTGAAGTCGGAAAATCTCGCCGCGCGCATGCTGCTGCAAGTGCACGACGAATTGATCTTCGAAGTGCCTGATAATGAAGTCGAAAAGACAATTCCGGTCGTGCGTCATGTGATGGAAAATGCGGCAATGCCTGCCGTCTCGCTTGCCGTGCCGCTGCATGTCGATGCGCGTGCAGCGCATAACTGGGATGAGGCTCACTAGGTGAAAATGGTGTAAGGCCATCCGTTTGGATACGAGGAGAAAAGGCGAAGGAAATGTGGTTCATTTTCGAGCTTTTTCGACGAGATAGCCGGGTGGATGGACCACATCCTCTGGACACCGAAATGACTGGCGATCTGCTGCGTCGAACCGCTTGACCGGGGGAACTAAAGCCTTAAACGGTTGACGTGGTAGGCCCAACCCTATAGGGAAGCATCAATTCTGTTGCTTCGGTGGTCGTCAGGGGAGTCGTGGACAAGTGGGTCCGCGACCAATGGGTATACGACTTGAGAAGCTTTTTTCGTGAAAGTGGTTCATGTCTTTGCCCGAAACCATCGCTCCGGCTCTGTCCGGAGCATTAGCCGCTCGCGGTTATAATACGCTCACTGCCGTCCAGAACGCTGTTCTGGCTCCCGAAACGCTCGATGCCGACCTTCTCGTTTCCGCACAGACCGGATCGGGCAAGACGGTCGCGTTCGGCCTCGCCATGGCCAACACCATCCTCGAAGATGAGCTGCGTTTTGGCGATGCGGCTGCTCCGCTTGCCATGATCATCGCCCCGACGCGCGAACTGGCGCTTCAGGTTCGTCGCGAGCTGGAATGGCTCTATGCCGATACCGGCGCGCGCATCGCATCCTGCGTTGGCGGCATGGATATCCGCACCGAACGCCGTGCGCTCGAACGTGGCGCCCATATCGTTGTCGGCACGCCCGGACGCCTGCGCGACCATATCACCCGCGATGCCCTCGACATGTCGGAACTGCGTGCCGTCGTGCTTGATGAAGCCGACGAAATGCTCGACATGGGCTTTCGCGAGGACCTCGAATTCATCCTCGGCGAAGCACCGGAAGACCGCCGCACGCTGATGTTCTCGGCAACCGTGCCGAAGCCGATTGCCCAGCTCGCCAAGCGCTTCCAGAACGATGCGCTGCGCATCACCGTTCAGAGCGAAACCAGCCAGCACGCCGACATCGATTATGTCGCCATGCCGGTGCCGCCGCATGAGCGCGACCACGCGATCATCAACACGCTGCTCTATTACGATAGCCAGAACTCGATCATTTTCTGCTCGACCCGTGAAGCGGTGAAGCACATGGCGAGCCGGCTTTCCAATCGCGGTTTTGCCGTGGTGGCCCTGTCAGGCGAACTCAGCCAGGCCGAACGCAACAATGCGCTTCAGGCCATGCGTGATGGCCGCGCCCGCGTCTGCGTCGCGACCGACGTTGCCGCGCGCGGTATCGACCTGCCCAATCTCGATCTGGTTATTCACGCCGATCTGCCGAACAACCCAGAAACAATGCTGCACCGTTCGGGCCGTACTGGCCGCGCCGGTCGCAAGGGCACCTGTGTTCTGGTCGTGCCGTTCTCGCGCCGCCGCACCGCCGAGCGTCTTTTGCATATGGCGAAGCTCGATGCGCAGACGGTTCCCGCACCAAGCATCGCCGCTGTTCAGGGCAAGACCAACGAGCGCATCCTGAATGCCGAGGTCTTCAACCAGCCAGTTGAAGAAGAATATCAGGATCTCCTCAAGGCGCTGACCGAGCGTTATACGCCGGAACAGATTGCGAGTGCTTTCCTCAACCGCGAAGTGGCTTCCTACCCGGCAGCGGAAGAAGTTTCCGACGCGCCGGTGCATCCGGTTGGCGGCAAGAAGCCCAAAGATCGTTTTGAACGGGGGGATCGTTTTGAAAAAGGCGAACGTTCTGATCGTTTCGACCGTGGCGACCGCCGTGATCGTGGTGAACCGGGCGAGCGTTTTGATCGCAATGCATCGTTTGACGGCGTGTGGTTCTCAGTCTCCGCTGGCCGCAAGCATCGCGCCGATCCAAAATGGCTGCTCCCGCTCATCTGCAAGGCAGGTGACGTATCGAAGCGTGATGTCGGTTCGATCAAGATTTTCGACAACGAAACCCGTTTCGAAATCACAGCCTCGAAGGCTGACGAGTTCCGCCGTTCGGTCGAGGAACGCGGCACGGGCGAAAAGGGTCTCGTGATCCGCACTGCCGTCGCAGGTGCAGGCGGCGACGCTGCTCCGCGCGAAGGTCGGGGAGGCTTCAAGCCGCGTGGCGACAAGTTCAAGGAAGGCGGCTTCCGCGACGGCTACAAGAGCGATGGCTATAAGGGCGACCGCTCCAAGGGCGATAAGTGGGACAAGCCGCGCGAATTTTCCCGCGGAGACGACTTCAAGAAAGACGGCTTCAAAAAGGGCGGTAAAAAGCCTGAAGGCGGCGGTTACGCCAAGAAGCGTCGCGGCGAATAAACTTACTGCACAGAATAATGAAAAGCCCCGGATTTCCGGGGCTTTTTTATCAAACGTCCAGATTGGCGACGCTCAGCGCGTTTTCCTGGATGAACTCGCGGCGCGGTTCCACCTCGTCGCCCATGAGGCGCGAGAACAGGGAATCCGCGTCGGTCGCATCCGTCACCTTGACCTGCAGCAGCGAACGCACATTCGGATCGAGCGTGGTTTCCCAAAGCTGTTCGGCGTTCATTTCGCCCAGGCCTTTGTAGCGCTGCAGGGTCAGGCCCTTGCGGCCAGTCGCGAAGATTGCATCGAGCAGGCCCATCGGACCGGAAAGCGTCTCCACCTTGTCCTTGCGGCGCAGCACCGGCGGTTCAGCAAAGACTTCCGACAGGCGTGCCGCCACGCGGTCGATCTGGCGGGCATCGGCAGAGCCGAGCAGCGCCATGTCGAGAAACGCAATATCCTTCACGCCACGCACCATGCGCTCGAAACGATAGCCGCCGTCTTCCGTCACATGGGCCGTCCAGCCACGCTCGGTTTCTTCCGAGATCATGTCGAGACGCTTTGCAACAGTATCGGCGGAAGCTTGCGCGGTTGCATTGTCTTTCGAGGCATCCGGGTTAAGCAGTCCGGCAATGGCGGCCTGTTCCACCACGCGGCGATCATAGCGTGTATGAAGACCGGCCAGAAGCTGGCGCATGGTGCGCGCATCTTCCACCACCGAACGCAGGTCCGGCCCGGCGCGAACTTCGCCGCTTGCCATTTCCAGCGTCGCTTCTTCAAGACCTGTCTCGATGAGGAAGTCCTCGAAAGCAGCCTCATTCTTGATATATTGCGAGGACTTGCCGCGCGACACCTTATAGAGCGGCGGCTGCGCAATATAGATATGGCCGCGCTCGATCAGTTCCGGCATCTGGCGGAAGAAGAAGGTCAGCAGCAATGTGCGAATATGCGCGCCGTCGACGTCAGCGTCGGTCATGATGATGATCTTGTGATAGCGCAGCTTGTCCGGATTGAAGCCGTGCGTCTCATCCTTGCCGATCGACGTGCCAAGCGCGGTGATCAGCGTGCCGACCTGATCGGACGAGATCATGCGATCGAAACGCACGCGTTCAACATTGAGGATCTTGCCGCGCAGCGGCAGGATGGCCTGGTTCTGGCGCGAACGACCGCTCTTGGCGGAGCCGCCTGCGGAGTCACCCTCGACGATGAAGATTTCGGACTTGGCCGGGTCGCGTTCCTGACAATCGGCAAGCTTGCCGGGCAAGGACGTCACGCTCAGATTGCTCTTGCGCGTGATATCGCGGGCCTTGCGGGCTGCTTCACGGGCTGCGGCTGCCTGAATGACCTTCTCGACCACGGCCTTGCCGCCTGCCGGATGTTCTTCCAGCCATGTCGAAAGCGCCTCGTTGACGAGGCTTTCCACCACGGGGCGCACTTCCGAGGAAACCAGCTTGTCCTTGGTCTGCGACGAGAATTTCGGATCGGGAACCTTGACCGAAAGAACGGCAGTCAGGCCTTCACGGCAGTCATCGCCGGTGAGCGTCACCTTTTCCTTCTTGGTCATGCCCGAAGCATCGGCATAGCCCGTCACCTGACGCGTCAGCGCGCCACGGAAACCGGCCAGATGCGTGCCGCCGTCGCGCTGCGGGATGTTGTTGGTGAAGCACAGCACCTTTTCGTGGTAGGAATCGTTCCACCACATGGCGACTTCCACCGTCATGCCGTCTTTTTCATTGCGGATATAGATCGGCTCTTCCAGAAGCGACTTCTTGCTCTGGTCGATATATTTCACGAATTCGATCAGGCCGCCGTCATAGTGCAGCTCATGTTCCTTGACGTCGGCATGGCGGCGGTCGGCAAGCTTGATGCGGACGCCGGAATTGAGGAAGGCAAGCTCACGCAGACGGCGCTCCAGCGTATCGAAATCGAACTCGACCATGGAGAAGGTCTCAGGTGAAGGCAGGAAGCTCACTTCCGTCCCGGTTTCACCGCCCGCATCACCGGTCACCACGAGCGGAGCATCGGCAACGCCATGGGTGAAGCTCATTTCATGAATCTTGCCAGCGCGGCGGATCTTCAGCCTCAGCCAGATCGACAGCGCATTCACCACCGACACGCCGACGCCGTGCAGACCGCCGGAGACCTTATAGGAATTCTGGTCGAATTTGCCGCCAGCGTGGAGCTGCGTCATGATGACTTCGGCAGCCGAAACGCCTTCTTCCTTATGGATATCGGTCGGAATACCGCGACCATTGTCGGTCACGGTGCAGGACCCGTCCGGGTTGAGGGTGACGGTGACAAGCGTGGCATGTCCTGCCAGCGCTTCATCGATCGCATTGTCCACGACCTCGTAGACCATATGATGCAGGCCGGAGCCGTCATCCGTGTCACCGATATACATGCCGGGCCGCTTGCGAACGGCGTCCAGACCTTTCAGAACACGAATGGAATCCGCGCCATATTCGGCGGGGGCTTCGGAATTCATCTCGGGCATCTCGCTCATGAAAATCTTTCGAAAAACGCGCTGCGAATGCAGCTTCAAAGATATGTCGAATCACGCGACAAACATGGCTTTAATATAGGTGCTAACGGCCATTTTTCCAAATTTTGGCGGTAAATTTGCCGGGGATTCCGGCAGTCTGTCCATATCAGGGTGATCCCGGCGCCGTGCGGCTTCTGGAACCGCCACAATTGACGCTTATATCCGATTTGGCGGGGGCGTTCGTGACCTGTTTGGAGCATGATCCAATCAGATTGATACGCGCTCTATGACGAAAGGAACGCTTGATGGAAACTGCGAACGTCATGAGCGAAAGACCGGGTCCATTCGTGCCGCCTGCGCCGCGACCGCGCGAAAAGCCGGTGGGGCGTTTCGAGATGATGCGGGTCGTCTACAGGAACCCGCTCGAGCTTTGGGGCGAGCCTTCCTATAACGAGCGCTGGATTTCCGTCAGCTGGTTCGGCATGAAAACCATCATCGCCAACGATCCGGGGTTGATCCGCCATGTGCTGGTCGACAATGCCGCCAATTATCCGATGTCCGCCATTCGCCAGCGCGTGTTGCGTCCGCTGTTGCGTGATGGTCTGCTGACGGCTGAGGGGCAGGTGTGGAAGCGGTCGCGAAAGGCCATGGCTCCGGTTTTCACGCCGCGTCATATCGGCGGTTTTGCCGAGACCATGCGCGACCGGTCGCTTCGCTTCGCCGAGCGATACAAGACCCCCGGCACGATTACCGATGTCGCCCATGACATGACGCTCCTGACCTACGATATTCTTGCCGAAACCTTGTTTTCGGGCGAGATTGCGGGCGATCCAAACGATTTTGCCCATCAGATCGACAGGCTGTTCGAAACAATGGGGCGGGTCGATCCGTTTGATCTTCTGGGGCTGCCTGACTGGCTTCCACGCTTCACGCGCCTGCGTGGACAGCAATCGCTGGGTTTCTTCCGCGAGCTCGTTTCAAACACCATAGCGCTCCGCAAAGCCCGCATGGACAGGGGCGAAGACGTGCCGAGCGACTTCCTTACCCTGCTTTTGCGCGCCGAAGGGCCGGACGGCCTGAGCCGCTCCGAGATCGAAGACAACATCATCACCTTCATCGGCGCAGGGCATGAGACCACCGCCCGCGCTCTTGGCTGGACGCTCTATCTGCTCGCCAAGGCGCCCCGCGAGCGCGAACGCATCGAAACAGAAATCGACAGCTTTTTTGCACGGGGCGGGCGCGATCTGCCGCCGCAGGACTGGCTGGCGTCGCTACCTTTCACGCGGGCGGCCTTCGAGGAGGCGATGCGGCTTTATCCGCCAGCGCCCTCGATCAATCGCGAGGCTGCGACCGACGATACATATGACGAGCTGAAAATCCCGAAGGGCGCTACCGTGCTGGTCATGCCGTGGGTCATTCATCGCCATAGGCTCTACTGGGATCAGCCGGATGCTTTCATGCCGGAACGCTTCTGGCCCGAAAACCGGGACAAGCTCGACCGCTTTCAATATCTGCCCTTCGGTGCGGGACCGCGCGTCTGCATAGGCGCAAGCTTTGCCTTGCAGGAGGCGGTCATTGCGCTGGCAACCTTGCTTGATGGCCACCGTTTCGAGGCCCTCGAAACCACGAAGCCCTGGCCCGTGCAGAAACTTACCACCCAGCCGCAAGGCGGTCTGCCGATGAAGGTTCTGATGCGTTGATCAGCGCTTCAGGCGCTCTGCATGCCAGCGCAGATGATCGCCCATGAAGGTCGAAATGAAGAAATAGGAATGGTCATAGCCGTCGCGCATATTGAGCGTGAGCGGAATGCCGGCCTTCTTGCATGCCTCTTCCAGCAGCCAGGGCCGGAGGCCATCGTCGAGAAAACCGTCGGCGGTGCCCTGATCCACCAGAAACTCCGGGAACCGGTAGCCGTCCTCGATCAGAAGGGTAGCATCATAGGCACGCCAAGCCCGCTCTTCCGGTCCGAGATATTTTTCGAGAGCCGGTCTGGACCATCCCGCCGTTGATGGCTGAACGATGGGAGCGAAAGCCGAGGCTGACTTGAAGCGGTCCGGGTTTTTGAGCGCTATCGTCAGCGCGCCGTGCCCGCCCATGGAATGGCCGGTTATTGCCTGACGCGACATGTCGAGCGGAAAGTTTTCCGCCACCAGATCGGTCAGCTCTTCCGTGATGTAGCTATACATCCGGTAGTTCCTGGCAAAGGGTTCCTGCGTCGCATCGACATAGAACCCGGCACCCTTGCCGAACTGCCAGTTGTCCGGTTCATCAGGAATGTCGTCCCCGCGTGGGCTGGTATCGGGGCAAATGACGGCAATTCCCAATTCTGCAGCCATTTGCCGATATTCGCCCTTGTCCATCACGTTCTGATGTGTGCAGGTGAGACCGGAGAGATACCACAATACCGGCACCGGACCGTTCGCGGCCTGTGGCGGCAGGAAGACGGCAAAGGTCATGTCGCACTGGTTTGTCGCGCTCTTGTGGCGATAAACGCCTTGCGCTCCATCAAAACATTTTGCAGTCGAAATGGTTTCCATCAAGAAATTCCCGGTTTGATTCAGCTTCCGAGCGCCACCGCGACATTGACGGAAGCGGCGACCAGCACGGTGTTGAAGAAGAAGGACACGATGCTATGCAGCAGCGTGATCTTGCGCATGGCAGGCGTCGTGACGCTGGTGTCGGACGTCTGCGCCGTCATGCCGATGACATAGGCGAAATAGGCGAAATCCCATCCGGAAGGTTCCGGTGTGCCGGGAAACTCGAAGCCGCCGCGGTGGCGGTTGGCATGGCTGCTGTCGTTGCCAGCAGGTTGGCCCGGTTGCCAATAGACATGGGCATAATGCAGCGCCGTCATCATGTGAATGGTGAACCAGCCAAGCGGCACCGATGCCAGTGTCACCACCAGGGCAAAGGCATCGGCCTGCGGTTGCCGGTTGATGAGGATGAACAGGGAAGCCACCGCCACTAGGACGGTAGCGAAGGTCACAAGGAAGATAATCCAGACCGGCTCATCGGCGCTGGCCGCGTGCTTCTTCAAATGCGCAGCCGTAAGCTTTGGCAGCGCAAAGAGCGTCAGCGCGAGATAGAACACGAAGAAGCAGTTGGCTCCGATGACGGGTGCGAGTTCCCGGTCAACCAGCCAGGCAATGATATATGCTGCCACGCCGCCAAAGGCGCCAAGATAGAAGGACATATGGCGGCGCAGCAAAAACATCAGGCAACCGTTTCCCTTGGTTCCAATCGCATGTCGACATGCGGAATGCCGTCCTCAAGATACTCGTCAGAAATCGCCATGAAGCCAAACGAGCCATAGAATTTCTGCAGATGGCTTTGTCCGCCGAGTTCGATCGCCATGCCCGGAAAACGCGCCTGAGCAAATTCGATGGCCTCTTTCATCAGCCGCTGGCCGAGCTTGTAGCCGCGATAATCCGGCGCAACGACGACACGTCCGATCTTGACCGGCTTTCCACCCTGTTCCGGTGGAAGAACTCGCAGGCTCGCTGCAAGTTCCTCACCATCGAGAATGCGCAGGTGAAACGCCTCGAAATCCTTGCCGTCGATCTCCGGATAAGGACATTTCTGTTCGACAACGAAGACGTCCACGCGCAGTTTCAGCATCGCATAAAGCGCGCGCGGGGGCAGGGCGTCGATTTCATCCCAGCGGGAAACGAGAAGCTTTTCAGCCATCAGTAAACAATCACCGAACGGATGGACTTGCCTTCATGCATCAAATCGAAGGCAGTGTTGATTTCATCAAGCGGCATGGTGTGGGTGATAAGATCATCGATATTGATCTTGCCTTCCATGTACCAGTCCACGATCTTCGGCACGTCGGTGCGACCGCGCGCGCCACCAAAGGCGGTGCCTTTCCAGACGCGTCCCGTAACCAGCTGGAACGGACGCGTGGCGATTTCCTTGCCCGCTTCCGCAACGCCAATGATGATCGATTCACCCCAGCCGCGATGGCAGCATTCCAGCGCCTGCCGCATGACATCGGTATTGCCGGTGGCATCGAAGGAATAGTCCGCGCCGCCGTCGGTCAGATCCTGAATGGCCTGCACCACTTTGTCATTGCCGATCTCTCGCGGGTTGATGAAGTCGGTCATGCCGAACTTTTTCGCCATTTCGACCTTGGCCGGATTGATGTCTACGCCGATGATCTTGTCCGCGCCCACCATGCGGGCACCCTGAATGACATTGAGGCCGATTCCGCCGAGACCGAACACCACGACATTGGAGCCGGGGCGAACCTTTGCCGTATAGATCACCGCGCCGATGCCGGTGGTGACGCCGCAGCCGATATAGCAGATCTTGTCGAAAGGCGCGTCTTCGCGCACTTTCGCCACCGCGATTTCCGGCAGAACCGTGAAGTTGGAGAAGGTGGAGCAGCCCATATAGTGGAAGACTTCGCCGCCATCGCAGGAAAAGCGCGTGGTGCGGTCGGGCATCAGGCCCTGGCCTTGCGTGGCGCGGATCGAGGTGCACAGGTTCGAGCGCTGCGACAGGCAGGTTTTGCACTGGCGGCATTCCGGCGTGTAGAGCGGAATGACATGGTCGCCCGGCTTGACGGAGGTCACGCCTGCGCCCACTTCGCGCACGATGCCCGCCCCTTCATGGCCGAGGATGGCCGGGAACTTGCCTTCGGAATCGAGGCCCGACAGCGTGTAGGCATCGGTATGGCAAACGCCCGTCGCCATGATTTCGACCAGCACTTCGCCAGCCTTCGGGCCGCCGATCTCGACGGTTTCGATGGTGAGCGGCTTTTTTGCCTCCCAGGCAACGGCTGCGCGTGACTTCATGGCGATGTTTTCCTTCCAGTTGTGTGTTGCGCGCCTATTTCAGATAGGTGCGCAAAATCCGCATGATTTCGTCAATTTGCGTATCGGAGTCCGCCTTGGCTTCCTGACCGCCTCCGGTTTCCTGTGCAAACGTCTCGCGAAAATGACTTTCCAGCACTTCCGCCATCAGCCCGTTGGCCGCGCCTCGCAACGCCGCGATCTGCTGCAGCAGTGCCGCGCATTCCGTGCCAGCCTCGACCGCGCGCTCCAGCGCTTCCGCCTGACCGCGAATGCGGCGCAGGCGCGTCAGGGCGCGCTTCTTGTCTTCCGGCGAATGTGGCATGGAATCTCCCGATTTCGATGAAATCTATATACTCCGGGGGAGTACGTCAATCACCGAACACCAGCCGCAGGTGCAGAAGTGGATAGGGGCGTCCCTGGTCGTCTGTTTCCGAACGTCCGGTTTCGACAAATCCCATATGCCGGTAAAAGCCGACGCCTTGCAGGTTCTGCTCGTTCACATCGACGGTCAGAGGACTGCCGACAGCTTTTGCATGGGCTATCATCAGCTTGCCGATGCCTTTGCCGCGCTGGTCGGGGGCGATGAACAGGCTGTCGATATGATGATCGCTCATGCCCATGAAGCCGACCGGCTTGCCAGCGTCTTCAATAAGCCAGACTTCGACATTGGGCAGATATTGCTCGGCCACCAGCTTTTCGATTTCCAGAAAATCGTCGCGGCTGAGGAAGTCATGCGTGGCGAGAACGCTGGCGCGCCAGATTTCGGTCAGAGCGCGCGCATCTGCCTTGCTCGATTTTCGAATATGGATCATGTGGGTTTCCTGTGTGATAAGCACCAAAGCGAAGGCCTTATCTGACGGAAACTACTTTGACGAGCCTGCCTGATCTTCCTGTGACACGAATTCTGCCTCAGCTGGACGAGGCATTGGCGCATCATGCAAGCGCAGTCCTCGTCGCGCCGCCCGGTGCAGGCAAGACGACACTGGTGCCTATACACATGCTGGATGCCGCTTGGCGCGAGGACGGCATGATCGTGCTGCTTGAGCCACGCCGTCTGGCGGCACGCGCTGCCGCCCGCCGCATGGCGCAGCTTCTGGGCGAGGAGCCGGGCGAAACCGTCGGCTACCGGATGCGCCTTGAAAGCAAGGTATCGGGCAAAACCAGAATCCTTGTCGTCACGGAGGGCGTTTTTGCGCGCATGATCCTGGACGATCCTGACCTGAAGGGTGTTGCAGCGGTTCTCTTCGACGAATTCCACGAACGCAGTCTCGATGCGGATTTTGGACTTGCTCTGGCGCTTGATGTACAGGCTGCATTGCGCGACGATCTCAAGATTCTTGTCATGTCGGCAACGCTTGATGGCGCGCGTGTGGCATCGCTTCTCGGTGACGCGCCGGTGATCGAGAGCGAGGGACGCGCTTTTCCTGTCGATATCCGCTATCGCGACCGCAAGGCCGATGAACGGATCGAAGATGCGATGGCGCGGGCGATCCGCGACGCCCTGGCTGACGAAACGGGCAGTATCCTGGCTTTCCTGCCGGGGCAGGGCGAGATTGAACGCACAGCGCGGCTTCTGGAAGGCCGTCTGCCGCCCGATGTGCTGCTCGCTCCGCTTTATGGCGCAATGGAAGGCCGCGATCAGGATGCGGCGATCAAGCCCGCACCGGCTGGGTATCGCAAGGTTGTTCTGGCGACCTCGATTGCCGAAACCTCCATCACGATAGACGGCGTGCGCGTGGTCATCGATAGCGGCCTTGCCCGCCTGCCGAAATATGAACCCGCTACAGGCCTGACCCGCCTCGAAACCGTGCGTACTTCGCGCGCGAGTGCCGATCAGCGCGCGGGCCGTGCCGGTCGTACCGAGCCGGGCATTGCTATCCGCCTCTGGCATCAGGGGCAAACGGCATCGCTTCCCGCTTTCTCGCCCCCGGAAATTCTGGAAGCCGATCTTTCCGGCCTTGTGCTTGATGCCGCCGCATGGGGCGTGACTGATCCAGCAACCTTGTCGCTGCTCGACAAGCCGCCATTGCCTGCGCTCAAAGAGGCCAAGGCACTGCTTAGCCGGCTTGGTGCGCTTGATGATGCTGGACGCTTGACCGCAGATGGTGAGGCTATGCGCTCGCTCGCCCTGCCTGCACGCCTTGCGCATATGGTGGCGGAAGCGGGCAAACGCGGCGAGGCTCTGCGGGCGGCGGAGCTTGCTGTTCTTCTGACCGAGCGCGGCCTTGGCGGCAATGAAACCGACCTCGATACGCGGATGGCGCGGTTCCGCAATGATCGTTCTGATCGCGCCCAGCGTGCCAAAGGCTTGGCGAAACGGTTGGCTGCAAATGTGTCCAACAAAGGCGAACCAGCCGGTTCAAGCGTTGGCCGCATGCTCATTGACGCCTATCCAGACCGTGTCGCCAAAGCGCGTGGGGCAACGGGACAATTCCTGCTCGCCAATGGACGCGGAGGCGAGGTCGATCCTGCCATCAGTTTGAGCCGCGCATCGTGGCTGGTGGTTGCCGATATGACGGGCAAGGCAGGACGAGCGCGTGTTCTTTCTGCCGCGGAAGTCAGCGAAACAGAAATCCGCGCTGCCTTGGGCGGCAAAATCGAGAGTGGACGACAAGTTGTCTACGATCCGGAAAAGAATGCCTTGCGGGCGCGCGAAGCCGTGCGCATTGGCGCTATCGCTCTCTCTGAAAAGCCGCTCGCTGCTCCTTCGGGAAGTGCTGCCGACGAAGGTGTGATTGCCGCGGTGCGTGAACATGGGCTTTCCATCCTGCCGTGGGGCAAGGAGGCGGACACCCTGCGCCGACGGCTTGGCTGGCTTCATCGCGGTCTGGGCGATCCTTGGCCGTCGATGGATGAGGAAGCGCTTCTGGAAAGGCTTGAAGACTGGCTGCTGCCCTTCCTGACGGGGGAAGCCCAACTCGACCGCATTCCAGCGCATGCGCTGAAAAACGGTCTGATAAGCCTCGTACCCTTCGATATCCAGCGCAGTGTCGACCAGCTTGCGCCGACACATTTCGAAGTGCCCACCGGATCGAATATTCCGATCCGATACGATGCCGAAGAGCCGGTGATCGCGGTGCGCGTGCAGGAACTGTTCGGCCTTGGCGCGCATCCTTCCATCGCCAATGGCAAGGTGCCGCTTTTGCTGGAGCTTCTCTCTCCGGCTCACCGTCCCATCCAGATAACTCGCGATCTTCCGGGTTTCTGGAAAGGCTCATGGGCCGATGTGCGTTCCGATATGCGTGGCCGTTATCCGAAACATGTCTGGCCGGAAGACCCGGCCAATGCGCAAGCAACGCGCCGCGCCAAGCCGCGTGGTACCTAGGTGTTTGATCTCAGCAGTTCATCTCTTGGTTTTCGTTTGAAGATTTCGGACTTTGTGTTGCCGGGTTGCAGGATGGCCTCGCACCATTTCCATCAAATTAGTAGGTCCTGACCCTAATCCCGCCCTGCGACCGGATAACGCAGTTTCGCTTGCTTTCTGGTCCGGGCTTGCCTCATAAGGGCCTGACGAGGGACCTCATGCACGCAGAATTCGAGAATCGCGCTTCCAATCTTTCGCGCCGCCCGCGCCTGACCACGTTGATACGGGTGCGCTGGCTGGCCATTGCCGGACAGACGGCGGCGGTCATGTTCGTGGCGCTCTATCTGCAATTCCCTTTTGCCGTCGGCATCTGTTTTGCGCTGATCGCCTGTTCGGCCTGGCTCAATCTCTATCTGGCTTTTCGCTTTCCGACCAACCACCGGCTCAATCCTGCCGCCGCAAGTCTGGTGCTGGCCTTCGACATTCTGCAACTGGCAGGGCTTCTTTATCTGACCGGCGGGCTGCAAAACCCGTTCATCGTCTTGATGATCGTGCCCGTCATCATCTCGGCGACGTCGCTTTCGGCGCGACATACACTGGTGCTTGCCCTGCTGGTGGTTGCCTGTACTTCCGTGTTGACCATCCGGCACGAGCCGCTGCCCTGGTATCCGGGCGAAACACTGGACCTGCCATTCCTGTTCGTGATCGGCATCTGGTGCGCCATCATTTCGGCGCTCGGCTTCACCGGCGTGTACGCCTATCGCATCGCCGAGGAAGCGCGGCAGCTTGGTGACGCATTGAGCGCCGCCGAACTTATTCTCCAGCGCGAACAGCATTTGTCGGCGCTGGACGGGCTTGCTGCGGCCGCAGCGCATGAACTGGGCACGCCACTGGCGACGATTGCGCTGGTGGTGAAGGAAATGCAGCGCGCCCGCACCACCGATCCGGGCCTTGCCGAAGACATTGCCCTGCTTCACTCCCAGACCCAGCGCTGCCGTGAAATTCTTCAGCGGCTGACCAGCCTATCGTCCGAAGGCGAAGAACATATGTCGCGCCTGCCGCTTTCCTCATTGATCGAAGAAGTGATCGCGCCGCACCGCAACTTCGGCATCACCATCGACGTGCAAAAAACGGAAGGTCCGAAACCGGAACCCGTCACCCGGCGCAATCCGGGCCTGCTTTATGGGCTCGGTAATCTGGTGGAAAATGCTGTCGATTTTGCCCGCGACACGGTCAATGTCACCTGGGGCTGGACCGAAGGGCATGTGAGTGTGACTATTCAGGACGATGGCGATGGTTTCAAACCGGAAATCCTCGACCGCATCGGCGAGCCCTATATGACGAGCCGCGACAATACCCGAAATGGCGGCGGCCTCGGCCTTGGCCTGTTCATCGCTAAAACCTTGCTGGAGCGCTCGGGCGCGCATATCACCTTCCGCAATCGCAACAATCCGGGGCAGGGCGCGGAGGTAAAGGTGGTCTGGCCGCGTTCCGCATTTACGTCCGCCTGAAGCGGGCTTGCGGCGCCAACGCTATTTTCCCATCAAATCTTCGTGGTCATTTTTTAAAAAGCGATGCAAATACAATTGGTTATGATGTTCTTGCAAATGGCCTGATGTTGAAATTGCTTCAACAATTCAGTGGCTATTTGACTTTTTGACGCAGGGGTATCAATAAGGAAAGAAAAATACAGGCAGGAAGCACCCGATGGACGACTTGAAGCAGGAAGACACCGAAGCCATAGGCAACGATCCGACCCTCCTTCTGGTTGATGACGACAAGCCCTTCTTGCAGCGCCTTGCCCGCGCCATGGAGAGCCGGGGTTTTCAGGTCACGACTGCGGAATCGGTTGAAGAAGGCATTGCCGCCGCCAAGGTGGCCGCGCCAGCCTATGCAGTCGTGGATATGCGGCTCGGCGATGGCAACGGTCTCGACGTCATCGAGGCTATTCGTTCGCGCCGTGCCGATACACGCGCCATCGTCCTCACCGGATACGGCAATATCGCTACCGCTGTGAATGCCGTTAAGCTGGGCGCCATCGACTATCTGTCGAAGCCCGCCGATGCGGATGAAGTCTTTGCGGCATTGACCCGCCGTCCGGGTGAAAAGGTTGCGCCGCCGGAAAATCCGATGTCTGCCGACCGGGTACGCTGGGAACATATCCAGCGCGTCTACGAAATGTGCGAACGCAACGTTTCCGAGACCGCACGCCGGCTCAACATGCACCGCCGCACATTGCAGCGCATTCTGGCAAAGCGCGCCCCGCGTTAAGTCAGGTCAGTCCATTTCGGTCTCGGGCATATCGAGACCGGCAAGTTCGGCAATTGTCAGGCGCGCAGCGCCTGCGCGTGCAAAGCGCAACATCAACGCTTTTCGGGTAGCGCCGGGCAATTTATGTTCCGGCGCGTCGCGCAGAATTTCCGCTCCATATCCGTCCGACAGGATGAAGCCGCATTCTTGCGGAAATATTTCGCTCGGCACCGCTGGATGGGTGGCGAAGAACAGCCGGTCGCAATAAGCGCGATATTCAGGCCACTTGCGGTCCGCCTTCCAGTCCTCGATCGACGACTTGATTTCCACAATCCAGATTTCACCCTTGCGGCTGACCGCGATCAGGTCGGCGCGCCTGCCGGACGCCAGCGAAAGCTCAGGCAATGTCGCAAGCCCCATTTCCAGAAAAAGACGCTGCACGCCGCGCCGAACCAGCATGGCGTTCTCCGACTGCCGACCGTCGGAAAGTGGATGGGACTGATTGGGAATCACAATGGGCATGGGCGCATTTTGTGCCGGGGTTTCCGTCGAAACAATCGGAAATAAGGGATTGCCTGCACGAAGGTCGGGCCAGGATGGCAAAACATGGCCAAAAAATGTCAATTTCAAGGAATTTTCAATTTACGGTTAACGCACGGTTAACAATACTGTCTCATCTTCAGCAGGAACTGAGCGATTCGCTTCTATCTCCGACCGATCGCGGTCCCATTGACGGAATGAACCAATCTGGGGGAATGCATGAATTCTCGCGTCTTCAACTTGACGACTGCTCTTTTTCTGGCAGGTGCATTGGCAGGCTGCTCGACCGTAGGCGGCACTTTCTACACCGCTTCCTATTCTTCTGTCACTGACGCTGGCTATGTCGTCCCGGCCATCCCAAACGAAAAGATACCGGCGCAATATCGCCGCCAGATCGTTAAATATCCGACGGATGAAAAGCCGGGCACCATCATCGTCGATACGCGGGAAAGGTTCCTTTATCTCGTCATGCCGGAAGGCAAGGCCATGCGTTATGGCATTGGTGTGGGTCGAGAAGGTTTCGGCTGGTCCGGCACGGCGCGCGTCGCCATGAAGCGGGAATGGCCGACCTGGACGCCACCTTCGGCCATGATCAAGCGTCAGCCGGAGCTGGCAAAATACCGCAATGGTATGGACCCGGGCTTGCGCAATCCGCTCGGCGCGCGCGCCTTGTATCTCTTCAACAAGGGTGGTGACACAGGCTATCGTCTGCACGGCACGCCGGAATGGTGGTCCATCGGCAAGGCAATGTCTTCCGGCTGCATCCGCCTCATGAACCAGGACATCATGGATCTTTATGATCGCACCGAACAGGGCGCCAAGGTGATCGTGAAGCAATAAAAGATACGAAAAAGGCCGCTTCGAGCGGCCTTTTTCATGACAATCAAATAGAAATCAGATTTGTTCGACCTGCTGCACTTCCGGCACGAAATGGCGCAGAAGATTCTGGATACCGTGCTTCAGCGTTGCCGTCGATGATGGGCAGCCGGAGCACGCGCCCTTCATGTTCAGGAATACGGTGCCATTTTCAAAACCACGGAACGTGATATCGCCCCCATCCTGCGCCACTGCCGGGCGAACGCGGGTTTCGATCAGTTCCTTGATGATTTCGACGGTTTCGGCGTCGGCTTCATCGAAAAATTCTTCCTCGCCATGCGCGGCGGCGGCATCGGCATTGCTGTTGCCGGCCATTGCAGGCGCGCCGGACATGAAATGTTCCATGATCGTGCCAAGGATAGCAGGCTTCAGATGCTGCCATTCGCCATCGTCCTTGGTGACGGTGATGAAGTCATAGCCGAAGAAAACACCCGTTACGCCCGGAACCGAAAAGAGCTTGGCCGCAAGCGGCGAGGTGTTGCCAGCGGTGGAGGCATCGCGGAAATCGGCGGTGCCTTCCGGCATGACCACCTTGCCGGGAAGAAACTTCAGGGTCGCCGGGTTGGGCGTGGTTTCAGTCTGGATGAACATGCCGGTTGTCCCGCTTTCAGATTTTGGAACGATTTTCGTAAGCGCAGATCCGCATGGACGCAAGCGCTGTCCCGATCTCGCGCGTATCAGTTGTCATCAATATAGGGTGATTACGTCACCGCATCAATGTCGTCGTCGCTCATACCCGCCGGAATGACCGTCACCGGGATCGGGAACTGCGCGCGACCGGCCAGCGATTGCACGAGGGGGCCGGGGCCTTCCTTGCCTGAACCGGCAGCCAGAACAAGAATGGCGATGTCCTGATCTTCCTCGATGAGGCAAATGAGTTCTTCGGCGGTTTCGCCTTCGCGGATGCTGATTTCAGGCTCGATCCCGTGATCGGCACGCACGGTCGCAGCAAATTTTTCGAGCGCTGCCCGCGCCCGATCCTGTGCTTCCGAGCGCATGATTTCGCCCACGCCCAGAATTTGCTGGAAATCCGAATCATCGATCACGAAAAGCAGGATGAGCGAGCCGCCCGTGTTTTTTGCACGGCGCGCCGCATAGGCAACGGCGCGCCCGCATTCGGGCGTTTCGTCGATGACAGCAAGAAACTTGCGGCGGTGACCGGCTTCCCGGCTAAGTCGTTTTGATACCATGGCCGCAATTTGCCATCGGGATTGATCGTCTGCAAGCTGGCATTTGGCAGGGCGCGATGATCGAAACGCGCCCTGCTGATCAAGAAATTCAGTTCTGCAACCAGCCAACAATGTCGCGGACATGGCGCATGGTCTGTTCGGCGATCACGCCAGCCCGCTCGCCGCCATCGCGCAGAACGCTGTCGATGTAGGCCGGATCGGCGATCAGTCGGCGCATCTCGTGGGTGATCGGCGAAAGCTTCGCGACCGCCAGTTCGGCAAGCGATGCCTTGAATTCGGAGAACTGGCGTCCGCCGAATTCCTTCAGCACATCTTCCTTCGACTGGGAGGAAAGCGCCGCATAGATGCCAACCAGATTATCGGCTTCCGGACGACCGGCGAGGCCATCGAGTTCCGTGGGCAGGCCGTCGGAATCGGTCTTTGCCTTGCGGATTTTCTTGGTGATGGTCTCTTCGTCATCAATCAGGTTGATGCGCGACAGGTCCGATGGATCGGACTTCGACATCTTCTTGGTGCCGTCGCGCAGCGACATGATCCGCATTGCCGGGCCGGAAATAACTGGCTCGGTGAGCGGGAAGAAGCCCGATACCTGCTCGTCACCAACCTGCATATCCACACCGATGCCGAGCGAGGCGATACGGTCGGAATAGTCATTGTTGAACTTCTGGGCGATATCGCGGGTCAGTTCCAGATGCTGCTTCTGGTCCTCGCCGACCGGTACGGCGGTGGCGCGATAAAGCAGGATGTCGGCGGCCATCAGGCTCGGATAGGCAAACAGGCCGAGCGAAGCATTTTCGCGGTCCTTGCCTGCCTTGTCCTTGAACTGGGTCATGCGGCTCATCCAGCCAATACGCGCGACGCAGTTGAACACCCATGCAAGTTCCGCATGCTGCATGACGCGGCTCTGGTTGAAGACGATGCTCTTCTTCGGATCGATGCCAGCGGCGAGGAAAGCTGCGGTGACTTCGCGGGTCGACTGCATCAGTTCAGCCGGATCGGGCGAAACGGTCAGGGCGTGCATGTCCACGACGCAATAGATACAGTCGTTGGTGTTCTGCATGTCCACCCACCGCTTGATCGCCCCGAGATAATTGCCGAGGTGAAGGTTTCCGGTCGGCTGGACGCCGGAGAAAACAAGCGGTTTGAACGTGCTCATGATCGGTTCCTAAAAAAGTTAGCCCCGCCGGTGGAGAGCGGGGATTTTGAATGCTGGTCTTTTCGCAGAGACGCAGCCGCCTTTCAAGCGCGAATTATTGCTCGCTTTCAGGGGCTTTCTTTGCCGCGCCACGCTTGATGTTGCGGCGGATCATCCCGGTATTCGCCCCGCCGAGACCGAAGGCAAAACCGAAATAAACCACCATTGCGGCGACCACGATTGCGGTCACGGTTCCCGCCCGTACAACGAGCGGCGCTGCCGAGGAAAGCTCATGGGCGAAGTAGCCGATGGCAAAATGGATGCCGGCAGCCATGATCGCGGCAGCGACGAGGAGGCGCGGAATGCGGGTGAGGAGTGGAATATCCTGCCCCCAATGGCCGCGCTTCACCAGTGTCGCGAAAAGCAGCACGGCGTTGACCCAGCCCGCGACGATTTCAGCGGTGGCGATGCCGGTCGGTCCGAAATGCGGAAAAAGCGTGATGGCAAGCGAGACGTTTACCGCCACCGAAATGGCGGCAAAGATCATCGGCGTGCGGGTATCCTCGCGGGCGAAGAAGCCCGGAATGAACGCCTTTATCAGCACGAAAGCAGGAAGGCCGAGGCCATAGATCGCCAGAATATTGGAGACGACGAGCGTGGAGTCCGGGCTGAACTTGCCGCGTTCGAATAGAAGACGGACGATGGGTTCCGACATGACGAGCAGGGCCGCTGCCGCTGGCAACGTCAGAAACAATGTGAACTCGACCGAGCGGTTCTGCAGGTTCGACGCTTCTTTCATATGCCCGCCGCGCAGCGCGCGCGCCAGTTCCGGCAGCAGCACGGTCGCCACCGCGATGCCGACGACGCCGAGCGGAAGCTGATAGATGCGGTCTGCATAAACGAGCGAGGAAACCGCGCCTTCCATGCCTGAGGCGATGTTGGTGTTGATCAGCAGGTTTATCTGCGTGATGCCGCCGGTGATGGCGGCGGGAAGCGCCAGAACCAGCAACCGTTTGACATTGGAGGTGAGGCGCGGGCGGCGAAAACCGATCTTGATGCCTGCATTGCGCACGGCAATCCAGACGATGGCAAGCTGAACCAGGCCCGCAGCCATGACGCCCCAGGAAAGGCCGTAGCCGACCGAAAGCGCGTCATAGCCGCGCCACCAGGCCACGGCCAGAACGCCGATCAGGATGATGTTGAGGAAAACCGGCGCAATGGCCGCGGCGAAATAGCGGTGCAGCGAATTGAGCATCCCGCCCATCATCGCAGCAAGCGACATACAGGCGAGATAAGGAAACATGATGACGGCGAGACGCACCGTATTGTCGAATTTTACCGGATCGTCGGTGAAACCCGGAGCGATGACCGTGCGCACGATGAAGGGCATGGAAAGTTCCATCGCAATGGTCAGGAACAGAAGCACGGTGAAAAGCACGCCGAACACTTCTTCGGAAAAACGGCGTGCGCCGTCCATGCCGTTCTTTTCGATCTCCTTGGCAAAAAGCGGCACGAAGGCTGAATTGAACGCGCCTTCGGCAAAGAGCCTGCGGAATGTGTTTGGGAAACGGAAGGCAGCATTGAATGCATCGGCCACTGGACCGGTGCCAAGTGCCGCCGCCATGAACATCTCGCGCGTGAAGCCGAAAATGCGGCTCATCAGCGTGCCGGACGCGACTGTGGCGAACTTTTTGACCAAACTCATTTACTGAAAAACCTATGCTGCGGCCTGCGACGAGCGGCCGTTTGTCTTGCTGCCATTTTCCGCGCCCAGCACACCAAGCAGCTTGCGCCTGATATTGCCCTGGCGGGTGGCGTTTGAAATCTTGTGGCCCACTAGGTCGGTTACGTAAAAACTGTCAATCACCTTCTCGCCAAACGTGGTGATATGGGCAGAAGCAATATCCAGTGAAAGGTCCGAAATAAGGCCGGTCAGTTCCGAAAGCAGGCCGGGTCGATCCAGTCCTTCCACCTCGATGACGGTGAACTTGTTGGAGAGCGTGTTATTGATCTCGACCCGCGGCTCCACCTTGAAAGCCTTGGCAGCCTTTTTCGGCTTGGTGCGCTTGGCCAGCACGTCGGGCAGATGCGCCTTGCCGGACAGGACATCCTCGATGACCTTGCCGACGCGTTCAGCGCGGCGGCGCTCGTCATCGTCGGTATCGAATTCGCGGCTGATGAGAATAGTGTCCAGCGCGCGCCCGTCGCCGGTCGTGAAAATCTGCGCGTCCACGATATTGCCGCCTGCCGCGGCACAAGCGCCGGTGATGATCGACAACAGGCGCGGATGGTCGGGCGCCAGCACCGTGATTTCGGTCACGGCCTCGAATGTATGCGGCTTGGCCATGGTGGCCAGCGCCCGCTGGTTGCGGTCGGCTTCGCGAATGAAATGGGCGTGCCGGACCTGATCCTCAAGGCTGACTGTAAAGAGGTAGTTTTGATAATGCAGGTCGAGATAGGCTTCGCGCTCAGCCGACGGCCAGTCGGCCAGTTTTCCGGCAAGCGCCTGCCGTGCCTGCCGGTCGCGGTCGGCGCGGGACAGTTCCGAAAAGCCGCCGGTTAAAACCAGTTCGGTTTCATAGAAGAGCGTGCGCAGAAGTTGGCCCTTCCAGCCATTCCACACGCCGGGGCCGACCGCCTTGATGTCGCAGACCGTCAGGATCAGGAGAAGCTTCAACCGCTCCATGGTCTGTACCATGTCGGCAAAGTCGATGATGGTCTTGCGATCATTGAGATCACGAGACTGCGCCACCATGCTCATGGTCAGATGTTCACGCACAAGCCATTCGACGGTTTCGGTTTCGGCGGGGGTAAGGCCGAAGCGCGGTCCAAGCCTGCGGGCAATGCGCGCACCGGCAACCGAGTGGTCCTCCGGGCGCCCCTTGGCGATGTCGTGCAGGAGCAGCGCTACATAAAGCAGGTTGCGGTCACGCTTGACGGTGGTGATGAGGTGGTTTGAAAGCGGATGTTCGTTTTCAAGCTCGCCATGCTCGATTTCCGACAGCACGGCGATGCAGCGCAGCAGATGCTCATCCACCGTATAATGGTGGTACATGTTGAATTGCATCATGGCGACGATCTTGCCGAAATCCGGAATGAATTTCCCAAGCACGCCGGATTCGTTCATGCGGCGCAAAATGAGTTCGGGATTGCGCGGCGAGGCGAGGACTTCCAGGAAAAGCCTGTTGGCTTCGGGATTTTCACGCAGATCGGCATTGATGAGCTTCAGCGAGCGGGTGAGCTGCTGCATCGCTTCGGGATGAAATTCCAGCCCGTGCTTGTCCGCCAGATGGAAGAGACGGATGATATTGACCGGATCTTCCTTGAAAACCTCCGGCCGCGCGATGTTGATGCGGTGATTTTCCGAAACGAAATCGCCGTCTGCGGAAAGCTTGCGCTTGCGTCGCGAGAAAGTGAGGAAGATGCGGTTGAAGCCCGGAACGTGCTTGGCTTGCTGTTCCTCCAGCGCGGCACAGATGATGCGGGTGAGGTCGCCCACATCCTTCGCCACCAGAAAGTAATGCTTCATGAAGCGTTCGACATAGTTCTGGCCGGGGTGCGCCGTATAGCCAAGGCGTTCGGCGATTTCCGGCTGTATATCGAAGGAAAGGCGCTCTTCTGCCTTCAGTGTCGCAAAATGCATGTGGCAGCGCACGGCCCAGAGAAAATCCTCGGCCTTGTTGAACAGCTTCAGCTCGGCGCGTGACAGAACGCCGAGCTTGACCAGTTCTTCCTTGGTCTTGACGCGATAAAAATATTTGGTGATCCAGAACAGCGTGTGCAGGTCGCGCTGGCCGCCCTTGCCTTCCTTGACGTTCGGCTCGACCAGATAACGGGTTTCGCCCGCCTTGCGGTGGCGCTGGTCGCGCTCGGCAAGCTTGGCCTGAATGAATTCGGGGCCGGTATCCTTGACGATTTCCTCATCGAAGCGGGCGACAAGCGTCTTGAAAAGGTCCTTGTTGCCGGAGAGCAAGCGTGCGTCGAGGATCGCCGTGCGGATCGTCATGTCCTCGCGCGCCAGACGGATGCACTCATCGATATTGCGTGTGGAATGGCCGACTTTCAGCCCCATGTCCCACAGCATGTAGAGCATGTATTCGACCACCTGCTCGCCCCAGGGGGTCTGCTTGTAGGGCAGCAGAAACAGGAGATCGATATCCGATCCCGGCGCAAGCCCGCCCCGCCCGTAGCCGCCGACTGCGACGATAGCCATATTCTCGGCCTTCGACGGATTGACCATCGGATAGGCCTTGGTGGTGGCGAATTCGAACAGCACCTCGATCAGCGTATCCATGAGAAAGGAAAGGCGTTTGGCGCAGAGCGTGCCGCCGCCATCCTTCATCAGCATGCCTTCCGCATTGGCGCGCCCGCGCACCAGAGCATCCTTCAGAGCCTGAAGCACCACTTTGCGCACGGTCGGGCTGGTATAGTTTTCGTCCGTGGAATCCGCCAGTTCGTTGAGCTTGCGGCGCAGCGTTTCGGGATTGACGATCTCTTCCAGCTTAAGGTCGTGTGCGCTCATGCGGCATGTAGATCCGGTTTGCGGAGAAAGGACAGCGGGCAACCTATCCTATAGCCGCTTTTATCGACGATGAATATCCAAAAGCAAAGGCCGGGTTTCCCCGGCCTTTGCATCGCTATTCGCTGATTTTTCAGTTCGTCGCATTATAGGCGGTGATTGCCGCCATGTTGACGATGTCGGAATCCTTCGCGCCGATAGTGACGATCTGCGCGGGCTTGTCGAGGCCGACGAGCAACGGGCCGATGATCGTTGCGCCGCCCAGTTCCTGCAGCATGTCGGCGGCAATCGAGGCCGAGTGATTGTCCGGCGTGACGATCACATTGGCCGGACCCGACAGTCGGATGAACGGATATTGTTCCATTAGCTTCGGGTTCAGCGCCACATCGGCACTCATTTCGCCATCGAATTCGAAATCGACATGGCGTGTCGCCAGAATGCGGACGGCTTCCTGGATACGTGCGGAGCGTTCACCGCCCATATGGCCAAAAGTCGAGAAGGCGGTCAGCGCCACTCGCGGCACATAACCCATGCGGCGCGCCATGCCTGCTGCTTCCACCGCAATATCGGCAAGTTCGTCTGCGGTTGGCATTTCATGGACGGCGGTATCGGCGATGAACACCGTGCGTCCGCGGCAAAGCGCGATGGAAACACCGACCATGCGGTGGCCGGGCTTGGAATCGATCACGCGGCGCACGTCGTCAAGGCCCGTCGCGTAGTTGCGGGTCACGCCCGTCACCATGCCATCGGCATCGCCAAGCGCCACCATGCAGGCCGCAAAATGATTGCGGTCATTGTTGATGAGGCGGTGGCAATCGCGTGTCAGATAGCCCTTGCGCTGGAGTTTCTCGTAGAGATAGTCAGCATAGGCGGCATTGCGGCTCGACAGGCGCGCATTGATGATCTCGATGCCGGGACGGTCGAGATCAAGACCGGCAGCCTTGGCCGTGTCCTGCACCCGTTCCTCGCGGCCCACCAGAATTGCGGTGCCAAGGCCCTGATTGACGTAGGAAACGGCGGCACGCATCACCTGTTCTTCTTCGCCTTCGGCAAAGACGATGCGCTTCGGCTGGCGGCGCACGCGTTCATAGATGCCGCGAAGGGTCGAGGCGATCGGATCGCGGCGCGCCGACAGTTCGCGCTTGTAGCCTTCAATGTCGGCAATGGCGCGTCCGGCAACGCCGGTTTCCATCGCAGCCTTGGCAACGGCAGCCGAGACGGATGCAAGGAGGCGCGGATCGAACGGCACCGGAATGATGTAGTTCTGGCCGAAGCGCGGACGGCTGCCCTGATAGGCGGCAACCACGTCGTCCGGCACGTCCTCACGGGCGAGTTCGGCCAGCGCGTTGACGGCGGCGATTTTCATCGCGTCGTTGATGGTCGTCGCGCGCACGTCGAGCGCGCCGCGGAAGATGTAGGGGAAGCCAAGCACATTGTTGACCTGGTTCGGATAATCCGAACGGCCGGTGGCAACGATGGCGTCGTCACGGATGCGCGCCACTTCTTCAGGCGTCACTTCCGGGTCGGGATTGGCCATGGCGAAGATGATCGGGTTCGGCGCCATGGAGCGGACCATGTCTTCCGTGAACGCGCCTTTGGCCGAAAGGCCGAACACCACGTCTGCGCCATTCAGGGCATCGGCGAGCGACCGCTTGTCGGTCTTCACCGCGTGCGCCGATTTCCACTGGTTCATGCCCTCTTCGCGGCCCTGATAGACGACGCCCTTGGTGTCGCATAGGATGACGTTTTCCGGGGCAAAACCCATCGCCTTGATAAGCTCGATACAGGCGATGCCCGCCGAGCCCGCGCCATTGCAGACGAGCTTTGTCGTCTTCATGTCGCGGCCGGTCAGGTGCAGCGCATTGATGAGGCCGGCGGCGGCGATGATGGCCGTTCCGTGCTGGTCGTCGTGGAAAACCGGAATATCCATCAATTCGCGCAGGCGCTGCTCGATGATGAAGCAGTCGGGCGCCTTGATATCTTCCAGATTGATGCCGCCAAACGACGGGCCGAGATAGCGCACCGCATTGATGAAAGCGTCGATATCGGTGGTATCGACCTCAAGATCGATGGAATCGACATCGGCAAAGCGCTTGAACAGCACGGCCTTGCCTTCCATGACCGGCTTGGATGCGAGCGCGCCCAGATTGCCGAGGCCGAGAATGGCGGTGCCGTTGGAGATGACGGCGACCAGATTGCCCTTGGCCGTGTAATCATAGGCGAGAGCGGCGTCTTCGGCGATTGCCTTCACCGGCACGGCGACGCCCGGCGAATAGGCGAGCGACAGGTCGCGCTGCGTTGTCATGGGCTTGGTGGGGTTGATCTCCAGCTTGCCCGGACGACCCTGCGCGTGAAAGTCCAGCGCTTCCTTCTCACTGGCTGTGGGTGCGCGTTCTGATGTGTTGCCCTTCGGCGTCGAGGCTGGCATGTTCCCTCCGGTTTTCTCTGCGGGAAAACCTCGATAGCGCCAGTCTTGCATTGTGTAAACAGCGCTTACGGGAATAGATATTCATCCAAAAGCGATGGAATACGAAATTTTATGACTTTGGCGTTGTTCGCCAAGCAATAAATGAAGGTTTGCCAATGGAAGCGAAGGCGAGTGAACATATGTTGGATGCGGAAGAAAATGCCGCCGAGGCACCCGTTCGCCTGACGCCGATGATGGAACAATATATCGAGATCAAGGCAGCCAATGTCGATTCGCTGCTCTTTTATCGCATGGGCGATTTCTACGAGCTGTTCTTCGATGACGCGGTGGAGGCATCTGCGGCGCTCGGCATCACGCTTACCAAGCGCGGCAAGCATCTGGGCGAGGACATTCCCATGTGCGGCGTGCCGGTCCATGCCGCCGACGACTATCTGCAAAAGCTGATCGCCAAAGGCTACCGGGTTGCAGTCTGCGAACAGGTGGAAGATCCGGCGGAGGCGAAGAAGCGCGGCTCCAAATCGGTGGTGAAGCGCGACGTGATCCGCCTCGTCACGCCTGGAACGCTGACCGAAGAAAAGCTGCTGGACCCATCAGAAGCCAATTTCCTGATGGCCATGGGGCGCACGCGCGGCGATGGGGCGCTGGCGCTCGCCTGGATCGATATTTCGACTGGAACTTTTCGCGTGGCGGAAACCACGTCGGACCGGCTTTTCGCCGATGTGATGCGCGTGGACCCGCGTGAACTGGTCGTGGCCGACAGCGCCTTCCACGATGAGGAATTGCGCCCCGTCTTCGATCTGGTCGGCAAGGCAGTGACGCCGCAACCGGCGACCCTCTTCGATAGTGCTGCTGCGGAAGCGCGCATCCAGCGCTATTTCAACGTTGCGACGCTCGATGGTTTCGGCCAGTTCAGTCGCTCCGAGCTTTCGGCCATTTCCGGTGCGATTGCCTATATCGAAAAGACGCAGATTTCCGAGCGCCCGCCGCTGATGCGGCCCGAGCGCGAGCATGAAGGCGGCACGATTTTCATCGATCCGGCCACGCGCGCCAGTCTGGAACTGGTGCGCACCATGTCGGGCAGTCGCGATGGCAGTCTTCTCAAGTCCATTGACCGCACCGTTACCGGAGGCGGCGCGCGGCTTCTCGCCGAACGTCTGACCGCGCCACTGACCAATCCGAAGGAAATCGCGCTGCGGCTCGATTCTGTTTCCTGGTTCCTGAGCGAACCGGGCCTCTGCGAAGCCATGAGGGCTGAACTGAAAGGCGTGCCGGATATGCCGCGTGCGCTTTCGCGCCTTGCCGTCGGGCGCGGCGGGCCGCGCGATCTGGGTGCGCTTGCGCGAGGCTTCGAGGCTGCGCACACCATTGCAGGCCTGCTGGAAAGTGCTTTGCTGCCCGACGAGCTGGCCCATGCCCGTGATGCGGTCAGCGCCGTGCCTGCCCTCTTTACAGCGCATCTCGACCGGGCTTTGGCTGATGAATTGCCGCTCCTGAAACGCGACGGCGGTTTCGTGCGCGCAGGCTATAATGCCGAACTCGATGAAATGCGGGCCTTGCGCGACCAGTCGCGCCGGGTGATCGCCGGATTGCAAGCCGACTATATCGAAGAGACCGGCATCAAGTCGTTGAAGATCAAGCATAACAATGTGCTTGGCTATTTCATTGAGGTGACGGCCAACAATGCCGGGGCGATGACGGATACGGATGAAGCCAAGGGCCGTTTCATCCATCGCCAGACCATGGCCAATGCCATGCGCTTTACCACGACCGAACTGGCGGAACTGGAAAGCAAGATCGCCAATGCCGCCGACCGCGCCTTGTCCATCGAGCTTGCCGTGTTTGAGGAACTGACTGCGGAAGCCGTTTCTCATGCCGACAGCATCCGCGCGGCAGCATCGGCGCTTGCGGTTTTCGACGTTTCGGCAGCGCTTGCTGTGCTGGCGGAAGAGCAGGGCTATTGCCGCCCGCAGGTCGATGACAGCCTGTCCTTCAACATTGTTGCCGGTCGTCACCCGGTTGTCGAGCAGGCTTTGCGGCGGCAGGCGGCCAATCCGTTTGTTGCCAATGACTGCGATCTCTCTCCGCAAAAGGATTGCGGGAACGGTGCGATCTGGCTTCTCACCGGCCCGAACATGGGCGGTAAGTCGACCTTCCTGCGCCAGAATGCGCTGATTGCCATTCTTGCGCAGATGGGCTCCTTCGTCCCTGCCGGGTCTGCGCAGATTGGTGTCGTGGATCGATTGTTCAGCCGTGTCGGTGCTTCGGACGATCTGGCACGCGGGCGCTCCACCTTCATGGTCGAAATGGTGGAAACGGCAGCGATCCTCAATCAGGCAGGCGAGCGCTCGCTGGTGATTCTTGATGAGATCGGCCGCGGTACGGCGACTTTCGACGGACTTTCCATTGCCTGGGCCGCGGTCGAATATTTGCATGAGAAGAACCGCTGCCGGGCGCTGTTTGCTACCCATTTCCATGAAATGACGGCGCTTTCAGAAAAACTGGAGCGGCTTTCCAATGTCACCATGCGGGTCAAGGAATGGGACAATGATGTCGTCTTCCTGCACGAAGTGGCGAAGGGTGCTGCCGACCGTTCCTACGGCGTACAGGTGGCGCGTCTCGCCGGACTGCCCGAAGCGGTCGTCAACCGTGCGCGTGACGTGCTGCACCAGCTCGAAGCCGGTGAAACATCCGGCAAGGCCGACAAGCTGATTGATGACCTGCCGCTGTTCTCGGTCGTCTTGCAGCAGGAAAAGCCGAAGCCGCAGGTTCAGGCCAAGGACAGCGAACTGGCGAAGGCGGTTGCCGCCATCAGCCCCGACGAACTGACCCCGCGCGAAGCGCTGGACCTGATCTACAAATTGAAGGAACTGGCCGGAAAGGCGTGAGGTTTCTGGAACCTCGCCCTTCGATCCTTCGACAGGCTCAGGATGAGGCTATGCTCCGCCCCTCGGGATAAGGGCGCGGTAGTCTGTTTGAGATTCTGGGTATGACGTGCCGAAAATGGTGATGTTTGCGAACCGGAGCGGAGTGAACCGGAATATCTACAGACTACACAAAACGGTTCGCTTCCGCGCCGTAATACGTAATGTAACGGCTGGAGATGCGCTCAATCGGCAGGATGATGAACACATCCGTGGTGCCGAATGCTTCGTCGATCACGGCGCCATCCCCGATCATCGCACCGAGGCGCAGATATCCCTTCACCAGAGGCGGCATGGAAAACAGTGCAACCTTGTTGTTGATGGCTTCCTTCGGCATCAGGTCCATGGCCTGGTAGCGATTGGGCAAGGCGCGAACGTCCCAGTCATCGGTGGCACGGCAATTGTGATGAAGGAAGGACAGGCCGAGTGCGTGCGCGGCAGGTACAGCGCCGTGGAACGACGCGCAGCCGAACATCACATCGATGGAATGGCGGCGGCAATAGGCCCAGGCACCTTGCCACAGAAGCTCGACGGTACGCTTGGAACGGTATTCCGCCTTCACGCAGGAGCGACCGAGTTCAAGCAGACGAAGATTCGGGCGCGAAAGGGCCAGGCGCTGCACGTCATATTCGTCGGCAGAATAGAAGCCGAGCGCCTTTTCCGCCTGATCGCTGCGCATCAGGCGATAGGTGCCGACAATCTGCTGGTGTTCCGGCACGGGAAGGGCGGTATCGTAAACGAGAAGGTGATCGCAAATGGCGTCAAAGCGGTCGGCATCGCGAAGCTCCACGGCTTCGATGCTCTCCCGGCGCGCACCCATTTCGTCGAAGAAGACGCGAAAGCGCAATTCCTGCGCGGCTTCCACGGCCTCGCGTGAATTGGCAAGCCGTACTTCCAGCGATCCGATGCGCCCCAGAACAATGGGGTCGCCGCCGGACGCGAACAGCGCCTGTTGTGCTTCTAAGCCTGACATGACCGTATCATCAATGATTTGCTGGTCCATTCCAAGCAGTACTGTCATGATGATGGCTCCTGATTTGCCTATTCCCGTATTCCTGAATGGCTTTCCCACTGATATTTCAGCGAGAGCCGCCAATTCCAGCCTTCGTCCGCCCTGATTGAAAGGACGGGCGTCCAGTTCGGCCGAAGCATTACAGATTCAGTGCTACGCGAGGATGACAGAAGCATGTCACCAATGTGTCAATTCGAGTGGCCGGACCTTATCCCCTTCAAAAAGCTTTTAATTTCACGCGATCAAATTATGCGAAAGGCAGAAACTGTTCAAGCCGTCCCGTCAGCGTGTGGCCGTCAGCGGGTGGCCCGCTCGCGCCGCCAGCCGAGAAATTCTTCCAGAATGATAAGCCCAGCGCCGATGGTTATGAACGTATCGGCGAGGTTGAAAACAGCGAATGACCATGTCGGCAGATGGAACAGGATATAATCGACCACATAGCCATGCATCACACGGTCGATGAGATTGCCGATTGCACCGCCAACGACCAGCGCGAAACCGTAGCGCGCGAAAATGCGGTCCGGCGCGTTGGTCCACCACAGGTAAAGCACGAACAGGATAACTGCGGCGGTGATTGCCACCAGTCCCCAATCATGCAGCCAGGCGAGCATGGAAAAGGCGATGCCCTCATTGTGCGTCCGAAACAATGCGAGGAATGGCAGCAGGTCGATTTGTTGACCGTAGCCCATCCGTGTTTCCACCAGATGCTTGACGCCCTGATCGATCAGCACCGTGAGGATGACGACAAAAAGCGAGGACCAGACCGCGTGCCGCTTCATCCCTAAGCCCTTTCATCGAGCGTGAGCGCGTCGCGACGAATTTCGTACAGCATGACGCCGGTGGCAATTGCGAGATTAAGAGAATCTGCACGTCCTGCCTGGGGAATGCGGGCTAGCTTGTCGCACGTATCGGCAAGGCTGTCCGGCAGGCCCTGCTGTTCGTTGCCCATCATCAAGACCACGGGTTTGTTGGCATAGGGAATGGTGCGGTAGTCGACGGCGCCTTTCAGATGGGTGCCGACGACAAGGCCGGAAACGCCTTTGCGCCAGTTGAGAAAATCGGCTTCGCTCACCTTGTAGAGCGGCATGGAAAAGACCGAGCCCATGGTGGCGCGCACGGTTTCCAGCGAATAGGGATCGGTGGTGTCGCCAATCAGAATAACGCCCTTGGCGCCAACCGCATCCGCGGTACGGATGACGGTGCCAAGATTGCCGGGGTCGCGCACGCGGTCGAGCGCGATATAAACGTCGTTGCCTTTCGGCTTGAGGCTTGCAAGCGGGCGATATTGCTGCTCGAAGACGCCAACCACCATTTGCGGATTGTCGCGCCGCGTAATGGCGGCCATGATCTTTTCGGTCACTTCCAGCACCAGTCCGCCCTTGGCGAATGTGCGGGCGGCGACCTGCTCGACCATTTTGTTGCCCTTGCCGGATTTGGCGAAGACCAGCGTCTTGATGCGCCAGTCTTGTTCCAGCGCGTCGATGACAAGCTTCAGCCCTTCGGCCAGGAACACGCCCTGCTGGTCACGGAATTTTTTCAGCGCCAGCGAGCGAAGGTCCTTCACAATGGGATTGGTAAGGCTGGTAACTTCCTTGACCTGACCCACCCGGGGGCTTTTGGAAAAATCGTCGTCACGGCTCATTTGGCTACCCAGCGGCTGAACATGGAAGTGGAAAGTGCGCGTCCTGCCGCCCGTTCACGCAGGATAAGTTCACCCGATTCGACTGTCCCGCCAAGACCGGTGAAACGGTCGCGCATCAGCTCGTGAATGGCGAAGAAGGATGCGCGGATGGAATAGGCTGTCAGGATGACGGCGAGCGGCTTTGGCGTCAGGATCGACCGGCATGTATCCACCATGGCAGGCAGATGCTCGAACAATTGCCAGACCTCGCCGCTCGGGCCGCGCCCATAGGCAGGCGGGTCAAGCAGGATGATGTCATAGAAGCTGCCGCGCCGCTCCTCGCGCTGCACGAATTTCATCGCGTCTTCGCAAATCCAGCGGACCGGCTTGTCGGAAAGCCCGGCCATTTCCTGATTTTCACGCGCCCATAAGATGGCTTTCTTGGATGCGTCCACATGGGTCACTTCCGCGCCGGCCCGTGCAGCCACCAGCGAGGCCACGCCCGTATAGCCAAAAAGATTGAGCACCTTCACGCTTCGTCCGGACTTTACACCTTCGCGGATAAGCCCGTCCATGAATGACCAGTGCGCGGCCTGCTCGGGGAACACGCCGACATGGCGGAATGAGGTGAACCGGCCATGAAAGGAAATACCGTCGTGCTGCATTGGCCATGTTTCACCGAGCGGCACTTTCGGGAACGCCCAGCGCCCCATGCCTTCCTCGTCGGTGTTGCCGGTGAAGACGGCGTCCGCCTGATCCCACTCTTTTTGCGGCAGGCTCGGCAGCCAGATCGCCTGACCTTCCGGGCGCACGATGCGATAGGGGCCATATTGCTCGAGCTTCAACCCGTTGCCGCTGTCGAGCAGCGCATAATCGGGCGAAGGTTCCGTTTCGAGAATGAGCGGCAGTCTTTCCCCCGGACGCGCACCGGCATAAGGCTTGATTTCGCGAAGCGGGGTAACGGGCTTGTCGTCTACGGGCTTGGGTGCAGCCTTGGCGAATTGCGGGCGCGGCTTTTTGAAGGACGAACCTTTATTATCAAACTTACCTTCAGGACGCGGCGCATCGTGTCTCGCGCGCTCAAAACTGCGTTCCTGCTTGCCGCCCGACGGCTTTTTGCCTTTTCCCTTTGGCGCTTTCACCCGAAACTCCAATCATCGTGATTGGGTCTAGGTAGGATAAACAGCGCCGGTGCGAAAGGGGAAAACGTCGTCCAATCGCGCACAAAAGGCTTTTCAAGGCACGAAACCCGGAAGTTTTGCTTCCGGGTTCGAGAATAAAGGCCGTTTCAGGAATTCACGACCGATATATTGCGCTTTTCGGCGGCTGTGCTGCGCTCAAGCAGGCGAGCCGCCTCCTGCTTGTACATCCGCTCCTTGCGTCGATGCTTGCCCTGCGTGAGCCACGTCACCAGAGAACCAATGACAACGCCAAGAAGGAGCGCACCAAAAAGCCACAGGAACAGAGGCGCATTATAGGATAGCGCCGGATTGCCCGGATTGAACGGATCGACCGTGAATTGCACCGACGCGCGATTGGCAACCGACAACGCAATCAGAACAACGGCGAGCGGTACAAGAACGATGATGGCGATGATGCGTTTTGCCGCCATAGCGTCTATCAGACTGCGCCGTTGAGACGGTCGCGCAGTTCCTTGCCGGTCTTGAAGAAGGGAACCCACTTTTCTTCCACGTCCACCGTTTCACCGGTACGCGGATTGCGGCCGCTGCGGGCAGGGCGGTTTTTCACCGAAAAGGCGCCAAAGCCACGCAGCTCAACGCGATTGCCTTCGGCAAGTGCATTGGTGATCTCGTCGAATACCGCGCCCACGATGTTTTCGACATCGCGCTGAAAGAGATGCGGATTGCGGCTGGCGATAATCTGAACGAGTTCCGATTTGATCACGGCTTTAAACCCCTGTTCTTCTGTTTGTTTCATCCGGCAGCTACCGGATATTGTTCGTGTGCCCGGTTGGCGTCAATTCGCTTCAGGCGTACCGTCAACGTGCCAAACCGAAAGAAGTCCGTCAAGAAAGATGCGCTCCCTGGCGATCTGCTTCAACATGCCATCGGCTTCCTGCGGCACGCCGATAAGGCGCGCACCGGCGTGAATGATGAGATCGCGCAGGGAAAAACCGGTTTCACCGCTGACCGGTTTCCATTCCAGGCGAGGCAGATCCTTCGACAGCCCCTTGCCTGCAAGCCAGGCCACGGCTTCCTCTTCACCGCCCAGCCCGTCGATCAGCTTTTTGTCCAGCGCCTGCCGTCCGGTAAAAACCGCACCATTGGCAAGTGCGAGTGCCTGTTCATGCGTGAAAGAACGGCGTTTTTCGACAATATCGACGAACCACGCATAGGAATCCATGATCATGTTGCTGATCATGCCCTTGGCCTCTTCGCTGGCCGGGCTGAAATAATTGGGTTCCGCCTTGAGCGGCGAAGACTTGATGGTTTCAACCTTCACGCCGATCGTATCGAGCAGCTTCGAGACGTCCGGATATTGAAACAGAACCCCGATGGAGCCGACGATGGATGTCTGTCGCGCGATGATGTGATCGGATGCACTGGCAATCATGTAACCGGCGGAGGCAGCGAGCGTGCCCACCTGTGTCACGACCGGCTTTTTCTCGGCAATCTTGCGCACGGCTTCGAAAATGGCTTCGCCGCCAACCGTCGTTCCGCCCGGCGAATCGAGAACCAGAATCACGCCTTTGACGGCATCGTCCTTGGCGATCTTGTCGAGGCGCTTCAGCAACTCCTCATTCTCGAAGATGGTGCCCTCGATGCGAACCTTGGCGATATGCGGCTGGCTGAAATTCGCGCCGCGCATGGACCATGAAGCGAAGACGGCAATCACGGCTGCGATCAGAAGAAGGAAGGCTGCACGCCAGACGGTCAGCTTTCTGCGCAGTTTGCGGCGTTCGATGATTGCTTCGGCGTCTTGAGCCATTCCCGTCCATCCATTGGTTCAAATAGCGTGGTTTGCGCTTGGCATTCACCTTTTGCCTCGAATGAGGACACGCGGCAAGTATCTTCGAAAAATGGGACTGACCGGAAATCGTTCGTGTTTCGCGAAATGCTCCGTTATCTGGATGTATATTGTAATGACGCTGCGCGCGATTCCCGGTTTGTTGTCAGCTCAGCTTTCATGGTGGCATCACGCCCGGCTGTAATTCGGTCCGGATTTGTGATATCAAAGAGTTGATTAGCATTCCATCAGGGATCGATGGAGTGAAAATTGGGCTGAATTATCAAAGGCATAATCCGCTCCTGCTCTTTATTTCCGAGGCGGGTGTGGTGTTTTGCGCGGTATAAAGCTATTGAGCAACCGACTATTTCACCCCAAATAAACCTTATTGAAATGAAAAAGCGCGACACGGACGCGCCGCTTATTGAATTCTACGAGCCGTCAAGGAACTGAACGCCGCATGACTGTCGATACCACAAATAGCCATGCGCCGCATAGCGCGACCGCTCAAGGTCGCGGCATAGGCAGTGTGCGTTTTGGTGCGTCGGAGAAGGCCGAGACGCTTTTTCATGCCGCGCAGCGCCATTCGGTTCGTGTCCGTGTCTTGAAGACCGCTCTTCCGGTCGCCGCTATTATCGTGGCGGCTGTATTCTCATGGTACACGTTTCTGGCCACGCCGAACACGCCCATTAAGGTGGAAGTGAATAATGGCGGCGAAAGCGGCAAGCTCGTCATGACGAGTCCGCATCTGAACGGATACACCAAGGATAATCGCCCTTATTCGATGACTGCTGCCAAGGCGACGCAGGATGCGAAGAACAGCGGAGCGATTTCGCTTGAAGGCATTTCCGCCGAGCTGCCGGTTGGCGAAAAGGGCATGGCAAAGGTCGAGGCAACGTCGGGCGTTTACGACAACGCCAATGGACGTTTGCAACTTGATAAGGACTTTACTGTTACGACAGATGACGGTTTGCGTGCAGTGATGCATTCCGCGGACGTCAATCTCAAGAGCGGGCAGATCACGACCGACAAGCCCGTCGATATCCGCAGCGGCAGCACGCATATTCTGGCCGACAGCATGCAGGTCAAGGACAACGGCAAGGTTCTTATTTTCGAGAACAAGGTTCGAATGACTGTTGACGGCAGCGTTGTTTCGCCCAACAAGGCTCCCTGAAAAGGGCGCTGATTTGAGGATAGGGAAGCGTTCGGGCCGATTTTTATCTGTGCGGACGCTTGAGTGCATTCTGAAGCCGGTTTTTGGACCGAAATGTGCTCGAAAACAAATTGTTAGAGCGTGATTCTGATGCAATCGGAATGCTACAGGCTCTAAACCGCTTTTTTGATCGCATTTTGCGATGCCGAATGTTCCCATTTGGACGCAAAGTGCTTAAGGTTGCGTCTGACCGCATATCGGCTGAGGGATGGTCGAATGCTTCGGGGAGCTGAAGATATATGGAACGCGAGACGGGCAAGATGAACAAGGGTACAATGGCCCGCACTTTGCGGATGGGATTTGCAGTTCTGGCGCTCGGGCTTGTCGCGGCTCCGGCAGCTTCTCTGGCACAGGAAGGCGCGGCCGTGAACGGCCTGAAGCTTTCCAACAGCAAGGCCCCCGTCAAGATCGACGCTGACAAGCTGGAAATGCGCGACAAGGAAGGCGTTGCCGTCTTCACTGGCAATGTTGCCGTTTCGCAGGGCGATGCCTTGCTGAAGGCGGGCCAGATGACGGTCTACTACAACAAGGCCAAGAAAGACGGCGAGGCGCAGGCGCCTGAACCGGCAAGTGCTGGCGTCGGTGGCCTTGATTCGTCGAGCATCGATCACATCGACATTTCGGGAAAAGTTTATCTCAAGTCGGGCACGCAGGTCGCAACCGGCGATACGGGCCGTTATGACGCCAAGAACCAGGTGATGGTTCTTCAGGGACAGAAAGTGGTCCTGACCGATGGCGATAATGTCGTGACCGGCTGCAAGCTGACGGCGCATCTTGATACGGGTCGCGCCAATGTCGAGAGCTGCAAGGGACAGTCCAAGGGTCGCGTGTCGATCATCATGGCTCCGAAAGATCAACAGCAGGGCGGCGCTGCGCCCAAGCAGAACTGACCGGAGCAGGCGTGGGATTGTTCTGGAACAAGAAAGCCGACGGGCCGCAAGCCGCATCGCAGAATGTGAACGCACCATCCGATGTCGCGGGCGCCATGCCCGGCCAGCCGGGTAAGTCGGCGCGTCTCAAGGGAACGCTGGTGGCGCGCGGTCTTTGCAAGAGCTATCGTGGACGGCAGGTCGTCAATGGCGTGTCGTTCGGCGTGCGTGCGGGCGAGGCAGTCGGCATTCTGGGTCCGAACGGTGCAGGCAAGACCACCTGTTTCTATATGGTGACCGGCCTTGTTCCGGCTGATGCAGGCTCCATCGAGATCGACGGTTTCGATGTCACATCGATGCCGATGTATCGCCGTTCCCGTCTTGGCATCGGCTATCTGCCGCAGGAAGCCTCCATTTTTCGCGGTCTCTCGGTGGAAAACAACATCAAGGCCGTGCTGGAAGTGGTGGAAAAGGATCGTTCCAAACGCGCCTCCGAGCTGGATGCGCTTCTGGAAGAGTTTCACATCGCTCATTTGCGCAAGGCACCCGCCATTTCGCTTTCCGGCGGTGAGCGCCGCCGTCTCGAAATTGCGCGCGCGCTTGCATCGCGCCCGAACTTCATGCTGCTCGATGAGCCTTTTGCTGGCGTCGATCCGATTGCCGTTTCGGATATCCAGCAGCTTGTCCGTCATCTGACGAGCCGCGGCATCGGCGTGTTGATTACCGACCATAATGTGCGTGAAACGCTCGGCCTTATCGACCGCGCCTACATTATTCACGCCGGTCAGGTGCTGACGCATGGCCGTCCCGCTGAAATCGTTGCCAACCCGGATGTGCGCAGGCTCTATCTCGGCGACCAGTTCACTCTTTAAAGCGCCATTGATCTGAATGAATTCAGATCCCCTGCTCCAGATTCCCCCGTTGTAAGCATCATTGGCGGGCGCGAAATAGGCGTGCGTGCCGTAATTCGCGCCGCTTCTACCGCGACTAATTTCCCTTTTGCTCGGAAAGCGCGCATTCTGAATTGACAAGCAAGGTTCATACCAGTTTTCATTCAGCCTGGCTGGAACATGTGGTTCTTGGCGGTGGGCAAGGGTGAAACAGGGGAGATAACGCGTTCCATGGCTTTGTCGCCCAAGCTCGATTTTCGTCAATCTCAATCGCTGGTCATGACCCCCCAGCTAATGCAGTCGATCAAGCTGCTGCAGATGACGCATGTTGAGCTTGAACAGTTTCTCGACGGTGAAATCGAAAGAAATCCGCTGCTGGACCGAATTGAGGCAGCAAATGATGATTTTTCGAGCGCGGACCCTGTGCCGGAAGGTGCCGAAACTGGCGGAGACGAGCTTGCATCCGACGACATGTCTGACGGCGACTGGTTCAAAACGGATGCTTCGGACGACGCCGAAAATCTCGCATCCACTTTCGACAGTTCGCTTGAGAACATCTTCCCCGACGATCCGGGACGTTTTGACGAAGTCGGCCCCGATCTGGCTGCGCAATGGAAATCGTCAACCGGCGACGGATATGTTGCGGGCGGCGGTTATGACATTGATCAGGTCACGGCAAGCCGGGTTTCATTGAGCGAGCACGTGGCGGAACAGATCGCGCTGACTTTTTCCGGTGTGACAGACCGGTTCATCGCGACAGCGCTTGCCGACGCGCTGGATGAGAGCGGCTATCTGCGTGTCGATATTGTCGGGCTCGCCCAGAATCTGGGCGTGGAAACGGCAGAGGTCGAACATATTCTTGGTATCGTGCAAACCTTTGATCCGCCCGGTCTTTTTGCCCGCGATCTGCGGGAGTGCCTGGCAATCCAGCTGCGCCTCAAGGACCGTTTCGATCCGGCCATGGAAGCTTTGATCGACAATCTCGATCTTCTGGCGCGGCGGGATTTCGCGACGCTCAAGAAACTGTGCGGCGTCGATCAGGCCGATATTCTCGATATGCTGACCGAAATCCGCATGCTTGATCCGAAGCCGGGTGCCTTGTTTGAAATTTCCGTCGCCGATGCCATCGTGCCGGATGCACTGGTGACGCCCTCGCGTGACGGTGGCTGGGCTATCGAACTCAACCCAGCCGCGATGCCCCGTCTCATCGTCAACAATGAATATTATGCGGAGGTAAGCGCTTCCGTAAAGGCCGAGGAAAAAGCGTTTCTCTCGGATTGCATGCAGACGGCGAACTGGCTCATGCGCAGCCTCGACCAGCGCGCGCGTACAATCCTCAAGGTTACGCAGGAAATCGTCCGGCAGCAGGACGCCTTTCTGCGCCACGGGGTGACCCATTTGAAGCCGCTCAATCTGCGCATTGTCGCCGATGCTGTCGGCATGCATGAATCGACCATCAGCCGCGTGACCGCGAACAAGTTCATGGCCACGCCGCGCGGCGTGTTTGAACTGCGTTATTTCTTTACCGCCTCCATCGCTTCGTCGGAGGGCGGCGACGCCCATTCGTCTGAAAGCGTGCGCCATCGTATCCGCCAGATGATTGACGCCGAAGCGCCAGAAGACGTCCTTTCTGATGACGCCATCGTGGATGCGCTGAAGAAGGACGGTGTGGATATCGCGCGAAGAACCGTCGCAAAATATAGGGAATCGATGAATATTGCTTCATCAGTCCAGCGCAGGCGTGAAAAGAAGGCGAGATTGTCAGCTTCCTGAATGTGAAAGCCAGAGCGCTTCCGCTGATTGCGGCATGAAGAGATTGTTATAAATCACAGATTGTAACTTCGGGGTTTTGTTCCCGTATTCCAATAGGGCGATGGCTCTAAAATTTTGGATTTGCAGCTTCCTTGTTTCAGAAAAATTCGACGTCGATTTCTGAGAAGAACCGCATAGCAGGATGATCAGCTGGCAGGAGGAGCAATTGACAAGCGCCAATTCACCCAATAGAAGCCCCGCTCGCGCGGCGAGCCTGGTCGGGGACACTTTGTTTTCCGGGTTTCGCAACAAGCCGTCAGCGCGGGCGTGCGGGCGGTAAAACTATTGCGTTTTACGACGCAAGCCGCGTCGAGGCAGAATTGAAGCATGGTTCCCAATAGCGAAACCGATTGGGAGGAAGGCGTGGATTTGGTGTTTCCAGCAGATGCTTTTTTGCAGGAAACATCTGATAATCCGTAATTTCTGGAAGAAATTGCGGTTGTGCATATGTTTGAAGAAAGGCAGCGTGACGTGCCGGGAAAATCCAGGCAACAGACCGGCTGGTGGCGCGTTACGTAAAAGAGCGGTGTGCGGCAACCATCCCGGTGAGGGGCTATCGATTGGCGCAGCTACGACTTCCAAGGCTTTTCGGAAGGTGTTTCAACACCTCGCCGGAAAGTGCGCCTGAGAAGGGAGCTTGCTCCGTGAATCTGATTGGAAAAACGCACAGGACGAAAAGCATCTTTGATGCTGGTTCGCTTTGCGCTTCGCTCGCCTTGTGATTAGACTGAGTCCTGTGGTGTAACGCAAATGAGGTGTGCCAAATGACTCTGCGTGTATCTGGAAAGCATATGGACGTCGGTGAAGCTTTCACAACCCGGATCGTTGATCGGGTGAACGAAGCTGTCGGCAAATATTTCGATCATGGCTTTTCCGGACAGGTTACGGTCACCAAGTCCGGTTCGCGTTACAGTGCAGATTGCACCTTGCACCTCGATAGCGGTGCAACCTTGCAAAGCACTGGCGACGCACAGGATCCACAGCTGGCTTTTGAAGCGGCTGCGGACAAGATCGAAACCCGCCTTCGCCGCTATAAGCGCCGTCTGAAGTCGCGCCCGGCTACACAGCCAGATGCGATCTATGATGACGTTGCATATCGTGTTATGGCACCCCTGTCGGAGGAAGAGGAGGATCTTCCGGCGGATTATGCGCCGACTATCGTTGCGGAATCGTCCGTCGCCCTGCGCACAATGTCGGTGGCGTCGGCGGTCGTGGAGCTGGATCTGATCGAGAATCCGGTTCTGGTATTCCGCAATGCCGGCAATGATGAAGTTAACATCGTCTACCGTCGCGCGGACGGCAACATCGGCTGGGTCGATCCATCAATGGTCACCCGCCAGGCCGCGCCACGCGCCTGACGGCAAACCTGAAGCGCACGCAGCGGATCGCGATTAGGCGGCCGCGTGCGCTTCCCAAAACCGGGCCGTGACGGCCTGATTGAAGAAGGAACGGAGAGAATGGATCTTAGTGATCTGATTCAGCCAGGGGCGATTATCCCTGCGCTGAAAGCCAGCTCCAAAAAGCAGCTTTTGCAGATTCTGTCTGAAAAGGCTGCGGAACTGACCGGTCTCCCTGAGCGTGAAGTTTTCGAAACAATTCTCCAGCGTGAGCGCCTCGGTTCCACCGGGGTAGGGAACGGCGTCGCCATTCCGCACGGCAAGCTGGCGAACATCAACAAAATAGCCGGAATCTTCGCCCGTCTGGAAACCCCGGTCGATTTCGAGGCTCTGGACGATCAACCCGTCGATCTTGTTTTTCTGCTTCTCGCGCCGGAAAATGCCGGCGCGGATCATCTGAAGGCTCTTTCGCGCATAGCCCGCATGCTGCGCGATGCCGACACCGTTGCCAAATTGCGCGGTACGCATGACGCGCAGGCACTTTATTCATTCCTGACTGCTCAGCCCGCTTCCAACGCAGCCTGAGTTCGATAGAGCATTTCCAGCAAAGGTGCGAAGCGGTTTTGCATCGGAAAATGCGTAACAGATAGATAGTGCGGTTCAGGCGTTTCATTTAAACAGGGACCGCTCTCCTTTATCAAAAAAACCGCCGTTCAGCTCGAACGGCGGTTTTTCTTGTTCGCTTGCGGAAACAATTTGCGCAAGGAAGGGAATACTCCAAGCAGAACCATGCGGAGAGGCGATACCGGAGATGGCCGATATCGCATCAAACCTTAGTGCAGCATCACCGTGCGCAGTTCGTGGTCTTGCGCGCCCTGCAGCGCGGTGGCGCGAACATCGGAAAGCACGATCGGTTCGCCGCTGGCGCCGAAGAGCGCCCAGAGTTCGAGGCCCGGCTCGATCGGTGGGAGGGCAGGGAAGCTGCGGGCAAGGTCATCTGAACGGATCTTGCGCACATAGGCAACTTCACCTTCGCCGAGATGGGCGAATTCGTTTTCGGTGAATATGTGTCTGTTCATGGTCTTAGCCTCCATTTTGTCGGCATGTCATTTGCGACCATGCCGCATCAGAGCTTCACATTTTCAATATAGCGCTGTTGTGCTGAACAAAAACTGAACAGGTTCAGTCTTTCACCGCTATGTTGATTCGCTTGATCAGCCGCTCGGGTTCCGGACGGTCGAGATCGATGGCCAGAAGGCCGTTTTTCAGATCGCAACCGAGAACCCGCATGCCGTCTGCCAGAACGAAAACGCGCTGGAATTGTCGGGCAGCGATGCCGCGATGCAGAAATTCGCGCTCGGTATCATCGGTCTGGCGTCCGCGGATGACGAGCTGGTTGTCTTCCGTCATGACTTCGAGGTCATCGCTGGAGAAGCCGGCTACCGCCAAGGTGATGCGCAGGCGTTCGGAGCCCGTCTCGCCGCGCAGGCGTTCAATATTGTAGGGCGGATAACCGTCGCCGGATTTCGCGATCCGTTCCAGCGTCTTTTCCATCGTGTCGAATCCGAGCAGCAGAGGGCTCGAAAACGGTGTCATTCTTGTCATTGCATCAGTCCTTGATGAGAAGCGACCGTTATGAAGAGAACCCTTACGGCGTTTCTCTTCGCTCTCTGATATGGCTTGTGAAAAGCCCGACTTCAAGGGCCAATCCGGATTCCTTCGCTTCAGGGTAAAACGAAGTCCAGCTGCAAGATACCCGGCAATATTAAGGTGCTGCTAAAGCGCATCCCGAAAAGATGTCCGTAAAAAACAAACGGTTGGAGCGCCGATATGGTTCAATCAGATCGAAGCGCGCTTTATCGACGAGCTTCTGAAAGCGCTGCGCCAAAAGCTGTTGCGAAGCTTTCACGATCATCGGGATTGAGGAACTTGCCGATGGCGACGCTCTTTTCGCGGCTTTCGACGCTCATGCCGGTGATCCCTATGTCCGGTTTGCGCGCTACCTTGAACCTTGTCCAGAACGGATTGAAGCGATGGGCGGTCATCTTGCCGGATGCCGCATATTTGCGAATATGCAGGGCTGAGCGCGACACGGATATTTCCTCGCGGGCGCGGGCGGCGTGGTAATTCCAGCGAAAAGCCAGATAAATCAGCAGGACATCAAGGCCGAAAAAACCGAAGATCGGCCAGGCACCGATGGACCAGAAGAGAATACCGACGAACATCCAGCAACCAATCAGGGCGCCCATCAGGACGGTAAAGCCCGTCCGCCCCAGCGACCGATAGGGGGTGAGCAGGGCTTCGAAAATGGGTTTGTCGAACCGGTCGGGTTCTGCGCCGTCTGGATGGTGCATCGTTTTCAGATCATCTCGCAATCCCGCAATGGGCCTGCGTCAAGCTGCTGATTGTTTTGTCGATCAAGAAGCCATTATAGAGACGGAATGGAAAAGGCCAAAATCAAATCGCCCGTGAACGCTTCTCCTGCCGCACCGCGCCAGCGTCGTGTGCGGGGCACGCTTTATACGGCAGACGAGATTCACGAGATATTTCGCCGCTTCTCCATCCAGAGGCCGGAGCCGAAGGGCGAGCTTGAGCACGTGAATGCCTTTACGCTTCTCGTCGCCGTCGTTTTGTCGGCACAGGCCACCGATGCGGGTGTCAACAAGGCGACGCGCGGCCTCTTTGCCGTCGCCGATACGCCGCAGAAAATGCTGGCGCTCGGCGAGGAGAAGGTCGGCGATTATATCCGCACCATCGGCCTTTGGCGCAACAAGGCGAAGAACGTCATCCTCTTGTCGGAAGCGTTGATCCGCGATCATGGCGGTGAAGTTCCCGGCGACCGGGACGAACTGGTGAAGCTGCCGGGCGTGGGCCGCAAGACGGCCAATGTGGTGCTGAACATGGCTTTTGGCCAGCCGACCATGGCGGTGGACACGCATATTCTGCGCATCGGCAACCGGATCGGTCTTGCGCCTGGAAAAACCCCGGAAGCCGTCGAAGCCATTCTGGTGCGGGTCATTCCGGCGGAATACATGCTGCACGCGCATCACTGGCTGATCCTGCACGGGCGCTATACCTGCAAGGCGCGCAAGCCGGAATGCGAGAAATGCGTGATTGCCGATATCTGCAAATATCCGGCGAAAACCTGCGACGTGCCTGCGCCGCTTATCCCCTTGCCGCCGCAGGAGTAAGTCGGGCTTCGCGCTGCGAGATGGCTTTATGCAGATGGACCATCATCGTGGCCGCGAAAAGCGGCGTCAGAAGGTTGACGATGGGGATCGCCATGAAGCCTGCAATCAGCAATCCGGCCAGAAAGACCGTCACGCCATAATGTGATCTGAGCGCCTTCGCCTCCGCTTCGGATCGATAGCGCATGGCCGCAAACTCGAAAAATTCCCGTCCGAGCAGATAGGCGTTGATGACGAAGAATGCGATCAGGTTGACGCCGGGTATGAACAGCATCAGCAAGGCAACAATATTGCCGAGGATGACGACGCCCAGAAATTTCAGCGAAACGATGATGGAACGGCCGGTTGGCAAGGGCGTGCCGGGAGGATCGTTTGGATAGTCTTCGCGCTCGACCACTTCTGCGACATCATCGAGAAAGAGACCTGCCACAAGTGCGGTGACGGGTGCAATCATCAATGCCAGCACAAGCGCCAGGCCAAGCCCCGCGACAATGGCCGCGACAATGCCGAGCCAACCGGCCCAATCCGGCATGCCGGGCAATATCTGCGCCATCCACGGCCAGGCAAGGGTAAAAAAGATTTGACGGATCGCCGCCCAGAGGCCGACCAGCAGCAAAAGCGTCAATCCGAGCGTCTTCCAGAAAGCCGCGCGCAATTCCGGCGTGGTTAGGCGTTTCAGGGCTTTCAGAGCAGCTTCCAAGATCATTTTCGACCCAATTCCGACTGTGGACGAAGATGCAAATAAGTACGGCTTCGCCCCGGTACAAGCTGCACTACCCACAATGCGGAAGCGTGGCAGGGTAGCCAAAGGGGTTGCAAACGGCTAAACCCGCACGCACATGACTGCCGCATATCGGCCTGAAGCATGTCGCGGAAAGTGATGGCGATCTGCTTCTGGCGACAGGAGACTAATCAGAAGGGGAGCTTCTCGCGCTCATGGCCACATTCGACGTTCTTTGCATCGGCAACGCCATTGTCGATATTCTTTCACGCACCGATGACGCATTTCTGGAAACGAATGGTATCGTCAAAGGCGCGATGAACCTGATCGATGCGGAGCGTGCGGAACTGCTCTATAACCGGATCGCGGGGCCGGCGACGGAAATGTCCGGCGGCAGCGCCGGAAATACGGCAGCAGGCGTGGCGAGCCTCGGCGGACGCTCTGCCTATTTCGGCAAGGTCGCGACTGATCATCTGGGTCGTGTTTTCGCACATGATATCCGCGCACAGGGCGTTGCCTTCGATACGCGCCCGTTGGAAAACGGATCGCCGACGGCGCGCTCGATGATTTTCGTGACGCCGGACGGCGAGCGCTCGATGAACACCTATCTCGGCGCTTGCGTGGAACTGGGGCCGGAAGACGTTGAAACCTCCAAGGTGTCCGATGCGAAGGTGACCTATTTCGAAGGCTATCTGTGGGACCCGCCGCGTGCCAAGGAAGCCATCGTCATGGCCTCGAAGATCGCGCATGACAAAAATCGCCAGATGGCGATGACGCTTTCCGATCCATTCTGTGTCGACCGGTATCGCGAGGAATTTCTGCAGCTTATGCGCACGCGCACGGTCGATATCGTCTTTGCCAATGAGGATGAGGCCAAGTCGCTCTATAAGACGAAGTCGCTTGAAACGGCGATTGCCTCCATGCGCATGGATTGCGCGCTTTCAATCATCACCCGTTCGGAAAAAGGCGCCGTCGTGGTTACGCCTGACCAGACCTTGACGGTTCCCGCCATCGAAATCGATGCCTTGGTCGACACGACCGGGGCAGGCGATCTTTACGCCGCCGGTTTCCTTTACGGCTATACGAACGACCGCTCGCTTGAAGATTGCGCGCGCCTCGGCTCACTGGCGGCAGGTCTTATCATCCAGCAGATGGGGCCGCGCCCGCAGCTCAGCCTGCAGGCGGCTGCAAGCCAGGCAGGGCTTGTATAAAACTATTCAGGCCTGATGATCCGGTCGCGCTGAAGCTCTTCTTCGGTGCGTCCGGGGCGGCTTTTATAGACCGGCAGTGTCCAGCCGAAATAAAGGGCGCCGCCGCGAATGACAAAGGCGGTCAATGCGGCTGCGATTGCACATATGGCTGGCTCGACATGCAGCCCGGCAAGCAGAACATAAAGACATGCGCCCGCGAGCGAAGCCGTGACATAGATTTCACGGCGCATCAGCACGGAAGGCTCGCCAGCCACCATATCGCGCAAGATTCCGCCGAGCGTAGCCGTGGAAATGCCGGTCACGATGGCGACGGAGGGTCCGAAGCCGAGCGCCATCCCCTTGGCCGCACCCAATACCGTGTAGGCCGCCATGCCGATGGCGTCGAGCCAGAGCAGGACGCGATAACGCGATTCGACCATATGCGCGGTGAAATAGACAAAAATCGCCGCCAGCGTGCCAGCCAGCAGATAAGAGGGTTCGACAACCCAGAAAACCGGGGCGCCGAGCACGAGATCGCGCAATGTTCCGCCGCCAATGCCGGTGATATTGGCGAGGAAAAGAAAGCCGATAATGTCGAGCTGGCGACGCGAAGCGGCAAGAGCACCAGTCGCAGCGAAAACGAAAACGCCCGCGAAGTTCAAAAACTCAGGAATCGTCACGCTGCGGGTCTCCTCCAGATATACGGTGATAATTTTTCACCGGTGCGCCCCAATAGCAATATGCAAGTTATTCCAAGGCGCTGAGACGCTCTATTTCCTTGTTTTACGCATTATCCTGCGCAAAACCGCTTCGCACTTTTGGCATTCTGGTCAGTCGCCGCACCGGCTGAACTTGGCATCACCGCAAACCGGATGGCCGATATGAAAAGAGCGGCAGACAAAGCCGCCGCTCTCGTTTCATCGGTTAGTGATTGAAATCAGGCATCGCTCTCGGGAGCGGCAGCGCCATTATCGGCTGTTGCCTTCGGGCCGCCCTTCGAAACACCAACCATGGCCGGGCGCAGAACCCGGTCGCCAATGGCATAACCATCCTGCACGACCTGAACGACGGTGTTGTTCGGCAGGTCCGGATTCGGCACTTCAAACATGGCCTGATGGAAATTCGGGTCGAACTTCTGGCCTTCTGGCTCCAGTTTCTTGACGCCGTGACGCTCCAGGGCGAGCAGCATGGCGCGTTTGGTCATTTCGACGCCGTCGGCGAGCGACTTCAGGCTGGCATCGGTTTCGAGAGCATCGGCAGGGATAGCCTCAAGTGCGCGGCCCAGATTGTCGGAAACCGAAAGCATGTCGCGGGCAAAATTGGTCACGGCATAGGTGCGCGCGTCCTGCACATCCCGCTGGGTGCGCTTGCGCAGGTTTTCCATTTCGGCGGCAGCGCGCAAAAGCTGGTCCTTCAGCTCGCCATTATCCGCTTCGAGCATGGCAATCCGGTTGGCGGTTTCATCCACTTCCGCTTCGGCTTCATCCTCGGCAGCTTCCGCGCGGGCTTCGGCTTTGCGCGCCTTCAGAAAATCGTCGGCGGCACGGCTCAGCGCCTCGCGATCCCGGGGATTGTTGATATCGCGCTGCTCAAGATCGGGGTTCTGGGATTTGTTTTTTTCGTCAGCCATCATGCTACTTCCGTCTTGAATATCTTCTGGGGCGGATATCGAGTTTCATGTCGATAAAATCAAGGTCTATTTTCAGGGCCTTGGTTTGTCCCGGCACGTCTGACAGTTACCGCAACAGCCGGGATACGATTTGGGCGGTATAGTCCACCATCGGGACGATCCGCGCATAATTGAGCCGTGTGGGGCCGATTACCCCCAGGGCACCAATAACCCTTTGCTCGCTGTCGCGATAGGGGGCGACCACCAGCGATGAGCCGGAAAGCGAGAAAAGCTTGTTCTCCGAGCCGATAAAGATGCGCACCCCTGATCCGGCCTCGGCAAGATCGAGAAGCTGGACCATGCCGTCCTTGGTCTCCAGATCATCGAACAGATGGCGCAGGCGCTCTATGTCTTCCTGCGCATGGATGTTTTCCAGAAGGTTGGCGCGCCCGCGCACAATCAGCCGTGCCGGTTGATCGGTTCCAGCGCCGCTCCACACCGCCAGCCCCTGGGCGACCAGTTCCTGCGACAGCTGGTCGAGTTCCTGCCGCGTTTCTTCCGTCAGCTTTTTCAGCTCCGCCTTGGCTTCGGAAAGCGTGTGACCGTGAATATGCGCATTGAGAAAATTCGACGCTTCGACAAGCTGCGAGTTGCTGATGCCGGCGGGCAGGCTGACGACACGGTTTTCGACATCGCCATTCTGCATGACCAGCACCGCAAGCGCCCGGGTCGGCTCCAGGCGAACAAATTCGATATGTTTCAGCGCACCTTCCGCCTTGGTGGCCAGCACGAGGCCAGCGCCGCGCGACAGGCCGGAAAGAACCTGACTTGCTTCGGTAAGCACGCTTTCGACCGAATTGTTTGTGCCAGCGGAACGAACTTGCGCTTCAATGGAGGAGCGTTCCTCCGGCGGCAGGTCGCCCACTTCCAGAAATGCATCGACAAAAAAGCGCAGTCCGATCTGCGTCGGCAGGCGTCCGGCTGAGACATGCGGCGCATAGATCAGGCCCAGATGCTCCAGATCGCTCATGACATTGCGGATGGTCGCAGGCGAAAGCGTGTGCGGCAGCAATCGCGACAGGTTGCGAGAGCCGAGCGGATCGCCATCGTTCAGATAGGTTTCCACAATCAGCCTGAAAATATCGCGCGAACGCTGGTCGAGCGAACTCAAAAGCTGGTGTTCCGGCGTTTTCATCATAATATGGTCGCGAACTCTAGAAATAGGACACGACAAATATAAGGGCGCAAGCCAAAGCGTCAAAGGCTTTAGCTCCATCCTGACAGGCATCTCAACATCTGTGTCGGTTTTTCGGGGCAGATGGCTTTCTATTTGTGAGCGGGGGGCCTAAAAAGTCGCACCGGAAAAATTGAATCGAGGAATTCCCTAATGCGTCCATCCAAGCGTGCAGCCGACGAAATGCGCGCCGTCTCCTTCGAGCGCGGCATCTCCAAACATGCGGAAGGCTCCTGCCTCGTCAAGTTTGGCGACACGCACGTCTTGTGCACGGCGAGCCTTGAGGAAAAGGTGCCGGGCTGGATGCGCAATACGGGCAAGGGCTGGGTCACGGCGGAATATGGCATGCTGCCGCGTTCGACCGGCGACCGCATGCGCCGCGAAGCCGCCGCTGGCAAGCAGGGCGGGCGCACGCAGGAAATCCAGCGCCTGATCGGACGAAGCCTCCGCGCCGTTGTCGATATGCAGGCGCTCGGCGAAGTGCAGATCACGGTCGACTGCGACGTTATTCAGGCCGATGGCGGCACCCGCACGGCGGCAATCACCGGCGGTTGGGTGGCGCTTCATGAATGCCTGCGCTGGATGGAAGCGCGCCAGATGGTGCGTGTCGAAAAGGTCCTGAAAGACCATATCGCTGCTATTTCGTGCGGTATCTACGAGGGCGTGCCTGTGCTCGATCTGGACTATGCCGAAGATTCCGTCGCCGAAACCGACAGCAATTTCGTGATGACCGGCAAGGGCGGGATCGTTGAAATTCAGGGAACGGCGGAAGGCGCGCCTTTTTCGGAAGAAGAGTTCGCCAGCCTGATGAAGCTTGCACGCGGCGGCATCGATCGTCTTGTGTCCTTGCAGAAAATGGCGGTGGCTTAAGCTATTTGCAGCCGAACAGGACGACTTTTGGAACAGGCTCTGATAGGACAGTGCCTGCTCCATCTCAATGAGGAGACCTGATCCATGCGTGCCGCCCGCATTCTTGAAACCGCGCTCTATGTCCGCGATATCGCCGAGGCGATAGAGTTCTATCGGGGAACGATGGGGCTGGAGCCGGTTGGGAAAGTCAGCGACCGCAACGCTTTCTTCCGCTGCGGCGATGGCATATTGCTTCTCTTCAAGGCGGAAGAAACCTTGAAGCCGCCATTGCCCGGTCATCTGCCCGTGCCAACGCATGGCACGACGGGGCCGGGTCATGTATGTTTTGCCGCAAGCCGCGCCGAGATCGACGGCTGGCGGAAACATCTGGAACAACATGGCGTCGCCATTGAGGCCGAGTTCGATTGGCCCAACGGCGCGCATTCGATTTATTTCCGTGATCCATCCGGCAATTCGCTGGAGATCGCTGAACCGAAATTATGGGCTAGAGCATGATCCCGAAAAGTGGGAACCGGTTTTCGGAAAAGATTATGCGATGTTAAAACAGGTCATGAAAATGAGAACGCTGGAAAAGGGCAAGCTGATCGTTGCCTCGCACAATGCAGGCAAGCTCAAGGAATTTGACGGGCTGATCGGCCCGTTCGGTTTCGAGGTCAGCTCGGTTGCCGCTCTCGGTCTTCCTGAACCCGATGAAACGGGCACGACATTCGAGGAAAACGCCTATATCAAGGCGCTTGCTGCGGCAGAAGCCACCGGCCTGCCCGCCTTGTCCGACGATTCCGGCATGATGGTCGATGCGCTTGACGGCGATCCCGGCGTCTACACCGCAAACTGGGCCGAGACCGAGGACGGTACGCGCGATTTCGACATGGCGATGCAGAAGGTCGAGAACCTGCTGCAGGAAAAGGGCGCCGTCGAACCGCAGCAACGCAAGGCACGGTTTGTATCGGTCATCTGCCTTGCCTGGCCGGATGGCGAGGCGGAGTATTTCCGTGGCGAGGTCGAAGGCACGATGGTCTGGCCGCCGCGCGGCACGACCGGCTTCGGTTTCGATCCGATTTTCCTGCCTGATGGCTATGAAAAGACCTTTGGCGAAATGACCGCCGATGAAAAGCATGGCTGGAAACCGGGCGACGCTTCGGCCCTGTCGCACCGTGCGCGTGCCTTCAAGCTTTTTGCCGAAAAAGCGCTCGACGTGGAGCAGGCCTCCGCAAAATGAACAAGCTGTTTCCCCCTTTGCAGGAAAAAAATGCTGCCAGCGCGATCCCTATCGCGCGGGTAAACGGGGAAAATGCATTTGGCGTTTATGTGCATTGGCCGTTCTGCCTGGCCAAATGCCCTTATTGCGACTTCAACAGCCATGTCCGTCACAAGCCGGTGGATCAGGCGCGTTTTTCCGAAGCGTTCCGGCGCGAAATGGAAACGCTGCGCGAACGCACCGGGCCGCGCACCGTCACCAGCATTTTTCTGGGCGGCGGCACGCCATCGCTGATGCAGCCCGAAACGGTGGGCGCGCTGCTCGACAGCATTGCCTCGCATTGGTCTGTTGCGAAGGACATCGAAGTGACGCTTGAGGCCAACCCGACCAGCGTGGAGGCCGACCGTTTTCGCGGCTATCGCGCGGCGGGCGTCAACCGCGTGTCGCTCGGCATTCAGGCGCTTAATGATCCCGATCTGCGTCGTCTCGGGCGCATGCATTCGGTGGAAGAGGCAAAAGCGGCCATTCGCCTGGCGCGCGAGATTTTCCCGCGCCTGTCCTTCGATCTGATTTATGCGCGCCCGAACCAAACCATTGAGGCTTGGCGCGAGGAGTTGAAGGAAGCAATCGGGCTCGCCGCCGATCATCTGTCGCTCTATCAGCTGACGATCGAGGAAGGCACGCAGTTCTATAATCTCTGGAAGGCGGGCAAGCTGACGACGCCTGAGCCGGATCACGCCGCAGCGCTTTATGAGGAAACGCAAAGGGTGACGGCGGAGCATGGTCTCCCCGCCTATGAGATTTCCAACCATGCCGTGCCGGGGCGCGAGTCGCAGCACAATCTGGTCTATTGGCGCTATGGGCAATATGTCGGCATCGGTCCGGGCGCGCACGGGCGCTTCGTGGAAAACGATGTACGCACCGTGACCATGACCGAAAAACACCCGGAAACCTGGCTGGACAAGGTTGAACGCAGTGGCCACGGCATTATCGAGGAAGAATATCTCGATGGCGGGCAGGAAGGCGACGAGTTCCTGATGATGGGGCTGCGCTTGCGCGAAGGTATCGATCTTGCCCGTTATGAGCGGCTTTCCGGCCATGCGATAGACGAGAAGCGACTGGCGAAATTGATTGCCGAAGGCATGATCGAGCCGATGGGCGGCAGCATCATTCGCGCAACGCCGGACGGTGCGCTGGTGCTGGATGCGCTGGTCGCTGATCTCGCGGCATAAAGGACAAGCAATGACTGATGATACGGGCGAGGGGCGGCGGGAATATGTGGTGGGCGGCACGACGATGCGCGCCCGGCCGCTGGAGCCCGCACTTTACATCGTCTCTACGCCGATCGGCAATCTTGGCGACATGACGTTGCGCGGGATCGAAACGCTGGCTTCCGTCGATATTCTGGCCTGTGAAGATACGCGTGTGACCCGTGTTCTTCTCGACCGTTATGGCATTTCTCGCCGTCCGATCAGCTATCACGAACACAACGCCGCCGAGGCTGGAGAAAAGCTGATTGCGGCGCTGACGGCGGGAAAAAGCGTTGCGCTGGTGTCCGATGCGGGGACGCCACTCGTTTCCGATCCGGGCTTTCGTCTGGTGGGCGAAGCGCGCGAGGCGGGTATTCGCGTTGTCCCCATTCCAGGCGCTTCCGCCGTTCTGGCAGCCCTTGCCGCTTCAGGCCTGCCGACCGACGCCTTCATGTTCTGCGGTTTCCTGCCGTCCAAACATGGCCAACGGCTGTCGAAGCTTGAAAGCTTGAAAGCAATAGATGCCACGCTGGTATTCTACGAGTCGCCCAACCGTACCGCTGCAACACTGGCCGACATGGCTGCTGCTTTTGGAGCGGAGCGGGCAGGCGCGCTCTGCCGTGAATTGACCAAAGCCTATGAAACCGTTGTCACGGCATCGCTTGGTGAACTTGCGGCCCGGTTCGACGGTGAGGATCGTATTCGCGGTGAGGTCGTGCTGCTGGTCGGCCCGCCAGCCGGCGATGCTGTTCCGCAAAGCGAGGAAGATATCGATAGGCTGCTTCTGTCGCTTGCCGCTGAACTGCCGCCATCCAAGGCCGCAGGCGAGGCGGCGCGCATGACCGGCGGTCAGAAATCGGTTCTCTATCAGCGTCTCATGCAACTGAAATCGGAGCAGCGATGACCGATCTCCGCGAGAAAAAGCGAACGGCTTTCTTTCGCGGACACAGCGCCGAACGCATGGCCGCTCTGGTGCTTCTTCTGAAAGGTTTTCGCATTGTCGCGCGGCGCTATCGGACACGGCTCGGCGAAATCGATCTGATCGCCCGGCGCGGCAATCTGGTGCTCATCGTCGAGGTCAAGGCGCGGCGCAGTCTGGAAGCCGCGCACCTCGCCGTCACGCCTGAGGCCATGCACCGCATCGAAGCCGCCGCCGATCTCTGGCTGCAACGCCAGCCCGATCATGCCCGCCTGTCGCTGCGTTTCGATCTGATTGCAGTATTGCCGCGACGATGGCCGAAGCATGTTCCTGCATTCTTCACGAGCGGCAATTACTTATAAGTCTATGTAAATCCTATAAAAATTGTAGGGTATATTTACCCTGCTTCCGGGAATGAAAATCCTGCAATTGCCTGATTTGAGAAAAAGTGATGCGCGGCGAGATTTTCGCACGCAAGCCCGTTTCTTATAAAATTACGCCGCTCAAAGGATAATGGCGCCATCTTAAAAGGATGGTGCTCATGTCTTTTTCGCAAAAGCGTCCGCTGGCTGATTTTCCTGCCTTCTTCCGGGTGTCGGAAGAGGTGGTGGTCGTCGTCGGCGGCGGCGAGGAAGCACTCAACAAGGCGCGCCTTGTGGCGCAGACGTCCGCACGCCTTCGCATCGTGGCCGAAGAAACGGAACATCATCTGGCCGAGTTCATCGCAAGCCATGATGTGGAGCATGTCGCAGCACCTTTTGCATCGGAACATGTTGAAGGCGCAAAGCTTGTTTTCGTGGCAACCGGCGATGAAGCGCAGGATCGCGCCGTTGCCGCCGTGGTGAAGGCCGAGAGGGTTCCGGTCAATGTCGTTGACCGTCCGGCACTTTGCGATTTCCTGACGCCAGCCATCGTCAACCGTGCGCCACTGACGATTGCAATCGGTTCAGAAGGCACGGCCCCGGTCCTGGCGCAGATGGTGCGAGCACGTATCGACGCCGCCTTTTCGCCGCGTCTTGGCGAGCTTGCGCATTTTGCCGAAAGCTGGCGTCCACTGGTCGAGCGCGCATTGCCCAAGGGGCTGGCGCGCCGCAGCTTCTGGCGCGGGTTCTTTTCAGGTCGTGTTGCCAGCGCCATTGAAAACGGTGATCGCGCCGAAGCTTATAAGGCCGCAAGCGACCTGATCGAGCAGCGCGACAATGCCGCCGGTTATGTCTGGCTGGTCGGCGCCGGTCCGGGTGCGGAAGACCTGCTGACGCTTCGCGCGCACCGCGCGTTGATGGAAGCCGATGTTATCGTGCATGACGCTCTGGTGCCGGAAGGCATTATTGCCATGGGACGCCGCGATGCCGAGCGCCTTGCCGTTGGCAAGCGCAAGGGCTGCCATTCCAAGAGCCAGGAAGAGATCAACCGCCTGCTGGTTTCACTCGGGCGGCAGGGCAAGCGCGTTGTGCGGCTGAAATCTGGCGATCCGCTGGTGTTCGGACGCGCAGGCGAGGAAATGGCGGCATTGCGTGCCGCCGGTATCGGGTTCGAAATCGTGCCCGGCATCACCTCGGCCTTTGCCGCCGCTGCCGATATGGAGCTGCCGCTGACGCTGCGGGGTGTCGCGTCGTCGCTGGTGTTCACGACCGGCCATGACATGACGGGCGACGTGCTGCCGGGCTGGGCAAAGCTCGCCGTCTCCGGCGCGACCATCGCCGTGTATATGGGCTCGACCGTCGCCGCATCGGTAGCCGCACGCCTGATTGGTGCGGGACTGCATGAAGATACCGCCGTGGCTGTGGTGGAAAATGCGAGCCGGCAGGACAAGCGCCTGTTTCACGGCACGCTCAAGGATTTGCCGGATCTGGAAAGCCGCAAGGAGCTTTCCGGCCCGGTCATGGTGATCATTGGCGACGCGGTCGCCGGTGCCGCAATCGACAAAGCCGAAGCGCTGGCCCTCAAGCCGGTTTCCGTCGCAGCCTGAACCCGTGGATGCGGGTAACAAAAGTTTGGAGTTTGGAAATGATCGTAAAAGTTCTCACTGCGAACCGGCTGATCGACGGACAGGCTGTGTGGCTTGGCGCCGATGGCTCCTGGCAGGAAACCATCGACGGCGCGCTGGTGGCCCGTCACGCGGAGGCCGTCGAGGCTCTTGAAGATGCGGGCAAGGTGGCTGCGAAAGCCAATCTGGTCGTCGATGTGAATGTGATTGATGTCGAGGAGCGTGCGGAGGGGCTTTATCCCATCCGCCTTCGCGAGCGCATCCGCCTTTCCGGCCCGACCATCGTGACCTTCGGCGATTTGCCCGTCGACAAGCCTGAATTGAAGCGCGCCTCGTAATATCTGTTGACGCATTTCCGGACGCAAAACCGGTTCCCACTTTTGCTGGAAATGCTCTGAAACCGGACCTAGCCTATGTATCGTTATGATGAATTCGACCGCGATTTCGTTGCGGCCCGTGTTGCCCAGTTCAAGGATCAGGTCGAGCGCCGACTGTCGGGCGAACTGACGGAAGAACAGTTCCGTCCGCTGCGCCTGATGAATGGCCTTTATCTGCAATTGCATGCCTATATGCTGCGGGTGGCTGTCCCTTATGGCACGCTGTCGAGCCGCCAGTTGCGCAAGCTTGGCCACATTGCGCGCGTCTACGACCGCGGCTTCGGCCATTTCACCACGCGCCAGAACATCCAGTATAACTGGCCTGCATTGAAGGATGTCCCGCGCATTCTGGAAGAGCTGGCGGAAGTCGAGATGCATGCCATCCAGACCTCCGGCAATTGCATTCGCAACGTGACCGCCGACCATTTCGCAGGCGCAGCCAGCGACGAAGTGGCCGATCCGCGCCCCTTCGCGGAAATCCTGCGGCAATGGTCTTCGCTACATCCGGAATTTTCCTATCTGCCGCGCAAGTTCAAGATCGCCATTGTCGGTTCGGAGCATGATCGTGCCGCCATTCAGGTGCATGACATCGGCTTGCAGCTGAAGAAGAACGAGGCAGGCGATCTGGGTCTTGCTGTCTATATCGGCGGCGGTCAGGGCCGCACGCCGATGGTGGCCAAGAAAATCCGCGACTTCCTGCCGATCGAGGACATGCTGACCTATGTGACGGCGATTGTCCGCGTCTATAATCTGCATGGCCGCCGCGACAACAAGTATAAGGCACGCATCAAGATCCTCGTCCATGAAACCGGTGTCGAGGAACTGACCCGCGAGATCGATGCCGAGTGGGAAGAAATCCGTCATGGCGAGCTGAAGCTGCCGCAGCGCGATATCGACGCCATCGAAAGCTATTTCCGCATGCCGAACCTGCCGCAACGGCCGGAAGGCTGGGAAGTGCTGGCGGTGACTCAGAAGGCCGATCCGCAATTTGCAAGCTGGGTGGCGCGCAATGTCACGCCGCACAAGCACCCGGATTATGCCGTCGTCACCATTTCACTCAAACCCATTGGCGGCATTCCGGGCGATGCCAGCGCGGAACAGATGGAGCTGGTGGCCGATATTGCGGCAACCTATTCCTTCGATGAAATCCGCGTCAGCCACGAGCAGAATCTGGTTCTGCCGCATGTGGCCAAGGCTGATCTCGCCGCCGTCTACGATCTCTTGCAATCGGATGGTCTGGTGACGCCGAATGCCGGTCTCATCACCGACATCATCGCTTGCCCCGGCCTCGACTATTGCGCCCTTGCCAATGCGCGCTCCATCCCGGTGGCGCAGCGCATTTCCGAACGTTTTGGCGACCAGCAGCGCCAGCTTGAAATCGGCGATCTCAAGATCAAGATTTCCGGCTGCATCAATGCCTGCGGCCACCATCATGTCGGCCATATCGGCATTCTGGGCGTCGAGAAGAAGGGTGAGGAACTCTATCAGATCACGCTTGGCGGCTCGGCGGATGAACAGTCGGCCATTGGCGAAATCACCGGTCGCGGCTTCTCGTCGGAAGATGTGGTGGATGCCATTGAAACGGTGGTCGACACCTATCTCGCCTTGCGCGAAAGCCCGGATGAGACCTTCCTCGCCGCCTATCGCCGCGTCGGCATGGAGCCGTTCAAACGCGCGCTTTATGGAGAAATCAGCCGTGCAGCTTGATGCTGAACAAAGCGCTGCCGCCGAAGCCCGCCTTCTGGAGGTGAGCCACGGCGCATCTACCCCGCAGGAAGTGATCGCGCTCGCCACGCGTGAACTCTACGGGGGGCAGATCGCGGTTGTGTCTTCCTTCGGCGCGGAATCGGCAGTGCTTCTGCACATGATTTCGGAAATCGATCCCGCGACCCCGGTTCTTTTCCTCGACACGGGCAAGCATTTCCGGGCAACGCTCGATTATCGTCACGATCTGGTGGACCGGCTGGGATTGACGGATGTGCAGGACATTCTGCCCGTTGAGGAAAGCCTTAAAAGCGAAGACCCGTTCGGCGCTTTGTCCATGACCGACAAGGATCGCTGCTGCTTCATCCGCAAGGTCGAGCCGATGGCGCGCGCCGTTGCGCCCTATCGCGCGTGGATGACGGGGCGCAAGCAGTTTCAGGCATCGACCCGCGAGAGCCTGCCGGTTTTTGAGGCCGTGGGGCCGCGTATCCGTATCAATCCGCTGGCGCGCTGGCAGGCGGCGGACCTCAAGGCCTATGCCGAAAAGTACGATCTGCCGCCGCATCCTCTGGTCGCGCAGGGCTATCGCTCCATTGGCTGCATGCCTTGCACGCGACCTGTAGGCGAGGGCGAAGATCAGCGGGCAGGCCGGTGGGCTGGATCGGAAAAGACAGAATGCGGCATCCACCTGTCGGGTCTGTCGGATAGCTTGAAGAATTTGGAAGCAGGGGACCGGAAATGAGCGATATCAACGAAACCAAACTCTGGTCTGCCGATGGCTTTCGCGAAGACGACTATGTCTTTGCCGACGATCTCGAGGCGGCGGGCGATGCGCCTGCGATCATCATTCCGCTGGCCATCTGGCTCGGTCTGGATGAGGAGCGCCGCCGCGTCTCCAACCGCCGCATTGGCGTGACGGTCGCGCCCGGCGAAGCCATCGATCCGCTTCTGGACGATCTGGGCAGCATTCCGTTGATCGCCTTGCAGTTTCCGGCTTTCAATGACGGTCGCTCTTATTCCAAGGCCGAGATTTTGCGCCGCGAAGGTTTTGCAGGCGAGTTGCGCGCCGTTGGCGATGTGCTGATCGATCAGGCCGCGCTAATGCTGCGCACCGGCTTTGACAGCCTTCAGGTGACGAACAAGGTTGCGCAGACGCGTCTTCATGAAAATCGTCTTGTCGATACACCCGGCTATTATCAGCCGGGACGCGGTTCTGTGCCGGAAGAAGGCGGTTTCGCCTGGCGGCGGGTGAAGGCCGGTTAAGCATTTCCCTTAAATTTGTCATTTGTCTACGCGCTTTGATGCGCTAAACACGCCTCACGAATTTAAGGGAGTTGCGGCGTGATCCGACATATTGTTTTCTTCAGCGTCAAGCAAGGTCAGGATATCGAGACGGTCAAAAAGGGGCTGGAACAGCTTGGCACCATACCCCATGCCGATCTTTTTGAAGTTTTGCCGAATTCCAAGGTCGATCCAATGTGCGACCGTATCGATCTGGTCGTTTATGCCGAATTCAAGGATGAGGAAGCGCTTTTTGCTTTCAAGAAGCATCCGACTTATGACGCGACAACGCAACTTGTGCGCCCGATGCGCGAACTGCGTTTTTCCGCAGATGTTGTGACGGACAAGTCCTGATTACCAGTCGGCCTGTGGTCTTTCCTGTAGCGGAAGGCCACCGAAAAGATCGGGTTCGCTGGACGTTCTCGCGCGCTCGATATTGAGAAGCTTGAGCTTGGTCGCAGTGCCGCCAGCCGCCGAAAACCCGCCAACCTTGCCATTGGAGCCCAGCACTCGATGGCAAGGCACGATAATCGGAAACGGGTTTTTGCCCAACGCATAGCCGACCGCCTGCGACAGGCTCACATCGCCGATCCGTCTGGCAATCGCGCCATAGGTCGTCGTCTCGCCCGCTCTCAGCTCCAGAATGATTTCATAGACCTGCCTGTTCAAATCGGGCTGGGTATCGAGCGCCAGCGGCGTGCCGGAAAAATCGACATCAGCACCCGTCAGAAGCGCGCGCACGCCTTCGATTGCATTGCTGACAAAAGCCGGAAGATTGATATCTTCCGCACCGGGAAAACGCTCGCCAAGCCGGTAGCGGGTTTCCTTTTCGTCAGCGTCTCCAATCTCGACGCCAACGATCTTCGGGCCGCGCCAGGCAATGCCGCACGGTCCGATTTCTGTTTCGAAAATGGTAATGCCTGACGATTCCATGGAAGTAATATTAGCATGGTTTCGGCTGGGACAAATGCCGGTTATCGGGCAACCATCGGAACGTTCACGTGAAAAAGTCGTAACAATTGCGGAAATTGGCGCAGCGAAACGGTTGAAGAACGGCACGAATAATGATTGTGTTGTGGCAACCGGCCAATGCCCTTAAATGGCCAAAACGATTGACGAGAGTTTCCGGCATCTGTCGCGGCGGGAGCGGAACCGAGGAATTTAAATGGACGATTACGAGCGATATGCCACAGGGTTGATGATCGTTTTTGGCGCGCTGATCATCGGCGGGCTCATGGCGGCGAACCTGTATCACGGCGACAAGCCGGGCTTTTTATTCGCACTGGGCGCTGCTGTGGTCAGCTGGTTCGCGGCCTTTGCCGTCCTGTTTGACAAGCCGCGCGTCTATGGCGTGATGATTGCCGTTGCGATCGGGCTGGTTGCAGCTTCGATCGGTGCCTATGTCACCTGATCGGCAGATCTTTCGATCATGGACAAAGCCCCGCATGAGCGGGGCTTTGTCGTTTCAGAGATAAGGCGAATAGCACTGGCGCCGCGGCCCGTAATTGGGCTGGAATGTGTTGTCGTAGGCTCGATAGGAGCGATAACGATTGTAGCACCAGCGCACATGCGGGTTGCCGCCGCGATAGACCGGGGCAGGGCGGTAGCGATAAACCGGGCCGGGGCCCCAATAACGGCGGTCATAGCGATAATAAGGCCGATAACGCGGACGATCATGCCGCCAGTGGCGATGGTGTTCGCGCCAATAGCCGCGGTCGCCGCGATAGTCGTAATATTGAACCTTCTGCACATTCGATGCCGGGGCCTGTGCAGACGGTGTCGCCATCGCAGATGGCTGCGCCGCATTGGCAGTCCCGGCAGCGGCGGATAGTCCCAAGCCGAGTGACAAACATGCGGCAAACAGGGAATAAGCAAACCTTTTCATTGGTCTCTCCTCACAGCGCATTCCCGAAAGTATGAACCGCTTCGGAAAATGCGCGCAAAAACAAACAACACATATTGTCCCTGCGATCATTTTTGCCCCCACATTGTGGCGGGGCGGTGGCTCTGCGCAGTCACGATTTCTTCCTTCGGGCAATAGACGGGTGATGCTCAATCCGGGGCGGAAAACATTTGTCCCGAATTGACATAAAGATATGTTTATGTCATTAAGCGAACTTCCCGATGTGCGTATGGCAGGCAATATCAGGTGGGCATGTCCCAAACAGCCCCTTGGCCTGGTAACAGATTGAATACAGGCGGTGTTTTATGGCCTCTCCCCTCGATGGTCTTTTTGGTGCAACGGCAGCGCAGCCGGACGGCTCCGAAGTGCTGGCAGCTCTCACCAAGGCAGCGCGTGAGCGCATCCTGATCCTCGATGGCGCGATGGGAACCCAGATCCAGGGGCTTGGCTTCCATGAGGAACATTTTCGCGGCGATCGTTTCGGCGCCTGCGACTGCCAGCTTCAGGGTAATAACGACCTTCTGACGCTGACCCAGCCCAAGGCAATCGAGGAAATTCATTACGCCTACGCGATTGCGGGCGCGGATATTCTCGAAACGAATACCTTCTCTTCCACGAGAATTGCACAGGCCGATTACGGCATGGAGGATCAGGTCTATGAGCTGAACCGCGATGGCGCGCGCCTTGCGCGCCGCGCCGCCTTGCGCGCCGAGCAGAAAGATGGCCGCCGCCGCTTCGTGGCGGGCGCTCTCGGGCCGACAAACCGCACCGCTTCGCTGTCGCCGGACGTTAACAATCCCGGTTTTCGCGCCGTCACCTTCGACGATCTGCGCCTGGCTTATGCTGAGCAGATCAGGGGGCTGATCGATGGCGGTTCCGATATCATCCTGATTGAAACCATCTTCGACACGCTGAATGCGAAGGCGGCTGTCTTCGCATCGGAAGAAGTGTTCGAGGAAAAGGGCATCCGTCTGCCGGTGATGATTTCCGGCACGATTACCGACCTGTCCGGCCGTACCCTGTCGGGCCAGACGCCGACGGCTTTCTGGCATTCGCTGCGTCACGCCAAGCCGTTCACCATCGGCCTCAACTGCGCGCTCGGCGCCAACGCCATGCGCGCGCATCTGGATGAATTGTCGACCATCGCCGATACATTCATCTGTGCCTATCCGAATGCCGGCCTGCCGAACGAGTTTGGCCAGTATGACGAAACGCCGGAAGCAATGGCTGCCCAGATTGAAGGCTTTGCCCGTGACGGACTGGTCAATGTGGTGGGCGGCTGCTGCGGTTCGACGCCGGAACATATCCGTGCCATCGCCGAGGCGGTTGCAAAACATCCGCCGCGCAAGCCCGCCGGGGTCGCGCCGCTAATGCGCTTGTCGGGCCTCGAACCTTTCACGCTGACGGAGGACATTCCCTTCGTCAATGTCGGCGAGCGTACCAATGTCACGGGCTCTGCCCGGTTCCGCAAGCTGGTCAAGGCCGGTGATTTTGCGGCTGCGCTTGATGTGGCGCGTGATCAGGTCGCCAATGGCGCCCAGATCATCGACATCAACATGGATGAAGGCCTGATCGATTCCGAAAAGGCGATGGTCGAGTTTCTCAACCTGATCGCCGCCGAACCGGATATCGCTCGCGTGCCGATCATGATCGACAGCTCCAAATGGGAGGTGATCGAGGCTGGCCTGAAATGCGTTCAGGGCAAGGCGGTGGTAAACTCCATTTCGATGAAGGAAGGCGAGGAAGCCTTTATCCATCATGCAAAGCTTGTCCGCGCTTATGGCGCGGCGGTGGTCGTCATGGCCTTCGATGAAACCGGGCAGGCCGATACCGAGGCGCGCAAGATCGAAATCTGTACGCGTGCCTACAGGATTCTGACCGAGCAGGTTGGCTTTCCGCCTGAAGATATCATCTTCGATCCGAACATCTTTGCGGTGGCGACCGGGATCGAGGAACACAATAATTACGGTGTCGACTTCATCGAAGCGACCCGGCAGATTATCGCCACCTTGCCCCATGTGCATGTGTCGGGCGGCGTGTCGAACCTGTCCTTCTCCTTCCGCGGCAATGAGCCGGTGCGTGAGGCGATGCATGCGGTGTTCCTCTACCACGCCATTCAGGCGGGCATGGATATGGGCATCGTCAATGCCGGCCAGCTTGCGGTTTACGATGCCATTGATCCAGAACTGCGCGAGGCCTGCGAGGATGTGGTGTTGAACCGCCGCTCCGATGCGACGGAACGCCTGCTGGAAATCGCCGAACGTTTCCGCGATTCCGGTTCAAGGGAAGCCAAGGCGCAGGATCTGACATGGCGCGAATGGCCGGTTGAAAAGCGCCTTGAACATGCGCTCGTCAACGGCATTACCGACTATATCGAAGCCGATACGGAAGAGGCGCGTCAGTCTGCCGAAAGGCCGCTGCATGTCATCGAAGGGCCGCTGATGGCGGGCATGAATGTGGTGGGCGATCTGTTTGGCGCAGGCAAGATGTTCCTGCCGCAAGTGGTCAAGTCAGCCCGCGTGATGAAGCAGGCGGTAGCGGTTCTCCTGCCTTATATGGAGGAGGAAAAGCGTCTGAACGCGGAAAACGGCATCGGTGACGGCGAGCGCCAGAGCGCTGGCAAGGTTCTGATGGCCACCGTAAAAGGCGATGTGCACGATATTGGCAAGAATATCGTTGGCGTCGTGCTGGCCTGCAACAATTACGAAATCATTGATCTGGGCGTCATGGTGCCATCGCAGAAAATCTTGCAGGTGGCGCGGGATGAGAAGGTGGACATTATCGGTCTTTCCGGGCTCATCACACCGTCGCTCGACGAGATGGCGCATGTGGCGGCGGAAATGGAGCGCGAAGGCTTTGAGATTCCGCTTCTGATCGGCGGCGCGACGACCAGCCGTGTTCATACGGCGGTGAAGATTCATCCGCGTTATGAGCGCGGGCAGGCGGTCTATGTCGTCGATGCCAGCCGCGCTGTCGGCGTGGTATCGGGCCTGCTGTCGCCGGAAGGCAAGCAGGATTACATTGACGGTGTTCGCGCCGAATATGCCAAGGTTGCAGCCGCCCATGCGCGCAACGAAGCCGAAAAGCAGCGCCTGCCGATTGCGCGCGCCCGCGCCAACGCGCATAAGCTCGACTGGGATAATTTTGCGCCGGTCAAGCCGGCATTCACCGGCACGAAGGTCTTTGACGATTACGATCTGGCCGAAATCGCGCGCTATATCGACTGGACGCCGTTCTTCCAGACCTGGGAATTGAAGGGCCGCTACCCGGCGATCCTCGAAGACGAGAAGCAGGGCGATGCTGCCCGGCAGCTTTGGGATGACGCGCAGGCGATGCTGGCAAAAATCATTGATGAAAAGTGGTTTGCGCCAAAGGCGGTCGTCGGCTTCTGGCCGGCCAATGCGGTGGGGGATGATATCCGCCTTTTCACCGATGAAAGCCGGAAGCAGGAACTTGCAACTTTCTTTACGCTGCGCCAGCAATTGAGCAAGCGCGATGGTCGTCCGAACGTGGCCATGTCCGATTTCGTGGCGCCTGCCGAGAGCGGAAAGCAGGATTATGTTGGTGGCTTTGTCGTGACCGCGGGTATTGGCGAAGTGGCGATAGCCGAACGTTTCGAACGGGCCAATGACGATTATTCCGCAATCTTGGTAAAAGCGCTGGCTGATCGCTTCGCGGAGGCCTTTGCCGAGTTGATGCACGAGCGTGTGCGCAAGGAGTTCTGGGCCTATGCTTCCGACGAAGCCTTTACGCCGGAAGAGCTGATCGGCGAGCCCTATAAGGGCATTCGTCCGGCTCCCGGCTATCCGGCGCAGCCCGATCATACCGAAAAGACGACACTTTTCCGTCTTTTGGATGCGACTGCCAATACTGGCGTGGAACTGACCGAAAGCTACGCCATGTGGCCTGGCTCCTCCGTGTCGGGTCTCTATATCGGCCATCCGGAAAGCTATTATTTCGGCGTGGCCAAGGTGGAGCGCGATCAGGTCGAGGATTATGCGGCGCGCAAGGGCATGACAGTCGAGGAAGTGGAGCGCTGGCTCAGCCCTATCCTCAACTATATGCCGGGCGCGGGAAAAGACGAGGATGCGGCGGCCTGACCGGCCGTCGCGAACCTTCCCTTTCCTGCTTCATCAACGCGCATCCGCCTGTCGACGTCTATTAATCATAACTTAAATACTCGTCATTCTGACAGGTTTGCTGAACCCGCCAGACGGTTCTAGTGTTTACAGGATGCAAATCGGTTTCGGTTCTGCGGCGCGTGAGCATTTCCAGCGAAATGTGGAACGGCTTTCTATTCGCAAGTGCTTACAAATATAGTTGAAGAAGGTGCAGCTGTTCTGGCAATGGAAAGCTCGCGTTGACATTTGTTTTCCAAGGCGGAATGTGAAGTATTTAATATTTAAGTACTTCATTAATTACTAATTATTGTAATAAAAATCTTCGGAAATTTTCAATTTGTGTTCGTTTGAGTGTGCTTTGCTATATAGTAAAAAACCGATGGTTGTGTTAGTCCTCGGCGGCGCAATCGTTTCGTGTGCTGGCGCTGTATTTTAATAAAATCAAAATTAGAACTTAATTGGGATGTCTGCAATGAAATGGGAACAAATTTATGAATCCATGCAATCTGCTGACGACGTCGAACAGCTCCTTGAATACATAAATACCTATGCCAAACAGTGCGGATTTGCACATACGGCTTATGTCATGCGCGTTCCCCTCCTGAACGGCGTAGTTAAATGGCTTAGCTTTGGCTCGTTGCCCCAGGAATGGACCGATCACTATGCTGACAGAAAATATGCGGATATAGACCCATTGGTTCGCAAGGCTTTGAACAGCATCGAGCCGTTGGTCTGGTCATCGAAGCTGTTTGCGGAGGCCCCGCAAATATGGACAGATGCCCAGCGCTTCGGCATCAAGGTCGGGATTTCCCAACCGTGCTGGGCGGCGCAAGGCGTGTTTGGCATGCTGTCTTTTGTGAGAAGTGGACCGGCCCTATCGTCTGGCGAAATTTCTATGTTGCGGCGCCAGATGCAGATCACGGCCAACCTGCTGCATCTGTCCATGTATGAACATCTCGACATTCCGACAATGAACTGCGTTTCCGAGGTGAACCTGACAACACGCGAGCGGGAAATCCTGCGCTGGACGAGTGAGGGGAAGACCGCCGAAATCATCGGCACGATCCTCAATATCTCGACGCGCACGGTGAATTTCCATATCAGCAACGTGCTGACCAAGCTCGTCGCGGTCAACAAGGTCCAGGCGGTCGCCAAGGCCCGTACCTTCGGACTTCTCTAACTCCCTTCCAGGTCCCTCGGCGGTTTGATCCGAAGGGCATCTTTCAGCGGCTTTCCGGTTTGCGCTTTTTCTGAAACGGGCTACACATTCATTATCATTCTCGGAGGATCAATGAATGACTGCCCAGCCGAACTCTCTTGAAGCCCGCGATATCCGCTACCATCTCCATTCCTATACTGATGCTGTCCGCCTCGAGGCGGAAGGTCCGCTTGTGATCGAGCGCGGCGACGGCATTTACGTCGAGGATGTAACCGGCAAGCGCTACATCGAAGCGATGTCGGGACTTTGGAGCGTCGGCGTGGGCTTTTCCGAGCCGCGTCTGGCGGAAGCTGCCGCACGGCAGATGAAGAAGCTGCCTTTCTACCATACGTTCTCGTACCGCTCGCATGGGCCCGTCATCGATCTGGCTGAAAAGCTTGTCTCGATGGCGCCCGTGCCGATGAGCAAGGCCTACTTCACCAATTCAGGCTCCGAGGCCAACGATACAGTTATCAAGCTGATCTGGTATCGCTCCAATGCGCTGGGCGAACCGGAGCGCAAGAAAATCATTTCGCGCAAGCGCGGCTACCACGGTGTCACGATTGCCTCCGCCAGCCTGACGGGCCTGCCCAACAATCACCGCTCCTTCGACCTGCCGATCGATCGCATCCTGCATACGGGTTGCCCGCACCATTATCGCGATGCGCTGCCGGGAGAAACCGAGGAACAGTTCGCAACGCGGCTGGCGGATGAGCTGGAACAGTTAATCCTCGCAGAAGGTCCGCACACCATTGCCGCTTTCATCGGCGAGCCGGTGATGGGTGCAGGCGGCGTGGTCGTTCCGCCCAAAACCTACTGGGAAAAGGTGCAAGCCGTTCTTAATCGCTACAATATTCTGCTGGTTGCCGACGAAGTCATCTGCGGTTTCGGACGGACAGGCAACCTGTTCGGCAGCCAGACATTCGATATGAAACCCGACATTCTGGTCATGTCAAAGCAGCTTTCGTCATCCTATCTGCCAATCTCGGCGTTCCTCATCAACGAACGCGTCTACGCGCCGATTGCCGAGGAAAGCCACAAGATCGGCACGCTTGGCACGGGCTTCACGGCATCGGGGCATCCGGTGGCGGCGGCTGTGGCATTGGAAAATCTCGCGATCATTGAAGAGCGCGATCTGGTTGCCAATGCGCGGGATCGCGGCGCCTATATGCAGAAGCGCCTGCGTGCGTTGCAGGATCATCCGCTGGTTGGCGAAGTGCGTGGCGTCGGTCTCATTGCCGGTGTCGAGCTTGTCATCGATAAACAGGCCAAGACAGGCCTTGAACAAGCGGGCGCGCTGGGCGCACAGGCAAATGCAGCGCTTCAGGAGCGCGGCGTGATTTCCCGTGCAATGGGCGACACGCTTGCCTTCTGCCCGCCGCTCATCATCAACGATCAGCAGATCGATACGATGGTGTCGGCGCTCGAAGCGGCGCTCAACGATGTTCAGGCGAACCTTGCCCAAGCATCACTCGCCAAGTAATAATTTGCTCTGGAGCCGTCCGAAAGACCGGCGGCTCCAGAGCGAAAACCTGTTTAATATCACAAAAATTGTATGATTTTCCGTAACTTGACGGGAAATCGGCTTTTCTAGGCGCGCGCAAGTTTGTTCCGGCCCGGCTTGCAAATACGGTAGTTTTTCGCGCAAGCCAGTTGCAATACGCGATAGGTTTCTTTCACTTTCCCGCATCATTTCACGACAATGCGCGCACTGTGGCTGTTGCCGCATCTGCGCCGGATGAAGGCTTATGCCAACCCTCCCGCCAGTATCGAGTCCTATCCGGTTGCCGGGAGTAAGTAGTCGTGCATCATGCATCCCTGACCAAGAACCTGACGCATCTGCAACGCCTTGAAGCAGAGGCGATTCATATTTTTCGCGAAGTTGCGGCAAGTTTTTCCAATCCGGTGATGCTCTACTCGGTCGGCAAGGATTCGTCAGTGATGCTGCATCTGGCGATGAAGGCATTCTATCCGGCTCCGCCACCCTTTCCCTTTCTGCATGTCGATACGACATGGAAATTCCGCGAGATGATCGAATTTCGCGATGCTGAGGCCCGTGAGAAGGGTTTTGAACTCCTCGTCCATATCAACGAGGATGGCGTGCGCGAGGGAATCGGACCTTTCAGCCACGGGTCGAACGTCCATACCCATGTGATGAAGACGGTCGCCTTGCGGCAGGCGCTCGACAAGTACAAGTTCGATGCTGCGTTCGGCGGTGCCCGCCGCGACGAAGAAAAATCGCGCGCCAAGGAGCGCATCTTTTCCTTCCGTAACGCACAGCATGGATGGGACCCGAAAAACCAGCGTCCCGAGATGTGGAAGATCTACAACACGCGCGTTTCCGCCGGAGAATCGATCCGCGTCTTCCCGCTGTCGAACTGGACCGAACTCGATATCTGGCAATATATCCTGCAAGAAAATATCCCCATCGTCCCGCTTTATTTTGCAGCGCATCGCCCGGTGGTCGAGCGCGACGGCATGCTGATCATGGTCGACGATGACCGCATGAAACTGCGCCCGGGCGAGCAGGTGGAAAACCGGCTGGTGCGGTTCCGCACACTCGGCTGCTATCCGCTGACGGGCGCGATTGAATCGAGTGCGGCCGACCTTTCCGACATTGTCGAAGAAATGTTGATCGCCCGTACATCCGAGCGGCAGGGCCGCGCCATCGACCGCGATGAAGCCGGTTCGATGGAGAAGAAGAAGCGCGAGGGCTATTTCTGATGAATGCGGTAATCAAGCCTGTTGCGACCAATGCCGCAGTCAGCGATTTTCTGGCCGATCAGGAGCGCAAGACCCTGCTGCGGTTTCTTACGTGCGGCTCCGTGGATGACGGCAAATCGACGCTGATCGGGCGGCTGCTCTACGACACGAAACTGATCTTCGAGGACCAGCTTGCTTCGTTGAAGAACGACAGCCGCAAGTTCGGAACGACCGATGATGATTTCGATTTTGCATTGCTGGTTGATGGTCTCGAAGCCGAGCGGGAGCAGGGCATCACCATCGATGTCGCCTATCGCTTCTTTTCGACGCCTCGCCGCAAATTCATCGTCGCGGACACGCCGGGCCATGCGCAATATACGCGCAACATGGCAACCGGCGCATCGACTGCCGATCTTGCCATCGTGCTGGTCGACGCCCGGCAGGGCGTGTTGACCCAGACCCGCCGACATTCCTTCATTGCCTCCGCACTTGGTATCCGTCACATCGTTCTGGCCGTGAACAAGATTGATCTGGTCGATTTTTCTCAAGAAGCCTTCGAGCGTATCGTTGCCGACTATATGAGCTTCGCCAAAGAGCTTGGCTTTGCCAGCATCCAGCCCATCCCGCTCTCGGCGCGTTTTGGCGACAATGTCACACTCCCATCGCCCCGCATGGACTGGTACGAGGGGCCGCATTTGCTCGAACATCTGGAAACCGTGCGCATCGACACGGAGGCGGCGGCAAAGCCCTTCCGCTTTCCTGTTCAATATGTGAACCGGCCCAATCTCGATTTTCGCGGTTTCTCCGGCACGGTGGCCTCCGGTTCGATCAGCGCCGGTGATGTGGTCGTGGTTGCCAAATCCGGCAAGACATCCCGCGTGAAGCGCATCGCCACCTATGACGGCGACCTGCCGCGCGCGTCCGAAGGCCAGGCTGTCACATTGGTGCTGGAGGATGAGGTCGAGGTTTCACGCGGCAATATGCTGGTGGGAACGGAAGCCCGGCCCGAAGTGGCGGATCGCTTCTCCGCCAATATCGTCTGGTTCGGTGAGGAAGCCTTGCATCCTGGCCGGTCCTATCTGCTGCGCACCGAGACGGATCAGACGCCGGTAACGATCAGCGAGATCGTCTACAGGACCGATGTCGACAGCTTCACCCGTCAGGAAGCATCCCGCCTCGACCTCAACGAGATTGGCCTTTGCCATCTCCAGACCGTGGATCAGATTGCATTCGACCCTTACGCCGACAATCGCGTAACGGGCGCCTTCGTCCTGATCGACCGGCTGACCAACGCGACTGTGGGCGCCGGAATGATCGATGGCGCGCTTCGTCAGGCGACGAATGTGCACCTGCAGTCCTTCGATCTCGACAAGCAGACGCGCGCTGCGCAGAAATTCCAGAAACCAGCCGTACTCTGGTTTACGGGTTTGTCCGGTTCCGGCAAATCCACCATTGCAAACAGGCTGGAGCAGCGGCTCCATGCGCTTGGCAAGCACACTTATCTGCTGGACGGCGACAATGTCCGCCACGGCCTCAACAGCGATCTCGGTTTTTCCGAGGAGGACAGGGCAGAAAATATTCGTCGTGTCGGTGAGGTTGCCCGTTTGATGACCGATGCGGGGCTGGTGGTGCTGGTTTCCTTCATCTCGCCGTTTCGGGCTGAGCGGGATCGCATTCGCTCCCGGCTGCCTGAGGGTGAATTTGTCGAGATATTCGTGGATACGCCGATAGAGGAATGCATCGCCCGTGACCCGAAAGGGCTTTATGCGCAGGCCTTGCGTGGCGAGATAAAGGCTTTTACCGGGATCGATTCTCCGTATGAGCCGCCGGTATCGCCAGAGCTTCGTCTGGACACGACGGGCCGGGACGTTGACGAACTCGTCGCGGAAGTAGAAAAGTATCTTGCCGAACGTGGTATCATCGGCAGTTATGGCAGCGATTCCTGGTCGATCTGAAGAATGAAGATTTCCGCCTCCCCGAAAGCCGATCCGAGCGGCGAAGCAATGCTTGCCGTGCTGCAGGAAGCCGCACTGGAGGCGGGTCGCGTCATCATGAAGCACTATGCCAATGGTTGCGCGGTTCACAGCAAGAAAGATTCTTCCCCGGTCACGGAAGCGGATCGTGATGCGGAGGCTATCATCCTTTCGGCGCTGGCTTCGGTCGCCCCGGATGTTCCGGTTGTGGCTGAAGAGGAAGTGGCGGCGGGGCGCCTGCCTGCGCAACTCGGGCGGCGATTTCTGCTGGTCGATCCCCTTGACGGAACACGCGAATTCCTGCTCCGCAACGGCGATTTCACCGTGAACATAGGCCTGATCGAAGATGGAGCTCCGGTTCTGGGCCTCGTTTATGCACCCGTTCGCAATCGCATGTTCATCGGTACCGGCAACGGTGCCGAAGAAATAACGACGACCGGGGATCATGCGATCGGATCGCGGCGCGGAATAGCGGTGCGTGTCCACGGGCCGGAGCGCCTCGCAGTATGCAGCCGCTCACACAATAATCCGGAAACGAAAAAATTCCTGAGCGACAACAGGATCAGCGACTGCGTTTCCGTCGGTTCGTCGCTGAAGTTTTGCCTGATTGCCAGCGGAGAAGCTGATATCTATCCGCGCTTTGGGCCGACCATGGAATGGGATACGGCGGCAGGCGATGCTGTTTTGCGCGCCGCGGGCGGCTTGACGACCACTTTTGACGGGATACCGCTCTCCTACGGCCAGCGTGCCAGCGAAGGTGTCGCCGGTTTTACCAATCCCAATTTTGTCGCTTTCGGAGGCGGATCACGGCCTGTTTTCGAGGCCGCTTGAATCTCTTTCCAGCTTTTCGGGTTCGGCATTCAAAAAAACGACAAGATGCTCTTGCGGCTTGAAATCTGGAGCGTTATAAGCCGCCTCAATGGTCAAGGCCACATGGTCACGGAGTGTAGCGCAGCCTGGTAGCGCACCTCGTTCGGGACGAGGGGGTCGGAGGTTCGAATCCTCTCACTCCGACCATTTTTCCCGATGTTTTCGCCTTATTCCTTGTTCCCGAAAACCGACATACGCATGAATTCTCCGTCGTACTGGGCAAGGGCGACCACGCGCTTGCGGTCCAGAATCTCCACCCTGTTTGAACGGAACAGGATCAGCCCTTCTTCCCGCAAGTCGCGCAGCATCCGATTGAGATGGATCGGCGTCAGCCCCAGCGCATCGGCAAGCTGATATTGTGTCAGCGGGCAATGGAAGGAGTTCGCATCGCCCATCCCGGAGGATTGCACGCGGTCGGAAAGCTCAAGAAACAGATGCGCGGTCCGGACGAAGGCAGCGCGACAGCCGATATTGGTAAGATGCTCGATCAGCATGGATCGCTGGCGCGCAAGAAGCTCTATGAAGATCAGGCTTAGGCGTGGCGCTCGCTCAAGCGAGGCTTCAAGCGAGACAATCGGAATTTCGAACACCGACATGGGGGTGACTGCCGTGATCGTATTGTAGCTATAACCATTGGCGGTTCGAAACCCGAGAAAATCGCTCCGCATGGGGAAGTCGATAATCTGTCTCTCGCCGCTGGCCAGATCACGATAGACACATCCCCAGCCGGAACGCACGAGATGGAGGCTTCTGATTTGTTCTCCCTGCCTGATGATCGCGGCATCGGCGGCAAAGTCGTTTTCGATAATGGTGAGGGAAGAAAGCGCGTCTGTTTCCCGCGCTCCAAGCTTGGCGCAAATTGGAGAGGCCTCCAATAAACCAATGAGCGCTTCAGTCGTTGGGTCTGTGGTCTGCCTGCCACTGTGCATTTTAAACCCGTTGGAGCGTATTCCGATATGTGTAAAACGGCCTTTCGGCAAGAATGCGCATTAAGACGAACAGTTAGGGCGCTGCTTCATCCAAGCAAATCGAAATGCGCTCCCTGTACGTCAGCAGCAATCAAATAGCGGTATTCCGTCTGGAAAAACCTGGAGCATTTCCAGCGTAAACGTCGCCTTCGCCTTCGCAATTTTCAGTAAAAGCAGAAGTCAGCTAAACGAAAGATATAGAGGATATATCTCCTGCCGTTCAAGTCTATCTTACAATTGGTCATAAATTTTATGTATTGCTAACATAAGTTAATGACACGATTATTTCCCGATAGCAATATTCACGTTGGGCATGGTTGGGGCGCTATCCATGCAAGCATTGGAAAAAACTCGTCTCTGACGAAAGTAATAGTAGGATGCATAAACATCGAGCAAGTTGAGTATGCCGGGAGCATCACATGTTGGAAGCAAGAGGGGATAGCATTTGGACTGCTTTGGAGCAGGGGGATAGGGGACATGCTGCGGGTATTGAAGCCGCAGGGGGGCGGCGCATGTTGCTCGTATGCAAGAGCAACCTTGAGCGGCAATGTCTTTATAACGGGCTTGTGCTGAACGGCCTCAAGCTGCCCGTGGAGACACAGGCGGCAATCGAGCTCGCGGACCCGACTGACGATATCGCAGTTGTTCTTATCAATATCGGCTCCAAGCGGCTGGCCGATCCGTTTTTCACGGAAAAATTGCAGGCCGTGATCGAGCTTTGGCGTCCGGTTCCAGTGGTCTTTCTTGCTGAACGCGAGGAGTGGTCCCAGGTCGTGCGCGCCATGGAAATCGGCGCTCGTGGTTATATCCCCACTTCAGTTGACATCAAGGTCTGCGTCGAGGCCATTCATCTGGCTACTGCCGGCGGCATGTATGTGCCAGCTTCCATGGTTTTCCAGAGCGCGCCGACTGACATCGATGATGACGTGCTGGGAGAATTGCTCACGGCGCGGGAAATCGAGGTCGTCCATGCCATCCGCATTGGCAAGTCGAACAAGATCATCGCTTTTGAACTCGGCATGAGCGAAGGCACCGTCAAGGCGCATGTGCACAATATCATGAAGAAGATCGGCGCCGCCAACCGCACGGAAGTAGCGTGCAAGCTGCACAGAATGTACGGCGAGAAATTCGACGTCGATTAGCGCATTTCGATCTGATTGGATCAGATCGGCTATATCTCTGTGGTTTAACGCGCATCTTTTCCGAAAACCGTTCCACACTTTTCGCGATGCGCTCTCAAATGCCGGCTTCACGCAGGCCCGCAATTCCGCTTGCGCTGGCGAAGAATCCTGAAAATTGAATTCCATTCCGGGACATTCGAGTTGAAGTGGTTGCTTTCTATTGAAAAACCGCGAAATTACCTGAATGCAATCCGAAGAAATCCAGCCTCAGGACAATTATGCAGCTCACGCCCCGTCACAATGCAATTCTAGAGCTCGCTCGCAAGCAAGGGCAGGTTCTGGTGGAGGATCTGGCTGCGGCTTTTGATGTAACGCCGCAGACCGTGCGCAAGGATCTGAACGATCTTTGCCGCGCCCGGATGCTGCGTCGTATCCATGGCGGCGCGCTCTATCCGTCCGGCGTGGAAAATATGGAATATGAAGCGCGACGCCGCATCGCCGCGCACGAAAAGGAATCGATCGGGCGTGCTGCCGCCGAAATCATTCCAGACGGCGCTTCCCTGTTCATCAATATCGGCACGACGACCGAAGCCGTCAGCCAGGCATTGGTCGATCACAGCAATCTGATGGTCATTACCAATAATATCAACGTTGCCAACACATTGCGCGTTCATCCCTCAATCGAGGTGGTGGTTGCGGGCGGCGTGGTGCGCCCGTCTGATGGCGGCATTGTCGGCGAAGCCGCTGTTGATTTCATCCGGCAATTCAAGGTCGATTATGCAATCATCGGCGCTTCTGCGATGGATGAGGATGGCGCGTTGCTCGATTTCGATTTTCGCGAAGTGAAGGTGGCGCAGGCCATTATCGCCAATGCCCGGCACGTGATTCTCGTCACCGATTCCACAAAACTGGAACGCACCGCGCCGGTGCGCATCGGTCACATATCGCAGATCGATACCTTCATCACCGATCACTGTCCGTCGAGCCAGCTGCGGGAATTGTGCCGCGAAAGCGAGGTCGAGCTGATCGAAACCCTTGGAGAAAGCCAGATTGAGGAAAAGCGAACCTAGTTTCGTTTCATTTTCGGTTTGCTTTCGTATTAAATGAATTATATTCGCTTTGGTTTTCGGAGAGCGGTCTTCGGGGTTCGCCATGGCGCAAGAGAAATTATTCGACATTTTTGTAATCGGCGGCGGCATCAACGGCTGCGGCATCGCGCGTGATGCGGTTGGCCGGGGATTTTCCGTTGGCCTTGCCGAGATGAACGATCTGGCAAGCGGCACCTCGTCGCGGGCAACCAAGCTCATTCACGGCGGTTTGCGCTATCTGGAGCACTACGAATTTCGTCTGGTGCGCGAGGCGCTGATGGAGCGCGAGGTGCTGTGGGCCAATGCGCCGCACATCATTCATCCGATGCGGTTCGTTCTGCCTTATCACAAGGGCGGGGTGCGCCCTGCATGGCTGCTGAGGCTGGGGCTGTTCCTTTATGACCATCTGGGCGGGCGCAAAAAGCTTGCCGCCACGCGCACGCTCGACATGCGTTCCGATCCGGCGGCAGCGCCCTTGAAGCCGCTTTTCACCAAGGCGTTCGAATATTCGGATTGCTGGGTTGACGATGCGCGCTTCGTTGCCTTGACCGCCCGCGATGCTGCGGATCGCGGCGCGATGATCCGCACCCGGACCAAAGTCGTGGCGGCCCGCCGCGACCGGGAATGCTGGACCATCACGCTGGAAGATACTGGCACGCACGAACGCGAGGACGTTCGCGCCCGCCTGCTGGTCAATGCCGCCGGTCCATGGGCTGACAGGATTTTGCGGGATGTCGAGGGAGATCGGCAGCTTCACAATGTCCGCCTTGTCCAGGGCAGCCATATCGTGGTGCGCAGGAAATTCTCCGATCCGCGCTCTTATTTCTTCCAGAACAATGACGGGCGCATCATATTCGCCATTCCTTATGAAGACGATTTCACCCTGATCGGCACGACCGATCAGGACTATCAGGGCGATCCGGCCAAGGTCGCGATCACTGACAGCGAAACCGATTATCTTTGCGCGGCAGCCAGCGAATATTTCAAGGAACCCGTCAGTCGCGGGGATATCGTCTGGACCTATTCCGGTGTCCGACCGCTTTATGATGACGGCGCCAGCAAGGCACAGGAAGCGACCCGCGACTATGTGCTGAAAGAGGATGCGCCCGATGGGCTTGCTCCGCTGATCAACGTGTTCGGCGGCAAGCTGACCACGGCGCGGCGGCTTGCCGAACATATGCTGGAGAAGATCGAGCACCGGCTGGGAAAAAAGGGCGCGCCATGGACCCACGCCGCACCGCTGCCGGGCGGGGATTTCGCGGATGTCGAGTTCGAGCGCGAGCTGCAAAAGGTGAATGCCGCCTATTCCTTCCTGACGCCTGCTCACGCGCGGCGGCTGTTCCGGCAATATGGAACGCGCATTCATGTCCTGCTTGGAGATGCCGCTTCGCTTGCCGATCTCGGGCAGCATTTCGGGGCCGATCTTTACGAAGCCGAAGTGCGCTATCTGCTTGAGAACGAATGGGCTGTCAGCGCCGAGGATGTTTTGTGGCGGCGCACGAAGCTTGGTCTTCGCCTCAATGCGTCGGATGTTTCCTCGCTTGAGGAGTATCTGAAGCCGGCGCGCGTCGCCTGAACCGGCTTTCGAGCTGTCGTCACACTTGCCAGTTGTGTTCTGAGCAGTCATTATTCTTCCAGACGGCGGGTTCCAGCCTTCCTGGGAGGAAAAGATGGGCACACCGCAAGACCGAACGCATGCTGACCGAATCCAGTCCGCGATCATGACGGCGGGTGGCGCTGCGCGGTCCGCTCTGGTCGCCTCATGGCGACGCTCGGCGGAACTGCACGGGCTCGACCCTGCCGAGCCGGGTGCCGTGCGCACGCTTTCCGAAGGGGAATTCCGGACCGCTCATCAGCGTATTGAACGCCTTGCCAGCATTGCGCAGGCCAGCATGGACCGCCTTTATCTGGCTGTCGGCGGCGTCGGCTGCTGCGTGCTGCTGGCCGATAGCGAGGGCGTGCCGGTCGAACGGCGCGGCGCACCCGGCGACGACGACACCTTCTACCGCTGGGGGCTGTGGACGGGCGCTGTCTGGAGCGAACAGAGCGAAGGCACGAACGGCATCGGCACCTGCATCGTCGAACAGCGCGCGCTGACGATCCATCGCGACCAGCATTTTCATACGCGCAATATCGGGCTTTCCTGCACCGTCGCCCCGATCCATGACCATCAGGGGCGGTTGATGGCGGCGCTCGATGTCTCCTCATGCCGCGCCGATCTGACGGAGGCTTTTGCGCAGCTTATATCGGTTGCCGTCATCGACGCGGCGCGGCGCATAGAGGCTGAAAATTTCCGTCAGGCTTTTCCTGATGCCCGTATCATGCTGGTTCCCAGCCCCGACCGTACCGGCGGCGCGCTGATCGCCGTGGACAAGGACGACCTCGTTGTCGGGGCGACCCGCGCCGCACGGCTTGCGCTGGAGCTTGACGATGACACACTGGCAGGCCCGTTGCCTGCCGCCGACCTTCTTGGCTGGCATGCCGACCCGCGTGAAGATATGGCGGAATCGGAGCGGAGCGTTATTCTGCGGGCTCTTGCGCGCGCCGAGGGGAATATTTCGGCTGCCGCCGGGCTTCTGGGCATCAGCCGCGCCACGCTTCATCGCAAGCTGAACCGTCTGAAGATCATTCGCGCCCATTGAGGAAGCCACGCTGAAATAGGCGGGCGCAACTGTCTCAATATTGCGACACATAACCTTGCCAGCTTGAATCTGCGGGATGACTCTTCCCCACCGCCGCGCGATCCTCAACCATGAAGCGCTGTAGGAGCAGCGTTGTTTCTGGGAGGATGTCATGAACAAGGTTGAATTCAGCCGGACAGTGAAGCCGGCCTTTGCAAAGCGCTATGGAAACTTCATCGGCGGCAAATGGGCAGAGCCCAAATCGGGCCGCTATTTCGACAACACATCGCCCGTCAATGGACAGGTGCTTTGCGAAATAGCCCGTTCCGATGCCGCCGATGTGGAAGCGGCGCTCGACGCAGCGCATGCCGCCAAGGATGCATGGGGCAGGACGAGTGCGGCTGAACGCGCGCTCATTCTCAATCGCATCGCCGACCGGATTGAGGAAAACCTGCCTGCGCTGGCGGCTGCCGAAACGTGGGACAACGGCAAGCCGATCCGTGAAACCACCAATGCCGACCTGCCGCTGGCGGTCGATCACTTCCGCTATTTCGCAGGCGTCATTCGCGCCCAGGAAGGCGGCATTTCGGAAATCGATCACGACACGGTCGCCTATCATTTTCATGAACCGCTCGGCGTCGTCGGTCAGATCATCCCTTGGAATTTCCCGATTCTCATGGCGACGTGGAAGCTTGCGCCCGCCCTTGCCGCAGGCAATTGCGTGGTGCTGAAGCCCGCCGAGCAGACACCGGCTTCCATCCTCGTTCTGATGGAACTGATCGGCGATCTGCTGCCGCCGGGCGTGGTCAATGTCGTCAACGGCTTCGGCCTTGAGGCAGGCAAACCGCTCGCGTCGAGCCCGCGCATCGCGAAAATCGCCTTCACCGGCGAAACGACGACGGGACGCCTGATCATGCAATATGCCAGCCAGAACCTCATTCCGGTCACGCTGGAACTGGGCGGCAAATCGCCCAACATCTTCTTCAAGGATGTTGCTGCCGAAGACGACGATTTTCTCGACAAGGCCATTGAAGGCTTCGTGATGTTCGCGCTCAATCAGGGCGAGGTGTGCACCTGCCCGAGCCGCGCTCTCATTCATGAATCGATCTATGACAGGTTCATGGAAAAGGCGCTGAAGCGTGTCGAAGCCATCGTGCAGGGCGATCCGCTCGATCCGGCCACGATGATCGGCGCGCAGGCCTCCAGCGAACAGTTGGAAAAAATCCTGAGCTATCTCGATATCGGCCGTCAGGAAGGCGCGGAAGTGCTGGCGGGCGGCGAGCGCAATGTCCTGCCGGGCGATCTGGCTGGCGGCTATTACGTCAAGCCGACCGTGTTCAAGGGCAACAACAAGATGCGCATTTTCCAGGAGGAAATTTTTGGGCCGGTCGTCTCGGTTGCGACCTTCAAGGACGATGCGGAAGCGCTGTCGATTGCCAACGACACGCTCTACGGTCTGGGCGCCGGCATATGGACGCGGGACGGAACGCGCGCCTATCGCTTCGGTCGCGCCATTCAGGCGGGCCGTGTCTGGACCAACTGCTACCATGCCTATCCGGCTCATGCGGCATTCGGCGGCTACAAGCAGTCGGGTATCGGTCGCGAAAATCACCTGAAGATGCTGGACCACTACCAGAACACCAAGAACATGCTGGTGAGCTATAGCCCGAAGAAGCTCGGCTTCTTTTGAGTGACTGTCTGCGCAGGGAACCAGCCCAGTGAGCTGTTTCCCTGCGCGGATTTTTTGCTGGAATAGGAGCGCCGTTGATCCTCAGAGCGCATTCCGAAAAGTGTGAAACGGTTTTCGGAAAAAATGCGCGGTAGAATAAATAGTTAGAGCGCCGACCTGTTCCAGTCAGATCGAAACTCTCGGTCATGATCCTAAATATAACGGATGAATGATGAAGCAACGGAAAGCGGATTAATATTCCGGTGGCAAATTTCAGGTCGTATGACTTGAACTGGATGATAGTATTTATAAGATTTATTTATCTTTTAGTTAGAGTAGCAACGGAAATATGAGGCCATATCATACCGCCAAATATAATATTTACAGTTTGCGTGTACTGCAATTGTAGAAATTTTACTCCATTCCGTGTTACCATTCGTTCAATATTGAATGTCGCCGTCGTGTCAATTGCTTCTGCATTGGTTCTGAGAAACGGAATGTTGGATATGCCGCCAAAGGGTATCGTGCTTACGCTAAGGGCAGTATTGGACTGGCACACCATTTTTTCTATATTGATCTGCTGGTGAAGCACATCTTTCAGCGGTTTGTTCAAATCGTCTGGATCATACCCACCGGGAAATGGTCCAGCACGATACGGGGCATTGTATCCGATTGTGAGGGGAGGTCCCCCCGGCACAGGACGCGCCAGGGGTGATGCTGAAGGGATATATGGCGCTTGATCATCGGTATATGACGTGCCCTGTGCAAGCAGGGTTGTACCGTGCGGTATGCTCGACTGACGTACGACGGATGGCGCCCCGGGAGGACTTGTGGTCGCCGGTATGTTCAGCCAGATGCCGGGTTCGATGTGGATGCGCTGTCCCGTGCTCTGATCGTTTATTGTTTGAAGGTAGGTCACGCCCGCCAGAGATATGTCATCCTGACTGTCTCCGCGATTTACAACAGTTTGTGTTGGCTGAAAGGTCAGTGTCTCGGAGGTGGCATTGATCAAAACACGAAAAGATTTCCGATCGTGGAAATCTGGAAGTCCTATCACATTGTAACCAAATCCGGTCCAGGTTCCGGGCAAGTCGGCAAGAGGTCCGAGGGGATCGTCTGCAGCGGCAAAAATTGGCGAAGCTTGTTCATGATGGAGTTCGTCCATTTTGCTTTCCTTTTAATTATAAATACATTTATTGTTTTATATTCTATTTTAAAAATTTATATACGACAGTATTTACAGGATTATATTGTTAATATATACAGTATAAATTATTCCTGATAAGTGATGCGAGTCAGCAACCTGACGGAGGAGGCTATGGCTGAGGATATTTCAGGGAATGCTAGGAGGCAGGTGAGCGCCACGCCAGCGGCGCTCGATCTTATCCGCGAGTTGCAGGCCGAATATGGGCCGATCATGTTCCACCAGTCGGGCGGTTGCTGCGACGGATCATCGCCGATGTGCTATCCGCAAGGCGAATTCATCGTCGGTGATACGGACGTGAAACTCGGAGAAGTCGGTGGCGCTCCGGTCTATATCAGCGGTCCGCAATATGAAGTCTGGAAGCACACCGAGCTCATCATCGATGTCGTTCCCGGACGCGGCGGCATGTTTTCCCTCGACAATGGGCGCGAAGTCCGGTTTCTGACGCGCTCGCGGGTCTGCTCAATTCCCTGATTTCTCTTTTCGTTTTGCGGCGAAGCGGTTAGAGCATTTCCAGCAAAAGTGCGAAGCGGTTTTGCGTCGGATAATGCGTGAAAACAGAAGGATAGATCGGCGGGGAGGGAGACGATCCGACATGGCCGCAGCAGGAAAACGAGCAACGATACATGATGTGGCGCGCCTTGCCGGCGTGTCGATCAAGACAGTTTCACGTGTCTATAATGACGAACCGAATGTGCGCGAGGCCATTCGCGAAAAGGTCCGGCAGGCCGGGAGCGAGCTGCGTTACCGTCCCAATGCCGCGGCCCGAAACCTTGTCGAACGCCGTTCTCACCTGATCGGTCTTTTCTTCGAAAATCCGAGCGCCAGCTATGTCACCGAATTGCAGATGGGGGCGCTGGAACGGCTGCGTGACACACGATACCGTCTGCTGATCTTCCCGGTCGAAAATCGCGATGATATTCGCGGCGCGCTGATCGAAACGGCGCATGCTTCCGGTCTCGACGGCATTATCGTGACCCCGCCCATGTCAGACGATCCCGAAATTCTCGCCGAATTGAGCGCCTCAGCAATGCCCTTCGCCCGCGTTGCAGGCGACGTGAATGTGCACCCGACCGACAGCGTTACCATCGATGACGAGGCCGCTGCCGCCGATCTGATGGAATATCTTCTGAAACTCGGCCACCGCCGGATCGCCATCGTCATTGGCGATCCGACGCACCGTTCGGCTGAATTGCGTCTGGCTGGCTATCGGCGCGCGCTGCAGGAGGCGGGGATCGAGCGCAATCCGGATTATGAGGTGCAGGGCGGCTTCAGTTTTGCAAGCGGGCTTGCGGCGGGAGAAAAGCTGCTGACGCTCGCAGAGCCGCCCACTGCCGTATTTGCGTCGAATGACGATATGGCGGCTGCCGTCATGCAGGTCGCCTATGACCGAAACATCGCGGTGCCGGACCAGCTGACGGTCGTGGGTTTCGATGACAGCGCGATTGCCAGCATGGTCTCGCCGCAGATCACCACCGTCCGCCAGCCGATTTTCGAGATGACCCGCGATGCGGCGGATATGCTTTTGAAGCAGATCGAAACCGGCCATGCATCAGCTTCGCGGCGGATCGACTACAAGCTCATCATCCGCCAGTCTTCCGGCAAGGCACCGATTTAGCTCTGCGCGGGATGCGCGGGGAAGAACCGCTCCCGCGCATAATTGCTGCCGAAGATCATGTCATATTGCAGCATCTGGTAATCGCGGAGCAGCGGCGGGAAGGGCGGCCGTTGCTGCCAGCCTTCCCCGGCGTTTTCCGACCGGTCGAAAACCGCATGATTATCGACAACCCGGTATTGCTCGTGCAACTGGCGCAGGAAGCCGGTGTAATAGGGATGCTGCATCCCGGCCATATCCAGAATATGCAGCGGCAGGAAGGCCGGGCTGATCGTGCCGGTGCCCCGCTCCGCGCCACGCTTGTTTGACCACAGGACAAGCGGCGTCTCGTGCTGCAACATCATGTCGGCGGCAGGCGCCGTGCGGCTTGCAACCCGGTTTGGCATGAATCCGGTCTCGACATAGACGGGGCCGAGCGGGGGCAGATGGTCGCCGAAGAAGACCAGAATGGTTTCGCGGTCACGCCTGGACGCCCATTCCATCAGCCGCGCAAGGCTTGCATCGGCATCCATCGCGCCTTGCGAATAGGAGCGGATCGACTGGCGCGTATGCTCGCTGGCGTCGGTCTGCACATCAAGTCTGGAATCCGGATAACGGTTGGTTTCGTAGGGGCCGTGTCCCTGAAGGGAAACCGCGAAGAAGAAGAACGGCGCGTCGGTGGCGTCAGCCTCCCGGATGATTTCGTCGGTCAGGGCCGCATCCGATGCCAGCGCGCCGCGCTTTTCCAGCGGCGGCATGTTCTCTTCCGACATGAACCGGTCGAAGCCCATGTTTTCATAGACGGGGCCGCGGTTCCAGAACCACTGCCGATAGGGGTGGATCGCCCGCGTCGCATAGCCCTGATCCTTGAAGAAGCTTGCCAGCGACGGCAGCGGGCGGCGAATATATTGCTGATAGGGAATGCTGCCGGAAGGCAGGAAAGCCTTGGAAAATCCGGTCAGCGCTTCGAACTCGACATTGGCGGTCATGCCGCCGAATTCCGGCGAGAAAACATGGCCGGACTGTTCCGCGCGCACTGTCGGGATCGGGTCGGCACTGAAAGCCACGCCCGGAAGGCGCGTCGGGTCCCAGAAGGATTCGCTCATCACCATGATGACGTCGGGCTTGCTGCTGTCGAAGGCGGCAGGGATCAGTTGTGCTGGCGGTTCGATGGCGGCGATTGTCTCGGGCGAATAGCCGTCAGGGGCGAAGACGGTTGCCATCGGCACATTCAGGATGAAGGCCATGGTGAAGCCGTTATGCGCGTAATTTTCCTTCTGGTCCCACATGATGGGCAGGATGCGCAGACGGTCCCGTGCCAGCGAAAAACTCGCATAGTCGGAAATGACCGCGAACCAGGCCAGCAGCGGCAGCGCGAAGGCAAGGCGCAGCATGCGCCCCTTCCACGGAATGGGATCGAAGCGCCGCCACCAGAACAGGGTAACGGACACCATCAGCGCCAGGCAGGCGATGAGCAGCAGGCCGATGCCCAGAGCGCTCCATGGCCGGTCGCGCACCAGAAGCGGCAGCAGGTCGACGATCTGCCGGGCATAGAGAAAGTCGCTCGGATAGAGCGGGTCGCCCAGATAGAGGCTCTTTTCGCGCGCCGTTGTGGCGGCAAGCAGCATCATGGGGCCGATGACGAAAAAGCCGTAATGAATACGCCCGAAAATGGCGTCGCTTGCGGTGAGCATGACGACGAAAAGCGCCACGGTCGTCCATGCGGGCTTGTGCGGCGTGCGAAAGAACTGCATCGTTTCGGTGAACGAGCCGCGCACGATCCATTCGACGGCAAAGACAAGCAGGGTTGAGAGAACGACGGACGCAAGTGCGATTGCGGCAAAGCGCAGGGGCCACGCCATGCGGGCGGGCCCGAAAATCGCCGCATCGCTCCAGCGACGCGTCTCTGCGTTTTCCATCACATCCGACATGTACTCGCAACTCCCGATAATTTCAAAAAGCGTGTCACATTTCCGTCATGGAAATGTCAACTCACGTTTGACCCGCGCTTGGGTCGCGAGTGATACGCGCCGTGATCTGAATGGATGATGAATGGAGCGTGTCTGCCGAAAACGGGCGCCGGTCAGGGGTAAAAACATGCGTAAAAACAAATGAATATGAAATGAAAACAGGGCCGGATTGCTCCGGCCCTGTCCATCGCCACATTGCGGGGCAACTAGCGGAGCGGATTACGAAATGACGTCTTCCAGCCCCTTGGTCAGTTCCAGCGCCTGCCGTTCGAACAGGCGGCGATAGATGCCGCCCGGCTTGCGGATAAGCGCGTCGTGATCGCCTTCTTCAAGGATCTTGCCCTTGTCGAAAACCAACAGCCGGTCGAGCGCGCGAACCGTCGAAAGCCGGTGTGCGATGACAAGCGTCGTGCGGCCAACCATCAGCCGTTCCATCGCCTGCTGGATCAGCACTTCCGATTCTGAATCAAGGCTCGATGTAGCCTCGTCCAGAATGAGGATCGGTGCATCCGCCAGAAACGCGCGCGCTATCGCCACACGCTGGCGCTCGCCACCCGACAGCTTCACGCCGCGTTCGCCGACAAGCGTTGCATAGCCCTTCGGCAGACAGCTGATGAAGTCGTGCGCGCTTGCGAGCTTTGCGGCTTCCTCGATCTCCGCCTGCGTCGCACCGGGGCGGGCATAGGCGATGTTCTCGGCCAGCGTCCGGTGAAACAGGATCGGCTCCTGCTGCACGATGGCGATCTGCGACCTGAGCGATGCCTGCGTGACATCGGCGATGTTCTGCCCGTCAATCCGGATCGCGCCGCCGCTGACATCGTAAAGCCGCTGGATCAGCTTGACGAAGGTCGTCTTGCCCGAACCCGAATGACCGACCAGACCGACACGCTCGCCAGCCTCGATCTTGACCGAGAAGTCGCGATAGAGAGCCGCATCGTGATTGCCGTAATGGAAGGTGACGTGATCGAAAGTGATCTCGCCATTTCCGATCTTTATCGCCGGTGCATTCGGCTTGTCGGCAATGCCGTAAGGCTGTGCTTCGATGTCGACCAGTTCCTCCATGTCGTTGACCGAGCGCTGCAGGTTGCGGATATGCATGCCCACATCGCGCAGATAGCCTTGCAGCATGAAGAAGGCGGTCAGGACGAAGGTGATGTCGCCCGCCGTCGCCTTGCCCTGGCTCCACAGATAGAGCGCAAAGGCAATGACCACGCCGCGCATCACCAGAAGGTTCGTACCCTGAATGAAGCCATTCAGCGTGCCGATCAGCCATGTGCGGCGTGTGCGGCCGCGCCACTTGGTCACGACCTTGGCAAGACGCACATCTTCGCGGGATTCCGCGCCGAATGCCTTGACGACGGCATTGCACGAAATCGCATCGGCCAAAGCACCGCCCATCCGCGTGTCCCAGCTATTGGCAAGCGTCGCGGCAGGCGCGACGAAGCCGAGCGAGATCACGATGGTGCAGACGATGAACAGCACCGAGCCGATGGCGACCAGCAAGCCCATCAGCGGCCAGTACCACGACAGAAGCGCGACCGAGCCGAGCAGCATCAGGATCGAAGGCAGGAGGGCGACGATCAGCGTATCGTTGAGCAGGTCGAGCGCCCACATGGCGCGCGAAACCTTGCGGACCGTCGATCCGGCAAAGGCATTGGCGTGCCAGTCGGTCGAAAACCGTTGCAGCTTGCGGAACGAGCTTGCCGCCATGTCGCTCATGATCTTCAAGGTGAAGTCCGTGATGACATAGAAGGTCAGCTGGCGCGTAATCAGCGCCAGCGCACCCAGCGCAAGCAGGACAATCAGCGCGTGAATGGCTGCATCCCATGCGCCGTCATTACCCAATGAAAGCGCATCGACCAGCCGGCCCGAATAGAGCGGGGTCAAGACATCTGCGGCTGTTGCGAGCAGCATGCCGATTATCATCAGCGTCAGCCGCAAGGGCTGACTTCGCCAGTGGCCGAATGTGTAGCCGAGGACGTTGCGGAAGGCAGGTCCCCGGAAGTCTATGCGAAACCGAGTCATATCTACAATACCAGGCCGCGTTTGGGCGGATTCTGGTTCCTTTAAAAGCATTTTCAGCAAAAGTGCGAAGCGGTTTGGCGTCGGACAATGCGTGAAAACAAAGACAAAACAAGCAGCCGGTAATGGCTGCGGCAAATTTGGAAGTTTTGGAATGTGCCCTTTTAGGGAGGGCGTTCAGGCCTTAGCCTGCATCGCGGGCCAAGGACTTAAAGCTTGGAAGCGCCCGCGCGAACACTGGGCACCATCGGGAATGGGTAATAGACACGCATCTCATACCTCTTGCCAGTGTTGCGGATGGGTGCACAATAAATGAGCAAAAAGATTTGCCAAGCCGCAAAATGACAATTTTTCCAACTGGTCATTGACTGTGACAAATTTGCAAGACGGCCCTTTCCGGGCCGGGCGGCGCCACTTATTTTCACTTTTTTCGTTACAGGACGGCTCCGGCCTTGCAATTCCGCCGCTCATGGGTGAAGGGTCGTTCTGAGATATATCAGAGCCTTGCGGCGCACAGGGAGAGTTCCATGACAGTACATCAAAATCTGATTGCGGGCGAATGGGTCGGCGGTGACGGGATCGCCAACATCAATCCTTCGGACACCAATGATGTTGTGGGAACCTATGCGCGGGCGACCGCCGACGACACCAAGACGGCGATCGCCGCCGCGAAAGCCGCTTTCCCGGCCTGGTCTCGTTCCGGCATTCTGGAGCGCCACGCTATCCTGCGCAAAACTGCCGATGAAATTCTCGCCCGCAAGGACGAGCTTGGCCGTCTCCTGTCGCGTGAGGAAGGCAAGACATTGGCTGAGGGTATTGGTGAAACCATCCGCGCCAGCCAGATTTTCGATTTCTTCGCAGGCGAGTGCCTTCGCCTTGCCGGTGAAGTTCTGCCGTCGGCGCGTCCGGGCATCGGCGTAGAGGTCACGCGGGAGCCGGTCGGCGTTGTCGGCATCATCACGCCATGGAATTTCCCGATCGCCATTCCGGCATGGAAAATCGCGCCAGCGCTTTGCTACGGCAACACCATCGTCTTCAAGCCGGCTGACCTCGTGCCGGGTTGCTCCTGGGCGATTGTCGATATCCTGCATCGCGCCGGTCTGCCAAAGGGCGTTCTCAATCTCGTCATGGGCAAGGGTTCGGTGGTCGGCCAGACCATTCTGGACAGCGCCGACGTCAATGCCGTCACCTTCACCGGCTCGACCGGCACGGGCAAGCGCGTTGCGGCGGCTTCCATCGAGCACAATCGCCGCTTCCAGCTTGAAATGGGCGGCAAGAACCCGGTTGTCGTTCTGGATGACGCCGATCTCAATGTCGCCGTGGAATCGGTCGTCAATTCGGCCTTCTTCTCCACCGGCCAGCGCTGCACGGCGTCCTCGCGCATCATCGTGACGGAAGGCATTCACGACAAGTTCGTCGCTGCGGCAATCGAAAAGCTGAAGACCGTGACGGTCGACAATGCGCTGAAGCAGGGCACGCATATCGGCCCGGTGGTCGATGAGAGCCAGCTCAAGCAGGACATGGATTATATCGAGATCGGCCGCAAGGAAGGCGCCAAGCTTGCCTTTGGCGGCGAGCGCCTCAACCGCGAAACGCCGGGCTTCTATCTCCAGCCTGCGCTGTTCACGGAAGCCACCAACCAGATGCGCATCAGCCGCGAGGAAATCTTCGGCCCCGTCGCCTCGGTCATCCGCGTCAAGGATTACGAAGAAGCGCTTGCCACCGCCAATGATACGAATTTCGGCCTGTCATCGGGCATCTGCACGACGAGCCTGAAATATGCGACCCATTTCAAGCGCAATTCGGAAGCGGGCATGGTGATGGTCAATCTGCCGACCGCAGGAGTCGATTTCCATGTTCCGTTTGGCGGGCGCAAGGGTTCGAGCTTTGGCCCGCGCGAGCAGGGTCGCTATGCGGCTGAGTTCTACACCACGGTCAAGACGGCCTATACGCTGGCCTGATGATTCTGGCCTAACGATTCTGGCCTGATGATTCTGGCCTGATGATCTCGATGAATGCGAAAACCGGCGGGCGACCGCCGGTTTTTTCACGCGGTTTTGCGGGGCCATGCGGCAAGCTTGCGCGCAAAATATGAAACCGTCGCATGTAAAAGCATGGTGAAGGCCGCGAGCACGAAAAGGCTTGCGAACATGAGGTCCACCTTGGCGCGGCCATTGGCAAGCAGCATCAGATAGCCAAGCCCTTTCGAAGCGCCGACCCATTCGCCGACCACGGCGCCAATCGGCGCATAGACGCTTGCGAGGCTAAGGCCCGAGGCGAGCGACGGGAACGCCGCAGGTATGCGCACGCTGAAAAGAATATGCATCCGCCCGGCCCCCAGATTTTCAGCGGCATCGATCAGGGTTCGGTCGGTGCGCTGCATTCCATCCAGAAAGGTGGAAACGACGGGAAAGAAGATCATCAGGACAGTAACGGCGATCTTCGATGCGGGGCCATAGCCGAGCCAGAGCGTAAGGATCGGCGCAAGCGCAAAGATCGGGATCGCCTGACTGAACACCATCACCGGCATGACAAGCCGCTGCGCCAGCGGCGACATCATCAGGCCGATGGCGGTCAGGACGCCAATCGCAGCGCCGAGCAACAGCCCGCCAAGCACTTCGCCGAATGTCACAATGGCATTGTCGGCGATCAGCTGCGCATTGGCGATGAGCGATTGCACGACATCGAGCGGACCGGGCAGGATGAAGCGCGGCATCTGCCAGACCGTCACCACCGCCTGCCACAGGCCAATCACGGCAACCGCCGACAGGAACCCGTCGGCGATGCGTTTTTTGCGAGAACGAAGAGGCGCGCTCGTCATGCAGCTTTTAGGCCCATGCTCCAGAAATCGGCTTCGAGCCTGCTTGCCGTCGCAAAGATCTGGCAGAGTTTTGGCCAGCGCGGGCTTTTCTCGAAATCGTCGCCGATGCGGTCCTTTGCAGCCTGATCGAAAAGCCGGCCGACCGTGTGGCACATCTCCTGATAATCAGCCCCGGCATAGGTATCGATCCACTCCTGATAGGGTGTTCCCGCCGTGGCCGTGGCGGCAAGGTTCAGCCCGATCTCGCCATAGCCGTGGGCGCAGGGCACAAGCGCGGTCAAGAGATCGAGGAAATCGCCCGCCTGTCCGCAGTCGAGCACATAGCGCGTATAGGCGAGGTTTTCCGGCTCTTCCTTTGTCGCGTAAAGGTCGTCCTCGCTGATGCCTTCCCGCGCACAGATACCGACATGAAGCGGCAGTTCCGTCACCGCCAGACCGTGCATGATCTGGGCGCAAAGCCGGGTTTCCTGCAATGTATTGGCCTTCACGACGCCAAGCGCGAAGGCGCGGGCATAATGGTGCAGATAGACATAGTCCTGCCGCAGATAATGCAGGAACGCCGATTTCGGCAATGTGCCGTCGCCAAGCCCGCGCACGAATTCATGATCGATATAGGGCTTCCAGTCGCCAAGCGTCGCGGCGCGCAGGCGGGTGAACAGTTCGGATGAATAATGCGGTTGCGGCATGGTCATGATTTGCTCCCTTCAGCGTTTACGTCAGTGGCGAATTTTTCAACGGGCAGGATCGAAGGCACGAGACCGTTTTCCTTGAGATAGGCCTCGTAGCGGCTCCAGCGCCCATGATCGACGCTGGCAGGCGAGCGCGAGAAACGGGCGACGGTGTCTTTCCAGGCGCGCTTGTTCAGCGCGTCATTCAGTTCCGAACTGTAGGACGCGAACACATCGAAGCTTTGTTCGGGGTGATTGACGATATATTGCGCCGCCCTTTCGGTCGCAGCGAGGAAGCGCGAAATCCGGTCTTTTTCGGCGGCGTCGAGCCTGGCGGAATTGGCGACATAGACCAGCTCGTCATAGACGGGCACGCCCTCTTCCTCGACGAAGAAGCATTTGCCCGGCACGCCTTCGACGGCCATCTGGTTCAGTTCGACATTGCGATAGGCACCCATCACCGCATCGACCTGTTTCGACATGAGCGACGGCGCGAGAGAGAAATTCACATTGATCAGCTCGACATCCGAGAGCTGGATATCGTGCTTCTTGAGGATCGTGCCGAGCACCGTTTCCTCGACGCCCGCAACCGAGAAGCCGATCTTCTTGCCCTTCAGATCGGCGATCGATTTCACCGAGCCGTCATCGCGGGTCATCAGGCAGTTGAGCGGGGAATCGATCAGAGTGCCGACCCGGATCAGCGGAATATCGGCATGGACATCGAGATGCACCTGCTGCTGATATGAGATCGCCAGATCCGCCTGTCCGGCGGCAACCATTTTGGGCGGCACCGACGCATCCGCCGGAGCCACGATATCGACATCGAGACCGGCATCCTTGAAGTAGCCGAGCTTGTCGGCGACGATGATCGGCCCGTGATCGGGATTCACATACCAGTCGAGGATGAGCTTGAATTTATCGTTCGCCTGCGCAGCCTGAGCTGAAATCAGAGCAAGCGAAGCCGTGGCGCTGAAGAGCGCTGCAAAAACCAGTTTTTTCAATGTTTCCTCCAGAAACTACATTACATGGGGCCGTGTAATTTCGATCCATTGCCGCACGCGGGCCTCCGGATCGGGGTTAAGGGTGATGTCGGTGACAACGGAAACGATATCGGCGCCTGCTTCGAACACGCCCGGCGCGCGGTCCACATTCATGCCGCCGATGCCGACAAGCGGGATATCGCCAAGTGCCGCTTTCCATTCGCGCACGCGATCCAGTCCCTGTTCGTGCCATTTCATCTTTTTCAAAATGGTCGGATAGACGGGACCGAGCGCGATATAATCAGGCTTCAGCGCCATTGCGCGGCCAAGTTCCGCCTCGTCATGGCTGGAAACGCCGAGCTTCAGGCCGCTTTCCCGGATCGCATCGAGATCGGCATCATCAAGGTCTTCCTGACCCAGATGGATGAAATCGCAGCCTTCCTCGATAGCCAGTTTCCAGTAGTCGTTGACGATAAGCTGGCAGTCATGGGCAAGGCATATGTCGCGAGCCGCACGGATTTCAGCGCGCAATTCAGCCTCGCCTTTGTCCTTGATGCGCAACTGCACCAGCTTGATGCCAAGCGGCACCAGGCGCTCGCACCAATTGGCGCTGTCAAAGATCGGGTAGAACGGATCGAGGGCCATTAGAGAAAAGCCTTTCCGATAAGGGGGGTGGAGGGAGAGGCCATGTCGCGGGCTTCAATCGGGTCGGCTTCATAGGCGATGCGACCGGCTTCGACGGCCAGCGCAAAAGCGCGAGCGATGGCGGCTGGATCGCCCGCCTTGGCGACGGCGGTGTTGATCAGCACGGCGTCAAAGCCGAGTTCCATGGCGGCGGCCGCATGGGACGGTACGCCGATGCCCGCATCCACCACCAGCGGAACATCGGGGAAATGCGCCCGCATGGTTTTCAGCGCATAAGGGTTGTTGAGGCCGCGGCCCGAGCCGATGGGTGCCCCCCACGGCATCAACACCTTGCAACCGGCTTCAAGAAGTTTCTCCGCCACGACCAGATCGTCATTCATATAGGGAAAGACTTCAAACCCGTCGTCGCAGAGAATGCGGGCGGCTTCCACCAGTCCGAACGGGTCAGGCTGCAATGTGTCGTGATCGCCGATCACTTCGAGCTTGATCCAGTTGGTGCCGAAGATTTCCCGCGCCATTTTGGCGGTGGTCACCGCTTCGCGCGGCGTGTGACAGCCTGCCGTATTGGGCAGGACGGATACGCCCATATCCTTGATCAGTGTCCAGAAATCCTGACCGGCACGCATGTTGCCGCTTTCGCGCCTGAGCGAAACCGTCACGATTTCGGTCTTTGAGGCGCGAACGCTATCCGCGAGGATAGAAGGCGAGGGATATTGCGCCGTGCCCAGAAGCAGGCGGCTTTCGAATTGTTTTCCATAAAATTCCAGCATCTCAGCCTCCCTGCATCGGGGCGAGCACTTCAATGCGGTCGCCTTCGCTGATCGGGGTTTCCCCGCGCTCGTCGCTCGCCACGAACTCGCCGTTCAGTGCAGTTGCAACGACCGCTTCATCCAGTTCGATTTCGGCGAGCAGCGCCGCCAGATTGGCGGCTTTCGTGGTGATGACTTCACCGTTCAGCACGATCGTCATGCATAATCCTCCACAAATTCGGGCATGGTTTCGGGCGCGGTCGCGGCCGCAACCGCCATGCGCGCAACCGCAGGCGAGAGCAGGAAGCCGTGGCGGTAAAGCCCGTTGACATAGATGGTTTCGCCTCGCCGGCGCACACGCGGCAGATTGTCGGGAAAGGCCGGGCGCGCATCGACGCCCACTTCCAGTATTTCCGCCTCGCCGAACGCCGGATGCAGCGCATAGGCAGCGCTCAAGAGTTCCAGCGTCGAGCGCACGCTGATGCCGCCCCGCTCATCGCTTTCGATCATGGTCGCGCCGATCATGTGCACGCCATCGCCGCGCGGCACGATGTAGAGCGGAATGCGCGGATGCAGCAGGCGCACGGGGCGCGAAAGGTTGATGTCACGCGAGCGGACCACCAGCATTTCACCCTTGACGCCGCGCAGATCGGGAAGGGTATCGCGGGCGGCAAGACCGCGCGCATCGACGGTGATGTCCGCGTCGATTTGCACGTCTTTGGCGTCCTGCCCCAGATGAAAGATCACGCCTTTGCGCTGCAATCTTTCGGCAAGCTCGATCAATGTCTTGCGCGGATCGAGATGGCCTTCGCCCGCGAAGAACAGTCCCTGCCGGAAGCGCCCGGCGAGATCGGGTTCCAGCGCATCGATGCGGCCCTGATCGATTGTGTCGAAGGCTTCCGTCCGGCGGGCGAAGCGGCGCAGTTCGCTCATGTCGCGATCATGCGTCAGAACCAGTGTGCCTTCGCGCCTGACGCCGCTGACATGCTTTCCCCACCAGCCGATTGCTTCCTGCCCGAGCCGCACCACCGGCTCCTCGGCGCTTTCGCCCTCGCACCATGGCGCCAGCATGCCGCCCGCAAGCCACGAACAGCAATCGGCGCCGATCTGTGGGCTGCGGGCAACCACGGTCACGGCATGGCCTTGGTCGTTGAATTCGGCAGCGCAGGCGAGGCCCGCAACACCGGCGCCAATGATGGTGACGCGCATCACATCGCCTCCTCTTTTGCCGCATTCCAGAGGTCATGGAAATGATGCACCGGCCCATGGCCGTGGCCGATCTTCAGGCTGTCGGCAGCGCGGATTGCGCCTTGCAGATAGGCATGGGCCGAAAGCACCGCCTTTTCCAGCGGCAGGTTCTTGGCAAGCTCTGCGGCTATAGCCGAGGAAAGCGTGCAGCCGGTGCCGTGGGTGTTGGCGGTCAGCACCCGCGGCGCTTCGATCCGCAGGGTCGGGCGGTCGCGGCGCACCAGCAGATCGACGCAGACCTCGCCCTCCGCATGCCCGCCTTTCATCAGAACGGCTTTCGCCCCGCGCGCCAGCAGGGCACGGCCCTGTTCCTCCGCCTGGCCGTCGTCGCGCGCGGTCTCCGTGTCGAGAAGGCAGGCGGCTTCGGGTCGGTTGGGTGTCAGCAGTGTGGCCAGCGGAATGAGTTTCTGGCGCAGAAGCGCAATGGAATTTTCGCTCAAAAGCCGGTCGCCGGATTTTGCCACCATCACCGGATCGACAACCACGGGGCCGGAAAAGTGCGCAAGGCCGCGCGCGATGGCGTCGATGGTTTCAGGCACGGAAACCATGCCGATCTTCACCGCGGCAACATCAAGATCGCTGAAAACGGCATCGATCTGCCCGGCGACGATGGCGGGCGGGATGTCGTGCACGGCGCTCACCGTGCAGGTGTTCTGCACGGTTACGGCGGCAATGACGCTCGCGCCATAAACACCAAGCGCCGAAAACGTCTTGAGGTCGGCCTGTATGCCCGCGCCGCCGCCGCTGTCGGAACCGGCAATGGTCACGCAGATGGGTACGGATCGCGACGGATCGCTCGTTGATTTGGTTCGGGAGAAACTGTTCTTTTGGTCCATCATGCCGTCTCTCATTCCGAACGGAAGATGAGACGTCATGAACCTGATCGGAGCCGAGACTCCATCTGGGGCCTTGCCCCGTCCGCGACGCGCCAAACTCCGTTCCCTACGCAGGTATTACCCGGATCAGGTTCAATGGGTTGACGCGATCAGCGCCTCTCAGCCTCTTGTGTCGCAAGATCGGACGGAAAACCGCTCAGCGCTTTTCCTGATCCTGCTTCGAAGGCACCCCAACGAATTTTGCACCTGTAGGCATAGGACGGAAGTTAAAGCCGGTCAAGCGATGGAAAAAGTCTCGTTTTAAAGAAAATCCTTAAATCGACCCGCAATTTGTATATCGTTTATTAAAATTCTCAGCTTTAATCTAGGCTCGGGGTGCATCTGAATCGGGTTGCTCATAGTGCTAACAAACGAGACGGTCTGCTCGTGGAGTGGATCTGTATAAACCTGTAGGATCAGTAGGATGAGGGGTATGCGATGAAGAAGCGGGGGGGCGCTTCGGCTTCGGCGGAAGGTACGATGGCGCGCACGTCCGAACAGGACTTCCGCATTCTTTTCACGACGCATCCGACACCCATGTGGGTCTATGACCCGCAGACGCTGCGCTTCATCGTGATGAATGACGCCGCATACCGGCTGTACGGTTATACAGCCGACGAAATCCCGGCCATGACCGTGCTCGATATTCGTCCGCAAACCGAGCGGGACCGGATGCTTGCCGCCATTCGCGACCGCAGCGACCTTGAACGGCCTGAGCGCTGGCAGCATCTGCGCGCCAATGGCGAGATTATTGAGGTTCTCACTTACGGGCGCCAGGTGCTGTTCGACGGCAAGGAAGCGATTCTCGCCATTGTCCAGGACAGGACGGAACTCGCGGAAGCCAACCGTCAGGCCAGCCACGCACAGACCTTGCTGGACAGCCTCGTCAACAATTTGCCGCTCGGCGTGTTCGTCAAGGACATGCACGACGATGGCCGCTACGTGCTCTACAATCAGGCCGCATCGGCGGCGAGCGGCCAGCCGATAGACGAAGCCATCGGTTCCACCGACCTCGATCTTTTCCCCGAGGGGGAGGCCGCTATCATCAGGCAGCAGGATCGCACGACGATGCGCCGCCGGGACGTATTGAACGTCGAGCGCAAGATTTTGCGCAAGGACGGCACTTCCCGCACGATGCGTATCATAAAATGCTCGATCCCGCCGATCGAGGGCAATGAACCCCGCTATCTGATCGGCCTTCTGGAAGACATAACCGAGCGGCGCGAGATCGAGGAACGCATGGCGCATATAGCCATGCATGACAGCCTCACCGGCCTGCCGAACCGGGCCTATTTTGCCCATCATGTCGAAAACATGCTGAAAAAGGGCGGGGATTGCGAGCCTTTCGCACTGTTCTATCTCGACATCGATCATTTCAAGAACATTAACGACAGTATCGGCCATCAGGCGGGCGACCAGCTTTTGCAGGAAGTGGGGCGTCGCCTGAAACGGATCACGACTTCGGACGAGTTCATCGCCCGGCTGGGTGGCGACGAGTTTGCCATCGTTTATCGTAGCGGCACGCTGGGGCAGGTCGCCATGTTTGCCGACCGCGTTCTTTCGGCTTTTCAGGACCCGTTCAAACTGGTCGGCAATTCGGAATTTGTCACCTGCAGCATGGGCATTGCTCAAGCGCCGCTACACGGCGATACGCCCGATGCGCTGATGCGTAACGCCGATCTCGCGCTTTACGCATCGAAATCCGGCGGACGCCGCACATTCCGTTTTTATCAGCACTCGCTGCGTCTGGCAGCCGAGAAGCGTCACGTCATGACCGGCGAGCTTCGGCAGGCGCTGCTGGATGGACAGTTCGAGCTTCACTATCAGCCGATATTCAACCTTGAAAGCGGCAGGATTTCCGGCTTCGAGGCGCTGATCCGCTGGCGTCATCCGGATCGCGGCATGGTTTCTCCCGCCGAATTCATCCCCTTGGCGGAAGAAACCGGGCTGATCGGGCCGATCGGCGATTGGGTCTTGAGGGCGGCATGCCGGGAAGCGGTCCTGTGGCCGGAGGACATCAAGGTCTCCGTCAATCTCTCGCCGGTCCAGTTCAGCCAGACCACGCTCCTGCAATCGGTCAAGGACGCGCTGGAAGCGGCGCGCCTGTCGCCAGACAGGCTTGAGCTTGAAATCACGGAATCGGTCTTCCTGTCGAACAGCAAGAACAATATCGAGCTGCTGTTCGAACTGCGTCGGCTGGGCGTGCGTATTGCGATGGATGATTTCGGAACCGGTTATTCGTCGCTGAGCTATCTGCGTTCATTCCCGTTCGACAAGATCAAGATCGATCGCAGTTTCGTTTCGGGAATTGAGGTCGATACGCGCGATCTGGCCATCATTCAGGCGGTCGCGACGCTTGGTGCGGGTTTCAACATTGTCACCACGGCAGAAGGCGTGGAAACCGCGCAACAGCTTGAGCGCCTGAAGACCGAACGTTTCGGCGAGGTGCAAGGTTTCCTCACGGGCCGTCCGATGCCCGCCGGCGACGTGCAGTCCTTTATCGCCAATCGCAGCAATGCAGGGCTGGGACTGGTCGCGGCGCATAACACATTGCCGATTTAGAGCCGTCTGCCCAACCCGCGTGAGCGGACGCCGTAATATATAGCGGACCTTGTTTCGAAAAGGGCTTGACCTTCCAACGGTGGGAAGGACTATTTAAGGAGCAACTCTCGAATTGTGCCCTTCACGGGCAGTGAAAGGGATTGCCATGAACAAGCCAGTTAATCACGAAACCATCAGTTTTCCCGTGCCGGTCGAAGGGATGACCTGCGCATCATGCGTGTCATCCGTGGAAAAGGCTGTGGCAAAAGTTCCGGGTGTGGACAAGGTTTCCGTCAATCTCGCCACGGAGCGCGCCGACGTGACTTTCAAGGGCGCGCCGGATTTGCCATCGGTGGTCGAGGCCATCCGCAAGGCGGGCTACGATGTCCCGGCGGGCAGCATCGATCTTGCCATCGAAGGCATGAGCTGCGCTTCCTGCGTCAGCAAGGTGGAAAAAGCCCTCAACGCCGTGCCGGGCGTGACGCGGGCCAGCGTCAACCTCGCAACCGAACGCGCCCATGTGGAACTGGCGGGCCCGGTCCAGACTTCCGATCTCGTCAAGGCGGTTGAGCAGGCGGGCTATGAAGCACGCTCGCTCACTGACGCCGCATCCGATGCAAAGCCCGAGACGCAGGCCGAAAAGCGGGATGCGGAAGCGGCAGAGCTGAAGAAAAGCGTCATCCTTGCGGCTGTGCTGACCCTGCCGGTGTTTGTCATGGAAATGGGGTCACACCTCATCCCGGCCATTCATATGTTCGTCGCCGACCGCATCGGGATGCAGAACAGCTGGTATCTGCAATTCGTGCTGACCACGCTCGTCCTGTTCGGCCCCGGCTTGCGCTTTTTCAAAAAGGGCGTCCCGACCTTGTTGCGCGGCACGCCGGACATGAATTCGCTGGTCGTTGTCGGCACGCTGGCCGCCTGGGGATTTTCCATCGTCGCCACCTTCTTTCCCGGCTTCCTGCCGGAAGGAACTGTCAATGTCTATTTCGAGGCGGCGGCGGTGATCGTGACGCTCATCCTGATAGGCCGCTATCTGGAAGCGCGCGCCAAGGGGCGCACCAGCGCGGCAATCAGCCGTCTCGTCGGCTTGCAGGCAAAGTCTGCCCGGGTCGTTCGTGATGGAGAAGCCACTGACGTGCCGCTCGAAGAGGTTCGCGCAGGCGATATCGTGCAGGTGCGTCCCGGCGAGAAAGTGCCGGTCGATGGCGAAGTGATTGAAGGTTCCTCCTATGTCGATGAATCGATGATCACCGGCGAGCCTGTGCCGGTTGTCAAGGAGAAGGGCGCGGAAGTGGTCGGCGGCACGATCAACAAGACCGGCGCCTTCACCTTCCGCGCCACCAAGGTTGGCCGCGACATGGTGATCTCGCAGATCATCCGCATGGTCGAAGACGCGCAGGCCGACAAGCTGCCCATTCAGGCCATGGTCGACAAGGTGACCGGCTGGTTCGTGCCTGCGGTGATGGCCGCCGCCGCTTTGACCTTTGCGTTGTGGCTGGCGATTGGCGGCACGGGCATGCTGGGTTACGCGCTGGTGAACGCCATTGCGGTTCTCATCATCGCCTGCCCGTGCGCCATGGGCCTTGCCACGCCGACCTCGATCATGGTCGGCACCGGTCGCGCAGCCGAGTTCGGCGTCCTGTTCCGTCGCGGTGACGCCTTGCAAACCTTGCGCGATGCTTCCGTCATTGCCGTCGACAAGACCGGAACGCTGACACAGGGAAAGCCTGCACTGGCGCACTTTGCAACCGTCGAGGGTTTCGACAAGGACGAGCTTCTGGCGCTGGTCGCCGCTGTGGAAGCCCGTTCCGAACACCCGATTGCCGACGCGATTGTGGAAGCGGCAAAGGCGAAGGGATTGAAGTTCGCGGAGGTTTCCGCTTTCGAGGCCGTGCCCGGTTTCGGCTTGAAGGCGCAGGTTTCCGGCCATGAGGTTGCCATCGGTGCCGACCGTTACATGGCAAAGCTCGGACACGATGTGACTGTGTTCGCTCACGATGCGAAGCGTCTTGGCGATGAAGGACAGTCTCCGCTTTACGCGGCCATTGACGGCAAGCTGGCGGCAATCCTGACGGTCGCCGACCCGATGAAGGAAACCACGCCAGCGGCGATTGCGGCCCTTCACGAGCAGGGGCTGAAGGTTGCGATGATCACCGGCGACAATCGCCGCACGGCTGAGGCCATTGCAAAACGCCTGGGCATTGATGAAGTGGTTGCGGAAGTGCTGCCGGACGGCAAGGTCGAGGCGTTGAAGCGTCTTTCGGCGGGCGGCAAGCGGATTGCCTTTGTCGGCGACGGCATCAACGATGCGCCCGCACTCGCTGCCGCCGATGTCGGTATCGCCATTGGCACCGGAACGGATATTGCGATTGAAAGTGCGGATGTGGTGCTGATGTCGGGCGACCTGCGCGGCGTGGTCAATGCCATCGCCATATCCAAGGCGACGATCCGCAATATCGGTGAAAACCTGTTCTGGGCCTTCGCCTATAACGTGGCGCTGATCCCGGTCGCAGCCGGTGTCCTCTATCCCTTCACCGGCACGCTGTTGTCGCCGGTTCTGGCGGCGGGCGCCATGGCATTCTCAAGCATTTTTGTTCTGAGCAATGCCTTGCGGCTCAAGGCTTTCAAAAGCCCGATAGAGGTCTGAGCAAAAGAAAGGCGCGGTTCCGGCCGCGCCTTTCTGTTTCAGAGCATTTCCAGCAAAAGTGCGAAACGGTTTTGCGTAGGATAATGCGTACAAACAAAGACTAATGAGTGCCGACAGCCTTGCCGTAAGTCCGCACGACATTGCGGACGGCCTCCACCATCAAGGCGTGGGGCGTTGCTTCCACCGCACCTGAGGCCACAGCCGGATAGAGCGTGCCGAGATACTGGCTGATCAGCGTTTCCGGTATCTTGCGGCCTTCGAGACGCTTCAAAAGCGCATCGACAGCAGCCGTTGCGACTGGGTGCGGCCAGTAATAGCGAATGCGGTCGCTATAGGAGAAATGGCGTTGCAGGCGCAGTTCTTCCGCGTCGCCGTGGTAATATTTTTCCCAGTTCTTCGGCTCGGCCAGAAGCAGCGCTTCCATCTTGCCGCGCAGGGTTTCCTCTTCCGGCAGCTTGTCGAGGAAGGCGGCAATCTGGTCGAGACCATAGAGCGCCTCGCGCAGCGCGAAAGTCAGGCCCGGGCCGACTTTCAAAATGGCGAAACCATCGTGCACCAGATCGGAAAGCGCTTCCACTGGCTGATAGTCGGTCGAATGCGCCTCGAACACGAATTGCGGCATTTCGCTCAGAACGCCGCTCAATGCGGTTGCCTTGTCGCTGTTGTAGAAGACCACGTTCTCGTTGCCAAACTCGACGCCCGGCTGCACCACGACGCCGATGGCGCGGGCAAAGGCGTCTTCCAGTCCCAGCGCCGCGAAAGCCTTGCGGTGAATGGCGACGGTTTCAACCGCCGCATCCGGCCTGGTCAGTTCCAGTTCCTCGATCTCTTCCATCGCGCCGCCGGGGATCGGCACTTCGGTGCCGATGATATAGACCGGCAGGTCATATCCGGCTTCACGGGCCGCCGCTTCCGAAACCTTGGCAAGACGCGCCGCGCGCTCGGCGGTCACGGCATCGGGCAGCGCGACCGGCTCGCCGGCGCAACCCATCGACGTATCGAGATGGATCTTGGTGAAGCCTGCGCGCACGAAGGCGTCAATCATCACGTCCGATTTCGCAAGGGCTTCCTCGGCGGGCAGGTGCTTCCACGGGTTCGGACCAAGATGGTCGCCGCCCAGAATGAGCCGTCTGGTGTCGAAGCCGACCCGCGCCGCGATTTCTTCCACGAAACGGCGGAAATCGGCAGGCGTCATGCCCGTATAGCCGCCATCCTGATTGACCTGATTGCAGGTGGCCTCGATCAGAACGTCCGTATTGGTCGCAACGCCTTCCAGAAGGGCGGCTTCAATGACCAGAGGATGCGCGGAGCAGATCGAGGTGATGCCGCCGCGAACGCCGCTGGCGTAACGTGCGGGAAGTGCGCTCAGAACTTTCGTGCTGCTCATGCTGGAACTCCGTCTTTCTGAAGGAAGGCTGCGATTTCGGCCATGGTCGAGGTGCCCTCCATCGGTCCCTTGACGCCGACGGCGCGCGCGCCGGTGGCATTGGCGATGGTCAGAGCGTCCTTCGGCGCCATGCCGCGCAGCCAGCAGGTGACGAATGCCGCGCCAAAACTGTCGCCTGCGCCGGTCGGGTCGATTTCCTCCACCTTGAAGGCAGGCGCGAAAACTTCGCCGGATTGGTCGAAATAGCTGGCGCCTTCCGCGCCGCGCTTGACCACCACGGCCTTGATGCCGCGCGCCAGAAGTTCTTCCACGGCTGGTTTTTCCTCGGTCGCCTTGGTGAAGAGAAAGATTTCCGGGCCGCTCGGCATGAACAGGTCAGTGTTCTCCAGCGCATGGGCCAATGCCTGGCGCATGCCCGGCAGTTCCAGCATTTCCTTGCGGATATTGGGGTCGAAGGACACGGTGCCGCCCTTCGCCTTGATGCGGATCGTCGCCTCGTGGATCGCCGAAACAATGCCGTCGGAGAACAGCGCCGAACCCATGATATGCAGGTGATCGGCGGTCTCGATCAGCTTTTCGGCTTCCGGCGTCAGGCCGATGGCGCTGCATGCGCTGTGCTTGATGTTGAAGATGAAATCGCGGTTGCCGTCCGGGCGATAGCGCACGAAGGCGCTGCCGGTGGCGGCTGTCGGATGCACGCCGATGGCCGAAACATCCACGCCGTCTCTTTGCAGGCGCTCGACATTGAGCGCGCCGAAATCGTCATTGCCGACCGCGCTGACCATGCCGCAAGGCTGGCCCATCTTGGCCGCCTGATCGATGAAGATCGCAGGCGCGCCGGAAGCGAACGGACCGATCAACGGGATGGCGGACTTGAAGCCGTTGCCGGTTTCCACGGCCATGATTTCGACGACGATCTCGCCGATGGTGATGATCTTTTTCATGTTTGGGACCGCGATTACGTGCGCATGGATTTCGAGCGCACGTCGAGCCAGACGGCGACCAGAATGACCACGCCCTTGACGATGAGCTGATAGAAATAGGGCACCGACAGCATGTTCATGCCGTTGTTGATGACGCCGATGATGAGCGCGCCCAGAATGGTGCCGACCATGGTGCCGACGCCGCCGGCAAGCGAGGTGCCACCAAGCACCACCGCCGCAATGGCGTCGAGTTCATAGCCCATGCCCGCATTGGTCTGCGCGGATGACAGGCGCGAGGAAAGCAGGATGCCGCTGATCGCCGCCATCACGCCGGAAAGCATGAAGACGATGATCTTGATGCGGTCGACGCGGATGCCGGAATAGATCGCTGCTTCCTTGTTGCCGCCCGACAGATAGATGCGGCGGCCGAAGACCGTCTTCGACAGAAGGATATAGTTGAAGATGAACAGGACGCCGACGATCCAGATGATGATCGGCAGGCCGAGCCAGCTTTCCGAGCCGATGGCAAGCCATGCATCGTTTTCGATGATTTCGGGCGCGCCATTGGTCGGCAGGCTGACCATGCCGCGATAGATGCCCATGGTCGCGACCGTGACGATGAAGGAGGGCAGCATCAGTTTTGCCGAAAGCACGCCGTTCAGCCCCCCCATGATCGCGCCCGCCGCAAGGGTGAAAACGACCGTCGGCACAAAGCCGAAGCCCATGGCGAAGGCTTGCGCCGCCACCATGCCGGAAACGGCGATGATGGAGCCGATGGAAAGATCGATTTCGCCGAGCAGGATCACATAGGTCATGCCATAGGCGGCGACGGCAATCACCGCCACCTGCTGCATGATGTTCATGAAGTTGTTGAAGGCGAGAAAGCGCGGGTTCAGCACCGCGAAGACCACGCAGAGCACGGCCAGCGAAATGATGATGCCGCCATATTGGCGCACCAGCGGGGAGGAGAAAAGCGAACGGCGGACTTCGGCGTCCACGGCTTTCTTCTGAATATCTGCGTTGCTCATTGATGCATTCCTGCTGCGTAGCTCATGACGGTTTCGGGCGTGAGGCCATCGGCATCGACAATGGCGGCGACATGCTTGTTATGCATGATTGCCACGCGGTCGCTGAGACCCAGCACTTCCGGCAGTTCGGAGGAAACCATCAGGATCGCCGCGCCATTGGCGGCGAGTTCACGGATGATGCGGTAGATTTCGAATTTCGCGCCCACATCGACGCCGCGTGTCGGCTCATCGAGAATGAGGATGCGCGGCTTTGTCTGCAGCCACTTTGCCAGCACGATCTTCTGCTGGTTGCCGCCGCTGAGCGACCCGGCAACCGTGTCGAGCGACGCTGTCTTGATGGCAAGTCGCAGCACTTCCGCCTTGGCGGCGGAACGCTCCGCCCTCGACCGCATGAGCCCGAGCGGGCCTGCGAGCTGGCCGAGCCCGACCATATTGATGTTGCGTTCCACGCTGTGCGGCAGAACGAGGCCTTCTTCCTTGCGGTTCTCGGTCACGAAGGCAATGCCGTTGCGAATGGCGTCGGTCGGCGAGGAGAGCGTGACAGGCTTTCCGTCGAGCCGGATTTCACCCGTTGGCCGCAGCATCCCGAACAGCGCCTTCATGACGTCCGAACGGCCAGAGCCGACGAGCCCGAAAAGGCCCAGAACCTCACCGGGTTTCACCCCGATGGAAACCTCGTGAAATTTGCCCGGAACGGACAGGTTCTTCGTTTCGAGAATTGGCGCAACTGTGTCCGCAGGGCGCGGTGCTTCGCGCGGCGGATAGATGTCGTTCATTTCGCGGCCAACCATCAGGGCGATCAGCCGTTCGATGGTGGTCTCGCCCTTTTCCGTGGTGGTGACATATTCGCCGTCACGCACGACCGTAATGTCGTCGGAAAGCCGCATGATTTCTTCCATGCGATGCGAGATGTAGATGACCGCCGTGCCGCGTGCTTTCAGGCGCTCGATGATCGAGAACAGGATTTCCGCTTCGCTGTCGGAAAGCGATGAGGTCGGCTCGTCCAGAATAACCACGTCGGCAGGCTGGCTCAGGCCCTTGGCGATTTCGACGAGCTGGCGCTGGGCAATCGACAGGTCGCCGACCTTGGCGCGCGCATCGACCGGCAGGCCAAGCTCGCCGATCAGCTTGTCGGCAGCGGCGTTCAGCTCGCGCTCCCGGATGAAGCCGAAACGGCTCGGCTCATGATTGGCGAAGATGTTTTCGGCAACGCTGAGATTGCGCGACAGGCTCAGTTCCTGAAAGACGATGGCAATGCCGTTGGCGCGTGCATCGCGCGGGTCTTTCGGCGCATAGGTCGCGCCTTTCAGCAGGATGGTGCCGGAGGTCGGCTTGAAAACGCCAGCCAGGATCTTCATCAGCGTGGATTTGCCAGCGCCGTTTTCGCCAAGCAGCGTATGCACGCGGCCGCGACGCACGGTCAGGTTCATGCGCTTCAGCGCGACCACCGGGCCGAAGGATTTTGCCACGTCGCGAATGTCGAGAACGGTGTCCGAAGCGGCTTTTCGTTCGGATTTGGCGGCTGTCACAGTATCTGTCACTCTTGAGGCCTCCATTCTCCGTTGTTCAGTCTATCGGCAGGACTTCGCTCGAACGAAATCCGCGATCGAAAGGGATGCGGCGGCGGCAGGCGCGTGGTGTTCGCCGGGCCGCCGCACGCAGAAAGGAAACAGCGACTGGGAGGAGTGTCGCTGTTTCACGCGGTCTTACTTGGTTTCACCGTCCTTGGTGACGACGCCCGGAACGATCGGCTGCTTGGCCGGGACTTCCTCGCCCTTGATGACCTTAGCCGCGGTTTCAACCGCAACCTTGCCCATCTGGTCCGGATACTGGGCGATAACGCCGACCATGACCGGATCGTTCTTCACGGCGTTGCGGGCTTCTTCCATGCCGTCGAAGCCGATGACCTTGACCTGGCTTTCAAGCTTGGCCGACTTCACCGCCGAGGCAGCGGCCAGTGCGGCGTCGTCGCCGAAGCCGAAGATGCCGACGATATCCGGGTTGGCCTGCAGGATGTTCTGTGCAGCCGAAAGCGCTTCCGGACGGGTGATGCCCGGCTGGATCGCCACGATCTTGATATCCGGATACTTTGCAATGCCCTTCTTGAAGCCTTCGATGCGATCCACGACCGACTGAACCGTCGGGTAATCGATGACGGCGACATTGCCCTTTTCACCGATGGACTTCGCCATCAGTTCGGCGGCCTTTTCGCCGCCCGCGAAATTGTCCGTGCCGACGAAGGAGGTCACATCGACATTGTTGGCCGGAACATCGACGGTGATGACCTTGATGCCTGCCTTCTGGGCCTTGTTGATGGCCGAGCGAACGCCCTTGCTGTCAACCGGCGAGATGACGATGACGTCGACGCCCTTGGTGATGAAATCTTCCACATCGGCGAGCTGCTTGCTCAGGTCCTGATTGGCGATGGCGATTTCCAGCGGCACATTCTCTGCCTGCGCTTCCTTCTTCATCGCGTCTGCGAGCGAGATGTAGAACGGATGCTGCTGGGTAAGAAGCGAGGCGCCGATGCCTTCGGCAGATGCCGCGCCTGCCATCATGGCGAGCGCAACGCCGGAAAAGAGAATGCGGCTGAGCGATTTGCGAAACATGATTTCCTCCGAATGACCGGCGCTCGCCGGGGCGTCCTTCTATAGGGACATGAACAATGGTTTTTCCTGCAGGTTCATCCGTTGTCGCCAACTTCAAACCTCCCGAAGGGCAGGGCCTTCAGCTCTGATCGAGCTTCCCTAGACATGCTAGAGCTCGTTCAATGTGTCAACATAAAATTTTTCACGTGTAAAAATTATAACGATTGAATTTGGGCGTGATGCGACCAGATGCGCTGGCACGGAAATAGGAAGGCGTGGATCGTCCACCGACAACCCGCTGAAATTTGTTGCGTCAGGGCGGAAAAAAATTTACGCATGGAAAGAAAAGTGAATAGCGCTGTAAAATCGCTATGATACCCGAGGGAAAACGAGGGCATGACCGAACAGAAGATCAGGACGATGGAAGAGTTCGCCGCCGCAAGCGGATTGTCCCGTCCCACGGTCTCGAAATATTTCGACAATCCTGAAAGCGTAAAGCCCTCGACGCGCCTTCGTATCGAGAAGGCGCTGAAGGATTACAACTATCAGCCCAACATCTTCGCCGTCAGCCTCAACCGCAAGAAGCCGAAGAATATCGGCGTCATCGTCCCCCATATCTCCGATCCGTTCTATGCGGAAATCATCCGCCAGATCGAAATGCGCTGTCTGGCGGAAGGCTACTGGCCAATCGTTCTGTCATCGCATGGCGAGAGAAAACTTGAGGCGCGGGCGATGCGCACGCTCATGTCTCTCAAGATCGCTGGCGTCCTGATGGCTCCGCTCGGTTTCGAGACGGATGCGAAGCTGCTTTCCAGCCTGTCGAATTCGACGCCTGCGGTTTTCCTCGACAGCCGTATCGGTGACGATCAGCCTTTTGTCGGCACCGATAATCGCCAGAGCATCGGCAACATTACCGAGTATCTTTATCGAACGGGCGAACATCCGTGCTTCCTCGAAATGCCGGCTGTAAACCAGAATGCGCTGGAACGGCGCTCGGCCTATATCGAAACCATGGAGCGGCTGGGGGTTGAACCCATCGTCCTGCCGATTGCTGCAAAGAACTGGAATTTCGAGGAGCTGGGCTATCAGGAGGCAGGCCGGATTCTGGATCGCGGCGGGTTTCCGACGCGCACGGTTCTCTGCGCCAATGATCGCTTGGCCTTCGGTGTTATTTCCGCGGCCTTCGAACGGCGGCGGCATGTCGGGCGCGAGGAAGGCTGCGATCTTCGCGTCGCCGGTCATGACGACCATCCGCTCAGCCGCTTCACCTGTCCGCCGCTGACGACGGTTGCGCAGGACTATCGGCAAATCGCGCAACTGGGTCTCGACATGCTTTTCTCGCGGATCAATGCGCAGGAAAGTGGAGCAGCAGTCGAGAAGGAAATCCGTCGTCTGGATAGCCATCTCATCATGCGCGGCTCCGCCTGATATCCTGAAAAAGCCGCCTGAAAGACACAAGATACACAGTTTCGCCATTCCTTCGCCACAATTGAACGGCGAAAATTTGCGTATTCGCGTAGCGTTTTGCGTGGTTTAAGCACTGAAAACCCCTCTGCCTTGATTTTGCCTTGATTAAGGGCGGCGCCCGGGCCCTCGATCCCTTCGGCCCGAAAGAAACACCTTTCCGCTCTCTGGATTTTTTCCATGCTCGCCTATGTGGATAGGCAGGCAGCAGGGAGTTGTGCGGCAAACGGAATGCTGCGAGACTTGCGATCATATCAGGCCCAATCAGGCCAAATCAGGAATGCCTCGAAATTGGTGAGCGGTTGGTCCGCACGATTTTCCCGCATGTGAGCGGGGAGAACGGTTGTACTGGAAGGGGGTAGTGTCTTGCTTATCTGGTTAACTTCTCTCGTACTTCTTTTGATCGGGCTGGCGCTCGGCGCGGGCGGCATCTGGCTCGCCGTGCTGGGCGGAAGCTGGTATTACATACTCGCGGCGGTTGGCTTTCTGCTCACCGCCGTTTTGCTTTTCCGGCGCAACGCCGCCGCGCTTTGGGTTTACGCTCTCGTCATTCTCGGCTCGCTTGGCTGGGCCGTTTATGAAGTCGGCTTCGACTGGTGGCAGCTTGGCGCGCGCGGCGGTCTCATAGTGCTGCTCGGGTTCTGGCTGCTGGCCCCATGGATCAGGAAGCCGCTCAATGGCGGCGCAGGCGGAGGCGGCTTGCCGCTGGGCGTGGCATCGCTGGTCGCGCTTGTGGTCGCGGGCTATTCCATGACGCAGGACCCCTACAATATCGCAGGCGACCTGCCGACGGAAAAAGTCGCCGCAACGCCCGATCTCGGCGGCAATGTTCCCGATGGCGAATGGCATCAATATGGCCGCACGCCTTACGGCCAGCGCTATTCGCCGCTGACGCAGGTAACGCCGGAAAACGTCGCCAAACTGCAAGTCGTCTGGCAATATCAGACCGGCGATGTGAAGCAGCCGCAGGATGTGGGCGAAACCACCTATCAGGTGACGCCGCTCAAGATCGGCGATTCGCTCTATCTGTGCACGCCGCATAACTGGGCGATTGCGCTCGATGCGGCGACCGGCAAGGAAAAGTGGAAGTTCGACCCCAAGGTCGGCTTCAACACCGACCGCCAGCACCAGACTTGCCGCGGCGTCAGCTACTGGAAGGATGCGACCGCCACCGCAGGCGCGAAATGCGCCGAGCGCGTCTATCTGCCAACCTCCGATGCGCGCCTGATCGCGCTCGACACGGCGACCGGGGAAATCTGCACGGATTTCGCCAATGGCGGCACGCTCGATCTCGGCCACGGCATGAAATACAACCCCGCCGGCTACTATTACTCGACCTCGCCCCCGGCGGTGGTCGGCGACAAGATCATTGTCGGCGGTGCGGTCAACGACAATTACTCGACCGAAGAACAGTCGGGCGTCATCCGCGCCTTCGATATCCGTACCGGGCAATTGTTGTGGAACTGGGATTCCGGCAATCCGGACGTGACCACGCCGCTGCCGGAGGGCGAACACTATACAACGAACTCGCCCAATAGCTGGTCGGTTTCCAGCGTCGATGAAAAACTGGGTCTCATCTTCGTGCCGCTCGGCAACAAGGTGCCGGACCAGCTTGGCATGGATCGCAGCGAGAATGTGGAGAAATATTCCTCGTCCATCGTGGCGCTCGACGTGAATAGCGGACAGGTCCGCTGGGTGCGCCAGACGGTGCACCACGACCTGTGGGACATGGACGTCCCGGCCCAGCCGGTCCTGCTGGATATCAACGGGGTTCCGGCGCTCGTCGGCCCGACCAAACAGGGCGATCTCTACGTTCTCGACCGGCGCACGGGCGAGCCGATCATTCCGGTCAAGGAAATCCCGGCGCCGACCGGCACCATACCGGAAGACCATTCCTCGCCGACGCAGCCGATCTCCGATCTGACCTTCAGCCCGCCGCCCCTGCGCGAAAGCGACATGTGGGGCGTGACGATGTTCGATCAGCTTGCCTGCCGCATCAAGTTCCACCAGCTGTTTTACGAAGGCCGCTACACGCCGCCCTCGCTGCGCGGAACCATTGTCTATCCGGGCAATTTCGGTGTGTTCAACTGGGGCAGCGTGGCGGTCGATCCGGTCCGGCAGGTCATGTTCGGCATGCCGACCTATCTCGCCTTCACCTCGCGCCTCGTGCCGCGCGCCGATATTCCGCCGCGCGGACAGGATGAGAAGGGCAGCGAACAGGGACTGAACCGCAATGACGGCGCGCCTTACGGCGTCTTCATGGGGCCGTTCCTCGGGCCGCTCGGCATTCCCTGCCAGACGCCGCCATGGGGCTATGTGGCGGGCGTGGACCTGCGCACTGGCAAGATCGCCTACAAGCATCGCAACGGCACGATCCGCGACATGGCGCCGGTCCCGCTTCCGTTGAAGGTGGGCGTTCCGGGCATCGGCGGGCCGATGATCACGGCTGGCGGCGTCGCCTTCCTTGGCGCGGCTGTTGACGACTATCTGCGCGCCTATGACCTGACTTCGGGCAAGCAGCTTTGGGAGGCCCGGCTTCCGGCAGGCGGTCAGTCGACGCCGATGACCTATACGGTCGGCGACCAGCAATTCGTGCTGATGGTTGCGGGCGGGCATGGTTCGGTCGGAACCAAACCGGGCGATTATGTAATCGCCTATACGCTGCCGAAGAGCTGAAACTCATGAAAACGCCGGGAGAAATCCCGGCGTTCCTTTTTCATATCTTGCCGTGCAGCAATTCGCCCTTGCGGGCTTGCGGACGCTTGCGCGTCTCCAGTTTCGGCTCGGCAAGCTGATGGATGATGGGGCAATCGGGCCGGTTGTCGCCATGGCAGTTTTGGGCGAGATGACGCAGCGTATCGGCCATTTCCTGCAACTGGCGCATCTTGGCCTCCAGTTCCTCGACATGGCCGAGCGCCACTTTCTTCACATCGGCGGAAGCGCGGTTGCGGTCGCGCCACAGCGCCAGAAGTTCCCTGATCTGATCGACCTGAAAACCGAGATCGCGGCTGCGGCGGATGAAGCGCAGCGTCTCCACATCCTTCTGCGTGTAGACGCGATAGCCCGAGCCGGTTCGTTCGGCAGCCTCGATGAGCCCGATGGTTTCATAATGGCGGATCATCTTTGCCGATATGCCCGATGCGGCGGCGGCCTGCCCGATATTCATCCCGTTCCTCACTGGCCCGTTTCTCACTGGCTTGTTCCTGCAAGGATATAGGCATGTTCAGGCGTATTTCAAAGAGGACTTGAGGTTTCAGATGGCGCGTCCGGACCGTTTCAGGAGATAATGCTCGATTGCCTGAAATCCATCGAAGATGAGTATGGCAAGTGCGGCGACAACGAGGCCTCCCTGCAAAACGAAGGCGAGGTTGTTGGAGATCAGTCCGGCAATGATGACTTCCCCGAGCGTTCTGGCCGCGACGGTTGAACCGATGGTGGCAGTGGCAAGGCTGATCACGGCGGAAAGCCTGATACCTGCCAGAATGACCGGCATGGCCAGCGGAACCTCGATTTTCACAAGCCGTTGCGCGCTGGTCATCCCCATGCCGCGCGCGGCTTCGACGACCGGCGGGGGCAATGTCGTCAGTCCCGTCAGCGTGTTCTCGAAAATCGGAAGCAGTCCATAGAGGAAAAGGGCGATCAGCGTCGGCTTGTCCCCGAAACCGAAGATGGGAACGGCCAGCGCCAGCACCGCGACGGGAGGAAAAGTCTGGCCTATATTCACGAGGCTGCGCGAGAGCGGCAGGAATTCCGCGCCCTGCCTGCGCGTGACGAAGATCGCCATGGCGACGGCAAGCAGCGTTGAACAGAAGGTGGCCAGCGCCACCAGTCCCAGATGCTGCAAGGTCAGCGTCATCAGGTTCGCGCGGTCATAGATGACCGGGGCTCCCGCATCGACGAGCGGGCGGAAAACCGGCTCGAAAAGATGGGGCCGCGCCAGAAACAGGAGCAGCACCGCCAGAAGCACAGCGCGCGGAACGAGAGACATGAGCAATTTCATGCCGGGCGCTCTGCCTGATGAAGCAGCTTTTCCAGCGTCACCCGGCCAAGCGGCCTTCCTTCGCCGTCAAGCACGGGAAGCGCCTTGCGCCCCGACCATAAAAGTGCGGCGAGCGCATCGCGCTGCGAGGCGGTGACGGGCAGCGCCTCGCCGCTGGCGTCCCCCGGTTGCAGCACGGTTTTCAGATCGGTGAGCGACAGAAGACGGAACGGCCTTTCCCCGGTTCCCACCAGCCGTTCGACGAATTCGGTCGCGGGGCGGGCCAGAATTTCGGCGGGCGGGCCGAATTGCAGAAGCTTGCCGTCATCCATCACGGCGATGCGGTCGCCGAGCGAGATCGCTTCTTCCATGTCGTGCGTGACGAGCAGGATGGTTGTGCCGAGCCGCTTCTGGATCGTTTTCAGGTCTTCCTGCGCCTTGGCGCGGATCACCGGATCGAGCGCGCCGAAAGGTTCATCCATCAAAAGGATGTTCGGCCCGGCGGCAAGCGCCCGCGCCACGCCGACGCGCTGCTGCTGCCCGCCGGAAAGCTCGTTCGGATAGCGGTCGCGATAATCCGCGGGTTCGAGCTGGAACAGGTCGAGCAATTCGTCCACCCGCTTGTCGATGCGCTGTTTGGGCCAGTGCAGAAGCACCGGCACCGTGGCGATGTTTTCCGCCACCGTGCGATGCGGAAACAGCCCATGCTGCTGGATCACATAGCCGATCCGCCGCCGCAACTGATGGCCAGGTTCGCTGAGCACGCTCTGCCCGTCAATGCGGATTTCGCCTTCCGTCGGTTCGACAAGGCGGTTCACCATCCGCAGCAGCGTCGTCTTGCCCGAACCGGACGTGCCGACGATTGCCGCGATGCTGTGCGGCTCGACCGTGAAGCTTACCGCATCGACAGCCGCGCGCCCGTTGTAGCGCTTAGTGATCCGGTCGAACTCGATCATGCGGTTTTCCTTCCTTCGGCGATTTCGATTGCCCCATCGAGGATGACGGCGGCGGCAAAGGCCAGAAGCACGGTCGGCAGCGCGCCAAGCAGCACGAGGTCCATCGCTGTCTGGCCGATGCCCTGAAAGACGAATGTGCCAAACCCGCCGCCGCCGATCAGCGCGGCGATGGTCGTCAGGCCGATATTCTGCACCATGACGATGCGTATGCCGGTGAGGATAACCGGGAAGGCCAGCGGAAACTCGGTCCTGAAAAGCCGTTGCAGCCGCGTCATGCCCATGCCGCGCGCGGCGTCGGTCACGGGTTCGGGCACCTGTGCCAGCCCGGCCACCGTGTTGGCGACGATTGGCAGCAGCGAATAGAGAAACAGCGCAACGAAGGCAGGCGCCGCGCCGATGCCGCGTATGCCAAGGCTCGCCGCCCACGGAAATTGCGCCGCAAGCCAGCCGAGCGGCGCGATCAACAGGCCGAACAGCGCCATGGACGGAATGGTCTGCACGATGTTGAGGCTGTTCAGCACGAAGGCGCGCAACCCGGCCAAGCGATGGCAGACAAGACCGAGCGGAATGCCCGCTGCCGTGGCCGCCAGCAGCGACCCGAGGGCCAGCGCTATATGCCGTTCTGCTTCATTCCAGAAGCTGTCCGCGCGGCTTTGATATTCCTTCATGAAGGAAATGTCGTCCCAGAGGCCGGAGGAAAGCAGCACGGCGAGCAGCACGCCTGCCATGACCAGCAGGCCGACACGCAGGAGCGGACCGGCCTGCAATCGGACCAGCCCATCGGCGACATAGAGGGCGCTGGCGAAGAACAGGAGCCAGAAACCGGACGCTGGAGAGACGCGCGCATAATTGTTTCCCTCCGGCGACAGGAACGACGCGGCCACGCCGATCGCCACCATGACGGATGCGAGGCAGACCAGAGCAGCCCCGAGCCGCAACAGGCTGTTGCTGCGGACAAAGCCGATCAGCAGCCCCGCAGCCACGATTGCCGCAAGCGCCAGCGCCAGTTCGCCGGGCAGGGCATCGAACAGGTAACGAGGCTCGCCCTGAACGATGCGGTTGGCCCGAAAATTCGCAAAAGGCAGAAGCAATCCCGATAGGCCGATTGCCGCAATAACCAGTCCGAGCTTGTCGATACAGGCAAACAGGCCCTTCGCGCCATTTGCCCGGATCGTCTCCTGTGCTGCGCTCATGCCCGGCAAAAACCTATTTCAGAAAGCCGTTGGCTTTAAGAAAATCCTCGGCGACCGCCTTTGCCGGTTCACCGCCGAGCTGCACGCGGCCATTGAGGTCCTGCAAGGTGGTGAGGTCGAGCTTGGCGAAAACCGGCTTCAGCAATTCCTCGATTTTCGGGTTCTTCTTCAGAACCTCTTCACGGATGATCGGGGCGGGCTGGTAAACCGGCTGCACATGCTTGTCGTCTTCAAGCACGACAAGCCCGGAGGGCGCGATGCCGCCATCGGTGCCGTAGACCATGGCCGCATTGGCGCCGTTGGTCTGGTTGGCTGCGGCGGCAATTGTCGCCGCCGTATCGCCGCCTGAAAGCGTGATGAGCTGGTCGGGTTTCAGGGTGAAGCCATAGGCGGTCTGGAAGGCGGGCAGGGCTGCGGCAGAATTCACGAACTCGGACGAAGCCGCCAGAACCACCTTGCCGCCGCCTGCAACATATTTGCCGAAATCGCTGAGGCTTGCGAGCTTGCTTTCGTCGGCCACGTCCTTGCGCACCGCGATGCCCCATGTGTTGTTGGCGGGAGAGGGGGCGAGCCACACGATCTTGTTGGCATCGTAATCAAGCTGTTTTGCCGTTTCGAACGCCTTGGCGGCATCTTTCCACAGCGGGTCGTCGGCCTTGTTGAAGAAGAAGGCCGCATTGCCGGTATATTCGGGATAGATGTCGATCTCGCCGACGGTGATTGCCTTGCGCACCACAGGCGTTGCGCCAAGCTGGATGCGGTCCGTGGTCTGGATGCCATTCGCATTGAGAACGGCCAGAATGATATTGCCAAGGACGCCGCCCTCGGTGTCGATCTTGGAAGAAACGACCACTTGCGCCTGGGCAGTGTTGGAAAACTGGATTGCGCCCGCAAGAAGGGCAAGTGCGACGGCACTTCCCTTGAACAAGTTCCTGTATGACATGCTTTTCATCCCGTCACGCTGGTTGTGCCTTGTGACGGTAAACTATAGCGCAGGCGGAAAAAGGAAACCGCCGTTCGCCACCCCTCCTGACAGCAGGCTGGCAGGAGGGGTGATGTCAAAGGGCCGGATCAGGCCGTGAAATCGCTCTGCGTGCCGTGTGCTTCAATGGCTTGTGCAAGGCGCTGCAACGCATGGACATAGGCCGCCGACCGGACCGTCACATTATGCTGCTTGGCATGGTTCCAGATGGCGCGGCCTTCGCGTTCCATGATGGTTTTCAGGCGCTCATGGATTTCTTCCAGCGTCCAGTAATAGCCCTGACGGTTCTGCACCCATTCGAAATAGGAAACCGTCACGCCGCCGGCATTGGCCAGAATATCCGGCAGAACGACGATGCCCTTTTCTTCCAGTATCTTGTCGGCTTCCGGCGTAACGGGACCGTTTGCAAGCTCGACAATCAGCTTCGCCTTGATGGATGCGGCATTGTCCTCATGGATCATGTTTTCCATGGCGCTCGGCACCAGAACATCGCATTCGGCGGCAAGCAGCTCGTCGGCGGTGATCGCTTCATGGCCGTTGGTGCCAGCGGTCGAGACGACCGACTTGTTCTGTGCCTTCGCTTCCAGAAGCGCGTCGAGATCAAGACCGTTGGCGCAGTAAACCGCGCCTGCCGAATCCGACACGGCAACGATCTTGTGACCATCGCTTGCCATCAGCTTGGCGATGAACTGACCGGCATTGCCGAAACCCTGAACCGTGACGCGAAGCTGCGAAGCAAGGCCCAGATCCTGCGACAGATGGCGCACGAGATAGAAGCCGCCGCGCGCCGTCGCATCGTTGCGACCGAGCGAACCGCCGAGCGCCAGCGGCTTGCCGGTGATGACGGCGGGCGACGACTGGCCGACGATCTGCGAATATTCATCCGCCATCCAGCCCATGATCATGGAATTGGTGTAGACATCCGGTGCCGGAATGTCGCGGTCCGGGCCGATAATGCCGGAGAAAGCCTGGATATAGGCGCGCGAAAGGCGCTCCAGTTCGGCCTTGGAAAGCTGGCGCGGGTCGACCTGGATGGCGCCCTTGCCGCCGCCATAAGGCAGGTTCATCACGGCGCATTTGAAGGTCATCCAGAAGGCCAGCGTCTCGACTTCCTCCGCCGTTGATTCGGGATGGTAGCGAATGCCGCCCTTGGTCGGTCCGCGCGTGTCGTCATAGCGGCAGCGCCATGCAAGAAAGGATTTGCGCGAGCCATCGTCCATGCGAATCATCAGTCGCACTTTCATGGTCTCACGTGCATATTTCAGCTTCTCGATGACATCCGCATCGATGTTGATGTGGCTTGCCGCCTCGTCCAGACGAACGAGGGCGCTTTCGAGTAGATTCTCCTTAGTCACGGAATCACCTTTCTTGCGTTTCTTTTATTTTGGACGCGATTTTACGAAAGAATGCGTAGACCTTTGCGCAACAAAAGAAAAGGAAAAAGGACAATAATGTTGTCCTATTTTACAGGGGGCATTTTTGAAACTGCTTTGCCGTCCGGTTGCAGGCGAGGACAGGCCCGTCCGCATCGGGCGGCATGTCGCGAAATGGTGGCCATGTCGTATTTGTGGCGTCTTTTGACGCAAGCCTGCTGTCGGGCTTGAAACGGAAACAATAGAAATATCATCAAAGGCTTCGCTTGTGCCGGAAGGGCGCTTGCGGCCCGCGAAACTGGTGGTTGTCCATGTCCCGTTTTTCTGCAGCTTCGATTATCAAGAATGCGCTTTCCGGCAACAAGAACTGGAAGCCGCAATGGCCGAATGCCGAACCCAAGGCCGAATATGACGTCATCATCGTCGGCGCTGGCGGGCATGGCCTGGGTGCCGCCTATTATCTGGCCAAGGAGCACGGCATCACCAATGTCGCGGTCATCGAAAAGGGCTGGCTCGGCGGCGGCAATACGGGCCGCAACACGACCATCATCCGCTCCAACTATCTCTATGACGAGAGCGCGCATCTCTACGAACATGCGATGAAGCTGTGGGAGGGGCTGAGTCAGGACCTGAACTACAACGTCATGTTCTCGCAGCGCGGCGTCATGATGCTGGCGCATACGGTGCATGACGTGCAGAGCTTCAAGCGGCACATCCACGCCAACCGCCTCAACGGCATCGACAATGAATGGCTGACGAAGGAGCAGGCGAAGGAATATTGCCCGCCGCTCGATATTTCGCCCAATGCGCGTTATCCGGTTGTGGGCGCCACCTTGCAGCGGCGCGGCGGCGTGGCCCGTCACGACGCGGTTGCCTGGGGCTATGCGCGCGGCGCGACCGAGCGCGGCGTCGATATCATCCAGAACTGCCCGGTTACGGCCATCCGCCGCGACGCATCGGGCCGCGTCACCGGCGTTGATACGCCACGCGGTTTCATCAAGGCGAAGAAAGTGGCGGTATCGGCTGCTGGCAGCACGTCGATTGTCATGGATACGGCAGGCGTACGCATGCCGCTTGAAAGCTTCCCGCTGCAGGCGCTGGTGTCCGAGCCGGTCAAGCCGATCTTCCCCTGCGTGGTCATGTCCAACACGGTGCATGCCTATATCAGCCAGTCCGACAAGGGCGAGCTGGTGATCGGCTCCGGCACCGACCAATATGTGTCCTATAGCCAGCGCGGCGGCCTGCCTCTGATCGAGCATACGCTTGCCGCCATCTGCGAAGTCTTCCCGATTTTCACCCGCATGCGCATGCTGCGCAAATGGGGCGGCATCGTCGACGTTACGCCGGATCGTTCGCCGATCATCGGCAAGACGCCGGTGCCGGGGCTTTATGTCAATTGCGGCTGGGGCACGGGCGGCTTCAAGGCGACGCCGGGTTCGGCGCATGTCTTCGCGCATACGATTGCCCGCGATGAACCGCACTGGATCAATGCGCCATTCACGCTGGAACGCTTCACCACCGGTCGCCTGATCGATGAAGCGGCTGCTGCTGCAGTCGCGCATTAAAAGCATTTCCAGGAAAAGTGGAAACCGGTTTTCCGTTCGGAAATGCGTTGAAAAAATAAGAGAAACACACATGCTTCTTATCCGTTGCCCTTATTGCGAGATGGAACGTCCGGAACTGGAATTTGCCTATGCAGGCGAAGCGCATATTGCGCGCCCTGCCGATCCGTCGACGCTTTCCGATGATGAATGGCGCGATTTCCTGTTCACGCGCTCCAATCCACGCGGCACCCATTTTGAGCGCTGGCGGCATATCAATGGCTGCGGCCGCTTCTTCAATGCGGTGCGCGACACGGTGAGCGACAAGTTCGCGATGACCTACAAGGCCGGTGAACCCCGTCCTGCTTTGGCAGAAACTCCGGCTGCGGAGACGAAATAATGACCGATATGCGCATCCATAACAAAGGCCGCGTCAACAAGGCCAAGCCCGTTCGCTTCACCTTCAACGGCAAGGCCTATTCCGGCTTTGAGGGCGATACGCTGGCTTCCGCAATGCTCAGCCATGGCGAGCATCTGGCCGGTCGTTCGTTCAAATATCACCGTCCGCGCGGCATTCTTTCCGCCGGTTCCGAAGAGCCGAATGCGCTGATGGGCGTTTCACGCGGGCCGGGCCGTTTCGAGCCCAACACCCGCGCCACGGTGCTGGAACTCTATGACGGCCTGAAAGCCGAAACCCAGAACCACTGGCCGTCGCTGAAGCACGATGTCGGCGCGATCAACGACGCCTTCTACATGTTCTTCTCGGCGGGCTTTTACTACAAGACCTTCATGTGGCCAAAGAGCTTCTGGAACAAGGTCTATGAGCCTTTCATCCGTGGCGCCGCCGGTCTTGGCAAATCGCCCTCCGAGCCAGATCCGGACACTTATGCCAGCCGCTATGCCTACTGCGACGTGCTGGTTGCCGGTGGCGGGCCTGCCGGTCTTGCCGCAGCACTTGAGGCCGCGAAAAGCGGTGCGAAGGTAATCATCTGCGACGAACAGGCGGAAATGGGCGGCTCGCTTCTGTCCGAGCCGGAGCCGGTCATCAATGGCCGTGCAAGCTGGGACTGGCTCAGCGAAACCATTGCCGCGCTCAAGGCCAATCCGAATGTCACGCTTTTGCCGCGCACCACGGCCATCGGCTATTACCATCAGAACATGGTCGGCCTTTGCGAGCGCCTGACCGACCATCAGGCCAAGCCCGCCTCCAATGCGCCGCGTGAACGCATGTGGCGCGTGCGCGCCAAGCAGGTGGTGCTGGCGCAGGGCGCGATTGAAAAGCCGCTGGTCTTTGCAGGCAATGACCGTCCGGGCGTGATGCTGGCCTCCGCCGCGCGCACCTATCTCAATCGCTATGGGGTCAAGGTCGGCAATCAGGCCGTCGTCGTCACCTCGCATGACAGCGCCTGGCTTGCCGCTTTCGATCTCGCGGTCGCAGGCGTCAAGATTCCGGCCATCATCGATGTGCGTTCCAGCGTTGCCGACAGCCTCGTCAACCGCGCAAAAATGCTCGGCATCGAAACGCTCACCGGCTGGACTGTGACGGACACAGGCGGACGCCATCGCGTTTCATCCGTGCGCGCCAACCCGGTTTCGAATGGCAAGGTTGGTGCCGCGCGCACGATTGCCTGCGATGTACTGCTGATGTCCGGCGGCTGGAATCCGAGCGTGCACCTGTTCTCGCATACCAAGGGTTCGCTGGTCTGGGATGAGACCCGCCAGATTTATCTGCCGGGCGAACGCACCGAGGAAAGCCGTTGCGCCGGTGCGGGCAATGGCAATTTCGACCTTGCTTCCGCGCTTCGCGAAGGCGCCGAGGCGGGTGCCGCCGCCGCCCGCGATGCGGGCCACAAGGCGAAGGCCGCCGATTATGCGGTTGCCGGGGATTTCATCTGCGATGGCATAAGCTGTCGCGAACTGCCGACGGATCGCGATCCGGGCAAGGCCAAGGCTTTCATCGATTTCCAGAACGATGTGACCGCCAAGGATATTCGTCTGGCCGTGCGTGAGGGCTTCCACTCCATCGAGCACGTCAAGCGCTATACCACAAACGGCATGGCGACCGATCAGGGCAAGACATCCAACATCAACGGCCTGGCCGTTGCCGCCGATGCGCTCAAGCGCCCGACGCCGCAGGTTGGCCTCACCACCTTCCGCCCGCCTTATACGCCGACGACCTTCGGCGCGTTCTGCGGCTATAATCGCGGAAAACTGTTCGATGTGACCCGCAAGACGCCAATCGACGCCTGGGCCGAACAGCACGGCGCTGCTTTCGAGCCGGTCTCGCTGTGGCGGCGCGCCTGGTACTTCCCGAAAGCCGGTGAAGACATGCATCAGGCCGTGGCGCGCGAATGCAAGGCGACCCGCCAGTCGCTCGGCATGTTCGACGCTTCCACCCTTGGCAAGATCGAAGTGGTTGGCCCGGATGCGGCGGAATTCATGAACCGCATGTACACCAATCCATGGACGAAGCTTGGCGTTGGGCGCTGCCGCTATGGCCTGCTGCTTGGCGAAGACGGCTTCATCCGCGATGACGGTGTTGTCGGGCGTCTGACGCAGGACCGCTTCCATGTGACGACAACGACCGGCGGTGCCGCTCGCGTTCTCAACATGATGGAAGACTATCTCCAGACCGAATGGCCGGAGCTGAAAGTCTCGCTCACCTCCACCACCGAACAGTGGGCGGTGGTGGCGATCAACGGCCCGAATGCGCGCAAGCTCATCGAGCCGATGGTCGAGGGCTTGGACATTTCGGACGAAGCCTTCCCGCATATGTCGGTCGCCGAATGCACATTTTTGGGCGTGCCTGCGCGTCTGTTCCGCATGAGTTTTACGGGCGAGCTGGGCTATGAAATCAACGTGCCTGCCCGTTATGGCCTGTCGCTGTGGAAGGCGCTTTATGAGGCCGGCCAGCAATATGACATCACGCCTTATGGCACCGAAACCATGCACGTTCTGCGCGCCGAAAAAGGCTATATCATTGTCGGTCAGGACACGGATGGCACCGTGACGCCGGATGATGCAAGCCTTGGCTGGGCCATCGGCAAGCAGAAGCCGGATTTCGTCGGCAAGCGCTCGCTGTCGCGCCCCGACATGCTGAAAAAGGACCGCAAGCATCTGGTTGGTCTGATGACCAGAAACCCGAAGCTGGTGCTGGAAGAAGGCGCGCAGATTGTCGCCGATCCGAAACAGCCGCTGCCCATGACCATGCTCGGTCATGTCACCTCGTCCTATTGGAGCGAAACGCTTGGCCGGTCCATCGCCATGGCGCTGGTGTCGGGCGGCAAGGATCGCATGGGTGAAACGCTTTATATGCCGATGCCGGATGGCAGCGTGCACGAGGCCACCGTGTCGGGCATGGTCTTCTATGATCCCGAAGGCAAGAAGTTGAATGGCAACGGATAAGGATCGAACCATGCTCGTTGAAACAAAACCTTATTCGAACCGCAAGGTCGTCATTCCCGGCCGTCTGGAAATCCACGCAGCCGATGACGCGGCTCGCTTCATCCTGCGCATTGCCCCGGCAAAACTGCCGCTGGCTGAAAAGGCGCTGGGTGCAAAAATCCCCGCCAGGATCGGCGATCTTGTCCGCACCGGCGATATTGCCGTTGCCTGTATCGGACCGGACGAATGGTATATCTGGGCGGATGAAAGCAAGGGGACGGCCATTGTTGCGGTTTTCGCCAAGCTTTACGAAACCGAACCGCACAGCCTGACGGAAGTGAGCCATCGCGAGACGGGCATCGACATTGCAGGCCCCAAGGCTGAATGGCTGCTCAATGCCGCATCGCCGCTCAATCTGGCTGAAATGCAGGCGCCGGGCGCGGCCCGCACCATCTTCGATCATGCCCAGATCATCCTGCTGAAATGGGACGCGGATCATTACCGTATCGAAGTGTGGAACTCATTCGCCGATCATGTCTGGACCTTGCTGGAACTGGCCAGCAACGAGGTCGAACTCGCAATCTGATCGAAAAAATGCCGCCCCGCCGGGCGGCGTTTTTGCGTTATGAGGCCTGATGCGACTTCGCCTTCCCTCATCCTGAGGAGCCGTTGAAAACGGCGTCTCGAAGGGCTGAGGGAAAATGCGCCGGGCATCCGCCTCTATCCTTCGACACGGTGCTTCGCACCGGCTCAGGATCAATTGAGTCTGGACCCTAAAGCTTCCAGAGACGCGTTGCATTCCGGGACAAAAGGCGCGCCGTTTCGTCATTGCTGCATCCCTCAAGAAGCGCATGGGTTGTCGCCACCCATGTCGAAAGCCCGGCGCCAGCATTGCTTGCCCCCGGAATTGACAATGTGCAGACGGGCCAGTCGCTTCCCCACACCACACGGTCCCAGCCGAACGACTGGATGACATGCTCGACATAAGGCCGCACCGTATCGACGGTCCAGCTTGCCGGGTCGGCATAGGCGACCACGCCGGAAATCTTGGCGACCACATTGTCGCGTTGCGAAATCGCGGCAATGCCCTTCTGCCAGCTTTCCAGCGCGCCTGATTTGATGTCCGGCACGCCGCAGTGATCGAGCACGAATTGCACGCCGGGCGCGAGGTCGGCGAGCGCCAGCACCTTGTCGATCTGATGCGGCAGTGTGCAGAGATCGAAGGTCAGGCCGGTGCCTTCCAGCCGCTTGATATTCTCGCGGAAAAGAGCGCCCTCGGAAACATCGTCCGGCACCACATGCAGCACACGGCGAAAGCCCTTGACGAAGGGATTGCTGCGGCTCTGTTCCAGATAGGCCGCGAAGCCCGGTTCTTCCGGGCGGCAGGAAGCAATTGCGCCCTTGATGAAGCCGCCCGAGCGTCTGGAAATCTCCTGAATATGGTCCGTTTCAGCCTGAATGGCGTCGGCTGCCACATCCACTTCCATATGCAGCGCCGCCCCGATGCCGCAGCGCTCTGCCTGCGTCCGATAGGTCTCGAACAGAAAGTCGCGGTTGAGCGCCGGAACGCCGTCCAGCCATGGATAATTCAACGCGCTTTTGTCGATCAGATGCAGATGGGTATCGATAATCATGAAAAACGTCCTCCTTCCGTATAGTTTCAAAAAAGAAGAGAGTTTTCAAATAAGAATTACCGATAGACCGCTACTCCATGGCTCCGATATCGGAGCCGACCAGTTTTGACAGGTCTTTGACCGTCTTTTGCAGCAGGCCGATGGTCTGCGTGATGTCGGGGGCGGAAGCCGAGTTGACGAGCGTCACATAGGGGCAGGTCAGCGAGGCTATGCAGGTGCCGTCGGGGCCGAGAATCGGCGCGGAAAGATTATAGACGCCTGCCACCTGCGCGCTCGGCATCATTTCATAACCGCGCTCGCGTATCTGGTCGAGGCGCTCATAGAAACTCTCGTCGAGCTTCACGCTTTCACCGTCCTTGGCATATTCGGCAAGCATCATCCGGCGTTCTTCCGGCGAACGGAAGGCGAGAAGCACATGGCCCGAACCGGTATCGAACAGGCTGATATGCGAGCCGACGCGGATCGAAATACCCCAGTAATCCGGAGCTTCCTGCTGTGCGATGACCACGACAGACCCACGGTCGAACACGGCAAGCTGGTTGGCCTGTTTCGAGCGGTCCGCGAGCTCACGCATGAAGGGCGTGGCAAAGGAAGCGAGCCTGCGCACCGGCGCATGCAGATGCGCCAGACCGAACAGCTTGAGGGTCAGCGAATAGCGGTCGCCCTCCAGCTTGGTCACGTATCCGCGCTTCACCAGCCGGTCCAGCATCCGGTAGAATTCATTGGGGCTGCGGTCGAGATGCTTGGCGATTTCCGCCTGCGTCAGCCCGCCATCCACGCTTGCAAGCAGTTCCAGAATATCCAGCCCCTTGTCGAGCGCCGGGGCGCGATAGCGATCCTCTGTTTCCAAGTGAACTCCCCTTGTGAATATCATTCTTCATATACGAAGAGCCGTGGATTCGAAAGGTGCAAACAGGCAGAGAGAGCCTTGACCAGATTTGCATAATATGTTTGCATATAAATAAACAATTTACAATTGGGGGCGGATCGGGAGCCGCCCGCCGGGAGGAAGAAGGTGCAAGGCGAGTTTCAAGGCGCGTTTCAGGGGCGCGTTTCAGGGCGCCCACGATCCTTGCAATCAGCATCATGCCAATCAACCCGGTTGCTTTTTCCCACGGTTATGATCGTCTGCGATTCATATCGGAAATACGCTTAATCAGCGGGATGACCACACCCTGCTTGTCGAACGGAAGGCTTGAAAATGACGATACGTTTTGATGGAAAAACCGCGCTGGTGACAGCCGCTGCGCAAGGGATCGGCCGTGCAAGCGCACTGGCCTTTGCGGAGGCGGGCGCGAAGGTCTACGCGACCGACATCAACACCGATGCCCTCAAGGAAATCGAAGGCGTCAACGGCATCATCACCCGCAAGCTCAACGTGCTTGACGACGCGGAAGTGAAGGCGCTTGTCGCCGAAATCGGGCAGGTGGACATTCTGTTCAACTGCGCTGGCGTCGTCCACGGCGGCTCGATCCTCGAAATGAAGGATGAGGACCTCGATTTCGCCGTCAATCTCAACATCCGTTCGATGATCCGCACCATCCGCGCCGTGCTGCCCGGCATGCTGGAACGTGAAGAGGGCGCCATCGTCAACATGGCTTCTGTCGCGTCGAGCGTGAAGGGCGTGCCGAACCGTTTCGCCTATGGCGTCACCAAGGCCGCCGTCATCGGTCTCACGAAGGCTGTCGCGGCTGATTACGTTGCCAAGGGCATCCGCTGCAACGCCATCTGCCCCGGCACGGTGGAAAGCCCGTCCTTGCAGGACCGTCTGCGCGCACAAGGCGATTATGAAGAGCAGCGCGCCGCCTTCATCGCCCGTCAGCCGATTGGCCGCATCGGCCAGCCGGAAGAAATTGCCGATCTTGCCGTTTATCTCGCCGGTGCAACTTATACGACCGGACAAGCCTACAACATTGATGGCGGCTGGACGATTTAGTCTCAGCGCCCTCTCTTTCATCCCCTCAAAGGAGCAATCTCATGAAATTTCTTCGTTACGGTGAAGCCGGTCAGGAAAAGCCGGGCCTTCTGGCTGCTGACGGTTCGATCCGCGATCTCTCCGCGCATGTAAGCGACCTCTCCGGCGCGGCTCTTGCCCCGGATGCGCTGGCGAAGCTCGGCGCGTTTGACGTTAATTCGCTGCCGAAGGTGGAAGGCAATCCGCGCCTTGGCCCTTGCGTCGCAGGCACCGGCAAGTTCATTTGCATCGGCCTCAACTATGCCGACCATGCCGCCGAATCGGGCATGGCCGTGCCGCCTGAGCCGGTCATTTTCATGAAGGCCACCTCGGCCATCGTCGGCCCCAATGACGATCTCCTGATCCCGCGCGGCTCGGAAAAGACCGACTGGGAAGTCGAGCTTGGCATTGTCATCGGCAAGACCGCGAAATACGTCTCGGAAGAAGACGCGCTTGATTATGTCGCTGGCTATTGCACGCTGCACGACGTTTCCGAACGCGCTTTCCAGATCGAGCGCGCCGGTCAGTGGACCAAGGGCAAATCCTGCGACACGTTTGGCCCGACCGGCCCGTGGCTCGTCACCAAGGACGAGGTTGCCGACCCGCAGGATCTCAAAATGTGGCTCACCGTCAACGGCGAAACCATGCAGGACGGCTCGACCAAGACCATGGTCTACGGCGTGCGTCATCTGGTTTCCTACCTGTCGCAGTTCATGTCCCTGCAGCCGGGCGACATCATCTCCACCGGCACGCCTCCCGGCGTCGGCATGGGCATGAAGCCGCCGCGTTACCTCAAGGCTGGCGATGTCGTGGAACTCGGCATTGAAGGTCTCGGCAACCAGAAGCAGAACGTGCGCGCCGACGTTTAATTTGCTTGAGCATGCCCCCAAAAACCGGTTCTCCCTTTTGGGGATCATGCTCGGATAACGGAATAAATCATGACGAAAATTACTGACCTGCGCGTCTTCGATCTGCGTTTCCCGACTTCGCAAAGTCTGGACGGTTCCGACGCGATGAACCCGGACCCGGATTACTCCGCGGCCTATGTCATCCTCGACACGGATGATGCGTCGCTGAAGGGCCACGGCCTTACCTTCACCATCGGCCGCGGCAACGATATTTGCTGTCAGGCGATCCTTGCCATGCGGCATCTGGTGGTCGGCTCCTCGCTGGAAGATTTCCGCGCGGCCCCCGGCAAATTCTGGCGTTATCTGACCGGCGACAGCCAGCTTCGCTGGATCGGCCCGGACAAGGGCGCGATGCATCTGGCCACCGGCGCTGTCGTCAACGCCTTCTGGGACCTAGCTGCAAAGCAGGCGGGCAAGCCCGTATGGCGGCTGGTCGCCGACATGTCGCCGGAAGAAATCGCCGACATTGTCGACTATCGCTACCTCACCGATGCGCTGACGCGTGATGAAGCCGTCGCGATCTTGCGCAAGGCGGAAGCTGGCAAGGCTGAGCGTATCGCTACGCTCGAGACGGAAGGTTATGCCTGCTACACGACTTCGGCCGGCTGGCTCGGCTATGACGACGACAAGCTGCGCCGTCTGTGCCAGGAAGCCATTGACGAGGGCTTCAACCACGTCAAGATGAAGGTTGGCCGCGATCTCGAAGACGATATTCGCCGCCTGACCATCGCGCGCGAAGTGATCGGCCCGGACCGTTACCTGATGATCGACGCCAATCAGGTCTGGGAAGTCGACCAGGCCATCGAATGGGTCAACAAGCTGGCCTTCTCCAAGCCGTTCTTCATCGAAGAGCCGACCAGCCCGGATGATGTTGCTGGCCACCGCAAGATTCGCGAGGCGATTGGCGATGTGAAGGTTGCCACCGGCGAAATGTGCCAGAACCGCATCATGTTCAAGCAGTTCATTGCGGAAGGCGCCATCGACATCGTGCAGATCGATTCGTGCCGCATGGGTGGCCTGAACGAAGTTCTGGCGGTGCTGCTGATTGCCGCCAAGTTCGGCAAGCCGGTCTGGCCGCATGCAGGCGGCGTGGGCCTGTGCGAATATGTACAGCATCTGTCGATGATCGATTATGTGGCTGTTTCCGGCACCAAGGAAGGCCGCGTGATCGAATATGTCGATCATCTGCACGAGCATTTCATCGACCCGTGCGTGATCAAGGATGCGGCCTATATGCCGCCGTCCTTGCCGGGCTTCTCGATTGAAATGAAGCCGCAATCGATTGCGGAATACACATTCAAGGGCTGAACGCCCTCATTCTTGAATGCAGAAAAGCCGCGCCGGGAAGCGCGGCTTTTTCGCTTATAGAAAGCGGATCATCAGCGCGCCGGTCAAAAGCAGGACGGCACCGGCAATGCGCCCGGCGGTGATTTCACGCACGGCAACGCCCATGAAGCCGATGCGGTCGGCAGCAAGCCCGGCCATCAACTGTCCGGCGACCGCGAGACCCATCACGGCGGCGGCACCGATACGCGGGGTCAGCAGGATGGAAGTCGTCACGTAAATGCAGCCAAGCGCGCCGCCCACGACGAACAGCCAGCCTGCCGGAACGTTGAAGGCGGGCAGGGTGCCTGTCGCGCGCGCGGTAATGCCCGCGATAACGGCAAGTATGACGGCACCCGCCAGAAATGAAATCGCGGCAGCCGTTACCGGTGAGCCCAGACCGCGCGCCAAGGCTGCATTGATGGGGGCCTGAATGGCAATACAGGCACCGGAAAGGATGCCGAACAACGTCCACAGCATGGGAGTTCCTTATATGGAATTTTGGGAAGAACCGATTGGACCCTAGTCCTCGCAGAGGAATATCGTCAGGTCAATATTGGAGCGCGTCCGTATTGCCAGGGCATATTAGAAACAGTTTTACCAAGCCTCAGGCCGCACAGTGATCCAGTGCGGATTCCATGAGATAATTTGTGATCTGTCTTGCCAATTTTGCAGCAGTTCGGGGTAAACTTCCCGAATGCAGGCAGGTGGCTACGGGCGCCGGAGTGCCTTACGTTCTTCGCGCTTAAAGAAATATCGATAGGGAACTATGCTTTCGCTGCGCGCATGTTCACGGCAGACAGAGAGCAACCGTGAAAATGCAAGCCTAGGGTTGCCGCCATCGTAGTCGACGATTGAGAGAAGCATCTTTAAAATAGGTTCCTGCGGAAATTCCCGAATTGCTTTTAACAAAAGGTTTCGCGCGGCGTTGATCCTGCCAATAGTCCTATAGGATGAAGCGAGGCAGAAATAGACATTGATGCGTTGCGCTTCGGTCAGATCGCCTTGAAGTGCAGCCAGATAAAGCGGCACGGCGTTTTTCTCTTTACCCGCCCTGTCATAAGCATACGCGGCCTCCATTATGTCATGAGGTGAAATCGCTCTATCTTCTCGGAGAAGTAGCTCGAAGAACCGCAGGGCCTTTCTATGGTGCCCTTTCAAAGATTCTTCTACAGCGTTTGCAACAGACAAAATCATCGTGCACGTCACTTGGTTTCAACGGTGTAAGTATGAGTTTTTCGTCCCCTTCCGCAGCGCGGTTTTTAGCGTGCTGTTTAAGGCGGATCGGCATTATCCGTTCTGTGTCGCGAACGCATGGGCTTGCGAAGTTGCAATTGTCCATTCATCCGGTCTTGCCCGTTGTGGGCGCAAGCAAAATCCTGGCTCGAAGCGAGGTAGAAATTCTACCCTATAAAGGCGTGCACAGAACCTCCCATTATCGGCTAGCATTTTCATGGGGCGGATTATTCGGCAATATTCCTATGCGTCCGCCTCGGCTTTGTGCTGGACGGCATGAGCCAGAAAGCCAGAGCGGTTTACCCCTCTGCTTTTCGCTGCAAAAGCTCGCTATCGCAGAATCCAGAAAACTAGCGATGCTACCAGTGTGCTACCACGGCGCAATTTCAAGGCCTGATTTTTAAGGAGGATTTTTGTCAGATTACCTAAGTAAATCAAAATGGTGCCCGGAGGCGGATTCGAACCACCGACACGCGGATTTTCAATCCGCTGCTCTACCAACTGAGCTATCCGGGCATCCGTAACAAGCGATTTGCTCGTTCAGGGCGGTGTTGGTTCCCGCCGGAAGTGGGTGGGTTATAGCATTAAATTTCGCGCTGTCCAGCACCGTATCGCAATTTTTATCAGCTTTTCTCACAGTTTCGATAAATAGCTGATTTTATTGCAGGAAAATGGTTTGGAAGAGGCTTAGTTCCCTTCTTCTTCCTCTTCATCGATCGGCTTTCCGGGCAGCACATAGCTGCCGGACAGCCAGCGATTGAGGTCAATGCTTTTACACCGGGGCGAACAGAAGGGATAGGATTCGCGCGTTGAAGGTTTTCCGCATTCCGGGCAGGGACGCGTCGGACGCAATGGCGTCACGCGTCCACCGGCTGATATGTCCTTCTTGTCGTCCATGGCTGTTCTTCAGACTTTTCCGCTGTTCCAGTTGGCGTAAACCGGATAATCGACATCGCTCAGCAGGCTCGTGGTCTCCTGCAGCGGCAACCCCACCACATTCGTATAGGAGCCAACCAGCTTCACGACAAAACTGCCGGCCAGTCCCTGGATGGCATAGCCGCCCGCCTTGCCGCGCCATTCGCCCGACGAGAGATAGGCATCCATCTGCTGGCGGGAAAGGCGTTCGAAGCGAAGCCGCGTTTCAACCAGTGTCTGGCGCAGATTGCCGTTCGGCAGGACGAGGCTCACCCCTGTGAAGACCTTGTGCGTGCGTCCCGAAAGCAGGCGCAGGCATTCCCGCGCTTCGTCTGCGATCTCGGTCTTGGGCAGAATGCGCCGGCCAACCGCCACCACCGTGTCGGCGGCGAGAATGAAGGCGCTGGCGAAATTCGCATCGTCCTTCAACTGTTCCTGCGCCTTGCGCGCCTTTTCCCGCGACAGACGCTTCGCCAGCGAGCGCGGATGTTCGCCACGCTGCGGCGTTTCGTCAATATCGGCCGGATGGATATGGTCCGGTTCGATGCCTGCCTGCCCCAGAAGCTCGATCCTGCGTGGAGAACCGGAGGCAAGAACCAGCTTGTGTTGCGCGCTCATCGAATAGACATTTCCCGGAACGGATTGCTTACTTGAAGCGGTAGGTGATGCGGCCCTTGGTCAGGTCGTAAGGGGTCATTTCAACCAGAACCTTGTCACCGGCCAGAACGCGGATGCGATTCTTGCGCATGCGGCCCGCCGTGTGGGCGATGATTTCATGTTCGTTTTCGAGCTTCACGCGGAACATAGCATTGGGCAGCAGTTCCGTAACAACACCCGGAAATTCGAGGACTTCTTCTTTCGCCATGCGATACCTGTTTCTTTCTTCGGTAAAATGCCGCTCTCGAGCGGTCTTTAGGTCTGAATTTGCGCGGAACCTATATGATTAGGCGGCATTTGTGAACAACGGAATTCGGCGAACTTATTGCTCGCCAAAACGGTGCATGATCTGACGCTTCAGGCGGTCACGCACATCGCGATAGGCCGCCATGATCTGGCTTCTGCTGCCGGTTACCAAAGTCGGGTCCGGCGTCGGCCAATATTCCACGTCAACCGAGAAGCCGCGCATGCGTTCCAGAACGGTGTGATGGGCAAGCGGCGTCAGCGTTACGATCAGGTCGAAATAGCCATCCGCCAGTTCTTCGAGGCCGCGCGGCTGCCGGTTGTCGAGCGAGAGACCCTCTTCCTGAAGCACGGCATCGACAAACGGATCGCGCTCGCCCCGTTTCACGCCCGCCGACGCCACATAGATATTGGGTGGCAAGGCTTTTCTTGCAAGTAATTCCGCAATTGGCGAACGAATTGCATTCTTGCCGCAGACGAAAAGCAGCGACGTGGGCAGGCGTCGTTTATGATCTTCCTTGTCAGTTTCGCTAAGCGTTACGGGAGGTCCATCGGCGACGATCATCGATGATCAGCCCCTCCAGTGCAAAACGCAGACAAGTGTGAAAAGCCGTCGGGCGGTGTTGAAATCAACCTCGATCTTGCCCTTTAACCGCGCTTGCAGGGTTTGCGATCCTTCATTGTGCAGGCCGCGCCGCCCCATGTCGATTGCCTCGATCTTGCTTGGCGTGGCCGAGCGGATGGCCTGATAGTAGCTTTCGCAAATCATGAAATAATCGCGCACCACGCGGCGCAGCGGTGTGAGCGAGAGAATATGGGTTGCGACATCCTCGCCGGTTTCCCGTGCGATGGCGAAAATCAGCCGTGATTCCATCAGCGAAAGCTTCAGGCGATAAGGCCCGCCCGTATCGTCACCGATCGGGTGGAAGGAGTTCTCCTCGATAAGGTCAAAAATGGCCACCGCGCGTTCATGCTCGACGTCAGGCGTCGAACGCCCGATGGATTCATCGAGCTCGACGTCAACAAGGCGGGCATTTGGAACACCGGCGGTCATGTCACCTCATAGGTTCAGCCGGATGGCGACAGACTGCGCATGGGCATCAAGGCCTTCGGCGCGGGCAATTTCGATTGCCGCGGGCCCAAGCACGCGCAGTTGATCGGGGCCGAGTTTGAGAAGCGACGTGCGCTTCATGTAATCGAGGACGGACAGGCCCGATGAGAAACGCGCCGAGCGCGCCGTCGGCAGAACGTGGTTGCAGCCGCCGACATAATCGCCGATCACTTCCGGCGTATAGCCGCCGATGAAGATCGATCCTGCATTGCGGATTTTCGGCAGCAAGGCTTCCGGATCGGCGGTGGCGATTTCCAGATGCTCGGCTGCAATGCGATTGGCAAGCGGAATGGCTGCCTCGAAATCCTCGACCAGAATGACGGCCCCGAAATCGCGCCAGCTTGCGGCTGCGGTTTCTACGCGCGGCAGAGTGCGGAGCTGGCGTTCGACGGCCTCCTCCACCGCTATCGCCAGCGCTTCATCATTGGTCATGAGGATCGACTGCGCGGCGGTATCGTGTTCTGCCTGGGCGAGCAGGTCAGCGGCGATCCAGTCGGGATTGTTGTCCCTGTCGGCAATGACCAGAACCTCGGACGGGCCTGCGATCATGTCGATGCCGACCGTGCCGAACACGATGCGCTTGGCGGCAGCAACATAGGCATTGCCGGGGCCGACGATCTTGGCGACGGGCTTGATTGTTTCGGTGCCATAGGCAAGCGCCGCGACAGCCTGCGCGCCGCCGACACGGTAAATCTCGGAAACACCGGCGAGCCGCGCTGCCACCAGAACCAGTGGATTGAGAATGCCATCGGGTGCCGGAACCACCATGACGATGCGTTCCACGCCCGCCACCTTGGCGGGAACAGCATTCATCAGCACGGAACTTGGATAGCTTGCCGTGCCGCCCGGAACATAAAGCCCCACGGCCTCGATAGCCGTCCAGCGCGAGCCGAGCTCGACGCCCAGCGCATCGGTATAACGGTCATCCTTCGGCAATTGCCGCGCATGGTGCTTTTCGATGCGCTCATGCGCGAGTTTCAGCGCTTCAATTGTGGATGCGGGCGCGGTTTTGAAGGCTGCGTCGATTTCAGCCTCGGTGACCGCGATGCCGGTTTTTTCGAGATCGATCCGGTCGAAGCGGCGGGAATAATCGATCAGCGCGCTGTCGCCTTCCCGGCGCACACGGTCGACAATTTCCCGCGCCGCGCGATCGACATCTTCCGATGCCTCGCGCTTGCCTGCCAGAAACGTCGCGAAATTATTCTCGAAATCGGGATCGGTTTGTCTGAGCGTCTTGACCACGCTTCTGTTCCTTCAAATATGCTTGCCGGACCTCGTATCCGGCTGACGAATGACGGTTGTGCAGAACCTGCTCTCAGACGTTATGGCGGGGAAGCGATTCCGTTTCCCATGCCGCGCCAAGGTCCGTCATTTGCGCCTCAATACATTCCACTTCAAGACGGATAGCCGCATTTGCCGAAAAAGTCAGTTCTATTGTACCTGCCGGCGTTTCACCGGCGGTGAACTGAATGGCCATCAGGGAAAGCACGTCTTCGGGCTTCTGGCGGTCGATGCCGGTCGCCTTCGCCGCAATCACACGGTTGAAATGCAGGGCGGTGCGTCGGCGCTGATATTGCGGCTTGCGCAGGAATCTCGGCTTGCTTTCTTCCCAGACAAAACGGTTTGCCGTCAGGATGAAACGCTTTTCGTTGGCGAGATATTGAAGGTCGGATACTTTCAAAACCGCGTCCTGAAGATGAGCGGAAAGGACCTGCAAGTCCTCCTCATCCAGCGCCACAAGCTTCAACATATCCATACTCCAGCACCGCTTTCCGTTGTCGGTCAATAACTGCTCCGGCGGGAAGAAAATCAATCACCCGCCGGGCCGGTTATCAACTTGGCATGTCAAAACAAAAAAATCGACAGGCTTTTCAAACCCGTCGCTGTTCAAATAACGTCAGCCAGAAAAAAGCCGGAGCAACGAACGTCACTCCGGCTGATCACATCAACCGCTGATGCGTTCCACCATCGCGCCGCAGCGCGACAGCTTCTCTTCCAGTCGCTCGAAGCCGCGATCCAGATGATAAACGCGATTGACCATGGTTTCGCCCTCGGCGGCGAGGCCCGCGATCACCAGGGAAACCGATGCACGCAGATCCGTTGCCATCACCTGCGCACCCTTCAGGCGCTCGACGCCTTCAACGGTTGCGGTCTGGCCGGACAGGGAAATTTTTGCGCCAAGACGCGCCAGTTCCTGCACATGCATGAAGCGGTTTTCAAAAATGGTTTCCGTGATGCGCGACGTTCCCTTCGCCTTGGTCATCAGGCCCATGAACTGCGCCTGCAAGTCGGTCGGGAAGCCGGGGAAGGGGTCGGTGGTGACATCGACAGGCTGGATGCCATGGCCGTTGCGCACCACGCGAAGGCCGCTATTGGTCTCGGTGATCTCGGCACCGGCCAGACGCAGCGTGTCCAGCGCCGATGACAGCAGGCTTTCCTGCGCGCCTTCCAGAAGCACGTCGCCGCCGGTCATCGCGACCGCCATCGCATAGGTGCCGGTTTCGATACGGTCGGGAATGACGCGAACGCGTGCGCCCGAAAGGCTGGTCACGCCTTCCACATGGATGGTGCTGGTGCCCGCGCCGGTGATCTTTGCGCCCATCGCATTGAGGCAGTCGGCGAGATTGACGACTTCCGGCTCGCGGGCCGCATTTTCGATGATGGTCTCACCCTTGGCGAGAGCCGCCGCCATCAGCATGACATGGGTTGCGCCGACCGAGACTTTCGGAAAGCTGTAGCGTGCGCCGACAAGGCCGCCCTTCGGCGCGCGCGCCTTGGCATAGCCGTTTTCAATGTCGATTTCCGCGCCCAGCGCCTGGAGGGATTCCAGCAGCAGGTCGACGGGACGGGTGCCGATGGCGCAGCCGCCCGGCAGCGACACGGTTGCCTCGCCGGTGCGCGCCAGAAGCGGGCCGATCACCCAGAAGCTCGCGCGCATCTTCGAAACGAGTTCATAAGGAGCCGTCGTGTCGACGATGTTGCGGGCGGTGAAATGAATGGTGCGCGAATAGGCGCCGTTCTGGTGCTCGCGACGCCCGTTCACAGAATAATCGACGCCGTGATTGCTGAGGATGCGGATCAACTGCTCGACATCGGCCAGATGCGGCACGTTTTCGAGCGTCAGCGTATCGTCGGTCAGAAGCGAGGCGATCATCAACGGCAGGGCGGCGTTTTTGGCGCCGGAGATCGGAATGATGCCGTTGAGCTTGTTGCCGCCGACGATTTTGATGCGATCCATGCTGTGTCACCTTCTGGGCCGATGCCTTGCCCGATAAATTTCACCAAACCCGGCAGCCCTTGCGGCGCGGTGGCGTTGCGTCATGAAATTACGAGTCTTGCGGCCAAATTACGTCAAATACGAATCACAATAGGACGATATCGCTGCGAAGAACGGAAGTAAGCTTTTACCGCAGAGCCTCCCTATCTTCAAGGAAGGCTTTGTTGCCGTGATTCTCAATCGGTCTTGTCGCTGGCGGCGGTAATGCCGTCGTTTCGCTCGTCGGCTTCGCCTGCGCGGCGCGAGCGCGATTGCGCCTTGCGGCGCATCAGATTCGCGCGCAACTCCTCAGCGCGGCGCTTTTTGCGCTGGTCTGATTGGATTTGTTTCTCTTTGTTGGTCGTATTTTCGCTCATGACGGTCTTCTACTACGGGAAAAAGGGCCGGAAAAGCGGCTTTCAAATGCGTCTCCGACAGATTTCCACATTATGTGCAAAGAAATGCAATTGCTTGCTTGCGATTTGCGTAATGATGTGGCAGAAGTCCGCCGCACTCAAGAGATTGCTGCGGTAGCTCAGTGGTAGAGCACTCCCTTGGTAAGGGAGAGGTCGAGAGTTCAATCCTCTCTCGCAGCACCATTATTCCCCGGACATTCAAGGCAAATTTGATTTCACCCTGTCGAGGGATGAAGAACAGATGCGCGCTGGCCTGCGTTGGCGGCACAAATCTGGCGCTGCCTGTCCTTTATCCGTTCTCAAAGGCTGATCTGCTCCAGCCGTTCGATCAAATCGAACGGTGATCTTCTGGCTTTTGCAGGCGCTTACGTCCCGCCTTCCTTGTTTTTCTTCTTCTTGCCCTCATCATAATGAAACTTGATGGCAAAGAACATGGCCACGCCCAACACGATAACCTTGAATGCCATCAAGCCAATAGGGATCCATTCCATTTAACTACATTCCTGAGCTGCTGTTTTCCGTGAGTGGCAGTAGCACATCGCGGTTCGATGAACAGATCATATTTGGTTGATCTCTTTGACGTTTGGAAAGCGCCGGGTCGTGCGCATGTGGTATTCGTTCAAGCGGGCTCGATCCTGCCAGGCCGTTTTCCTTTCGCAGCCGGTCTTTTCGATGTATACTGCCTGTCTCATCGTCAGGCTTCTCAAAGCCGGAAATTGCGTGCAGGCCTGTCCTGACCGCCGCCCTGCCGTCAGGACTGCCTAACCCGCAGGAGGAACGTCATGGCACAGTTTCATGTGATTGCAGGTCGGGACCAAACAGCCTTTTACCCGGAAGTCAAACGCATCCAGATGGCGGATGTATTCGACGCCCTGCGTTTGGGTTTCGACGATTTCTGGGCGAAGCCATCGCATTATGTTTTTCTTTGTCTGATATATCCGCTGGCCGGATTGTTCATCACCTATTGGAGCACGAACGCGAACGCTCTGCCGCTTCTGTTTCCCCTGATGTCCGGATTTGCCCTGATCGGGCCAGTTGCCGCCTTGCCGCTTTATGAAATGAGCAGGCGCCGCGAGGAGAAACTGGACGCCAGTTGGAGGCGCGCTTTCGACGTCAGCCACTCCCCGGCATTGCCGTCCATCGTGGCCGTCGGCTCCTTCCTTTTCGCAATCTTCATTGCGTGGCTGCTGGTGGCTCAAAATCTCTATGTTCACTATTTCGGACCCATGCCGCCCGACAGCTTCTCGATGCTGATGAATCAAGTGTCATCGACGGAAGAGGGGCGTAGCCTGATTTTCGCCGGCTGCGGCATTGGCTTGCTTTTTGCAATCGTTGTCCTGTGCCTGACGATCGTCACCTTCCCGATGCTGCTTGATCGGGATTGCGGTGCGGCGGCGGCAATCGCCACATCATTGCGCGTGGTATCTCGCAATCCCCTGGAGGCGCTGCTTTGGGCGGCAATCGTGACCGCGATGCTGGTCGTGGGATTTGCCACGATGTTTGCCGGATTGGCGTTGGTCCTGCCCATCCTTGGGCACGCGACATGGCATCTCTATCGAAAGACGGTCGCAATTCCATTGGGGTGACAATGGAGGAAGACAAATTTCCTTGTCGGAAATAGCCAAATAAATTCAAATTCTTATGGTGTCGAATGACACGAATTTTGGCCCTTGAGGTTATTCTAAGTCATTGAAAACAAACATGTCAAATTTAACTGGTTTCAGATATTTTGCCCTTTTTGCCACGAGATTTTGCCCTTGAAATAATAAAGGCGTTCGCGATCCGGAAAAGGCGTACCTCACAATAGGTTTTTGGCATCAGGATTTTTGGCACAGCGGTGCCTGTTGACGAAAACTATTCGTCATCCGTCAGATCGTGATCAAGCTCGTGATAGGCTTCTGGAGGAACGGGCTTTCGATCTTGCGGGAAAGATTGGCCATGTTTGGCAAGAATCTTTTGTGCTGTCTCCCATGGCGCTTTCTGGCCTATCCGGTTGCGGATGGTTTCTCGAAGAGCGACGATTACAGCATCGGTGATGCTTGTGCGGTCAATGCGCGCAAGCTCTCGTGCAAGCCTATCGGCCTCCGGATTGCGAATATGCAGTACCATTTGAGCAGCTCCAAGCGTCTAGCCTACGTTACATCACCGCGTAGCTTGGACAAACCCGGCAATGTCGATTGATCAAGCTGGCAGTTGCATCCGCTCGGCCCAAGGATTGATCGTTTCGATCCGCATTGCAGCAAACGCCGTTTCATTGCGGGTTGCGACGGTGCAGGATTTGTTAGCTCGAGCAATGGCAGCCACCGCCCCGTTTGAGAAGCCGACTGCGAACCCGGAACTTTCTGCAGCGGCGACCAGGTGTCCGAAAATTGAAGCGGACGCCGCATCAAATGCCAGGATGCGGTCCTTGAAATCGCTATTAATAACCCTGTCGACAGCTTCAGCCAGAGCGGTCCGACGTTTCCCTGAAGGTAGCCTTTCAATTCTGATGAGCAATTCGGTCACGGTGATGGCGGTGATATAGGTCGTCGTTGAATCGAGAGTGTCGAGCCAGGCTATGACGTTTGGGTCTGGGTCAACTTTCTGCATTTCTGAAATGACATCGGTATCGAGAATGATCATTTGAAGACTGCTCCTTCCACCGGCGACTGATCCCGCAATTCTGAAAGTTCGTCACCGTAGACGTCAGAAAACTGGGCACGAAGTTGCTGCCCGAGCCCTTGACCCATTTCGGCGGCTGCGATGGAGGTAAGAATGGCCCGAATTTCGGCCTCGAGGCTGCGGTGATGCTTCTTGGCTATGCGGCGAAGGCTGGAATGCACGGAGGTAGGAACGTTTCGGATAGTCAGAGTAGTCATGTCTTTTTCCCTCGGTTGCGGCGTTGCGCGGATGATCCGCGGTCTCGGAGTTGAGTACGAGCCGGGTGCCTGGCCACCGCGCGCGCGACTATTCAGGTTTGCTTTCAAAGCTTTCGCCAAGATGAAGTTGAGAGTCGCTCAATGTCTGCTCGCTGATAAATCCGACTAACGCGCGCAGGCACTCTTCTCGGGCGAAGTCCCAAGGCATCGAGCTTGACGGATAGCGGCCCCGAATGCATGGCAAAAAAATCGCTCACCTCGCCGATGGTCATGAATCTTGCTTGGAATTGTCGAAGCTCATCTTCACCGACGTAGCTTTGCATACCTCGCGTGGTGGCATCGCGTGCCCGATAAATCCGGAGTTCACCACTTTGTGCGAGATAACGGAGGGTCTTGGCGTTCGTTTTTAACCTTGCCACTACGTCCAGTATAGTCGGGTCGGTTTTATCTTGAACCGGAAGGCTGAACTTCACCTCCACAGGGTCTAGCAGTAACGACCGAAGCCCGGCCTTTGTCGTGTCGCGAAAGGCAGTTTTGAGTTTGCCCTCCAGAAAACATTTATAGATTTCATGGGCTTTCGCCTTGGTGATTACGCAAATCCTCTCCATGGGCTTCAAATTCAGCGCGTGGCTTGCGCCATCCAGCTTTCGAACAGGAGCAACTAGCGCTTCAACTTCCGCTCTGGAAAGATAGGGCCTTGTCGAAGCTTCACCCCAACGGCTTAACACGCCGTTTTCCACGAAGCGCACGACCAACGCGTATTCACAGCCTAGAATTTTCCCTGCGTCGGTTATGGAGATCATGTCGTTCATCTTCGCCTGCAAGGCATCGATCTGCTGAGATGTCAGACTCATTGGCTTGCTTCCGGGGGTGTTTGCGGAGCCTGTCAAATCGCCAACCAGATAGGTCATCCGTTCCCGCCGAACGCCGAGCCTGCGCCTTGCGTTTGTCCAGGTGACGCAACGTGGTTGTTCAATACGCCGGCCGAGAACCATTACGCCGGGCTCAAGCGGGTAATTCTGTACGATGTGGTCAAGTACGAGATTCCTTATTGTTTCAATACCCGGATAGCGACGGGCACGGTTCAGCCATATGTAAAAAATGCCAAGGTCGCGGTTATGAAATCCGCTTCCTCCTTCAAACTTACCCATCAGATCGAATAGAGCACGCCGAAGGCAATCGGGTCCGTTATATAGAATATCGAACCCGCAGTTCCCCACGTGGTGCCATTGTTCCTCGCCAAGAGCATTTGCAGTGATACTGGGTCCAAACTCCACTCTGGCTCCGAGGACTTCTGCAGCCTTGGCGATGATTGATAATGGCATGTGGTCGATCCAGCGTTGGCCCCTCCAACCGCTAAGCCGTTTTCGGAGATAGTGTTCCAAGTTTGAGGGTTTCCATCGGGGGACTTTTGGCGCTGTTTCCTCGATCTTCGCCCAGTTCTTCTGAATGATGAAGCCGAAGTCGTAGTTCTGCATTGGGGCGGGTTCAGATGGGAGCCGTATCAACGGAACTCCATGACACGCGCAGGTCCGGATCGACAAAAACTGCCAGTCAGCAGGACGGTAGGCTCCGACGAAACCATGAGCTGCGACCCGTTCAACCAAACATATCGGACAAACGCGGATTTGCGCACGAAGCAGAGACGCGGCTCTTACCTCTTCACAACCTATTCGTAGATGACCATGGCTGAGTATCTTGAATGCATTTCGTTGCAAGGCGGATTCATCTGCTCTTGCTAAACCAGCCAAGCGGAAAATTTCTGTTGTCTCTCCACGGATCAGGGCCTTCCAGTCCAACCCCATGTCTCGACAAAATTCTTGTGCGCCGCCTGACATGTTCCTGATCGCGAGGCGAGCCGCAAAAGATGTCGGCGTCTCCCGCTCTGCAAGATCGCAGGTCAGGGCTAATGACCGCGCACTCATGGCAGGGCCGACCTTGGAAGCAGCATCCTCGCATCGATTCGCTCAAAATCCTCTGCGATGAATGGATTGAGGGCATTCACACAACCTGACCGACGCCGAAAAGCGCCGGCAAAATGTTCGCAATCGAGTACCTCGTCATTGGACAAAAGTGCTTCCTCAATAGATCCAATGATCAGCTCGATAACGAGGCCGAACTCGCCATCTGCAGCGTGGATGAGCCGCGCCGCAAAGCGATGATCCAGCTGACGGTTTACTGTCAGTCTCGCTCGATCTGCATAGGAAATAGTTGTGAGTACAACCTGCTCGCCATCGATATCCGCATGCAGCCTCGGAAATTCGATTGGATAAAATCGCCGGGCAAGTTGAGGGTCATGATTGAGCAGCTCCTTCAGGTCGGGCATGCCTGACAGGATTATACCCACTGGCCAGTCCCTGGTTTGCATCAGGGACTTCAAGGTCCGGACGACGGACTGCATCATCTTAGGGGTTTGATGGCTCAACAAATCCTGAGCCTCGTCAAGATGGAGGAAAAGGGTCTCCCGAGCCCGTAGGTGTTGTCTTACCAATCCCCAGATAATCATCTCGGTCCTGTCCCGCTTGAGGGGATAGCCCAGTGCTTCCAGTGCCGTTTGCCCTACGAATTTCAGCGTTGCAGGTGCTGGAACCTGGAAGCTGACGACGTCCTGACGCGGCCCGTGAGGATTATCGACAACGAGATCGGGTGTATGTGACAAAAGCCTGGCAACCGCCGTGGTTTTTCCGGACCCTGAAGCTCCGATGATTGCGATACCTCTCGCCTCCATCACGACGCCAGCTGCGAGCTCGGCGCGACGCCGGTCGAGGAGCAGTTGAAACTGCTCCTCCGCCTGCTGGTATGCATCATGGTGAGCAAAGATCTGCCGAAGGGCGACAATGCGGTGAGCTATTTCTGTCTGCCGGTCAGTCATCGGACAGCTTCCATGGTTTTTTCTTTTGCGGCTCTGGCGAACTGGACTCGTCGTTTGCCGGAGGTTCGGACTGCTCATGGCTCGGATCGCGAAGTAGGTCGTCGATCTGGACTGGCGGTTCGCTGGATAGCTCGGTAGCTGGTTTAATCCGCAACCCGAGGTACAGGTCGTGCTCGTATCGCTTGAGATCAGCAGCAGTCAGCGTAGTCGGCTGTATGCGCATCAAATCTCTGGCGCGCTGATCGATCGCCCTGATCCTATCGCGGGCCCGCTGAATAACCTCTTCTGTCAGAACAGCTTCATTGCGGTGTTTGGTCCGCAGATCACGCACGATCGTCTGCCATTCAACGAGGGATACCCCCCAAACGACCTTTGGCACTGCCTCGGCAGGGTACCAGTTCTCGTTAAGGCAGACTGAAATGTACGTTAGATCGTGAGGATCCATCCGAACCTGAATCTCGCGAGGATGGCCGGTCAACAGTGCCTTCTGAAGCTCGGGGCAAGTGTAGTGAATTCCCAGGGCCAGAATGCCATGCCTGCCGATTTTTCTGGTCAGAGGTATGCCGAAAACTACCCGTCGGCAGTTCGCGTCAGGTGGCGCGGTAACTCCTTGCTCTGCGCTAAGACGCTTCCAGGCATTCGCAGGCGTTTCGCCCTTGAGGCCCGAATGAGGTGTGTTGTGATATATGTCGACAATGAATGCGGTGAATATTGCAGCAAGCTCATCGTCCGTCAGTGATGCCCATTGCTCTGACGGATAGTCGCCGCGCTCCTGTGGGTTTGAGAAGGTGCGCCCGATTAACATCGGGGCCAGTTGTTGACCGAATGTCCTGAAAACGCGCTCTATTCTTGAACGAAGTTTTGGAACACCGGCCGGTGGTGCCTCACGTGTGGCGCCCAGATCCGTAACAGCCGTACAAAATTCGACGGAAGTGAACGCTGAACCCTGATCGGTAACAATAGAGCCAACGCCACCACAATAATTCCACGGGGATTCGCAGCCGGCGGCTTGTGCGATTGGCGTTTTGTCCAGCGTTATCAACTCCAGAGCCCGGATGGCGTCTTGGGCTGAGGGATTGGCGGCGATCCGAAACGACAGGATGCATCGCGTGGCGCAATCGATTGCAACGTAGGCCCATCGCCTGCCCACTTCGAACCGAGCCCGATCCTGTTGTTTCAAAGGATCAAGCGCGCCAGAGTTGCCGAAAAGTGAAGCCACGTCGATCTGCCACTCGTCCATCTCGATGCGCTCGAGCGGATGGCTGGCAGCAACACCATTCTCATAGAACGAGAATTTCCGCTTTGCGGCCTCTAGTCCCTTTCTTTGAGCGACAACTTCGAAGGGATCGAAGGCAGCAATCCGGCGACGAATGGTGCGACCGGAAGGTATCTGGAAAGGTGAAAGACCAACTGTTGCGCGGGCCCTGTTCTCCTCTTTGAACCTGCCCTGGGTTTCTTTGATGATCTCCTTCACAGTCGGTTCGTTGCGGGAGAGATAACCAGAGGTGCAATTCGCGAGGAGCCTATCCGCCTCCACCGAAAATTTTCGGGTGTACGTCGGAACGTTGTGCCTCTTGCGCAAGAAGCCGAGCGGACTATGCCCGCATGCTTCGAACTTGCGGATCCATTTTCGCAGGGTCGATGCGGAGGGAGGAAGGCGGTGTGTAACTTTTACAGCAGCCAGGTTCGTTCGTTCGGCGGTCTGCCGTTCTGTTTCTCTGGCATTGACCAGTACCGACATCTGGGGAAGAGCGGAATGTATGGACTCTTCTGTCCGGCAAGCGTCACCCTTGGCCTCTACCTCTAAAAAAGCTTGGCAATATGCTGCCTTCCACAGCAACTCCGCACGTTTGTCCGGATTGAGCGTATTGAGATATTGATGATCGCACCGCAGCCGGAGGGCCGCTTGTCCGGACGAGTAGAATCCCCGCTTGTACTTTACCTCTGGTGATGCGAGCAGCCTGACCAATTGTTCGTGAGTGTAGGATAAGCACGTTGCGCTCTCATCGATGCGCCATAGCGTGACACCGGTTTCGTCCTGGCTGTGGAGAAAATGATCGGTGCCGTTAATGCTGATGCAGTCAGTTTGAGAGAGCCTGAAACGGATGGTCATTGCGCAATCCCCCTGGCTATACGGGTCGTTGTCTCAATATCCCCTTCATCAAGTGCTTGGACGATGCCGGAATAGATCGCACGGAAAACGGCACGAAAGCCGCGCCCACCCAGACCACTGCTGGAAACCACATCGGCGATCGTCGTTTCACCTGTAAGGGTCGCAATGATGTTCCGGACGCAGGTATCTGCTTCTGGATCGGAGACACGCCGAAACTCGTGGAGCCGGGCTGCGTTGCGTGCGTCGGCCGGGTTAAACGATTGGTCTGTGACCAGGATAACATCGTGGGCAAACGCGACGCTCGTCGAGGCCCGGATTAATTGGAACTCGTTTCGGAAACTTGGTCTCGCGGCACGATGAGCGGGCTTAACGACGATCGCGACCCGTCGCCCACTCGTGAACGTTGCAAGATAATCGAAGACGTGACGCTTTTCCCGTCCGTCTTCAGCGCGATAAGTGATAGCAGGCGGCTGATCCCAGATATCCTTGATATCAGGCCGTGCCAGCAACACATGAAGAACGCGCTGCTCCAGCTTGCTCTCGAAAACGATACGTCTTGGATGCCGATCCGCCGGTAGCTGAGCTACCAGTGCTCCACGCAGGCTTGCTCTGGATCTCGGTGATATGTGCCGGGTCGACCGGCTTGGGCGTGGAAAACGAAAAGAGTTCGTAATTTCGTGATTCATGTTGTTCCCGTCTGACAACGACAGCATCAGCAGCCATTGTCATCAGACGCCTCCTGTCCTGTGAGTTAACAAAAGGGCCTCCCGCCGCCGAATGCGGCGGGCAGACTTGACTCTTTGTTCGGATAGGGGGAAAAAGAATTATCGACAGCAAATCGATATTTCTTAACGGCCTCGGAAGTTCCTGCTTCCGGGGTCGTTCCCTTATGAGGTTTCCGTCACTTTTTCATCTGATCCTCCTTATGTGTATATCTGTCGGGCCATAGCTCGTGGGGTGCGGTGTCGAGTTTGCGAGCAATGGCGCACTGGACGCGCTCTGATCGACCGTGCCCCTGGCAAACTCTTGTGATGGCAACACTTGTAATGCCGAGCTCTTCGGCAATCTGGGTGAAAGTTATGCCCTTTGCACGCAGGCGGCGTTTGATCCCGTCGTGACGTTCAATGTCAACGTACATGATAGACCCTTTATTATTGGATCTCGCGGATTGGTTAAAAGGTAAATTACGGCGATTAATTTCGGATATTCAAGCGAAGAAATACAGTGAACCCAGTAAATTATACTGCGGTATAATTTATATAACTAAAATTCTGTGGATATTTTTCAGATTGAAAGCCGATGCGTTTCCAGCGAAAATCTACGACCATTCGATGCTAAATTTGCAAAACCGCCTTCAATATACATATAGGTTTAGAAAGAAGTGGGCCATGCAGAATACCGTACCTGACGTTGTTACCACTCGCGAGCAAGCCGAGGCCGTGATCGAAAGGTTCTATAAAACCGGCGACTTGCATGTATTTTCACGCCATTGCCAGGCGATGATTGGCGACGATCATCGAGGAAGTCTGGCTATTATGCGTGGTTCAGGCAATGAACTTGGCCCTTTCGAGGAGTTTCTCTCCGCGCTTGAAAACCATGGTGTCATGACGATGGATGAGGTCTTCGAACACGGCGATCAGTACATCGCATATAAACGTGCGATACGAACTCAAGAGGACGGTGCCACCGGACTATAGTTGCGCCCATAAGCAGAGGGGCGGCCTCTGGGAGTTATGTCAGTGGTGGATTACTCTGCATCGTCACCGTCCTCAGACCATTGAGCAGCCAGAGCTGCCAACGCCTCTGCTTCGCGATCAGTCATTTCTTCCATCCCGATCGCCGCGCGAACCCCAGTCGTACTGCCACAGCGCGGGCAAACAAGCTCCCCTGCCCAAGTGGCATGATCATCAAACGAACATACTGCGCACTGAAAACGTGCCACTTTTTCTCCTTGCCGACTTTTTCGCCGCTCATTGCGGGCAGTTCACGCAAAATAACATGCTACTCGACTATAGCAGTTAAGTAGGATCGGAGGTATCGGCGCGTGCTCTTTCAAGCCTTCGCTCACGTGGACTGAATTTTCCATCTGCGAGCATCTGCCCTCTAAGGTCATCGCGAGACTGGCCATGTGGCACCCGTTGTCGTGTGCTCGAACACATGATGAAGATTTGAAACCCTTGATAGACTGGGGTACATTAGTTTTCTGAGTGGAAGCGAGCTAAACACGCGCGCCCCTTTCTCACAGATGAGAATCCGGATAGTCAGTGACCAGCTGCTCCGGGTTCCATTGTCGATTAACGCAAGGCGCGTCGAATATGCCGACTCCGTCGTCCCGGATCTTCACTGTTTGGATGTACTCCGCCGCCCTTCCAGTCGTCTGAGGTCAGCCACTCTTCGAAATAGTAGAGCCAAGTTGTCGTCCACGGCACAAATGTTTGATCGATCCGCATAGAGCTGGTCCATTCACGTGCGCCTGGCAAGGTAAGGCAAAGACGCAGGGGATTGTGATAAACATGTGGAAGTTGTCGCCCACCTGCCAGATCCGAAAGGTTGGGCGCCAAGACAAACACGCTGGGCGCTTCACCTCGCTGGAATGAGACCCGTATAGAATACTCGCGGCTGAGAGGTGTAGGTCGATCGCGATAGTCCCAGGTCAAGCCAACCGCGTGCAGTTGTCCTGTTCCCGTGCAAATGGGACTGGTGCGCAGGAACATAAACTGTTGCGCTGGCGTTAGGTCACGGCTTCCGCGCTTAAACACGATTTAATCCCCAAAGAAGGTATTCGGTCGTACTGGGGTGGCATTGGCGGCGCTGGAGAGAGTGAGGCCGACGACCGGCGCTACATAAAGCTTCTTGTCTACCCTTGCTTGTGAAATTCCCGCAGTCCGCTCATCGATGATCTTGCGAACCACCTGGCCGCCAAGGCAAGCTTCCAAACGCTTTGTAATGACGTCAATCCCCTCCAGGCTCGGTAGTGATTCGAAGTCCGCCAGCGCCTTCGCGTGCCATTCGTAAAATGCAACTGCGCGAGCTGGCTCGGTGTTCCAGCGTTCGGCAAAGTTTTCACCGAACGTGGTTTCGTTGGCGACGACGTACAAAAGTCGGCCATTTACAAACGGCTTCTCGATAAAATGAGGCATCATCCGAATGGTAGCGACGAGGACATCGAGCTCGGAATCAAATACGAAATTCCTCACGCAGTATTCATACGACTGTGCTGCCAACGTTGTGATGACGATGGAGATTGGCGCGATATCCTCGCCAATATTCTGGAAGTGCACATCGCGATGCCGTTTGAGAATCTGCACGGTCCGCCGCAATATACCTTTGGCGGAACCGTACACCGGAAATGGCTCCATGTTCGCTCGATCTTCAGCCATGATCGTCTTTTGTGCACGCAGCTTTGGCATTAATGATGCTCTGCGCTCGAAAAGCGCCTTGTAACCCTTCGGGTTCGTCGGCTTGAACTCCCGCAGTTTTTTGTCGGGGACCAACTCGCCACCGTTGCCACATTCGGGGTTTATAATCGTCGGGGAGATATCAAGATGAAATTCTCGCGCGTAATTGAGGCGCCAGCACCGCTTCTTTTCTTCCAGCATTCCTGCATAGAGAGCGTTCTCTTTGAGGCGATCACCAATAATCTGTTTTAATTCTGACGGCAGCCTGTCAGGCGCAAACCGCAAGACCTTGCAGATTAGATCGACATCAAAGTCCTCCCGCGCCATTGGTTTGACTGTCGTACCAAGGCCGGTTGATCCGTGCGCGTATATCTCGATCCACTTCAAAAGCGGGCTATCTGATGCCGAGAGCCATTCTGCCACCGCTTCATAGCTAGTCCGTGCAGCTTCGAGCTGGGCGTCACTTAACTCCAATGCCTGACAAATCAGGTCGAGGATCGAGTAAATCTCTGTGTCGCGCATAAGCACATGGGCTTGCGCAGGTACTGCGCGCATCTGATTCATAACCCGGTTCCTTTCAACGTATATTCTGGGTTAAAAAATTTGGCTGGATCGGAAAGAAAAACAGGCTCAATGCGCGGCCGTTCTTTACGTGCTAGTGATGCGCCCATGCCCTTAAGCTGGGTTATCTTGCGCGTGTCATCGAGTTTAAAGAAATTTTTCGGTACGTCGGGACAACAACGAAAGATAGCCTCGCGCTCATACTGATGCCCGGTGAGCAGCTTCGCCATACCGAGCGCGCCATGCGACTGACCGTCCATGAACAACCGGGTGACATCCCTTGCCAGGCCGCCTAGGCCGGGCGCTTCGTCGATCATGTAAACTTCATTGACGCACCCTAAGCTCAGCACCCGCAAACTCTCGGCGGGCCAACCGAGTAAAGTTATGGCTTCGACCACTGCTAGAGCGATAGGATTGTTGGCCCATACCCCGCCGTCCAAAAGGCCAACATCTTCCGCAGTGCGATGGCGCTTATAATAAGTGGGAGCGGCAGCTGTCGCCATGGCGGCATCGACAGCAAGTCGCTTATAGTCGGTTTTAAGGCGTTTGTGGTGAGCCGTCTTGAAAATGTACACGCCGCGATGATCAGCGTCCCATGCTGGAATCACCAGCCGTGTTTTTGCATCTCCGATGCGCTTGGTCCCGAGTACTTCAATAAGTTCGGCCCGAAGCAGATCGGCGTCATGTTTCGGCGCAAAGACATGCTTCATACGCCTCCATGTGCCGCCAGCAAGATTTGCCAGAATACCCTCTGACTGCCCGAATATATGCGGGCCGCGCTCAACATAGAGTTTGAGAAGATCACGGGCCGGTATGCCCATCGCAAGGCCGATGGCAAGAATGCCACCGGTTGAGGTTCCTGCTATCAAGTCGAAATACTCGCCGATCGGCCGATCAAGATCCTCTTCCAATGATGCGAGAAATGACGCTGGTAGCGTTCCCATAATGCCACCACCGTCGATGCAAAGAATCCTGCGGATCGACGGTGTATCGACATGGGGCGCGTCCAGCGTCATAGTTTTTAGCCTTTCGGTGGATATGGGTCGTTTCCATAGGAGTTCTTGTCGCGGATGCGTCCATCGGGCCGGTGGATGACGACTTCGCTCCGTTGGTTGATTGCGATTTCTCGTGCGGCCCGTTCAGCTTCGGCCTGAGTTGAATGGATTGAGGTTGCCCTCTGGTTACCTGCGCCGCGCACTGCCCAATCGCCGCCACGTGGAACAACATGTTGGTTCTTACCTGCCATGATCAGCTCCTGATTCTTGACCTGATTCGAAAATTGTAATAACACTCTATACGCTCTGTCACAGACCGAGCCCGAGAAAAAGCCCCGAAGGGCTCTCGACGATCTAGAATAGGAACTATATACGAACTGTCATGTCTGAGTCAAGCATTCCAACTGGCGACTTCGCCTCTCGCCTGCGCAAAACGCGTGAAAATCGCGAATTGAGCCAATCGCAGCTTGCCCAAAGGGCTGGTATGCAACCTTCGGCCATTGCGCATTTCGAGGCAGGCAGGCGCAAGCCTTCCTTTGATAATGTGCGTGCGCTCGCAAAAGCACTGGAGGTAACGGCTGATTTCCTTCTTGGAACGAAAACTGCAACCACCGCCTTTCGCGACGAGGACAAATTGAGCTCGAAGGACCGACTTTTCATCCAGAATCTTATCGACACGATGATCAAGGACAAAAAATAGAGGCATAAAATGGCTGGCTTTCGCCTGAAGATGGCAACACAACTCGGTGAAAAAATAGCTGAGGAGTTCGGTTTCAAGCAGTTTCCGATTGATCCCCATGCGATTGCCAGAGCCAGGGATATTACCATTCAGGCAAAGCCCGCTGAAGTGCAGGGTGTGTCAGGTGCGATCATATTTGCAGGCGGCTCAGCTACGATCATTTACTCGACCGAATACGGCAACGAGGGGTTCGAGAATTTCTCCATTGCCCACGAACTTGGGCACTGGTTTTTATCAGGTCATCCCGAAGAGATCATCAATGGTGGTGGCTTTCATATGTCGCGCGCCAACTTTACGCAAAATCTGTCAATAGAGCTGGAGGCTGACCATTTCGCTAGCGGTCTACTACTGCCGTCAGTGCTTACACGCAAACTACTCTCTGGCAATCAGATCGGTCTTGACGGGGTTCTGAAGTTGGCAACAACGGCACATTGTTCCGTCACGGCAGCGGCAATCCGTGCTGCCGAATGCAGCGCTTATCCAGTGGCAATTGTTGTCAGCAAAAACAATGAGATTTCTTACGCGTTTATATCGGAATCGTTCAAGAACCTCGGTAAGCTCGCCTTTTTGCGTAAAGGAACTCCGCTGCCTCAATCTGCTACGCGGCGGTTCAATGCAGATATGTCCAAAGTGTTGCGCGCCGAACGTGACATCGATGAAACCGATCTCGCCACGTGGTTTGACGGCTCTGGCAAGATCGTGCTCGATGAAGAGATCCTTGGCCTAGGCAAGTATGGCTATACATTGACTGTCTTGTCGAGTGATCAGCTTCCAGAGGACCCTCTTGAGGAGGAGGACGAAGATGCTGAACTGGAAAAAAGTTGGACGGCTCGATTTGCCTACGGCCGATAGCTGTTCTTTTGGACCAATTAATTGCGCGGTTCGGCCTTGAGTCCAACTTGGCCTACGATTTGGAGGGGCTGGTTACAGGCAATCTAATGATTCATAAGCGCGGTTTCGGAGAGAGAAGAGCTTTGATAAGATATTTGAGCCACAGGATCCGCCCACTACTGGCGAAAACCCATCCGCTGGTTGTTTGCGGATTACGCGCGTCAATTCGGTGAGAGTACCGAAAAGGAAATGGTGTATGATTTTCTAGGAAATCGGCGTAGGTCCGTTGGCTCCAATTCCTGGATTGCTCGTACACATTATCGTCGAAAATAATGTCATCGACCGGAAAGTCGACGACACCTGTTTGGGATCTATTGAGGACGACCCATTCCGCCTGTTCCACAGCTGCGCGATGGATATTGCCTAGTGTATCACGGCTGGCAATCATGTTGCTGAAGTACAGGATGTCCTGAGACGGTATGCTTCGGCATAGCATGACGGGATAAAACGAGTACCCGGTATCGTCTCCCCAGGAATTCAAAATATCCATTTCAAACTGAACCTTATCGATGCCCACGACCTGTGCTGCCTTCTTAAGGGTCATTATCGTTTGTGCGTAATTTGCACGGGAGACAGGGCAGTCAGCGCTAGTGTTTATCTTGCGAGTCAGAGTCACCTCCGTGACATCTTTTTCATTTAGTAGCTTTTGCGCATGTTCGTAGATAGCGATCAACTCGTTGCAAATTGCATCCACTTTTTTGGGTGTGAGTATCTTGATTGATTCCAACACCGTATTCTTCTGCTTTTCCGATAGATGGCCGGCAAGATTTCGATCGGGGAAGAAGGGAAATCGGTGAAGGTTGAAGGCTTTTTGGACGAAGAATGCCAGAAATGCATAGCCAATACCTTTGGTCCACGTAAAGCCGCTAAAACGCTTCTCATCAAGTCCATCGCCATAGGTGATGCAATTATAAAGGAAATCATCTTGTATATAGAACAGCTGATTTTCCAACTGAAGTTTACGCGATCCGTTACTTGAAAACATCGTCTGATCGATAGGAAAAATGACATCTTGTTTCGTACATTCTGCCATAATATCGCGTGCCGACGCTTTGTGTGATCTCAGTCTTTCGGTATATTTTGTTTCTGTCATCTGTAATCCTTAGTATGCCTGTGGATCGAATTTGTTAGAATTATATGATTTTAATTTTATATGGATTGTCATGTTATCTATCGATGTGTTTATACATTCATCTAATCTATAACGGGACCTCCGTTTGAAGTGAGTATTCATGACGCGGTCGAGATGATCGCGTGGCTCGCGCCTTAGATTGGGCGACAGTGTTCAGTGAAGAGGTCTGGTCCCTGTCAGCCTTAGGGCGTGCCGCATTTTTGACCTCGCAGTCTAGCGATACTTGGAGACTGCGTTGTTCCCGTTGGGCGGAACCAACCCACCCGTGTTTATGTCGATGAATATCGTGGGGTAAGCCTTCCAGCGTATATACTTACAGCTAAGTATTTAGCACAATTTAAACGGAAAGAATCAGAGGCGGGGGACAACCTATGGCTATCAGGCAGACCAGAATCCGAAATATTCAACATCATCTTGCTGAAGTTCCGGCCGAAGTTAACTTCCGAGTTGTCCTTGAACTGGATGCAAATCCCCGCGCACAGATGGCAAGAGTGGGTTTCAATGATCACGCTCAAGACGGCGATACGATCTTGCCAGCAGTACGTGGGCGCGTGTCTCGCTTCAATTCAGAAGGAGCATGGATCGTTCATCGAGATCAACCGAAAGAGGAACGATACATCAGAACTGTTTCCTGGAAGTGGCGTGAGTATCGAGGCCGCGGTGACTATGAAGAAATGGAAGATTTCAAAGACATCTATCGCATGTGCTATCCACGGGAATGGTTGGCTGCTCCAGCAGTAGAGGTGGCTCTCGTCAGCATTGAAGGTCGACGATTCATAGTGTCGCCAGTCTTGACGAATAATGTAGCCCTCCATGATGGTGCTCGACATACAATAAACCTGTTCCTGGAGTTATTCGGTGAATGCGATCTGGTGACGATTGGCTTAGAGGCTTTCGTTGCACCAGCTCAACGGCATGTGAATTGGGTGATCCTGCCACCGGGAGAGCATCCATGGGACCGGGTAGGGGATCACATTCGGCAAGTAGTCGAGGGTATGGCTGAGCGGTCAAGCGCCGTAATTATTGATCGCGCTACCACAATCAGTGGGTATGGCCCGGCCAACGTTTATCAAGGCGTGGCGGGTTTTTCCGATTACCTCGCCTATGATTTTCCAGAGAAGCAAATTGTCATTTTGGAAAGCCTTCGCAGAGATAACGCTTTGTATGTTTTGGGAGAAGATTGGATCTCTGTGTCACAGAGAACGAAAGCCGAAATTATCAATCAAAATATGCACCAGGGCCGTATCGTTCACACTAATGGTTGGAAAGAGCGATTGGCCGAAATTTTGGGCTGAAAAGGGAGATGGAGAGATGGATTCCGATATTTTTGATGCACTTATCGACTTGACGCAATCAATGAAAAAGCAAAATGAACTTCAAGATGAAACTAACGGGTTGCTACGACTTCTTATCGACGCACTCCAGAACACGGGACAGGCCACAGCGGATCTTGGGGTGCAGATAGGCGATATCTCGATGAAGATGAAATAATAAGCAACTTGCCAGGAGGAGCCGTGGCAAAAGTTAAGTTCTACTCAACGCCGCCTAGACTTTATCGATATCGGCCACTGGGGTCGAAGCTTGATCGAGAAATAGCAGCGATAAAGGGTGGCTATATCTACTGCCCAAGATTCAGCGACATGAACGATCCGATGGAGGGGATGCATCGCGAATCTCTAGCCTATATTCTTAAAGGGAAATCGAAGGAGGAACGGCAAGCAATTGCCACCGAAAAGGCTAAGCTCGGAATTGCCTCTCTGTCGGAGGTATATGATCATGAGCCAATGTGGGCACACTATGCTGATCAGTTCAGTGGGATGTGTATCGCCTATACTACGTCGAAACTACTTAAGGGCTTAGCCAACGAATGCGACTTCATTCGTATGTCGTATAGTGAAGACCCGCCGGTTATCTTGGCAAATCGTGCATCCCTGACTGATAAGGCAAAGCTGACGTTGGGAACGAAGACAGTGCGGTGGATGTCAGAACGAGAATGGCGGCTAATTACTCCCCGTAACGGTCGCGCTCAGTATGACGACAAACGATGTGTGTTTCGTGTTTACTTGGGTTCGCGTGTTGAGCCGGATGCAGAACGCCTGATCCGGACGGAGTTGGACAAATTGAAAATTCCAGTTCTAAAGATGAAAATAGATAATTATAAGCTTGGTTTCTCTAAAACAGGTGAGTGACCTTGTTCTCAGGAGCCAACCGGTCGTTTTTCATTTGGAGAATGAACTAAAGGTGCTTTTAATTATGATGGCTGCCGTCACGTGCAATGTGCCCCCATTGAAGTATGGTCTATTTTGGACAACAATCAGCCCATAGAAATCGGGGCCTTCCGGCACTAAAATCTATGAGGGTTCAATTGGGACAGCTCGCTGCCATTTATTGCCGCGTTTCGACTGCCGACCAGTCATGCGAGCGGCAAGAACGCGACCTAGCTACTTTCGCTGACCGAGCCGGATATGAGGTTGCCGCGATATTCAAGGAAACAGGCTCTGGCACGAAACTCGATCGTACTGAGCGAAAGAAGGCGATGGCACTCGCGCAAGCCAGACAGATCGATGTCATCCTAGTCACCGAACTTTCCCGATGGGGCCGTTCGACTATCGACCTTCTCAATACCCTGCGAGAACTGGAAAACTGGAAAGTGTCTGTCATTGCCATGAACGGGATGACCTTCGATCTGTCTTCGCCGCACGGACGCATGCTGGCGACTTTTCTCTCTGGCATTGCTGAGTTCGAGCGCGACTTGATCAGCGAACGCGTCAAATCCGGTCTCGCCGCAGCAAAGACACGCGGCAAAAAGCTCGGCCGTCAGGCTGGCGAACGCCCGAAATCTGATCGACTCGCGCCGAGAGTCATGGCATCAGTCGCCGAAGGGCGAAGCTATCGGTGGATCGCTCGTGATCTCGGTATTAGCAAAAACACGGTCGCGTCCATAACCAAACGGAATAGAGGATTAGGCGATGGTGGATGAACCTATCACCGCACTTCTTCCGAAATCAGGCGGACACGAATTTGTCGTGTATGGCGATTCGTGTTCCGGCATTCCAAATGCGTTACACGAAAGAACGTTCGCAGAAGTGAATGCGTTCTTGAAAGATCGCGTCGGTCTCCGACCTTAATTGTCGCCGTTCGGGAAGATTCCAACGCCGCGCGAAACCTGCCATTGTCGATCCCCCCCTCACGAACTACTATCGATGAGGGGGAATCGGAATGTATCTTTCTGACGTTTCAATAAAGAATTTTCGCATCCTTACAGATTTCAGGGTGCGTCTGAATCCCGGCATCAATTTGATTGTCGGCGAGAACAACAGCGGAAAAACAGCGCTTGTTGATGCCTTACGTTATGCGCTTTCCGTGAACTCCGGGGAGTGGATACGGATTCAGGACCGCGATTTTAGTCGAGGGGCCACGTCGTTCTCAATCCAGTTGAAGTTTGAGGATATCACCGCCCGGCAGGCGACCGCATTCGTTGAGCATCTGACGCACGAAACGATCCCAGGCACCAACAGCCGGCGCTCAGTCCTCTATCTCAACTATCAGGCGGAACTGACAACACATCTCCTACGCGGTGCTCGGCAGATCCGGACTGAGTTGCGGTCCGGCGCGAATGCAGAAGGCCCACCGGTGGAACGAGAGGCGAGAGATTTTCTTGCAACCACCTATCTCCGTCCCCTGCGCGATGCGGATGCCGAACTAATGGGCGGTCGCGGATCGCGTCTGGCGCAGATTCTCGGCTCCTCTGAACAGTTCGGCGAAGCTGCCGTCGTTGAAAATCTGCTGATGACGATCGTGGCGGCTAACGCAGCGATAATCGAGAATGATGGAGTGAGCGCAACACGTGCACGCATTGAAGAGCAGCTTCGCAGGCTAGATTTCCGCACGACACCCTTAAGCCCGCTGATCAGCATCATGGGCGGAACCGATCTCGAACAACTCGATGCGACTGAACGCAAACAGATGTTCCGCGCAATTCTGGAACGCTTGCAACTGCTCATCGATTCACAGGAGCGCTACCAAGGACTCGGATATAGCAATCTGCTGTTTATGGCGACGGAACTCTTGCTTCTTGAGCAGGAGCAGCATGATTTTCCGCTTCTGCTAATCGAGGAGCCAGAAGCGCATCTTCATCCGCAGCTTCAAATGAAATTTCTACGGGCACTCAGAGAGGGGTTTGGCGGGCAGAATTCCTCGTTGCAGAGTATCCTTACAACCCACAGCCCGAACCTGGCGTCGAAAGCGCCGCTTGAAAACATAATCATCATGGCGGAGGGCAAGGCTTTTTCCCTGCGCAAGGGGGAAACGCAGCTGGATGCGCAGAACTATGTGTATCTAGAGAAATTCTTGGATGTAACAAAATCCAACCTCTTCTTCGCTAAGGGCGTCATGATCGTCGAGGGCGATGGTGAGAATATCCTCCTTTCAACATTTGCAGATCTTCTAGGGAGACCATTCGAGGATTTTGGCGTGTCTGTCGTTAATGTCGGCAGCATCGCCTTTGCGCCCTTCGCCCGTATCTTCCAACGGACGGGAATGGACAATCCTGCGAACGGCGCCGCATGGCTTGGTACGCGCGTCGTTTGCCTGCGCGATCTCGATCTGTGGCCCGAACCGGCTCGCATCGCGGAAGGCAACATTTACGGCTTTCTGGAAGCAAAGCCCGGTAATCAACAATACTGGGAAAGCCACTACGCGGAAAATGTTCAAGGCCGATTGAATTGGATTGCAAACCGCAAATTGCTTGCTGGGCAGAATGTGCGGGTCGAGGTGGCGGATCATTGGACGTTCGAGTATGCGCTTGTGCGGGCCGGCTTGGCAGCAGAAGTATATCAGGCGCTGAAAGGCACGCTCGATGGCTATGACCAGCTGCCGGCTGATCCGGAATTGCGGGCAGTTGCCATCTACAAGGATGTCGCCACGCAATCCAGTGCGAAGACCAAGTTGGCCTATGCGCTATCGAGCGTGCTGGCTGAAAAGTTCGGGCCGATCATTACGCCTGCTCTCGAGAATGAAACGCCCGAACAGGTTGACGCGAGACAACAAGCTGACCACGCGCAGACTGCGGCACGGAGAGCCGTGTTTCGGGCAGTACTACCAGCATATATCGTGCGGGCTATAGATTATGTGACAGGGCATGAAGCCCCTGTGGCAGCGGCATAGGGGCTTGCTGATGCCGATACCTGCCATAGACGACGCCGACATTGACGCGCTGCTTGAAGAGGTCAATGCTGCGTCGATGGACGAAGCGCTGACTCTTAATGAGGCAAGGCGTGCGGCTATTCGGGAGCACCACCACGTCCATGCTTGTCCCGGAGCGGGTAAGACGACGCTCATCGGCTTGAAGCTGATCCTCCTTGCCCGCAAATGGCGCTGGCGCCATCGCGGTCTATGTGTCCTAACCCATACGAATGTGGCAAAGAATGAGATTCAAAAGCGTGTTGGCATCAATGCTGCGGCGAGATCGCTGCTTAGCTACCCGCACTTCATTGGGACGATCCAGGATTTCGTACAAACTTTTCTCGCGCTGCCGGCCTGTCGCTCCAAGGGATACCCGATCCGTCAGATCGATGACACGGCCACAGCGGCCTACATGCATCGCCGCCTGACCTTCGGTACGCGCGCATATCTGGACAACAGGAATACCAGCATTTCCGGACTACGCCTAAAGTGGGTTCAAGACCAGTTATCCGTCGACGTGCCGGGATCGCCAGGCACCCATACAGCCTCCTACCGGAATATGATCGCGGCAAAAAATCAGGCTCTCGAAAATGGCTATTTTTTCTTCTCTGAGATGTACGCGCTTGCAAGGGAACTGATCTCAGCCAATCCATCTATCATTGATGCCCTGCGACAGCGCTTCCCTCTCATACTAATCGATGAAATGCAGGACACGCAGAGATATCAGGACGAACTGATCAATCATCTGTTTGGCGATGCTGCAGAGTGCACGCTACAAAAGATTGGCGATCCCGATCAGGCGATTTTCGACGGCATGGCGGGCGAGCCGCCAAACGAAACATTCAACGCGGCTTTGAACCTTGCACCCATCCCGGACAGCGGCCGGTTTACCGCGACTATAGCTGACAAATTCTGCGGACTCAGTACAAGGCGGATTGCTTTGACGGGCTCCCGCCCTGCATCCGCGAATGCTTCTAGCTGTACATTCATTCTCTATGGCAATGATACGATAGGAGCCGTGCTGGATCAGTTCGGCACGATACTCGCCGGGCTTCCGGAAGCCGAGCGCAGGATCGTAAAAGCAGTTGGAGGGCGTGCCGAAGGCGGAGCACTCAGCATACAATCTTACTGGCAGGCATTCGATCGGAATCAGGTGAACCGGGGGAGGACTCCTGATACTTTCTGTGAATGCGTTAGGGGCACCTTGGATTTGAAAAATGGGCCGGTTCACGCTCACTACCAGCACCTGAGGCAAGGGTTGGTGGAACTCTTACGTCTGGGCGGCAAGACTGTCATCGGACGATCCGGAGGCGCTATGCCAATCACGCGCGCAAATTTAAGGCGGTACTTTGATGTCTCGGAGAAGACATCTTTGATCAATGCGCTGATGGCAGACTTGCTGCTTCGCACTACACTCACGGCGGCCGAATGGACAGACATTGCGCAAACGCTCTGCGATATCTGCGATATCGATATTGGTAATATCGCGATTGCCGAATATCTGGCCTATGCGGACCATGTGCCGGAATTGTTTGATGAAGCGGTGTTGCCTGGCAACGTGTATCTGAGCCCGGGTGGCATCCCGATGGAGGTTTCCACCATTCATGGCGTCAAAGGGGAAACCCACGACGCCACCCTCGTCCTCGAAACTAAGTTCGGGGCTCTTTTTGACGTAAAGGAAATGCTGCCCTTCTTGATCAATCCGGCGTCGGAGAGACCGGTGTTCGACCCAGCTCATGCTGCCACCCACGCATCCATCCGGGCATCTTTTATGAAAAAGATGTATGTAGCGACCACTAGGGCGCGGCAACTGGTCTGCATAGCGATGCACCGCGATCGCATCTCTCAGCAGGACAGGTTAACGCTCACGGACCATAGGGGCTGGTCGTTTGTTGATCTGTAGCCTTGCTACCACGCCCTTTGCTCGGATGCCGTGCCGACGAGCGCCGAATCCGGCAGGTCATGAGGCCGAAATTCTTCTATCGGACAGCCCCACTGTGACATGGACCTGATTTCGTGCTTATCTGGTCGTCGAATTATCCCGTAGTTTCAACGAGAATTACGGATCACGCGAAAACTGGCGTCCGTACATGTATTCATGTTATTAACAGCGCTGTGTGACACGTGCCAAAATCATGAGCGATCTGATCGAAAAATTCCTGGAACGTTGCGGTCCCCGCCTTTCTGGCGAAGTTGCGGGGCACTTGGTCAAAACGCTCGGGGTTTCCGAGGCCGCTGCGCGGAAGCGCGTATCGAGAGTGGCCGGTAATGTACGGCGCCTCAGCTATATCACCTTCCCCCGCAAAGCCCGATTCTTGTATCTCGAGCAGCAATTTGGCTCACCCATCTATTGGGAGAACCTCGTCGCAGCGCTCATGCAGACCAAATCGGCTTACGGCGATGCCATAGCCGCGCTTCGGCAGCGAGATGGCGTCGTTCCGGAGCGACTATTTCCGATCGTTTGCGGCGCACCCGTAAGACAGCTCAGACATTTGTCACCGGAAACCATCTTTACTCGGCTCAATGAGGCGGGTCTTCTCAAACGGGTGACGTTGCCCGGCGTTGGCGATTGCATTGCGATCGTGCAGGCCGATGGCTTCTACGAAGGCCTGGCACCCATGGTCCGAACCCGCCTTATACTGGAGGGATTTCTTCTGACGGCCGTCAGCGATTGGCTGAAGAAGCTCGGGATTGTCAGCTATGGGAAGGTGACGACACGAGATTCCGAGACATTGCCGCGCGTGGGAACGTTCGCGTGGGATTTGACCGCACCCAGCTATCTGGGCGCGATGATAAAAGTCGGTAAGGATGGTAAGAATAGGCCGGGTTTCGTCGCCTGCGACGTTCATCTGGGAGACCCGGTCACCGTCGCGGGTGCACGCCCGTTCGTGAACAAGTGCCGAACCTTACGAAACCTTCGCAATGTCGGCCCGTGCTTGCAGATGTTCGTGGCCGACAAGTTCCATGGTGATGCCTTTCAGCTATTCAAGGAGAACGGCATCGTACCCGCGACGCCGGCGAACCTTTTCGGGGAAGAAGTGGCGGCGGGGCTGCTGCAGCTTTCAGCGGTGTTGAACAAAGCCGCAATACTATCGACGATCGATCCGACCGAGTTCGATGCGCTATTCAGCAAATTTGGCAAGATCGAAGGTGCAGCCAACCAGCTCCGAGGCACATTGTTCGAGTACCTGACGGCTGACGTCTTCCGAAGGACCGGTGCTCACCAGGTACGCTTGAACAGGATCTATAAGGTTGGGGGGAAAGAAGCAGAGGCCGACGTTATCGCCGTGCGTGACGACATATCCCTAACTTTTATCGAGTGCAAAGGCCATTCTCCCTACGGAGAGACGCCTCACAGCGAGGTGGAGAAATGGCTTCAGCACAACGTGCCGATCTTTTTCAAAGCCGCCAAAGAGCACCCAGATTGGAAGAATCTTCCCGTGCATTTCGAATTTTGGACCACAGCACCGCTTACGGAAGAGTCGATCAGGCTTCTTGAAAAAGCTAAGGGCGAAATCAGGCCTTCGCGCTACACGATCAGCTGGCGCCTGGGGGCGGAAATTCTGTCGCTGTGCAAAGACACCAAGGATGACGGACTAGTCATCGCCTTCCGCAAGCATTTCATGAAATTCAACGCGAGGACGGCAAAAGACCCACGCATGTCTGCTTTGGAAGGGCCGAGACCATAAGCCGACAGTCGGGAACCCACCCTATCACCGACACGCGCCAGTCACTGGATATCCAATCCTACGATACGGCTCGGACACATATGGCTGGAATCGTTCGGAAAGGTCAGCAACCCTGACCCAAAGGCAAGATTGTGGCCTCTAGGTTCATTATCAAGCGTCATTATGCCTTTAATAGTAGTTATACAAGTAGAGAAAAAGTGAGTAGCAATTGCTGCTCACTTTGAAATCCTGTTTGCATGATGATTGACGACTGCGAACAAGCCGGTCGCGTTCACTCGCCAACCAATGTTCCGCCGAGTTTGCGTATCTGGGCCTCCACGAGACGGCGGGCGTCATCATCAGGGTTGATGACTTCACCGAGTAAAGCCGCCTGATTAGTGGCCACTTTTTCTGCAACTTCCGCCATGAATGCATCTCTGTCCTGCACGCGCAACAGATCGAACCAGCCGCCGGACAGCGCTCCGCTGGCAACCCCGAGCATTGCGACGGCAGGGCCACCGACAAGGCCGACAACGCCACCTGCCAGCGCGACCATGACAGCACCCAGACTGCCGGGTGTTCTGCCATTGTGTTGTGTGACTTCACCAGCTGTATCTTTGGAAATGACCACTGACGAAACCAGTTTGATGACACGATCATCATTGAACTGCTCGATGAGTTGTTGTGCTTCCAGGGCGGACCCCAGATCGCGGAAGGTCGAGGCAAAGAACGTGCTCATGACATACCTTTCCGAATTATAAGATCGTCCAAATGCATTGCGGTAACGAAAGTCGGCCAGACGCGAGTTAATCAAGATAGTCTGGCGGGTAGGTCTTTTGACCATATTTCTCATTGAGTGCACCAAGTCGATCCACTTCCTGCGGTGTGAACAATGGAAGCGGCGGAAACTCGCCAGCCTTGACCGGCACGCCAAATTCCCGGAAGAAATTTTCAAGGCCGGCCGGCATGACAACGCACAGAACGCGGGCCATTTCGGTTGAAACGTTCTTGAAACAATGGATAGCCCCGCCTTCGGGAACAAAAACAAATCCGCCTTTCCTGACGGTCGCCTTTCCAGCCTCGGTTTTATATTCCAGCTCACCTTCGATCAGGTAAAACCATTCCTGTATGGCGGCATGGGAATGCGGCGTCGGTCCCCCACCTGGTGGAATGGTCATGTCGAAGACCGAAAAGGAATTGCCTGTCTTCGTTCCGTCGATGATGACCCGGTAATTGTCACCGGCAACGCCAAGGTATTCGCCCTCATCGCTGCCAATTATCTTGACTGAACTATTCATGGGAACCTGCCAATTCTGTTTTATTTCAATGAACGTTGCAGAACGTTCTGAACGACGGGATCAGCTTCCATGAATTTGAACAGCCGTGCGACGTTTGGGTATTCTTTCCATGTTGTGGGCAGTTTCGATGTCCATCGCGCCATGACATATGCGTAGGCATCGGCAACAGTTCTGCGGCCACGATAGACGTGCTGGCTGTCGCCGATCATCCGATCGAGGTGTTGCATAATGCGGTCGATACGTTCGTGCGAGGCAAGACGGACATGTTCAAGTGCCTCTGGCGACCGGTCCGTTGTAAAGCGCTGCGGGGTGAAGAACGGCCAGAAAGCCGGATGAAAGTCTCCTGTCAGGAAACACATCGTCTCGTTGAACTCAAAACGCCCGAAACTGTCGTTATCGGACCCAAGTTCGGCTGCCGGATATGTTTCTGCGATGTAGGCGAGAATTGCATCGGCCTGCGTCATCGCCCGCGGTCCGCCGATGTCCAGCGCCGGAACCATTGCAAGTGGATTGACTCGCTGGAATTCTTTGGATGCATAGTCGGCACGGACGACATCGAAATCCGCTCCTGCCCATTCCAGTGCGATCCAGCAGGCAACTGCGCATGTTCCAGGTGCGTAATAGAGTTTCATATGCTTCTCCTGACGTGCCATTCTGGAGGACAGGGCCTTAACCCTGCAGTGCAGCCCCCAGAACGGAGACGATCTGCGTTCCCTCAGGGGTCGACCAGTCGCCGGCTAGCCCTGCAAGAACCTGATTGGTGCCGACCAGTGTTGCGCCAGCCTTCTCCATCCGGCTCAACGCCAGATCGTCGGCAATCTTGCCCGGAGATCCACCCGCATCCGCAACAACAATAACTTCATATCCGTCTTCAAGAAGCGTCAATGTCGGAAAGACCGTGCAGACGTCATTTGTGACACCGGCAACGATCAGGGTCTTGCGACCGGTTGCCTTCACTGCGGCAGCAAAATTCTCGTCATTCATCGCATTGACGATACCCGCACGTTTGATCCGCGCACGAAATTCTTGGGGCAATGCTTCTTCCAGTTCCGGCATCAGGGGGCCTTGCGGATGATCCTCCATGCTGGAAGTCAGCACGACAGGCAGATTGAGTATCTTCGCAGCTTTGGCGAGCATGATGGCGTTACGCTTCATGTCCTCGACCGGGATTGATTTCACCCAGCTCATGGTTCCGATCTGGTGATCGATCAGCAATACCGCGGCGTTTCTCCAGGATTGTGTTGCGCTCGTCATTCAAGCTACTCCCTGATCGAGTTGTTATTCTTGTTGCGTTAATGTCTATGCTTCAGTATCCATCAACCCATATTTGCAATAAATAGCGAATAGTGGAATTCACTGTTCCATCAATGGCGCAATGAGGATGGAAGATCTGAGCAATATGGGGCTCTTCGTCGAAGTTGCCCGCAAGAAGAGTTTCCGGCGCGCAGCTGATGCACTCGGCATGCCGAGCTCCACGCTGTCGCGCCGCATTGTGGCACTGGAACAATCGCTTGGTCTGCGTCTGTTGCATCGTACTACGCGACAGGTCGAACTCACTGAAGCTGGAGAAATCTATTTCGAACGCAGCGCAAGGATAATCGATGAGGCACGTCTGGCTCATCAACATCTTGCAGAACTGAGCGCACAGCCGAGTGGTCCGTTACGCGTATCCCTGCCGGTTGATTTCGGTATTATCTTTGTGGCGCGTCATATGGCGGCCTTCTGTCAGCGCTACCCCGCAATCAGCATAGAATTTGATCTCAGCCCCCGACGTGTGGATCTGGTGAGCGAGCCTTTTGATGTGGCAATCCGGATGGGTGAGTTACCGGATTCAGGCCTCATTGCCCGCAAACTCGCGGAGATTCCGCGAGCCCTGTACGCTTCCCGACGATATCTCGCACAGCAGGGCGAACCGAAAACACCGATCGATCTGACGCAACACAATTGTCTGCTGTTTCCCAGAGAGCAGAACTGGGATCTCTATCAGGACAATGACATCATCAAGGTGCCCGTAACCAGCCAGTTGCGGCTTAACAATGTTGGAATGATGCAAAAGCTCGCGGCAGAGGGGGCCGGTATTGCCCTGCTATCCCAGGAAGCAGCACTTCCCGACGTTGAAAGCAGGCATCTTGTGCGGGTCTTGCCGTCGTGGAGCGGAAAGCCAATCGCGGTTCACGCCATTTCGGAAACACGTCTCCTGCCTGCAAAAACACAACGGTTTATCGAATATCTGGCGGAATGCCTCGATCCGCTGCGCAATTATTTATGAAACCAGACAACCGGAGGAACCGGAATGAGACTATCGATGACGTTCTCTATCGCAGTGGCGGTTGCAGGCTGTACAAATACACAGGAGCCGCAAAAGCCTGATCAGGCAGAAATGGCCAATCCGGCGTCCGAGAACTGCGTGAAGCTTGGCGGTCGTCTCGAAATGCGACAGGAAGCCAACGGTACGGTCGGTTATTGTCATCTCCCTGACGGACGTGTTGTCGAGGAATGGGAACTGTTCCGGAGCGGGGGAGGTAACTGACCGGCACGACAAGCGCGGTGATGGCCGACGCCATCACTGCGAATAATATTGCTTCCTGCGTAATTCGGATGGTGTGACATTAGTGGCCTTTCTAAGCGATGTCGTCATATGTGCCTGACTGGAAAAACCGGTTTCAATGGCGATTGATACCAAGCTTTCCTGCGTATTGCTGATCATCCACTGCGCCCATTTCACCCGTTCTTCCAGAATATAGGCGGCCGGGGTTATTCCGGTCGACTTTTTGAATGCCTCGGTAAATGTCTGCCGGCTCATTCCGACCATCGCGCCGATGTGGCTGATCGATATTTTTCCAGCAAGGTTTGCGTTTATATGGTGCAGGACGATTTCGAGCTGATGCGGTCGCAAGACACTCGATTTTTCCGGATCGGCACCGTTGCGACCAAGTTCGATCAGATGTTCGAACGGGGTGACATAGGACCTGTCCCGGTAACTTTTGACGATATCCTCAAGCCTGAGCTCCCTGATATTGAGAGACGGCACATTGGCCGCCCGTCTGGCGCAGATGATCGCACCATTGACCCCTACGCCGAGATTGCGCAGAAACTTCTTGTTTAATTCACTGATGCTGCAGTTGGCCACCCGCACCAGTTCATCGAGTCTGACCCCCTTGTCGATATTGTTCAGAATGTATCGCTCCGCGTCCCTGTATTTCTGGTCCGATATAATCGGCGAACCGATACTGGTCCGGCTGTGATTGCCTTCCATTTCCTTCAAAAGGAAATAGGAGAAGAACTCGCCATATCGTTCGAAATCGAGACTCCATGCGTCCAGGTCATCGGATAGGACGTGGATCGTCTGGATAACGTCATAGATGTTTTTCTTGGACTGCGCGGTCAGCTTCTTGAAATCAAAGAGTATCGGCTGATCGAATTCATCATTGCTGAGTTTCTTGAAATGCTGGTTGAGCATCCCCTCATCGATGGAAATTGTCTGGTGCGCGATATGCGAATGACAGTCCATGCCACTGGTCTGTGTACTCGATATAGGTGCAATATCACCGGGCTTCATCGACAGGCTCATGTCGTTTCTGCGATAGTCAATCCCCCCTTCAAGACAATGATGCAGAACGAGCGTTTGCGAGCTTTCCTCACAAGTAAATGAAAAGGGAGAAGAACAGACGACGTTGAAAAGCGCTATCGGCCCCATTTCTGCAATCCGGAAGCGCGCGCGTCCGGGTTGTAGAAAATCAAACCGGCAATCGGCATAAATAGCTTTGAGGATAGAATATACTTCTGCTGAATCGTAAGCACGAAACTCAAGCATAGGGGGGAAGTCTCCGGCATCGGGGGAATGCGGCCATATTTCTATTTACTTATCAATCCTGCGACAAGCCGGAAATGTTCATTACTCCAGTTGAAGAATTATCTGTCGCCGTGGCTGATCTGCTACGCGTGGCTAATGAGACTATAAAATGCCCTCAAAACCGCAGTTTTCGGCCTTTTTGCGACCACATATGTGGCACGCCATTTTTCTGCGGACCAGTTCTTTTCAGAATTGTCGTTTCTCAGGCGACTATTCTGAAAGATCGAACGCTTTCTTGTCGCTAAGGGCAATATGGGCACTTTACTGATTTGGCTACACGAAATCAGTGAGCGTCCAAGCTGAGGGGCAAGAAAACGGTTTGCCGTGATCTGCCACGTCGAGTTCTGAATTTCAGGGCCGGCTGCAGTACAGACCGTCGAGAGCGCGGATTTCGTGCTTGTCGATAGAGGCCGAGAGGGGCTGGCGACTTACTTCCAGTAGTTGCCTTTCAAAGCACTGCAGCTGGCAGTTTTGAAACAGACAACACTGGAGACGATTGTCTATGAGGCAGCATAGAGCGAATAGTGCGGGCGCAACGCCTGAGCATATTATCCGCCGTGGCGGCAGGATGACCAAATGGAAAGGAACGGTTGCAAGCTTTGCACCACAGCTCGCAGTTCCTTTCGTAACCCTTTCAATTTTCGGCGCAGCATTGGCAACGTCCGTGGCGTTTTCGCCAGCGGCTTTTGCTGCAAGCTGCGGTGGCGGATCCGCGGTTGCAAGCGGCGGTAGCTGCGCACTGACTGATCACGCCGGCAGCTATGACCCGACGATCAACGACAACAAGGTCGGCGGTGTCACCGTCGATGGTGGCAGCACGGTAACGCTGACCGGAAACGGCTCTGATATCGATCGCGGCAATAATGGCAGCACCAGAGTCCGGCTCGGTAATCTCGACCCGTCTGCTGAAGGCCAAGAACGTCTTCAGCTCGGCAGCCAGAACAATGGCATGACCGTTCCTGATCCGATCACAGGCGGCAATACTGTCATCAGCACCTATGATACAGGCTCGATTGCAACCTCGAACTGGGGCGATGTCACCAACAGCTCGACCGCTATTGTCGATAACGTCAACGGTGGCATGTATATCGACGCTCGTCTCGGAACCGCCAGCGGTACGGACAGCAAGCTTGTCGTCGACATCGGCGATCACGGAACGCCAGACTCGGCAACTAACTCGATCGTCATGGCCGCCAAACAGACCACGCTTACCGAAGCCAACTCGGGCGCAACGGTCGAATGGGCGTCGCGCAACGAGGTCTGGAGCAACAACGCACGCGTTGCAGCTGCGGGCAGCACCTCGAAAACCTATGATATCTCTGTGCCGAACTATGCCGGAACGTTTACAGGTTTTGATGGCGCCAGCCACACGGTCACCAATGCAGCCGAACTTCAGGCATATAATGACGCGTTGAAATCCGCTCTTTCGGGCGGATCGGTCGATTATGCAGCACTCGGCTACACTTCAGCGCAGGCTGCGTATGATGGTGAATTCAACAAAGCTGTCAGCTTCACGACCGAAACGAAATCCTGGACCATCACGATTAATCCGGACGATGAGGTTACTCTTTCGAGAGGTACCAACTACTCGCTCGTGGCCACTGGTGCCGGCTCTATTGGCAAAATTGTATCGGGTGGTCAGATCGATCAGAACGGCTTCGCTGTCATGGCGACCGATGGCGGTCATATCGAGATCGAGGCAGGTGGCAGCCTTTCGGGCGGCGGCACTAGTCTTTATGTGCGCAACGGTGGAACGGCCGTCAATAACGGTGTGATCTCCAGCGGTTACTTTGCGCGCGATGGATACGACACGGCAGCTGGGCCCGGCAACTATGAGGACACCTATTTTGACGGTCAGGCCGTCAGCGTGTCCGGCACTGGCAGCCGTTTTGAAAACAACGGCATCATGAATGTTGCTGGCTACACCTATGATGATGACGGCTTCAACCAGTATGGTGTCCGTGTTGAAAGCGGCGCGACGGCAAGCAATTCCGGCATCATCAATCTCGGTGTCAACAACGACCCGCTGAGCGGCACGCTCACGGGCGCGGATGTTCGGGGCACCTCGACATTCGTTAATGAAGCATCGGGCGAGATCTATATCGGGCGCGCTGCACAATATGATGTGACGAACCCCGAAAGCGTTGCAGACACGTCGATCGCACTTTCCGGACTGGGTTCGACTGCCGGCATAACCATTCGCAACAGCGCCACCGCTATCAACGATGGTTCCATCGTTATAGGTTCGATGACGCAGAATGCCGTTGGCATGATGGCGCGCTCCGGAAGCACTGGCACGTTGGTTAATCGTGGTGACATCACCATCAATGGTGCTGCTAACGACACGCCGCTTCAGAATGTAGGTATTCTGGCACAGGACTCCAGCTCGACGGCAACCATCGGCAATGAAGGCACCATCACGCTCAATGGCGTGAACGGCGTCGGCGTGAAGGTCCATTCGACCGGATCTGCCACACCGACCGCGACGATGACGTCCTCCAGTGTCATCAACGTCGCCGGTGGGGCGGACCCGACTTCCGGAACACGGAATTACGGCGTATGGGTCGAAGGTGAATCGTCAGGCCTCGCAACGGCACTGGTTGACGGTCAGATCAACCTTACCGGCGTCGGCGGCATCGGTGTTCATGCCCGCGGCATGGCTGAGGTCGATGTATCGGCAGGTGCGGTACCAAACTTCATCTCCGGTTCGGACCAGATCGGCTTCTTCATCTACGGTCCGGATGCCAAAATCAATGTCGACGCTTCAGCAATGAACGTGTCGACGGAACGTTCAACGCTTTTCCGGATCGCTGAAGGTGCTGACCTGACGGCTACCGGCCTCGCGATTACGTCAAGCGGCAAGGAATCTGTTGGCATTCTCGGCACTGGTGCCGGCACCGAAATCAATGCTGATGGCGGAAACTTTGCAGTTTCGGGCGAAGGCGCAACCGGCGTGATCGTCGAAGGCGGTGCGACCGGTTCGATGGACGGAGCATCGGTAACCCTGATAGGTGCGAACAGCGTTGGCGGTATTGCCGACGGTCAGAAGCACGATCTGGCGGGTGCAGCGGTCGGCGCAGCTGACGCGACCACGGTTTTGACCGCAAATGCGCAGGTCAATTCATCAGTTGCTGGCGCGACCGGCTTTGTTGCCCGCAATGGAGCCACTGCCAAAATTTCCGGTCAAACCAAACTCACCGGTGCCAACAGTGTCGGCGTTTTGGCGCAGGACAACGGAAACGTCGAAATTTCCAACGCAAATATCGATGTAACCGGTTGGGCCACAAAGGCACAGCGCGGAACCGATACCTTTACTGTATCAAATTCAACCATGACCGGTTCGGATGGCGTGTTCAATGTCATTGAAGGTTCAACGGCGACCTTCACGGCTGACAGCTCGATACTAACCGGCAATATCATCTCGGATGATGACAGCTTCGGTGACGTATACCTCAACAATGGTACTGTGCTGACCGGTATGGTCGATCCGGTATCCATGACTATCGATGATACCAGTGTCTGGAATGTTACGGCCAATTCGTCGCTGCTTAACCTGACTAATGGTGGCACGATCAATTTCATGGCTCCGACGGGCGATCCGTCGAGCGCTGCCAGTTACAAGACCATCACTGTCGACCGGACATACACCGGCAATGATGGCCTGATCGCGTTCAATACGGCTCTCGGTGACGACGCCTCTCCAACTGACTTGCTTCTTGTTCAGGGATCAACGGTTGGATCTTCGGATGTAACGGTCACAAACCGGGGCGGTCTCGGTGCAGTAACGAACGAAGGTATCAAGATCGTTGACGTCGTAGGTTCTTCGGATGGTACCTTCACACTGAAGGGTGACTACACCATCAACGGCAGTGACGCTGTTGTCGGCGGTGCCTATGCTTATCAGCTCTACAAGGGCAACAGATCCGGTTCGGAAACAAGCGACTGGTATCTGCGTTCCGAAATGAAGCCTGATCCTGTTGATCCAGATCCGGGCCCAGGACCTGGTCCCGATCCAGACCCAGGTCCGGGGCCAGATCCCGACCCAGATCCGGTAACACCAGATCCAGAGCCAATGTATCAAAGCGGCGCTCCGAGCTATGAAGCCTATCCGCAGGCCTTGCTTGGCCTGAACGGTGTTTCGACACTGCAGCAGCGTGTCGGCAACCGTTTCTGGGCAGGCGGCGGCAACCGTGTGATATCTCAGGGAGCAGATGCGATCACGCCATTTGCACCACCTGAAGAGGCTGGCGTCCATGTAGAGGGCAACGGTGTCTGGGGTCGCATCGAAGGTGCGCACAACAACATCGAATCCCGCTTCTCGACCACTGGCACCGACTACAACCAGAACGTCTTCAAGATGCAGGCTGGTCTTGATGGTCTCCTGACCGAGAATGAAAACGGCACCCTGATCGGCGGCGTCTTCGTTCAGTATGTCCATGGCAAAACCAAGACGAAGTCCCGCTTCGGCGACGGCGAGATTTCCACGGATGGCTACGGTCTCGGTGGAACGCTCACATGGTACGGCAATGAAGGATTCTATGTTGACGCGCAGGCGCATGCGACCTGGTACGACTCTGACCTGAGTTCGACGCTTGCCAATCGCGGTCTGACTGACGGCAATGATGGATTTGGTTATGCCCTGTCGATTGAATCCGGCAAGCGTTTCGCCATTAACCCGGAATGGTCTGTCACACCACAGGGCCAGCTGGTTTATTCCAGCGTCGACTTTGACGACTTCACCGACAGCTTCGGTGCACCGGTGAGCCTCGACAAGGGCGACAGCCTTCAGGGACGTCTTGGGCTCACGCTTGACCATGAGACATCGTGGCAGAATGGCAATGGCATGACCAACCGGTCCCATGTCTACGGCATTGCCAATATGTACTACGAATTCCTGGAAGGCACGAAGGTCGATCTGGCCGGCGTCAGCCTGGCCTCGGAGAAAGACCGCCTGTGGGGTGGTGTCGGTCTCGGTGGTTCGTACAACTGGGATGACGACAAATACTCGATCTACGGGGAGGGTATAGTCAACACCAGCCTGAACAACTTCGGCGACAGCTACACTCTGAAAGGAAATGTCGGTTTCCGCGTGAAGTGGTAAAGATCACCGGCAGGTGCTGATTAGCCCCTCAGCGTCAGCACCTGATCGTGTGAGGATACTGTCAGCGCCCCCGCTAACCCGCAGGCAGTATCCTGACTCCTCTCCCCGTCATCTTCGGATGGCGGGGAGAATGTGTTTAGGCATTATGCGCGAAAGAGAAGGCGTCAATACTGGCGACATAGGCTCTAGCGGCTGCGTTTGTTTCCTTGTCGCGCCCCTGCTCAAGTCCATCCCTTCAAACCGCGAGGCGTAGACATTGAGATTTAGCGATAGGCGTCTTGTCGCGGAAATCCTGAAACCTGCGTCACGTTCGCAACGGCCCGGAATCCGGGCCGCGACGTGTCGCAAAAGTCAGTCGCGAAGCTTTGACTTTTGCACACGACTTTCGCGAATTCTGTAAGAAGGTTGACAGGAGCGGAATATTTCATGCCGTCAGAACAAAGAGAAGATCATCATGCCGGCGAACGCTATAAGCAGCACGATGTAAAACGGACGAAATAGATAGAAACGCTGCCAATTCGTGAGGCCGAGAGCATTGATGTAAACGCGCTCATCAAGCTTCAGATTGTCCGCGCCGCTATCGACCGAAAAATCGCCGCCGTTACTCTTATAAAATCGGTACTCCTTGATCTGCGCGACAATTTGGTGAGCCGCCAGAAGAATGACCGCCACAAACGCAGCAGAAAAAATCAAGATTTCCAATAATAGCATAACTCGAAAACGCCTCTTTAATTCGCAAGGCAGGGATAAATAGCAGCCAGCGTCTCAATCACCAATGTCGATGCTCTCCTTTTAAGACGCTCCGGCGTGACGCTTCGAAGATGCGTGTATACGCGATCTGTAAGCTCATGGGGGAGAACAGATTCGGCCCACACCACCCCGTCCCGCTGGTAGCATCAGCCACCCCAGCTATATAAGCAATACCGCGGGCGCCCGACGTGATACGACCAGCCTCACTCTGCAGAGCGCCATCATCGTTCTGTCCTTCGAGCGCCTTGATCAGCTCAGTCCCGCTGATGATCCAGTCGCCGGCCTGATCGTTGTCAGATTCTGCTGACGCGACATTGATAGCCAAACCTATCCACAGTATCGCCGCTGAAAAAGTTGCCCTCAATTGGTACGCTTCTGTCATCTTCCTCTCCGTTGATCAGGCTGTCACCGGCGCTGCTCGAACGCAGGCGATTGTGCGAAATGGCTGACCTAATGCACTCTGAAACAGGCAACATCAGATCGTGTATCGCTCATAGGCTTCGAGCAGGAATTGCTTGCCTTTCTCGGTCGAGCTCGATGCGTCAACGAATGCGCAGAACGAGCCAGCCTCATTCCGCATATTGTCGATTTGTGCGATCATATTTTTGCTCCCGAACACGACGTGAAAACGCTCGCCAGCGGGCAGCCAAACAAATAGCGGGCTTGGGGAGAACTCCAGAATGACGTCCTCGTGGAAAACTTGGAAAAGGCCGTCCCATGCGCGAACCGGATCGATTCTGGTGGTTTTCTCCGATCGCTTGCCGAACTCGGCATGATGGATGCTGACGGACCCTTCGGGCGTTCCAGCAATCCTTGCCAGAGCAAGGAATGCGTCCCTATCGAGGACATCAGGGAATACCCGGGATCCGAGCCCGCGTGCCAGAAGGAATGCAGGGCGCAGAAGGCGCATTTCATCGAGCGCGTCATCAAACAGCGTAGCCACTATATTGCGCCATACATTTTAACAGGGTTCCATACATGATCTGCCGTTTGAGAAGGAAATATCTAAACTCCCTATGAAATCAGGATTCACGCGACAAACACTAATCTTCGCCGGGCGGAACCGGCACGCCCGCCCCGATATATATCTCTCGCAACTTAGAACTTCTGATAGCCCATACCACTGGCGATCTACCAGCATTGTTGACATGATGCGGATTAGCTCCACTTCTCAACAGCAGCCCTACAATCTCGAATGCCGGTTCTGTCGCAATAGCCAAGCTCGCTTGCCTGCAAGCAGTCCATAGCGGACCATTTCCGTAACGGTCGATCACGTTGACATCTGCGCCGGCAGTAACGAGTCTCCTGACAATCTGAAGGTGCCCATTCTGAACCGCTACGTGTAAGGCTGTGAAACCGTCCTTGTCGGCAGCAGAAACATTGTCAGGTGAACCATCATGTAGTTCATTCTCTAACGGGGCAATATTCCCCTCGGCCGCATGGTGCCAAAGCGAACTCCGCCCATACTCGTCAACGTTTGATCGCTTCGTACGCGATGGCCATTGTGGCATCCATTCCTCCAAGAGATCGTCGTAAAAATCCCGAAACATGCGACAGCCTCAACCAGCACGATAAGCGGCGATAGTTGATACGAAGGCTGCCGTTCGCTCCTAAATATTACCGAAAATCGCGCCTGAAGGCATGTGCCATGCGGTTGGAAGCGTTGAAAAACGTCAGCGATGCTGACCCAATGGCAACATAGTGGCCAAAAAGGCCAAATATCGTGTCATTCGACATATGGAGAAGAAATGGCGCACCCGAAAGGATTCGAACCTCTGACCCCCAGATTCGTAGTCTGGTGCTCTATCCAGCTGAGCTACGGGTGCTTGCCTGTGTGCCGCTCGCTGCGGCGATGGGCGGTTGATAATCGGACAAATCGCTAAATGCAAGCGTCTTCTTAGAAAAAAATGTGGTTCTGTGAAGATTTCTTGTCAGGCACCACGTTTCCGGGCTTTTCGACCAGAGCCGGTGCAACGGCAGATTGTCTACGCGCGCTCTTCGGTGCGCAGGTTGTTGCGGTCCTCACGTTGCATCGGCAAATCAGGGATGCGAATCTCGAAATGCGCGCCAACGGGACGGTCTTCCCGAAGCTCGATTGTGCCGCCATGCGCGCGGACCAGTTCCTGCGCGATGGCAAGCCCGAGGCCGGTGCCGTCGCTGCGTGTCGAGCCGCGGAACGCCGTGAAAAGATTGTCGCGCGCCTTTTGCGGCAGGCCGGGACCGGTATCCTCGACGCCAATGATCGTCGTTGTCCCGATTTTTCCCGCAGATATCGTGAGCCGCTTGACCGTGGCGACATCGGTCGTCTGGTCGCGCTCCATTGCCTGAACGGAATTTCGGCACAGATTGCTCAGGACACGGAATAGCTGCTCCGAATCGACATTCAGTTCAAAATCTTCCGGAACGAGATTCTCGAACTCGATGCTGCTTTCGGAACTGGGGCTAAGGGTTTCCTGCACATCCGCGATAATTGTGTGCAGCAGGACGCGGCGCGGGCGCGGCGGCGCTTCCTGCGAGCGGCCATAGGCCATCACGCTTTCGGAATAGCTGATCGCGCGGCTGAGCGTGCGAATGAGTTTGGGTGCGAACCGCTGCACCATCGGGTCTTCGGTGTCGGCGAGCCTGTCCGACATCAGCTGCGCCGAAGCCAGAATATTGCGCATGTCGTGGTTGATCTTGGAGACGGCAAGGCCGAGATCGGCCAAATGCTTCTGCTCCTTCAGCGTGCGCTGGAGGTCGCTTTGAATGTGGGATATCTGGCGCTGGGCGACGCCGAATTCGTCCTTGCGGTTTTCCGGAACGAGAATGAGTGCCGGATTGTCGGGAGACGACGCGAAGTCGATCATGTTGCGATGCATGATGCGCACGGGCCGCAGCAGCATTTCGTGGATGATCAGGTAGATCAGGCTTGCCGCTATCACCGAAATGATGAGCGATATGAAGGTGACGTTGCGCGCATAGACCAGCATGGCGTGGCGCAGCGGCGCGTCCGAGGTCACGATTTCAATGATGCGCTGCGAAGAGCCGGCCGGTGAAACCGAGCCGAAGATGCGCAGCGTTCTGTCCCCGCCATTGAACAATGTGCCGAATGCGTCCCATATGGCCGCCGCTTCGCTGATATTGTTGAGGTCGATGACCTGATCGATCTTGCCGGGAACCTCCGACATGGCGAGCAGGCGCGACGCACCCGCTTCACGCATGGCGATGGCCTTGGTGCCGGTGGCCAGAAGCACCTTGTCCTGAATGTCGCGCGGCACGTCCATGTCGCCCCCCGCGACCAGGACCTCGCTGACGGCGCTCACGGTATCGAGCCTGGAACTCATCCAGCGCACGCGCATATTGGCCACGGAGGGGACGAAGATCAGAACTTCGGTGATCAGCACTGCAAGCGCGGTCAGGAGCAGCAGCTTGCTCGAAAGCCGGTTGCGCCAGGGAAGCCGTGTGAATTGCGTTGGAGAGACCCGTTCAGCGGTCGCGGTCTGGGAGGCCGCTTCAGGGGAAAGCGCGCCCGTGTCTGTGGTCTTTTCAACAACCGCCATAGCCTGCTTCCAATTCAAGGCGAACCGGCCCAACTGCCGCGGTGCCCAGGGTCAGGACCTATTAATTTGATGGAAATGGCACCTGAAATGACAAGGGTGGTTCCCCGGCCGAGCGGTTCGACGCAGCAGATCGCCAGTCATTTCGGTGTCCAGAGGATGTGGTCCATCCGCCCGGCTATCTCGTCGAAAAGTCTCGAAAATGAACCACATTTCCTTCGCCTTTTCTCCTCATATCCAAACGGATGGCCTCACACCATTTTCATCAAATTAATAGGTCCTGACCCTAAACCGGTTTGCCGTCGAAACGCAATTCGTAAAGGTAGCCTCCTATATATGGAGCCTGTCGATAAATCCAACAGCCTTTGTTCAATCGGTTAAAAGCGTACGGCTTTCCCGGGGCTTTCATACGTTGCATTACCGAAATTTAACTCGACGGGTCGGGGCCTCTGTGCGAAATCTTAACCGGAAAAATCTATGTATCCTTATGGGATGCGTGATTTGCGCAATGTGAAGGCAATCATCATTCTGATACTATTTGCTGGCATTTTCCGCGCCCGACATAATGGTTTCGAATACGAGGTCCCGTCAGGGCGACGGTACACCTCGCCGGAGAGCTGAATGAAATCCTGGAAGCAGATTGCCTTGTGCCTGCTCATCGCCGCAGCCGCCGTTGGTGGCTGGTATGCTTATAAGAACAAATCTGAGGTGGTGAAGGCCGCCGCGACAGGCGAAGCGCCCAGAAACGGGGGCGGGCGGTCCGCGCCGCTGGTCGTCGTTGAGGCAGCGGGCGAAGAGACCATCAACAACCGGCTGACGGCGATCGGTTCGGCACGGGCGCTCACCACCGTATCGATAACCCCGTATTCCAGCGGTTACATGACGAAGCTCTACGTCAAGGCTGGCGACATGGTGAAGGAAGGCGATCCGATCGCCGAACTGGATGCCGAGACCGAGAAGATCGCCGTCGCCAAGGCGCAGACCGCATTGAAAGATGCACAGACCACCCGCCAGCGCATCGCAAAATTGCGCGCGACCAACACCGCAACGGAAGTTCAGGTGGTCGAAACGGAACTGGCGGTTGCCAATGCGCAGCTTGCCTTGCAGGACGCGCAGCTCGCCTTGAGCCGCCGCACGGTTCGTTCGCCGATTTCCGGCATCGTCGGCATTCTTCCTGTCAATGTGGGCAATTACATTACCGCACAGACCTCCATCGGCCGCATCGATGACCGGTCGAAAGTGCTGATCGATATCTGGGTGCCGGAACGGTTCGCACCGCAGATCAAGGTTGGCCAGCCCTTGACAGCGGAATCGACCGCTTTCCCCGGCGAGACCTATAGCGGCGAAATCAACGCCGTTGACAACATGCTGGATGAAGCCAGCCGGACACTGCACGTCCGCGCCGAAGTCCCCAACACGCAGGATCGCCTGCGCGCTGGCATGTCGTTTTCCGTCACCGTTCTTTTTCCGGGCGACCGCTATCCGTCGGTCGATCCGCTGGCGATCCAGTGGGGCGCCGACGGTTCCTATATCTGGCGGGTTGAAGACGGCGTGGCCCGCAAAGTCGAGGCTCGTATCGTTCAGCGCAACGCCACCAACATCCTCGTCGACGGCCCGGTAAAGCAGGGCGACCTGATCGTCACGCAAGGCGTTCAAACCGTGCGGGACGACGCGCCCGTTCGTGTGAAGGACGAGCAGGGGACGGCGCTGGCTGACCCGGCCTCGGCAAAGCGGACCGCAGGATGAGGATGGCAACGTGACCGGTCACAATTCCCCATCCGACAAGGGCGGATCGACGGCGCTGTTCATCCGCCGTCCGGTCTTTGCGTTCGTTATCAACGTTCTGATCGTTGTCGCGGGTCTGGCGGCGTTCACAGGCGTCGATATCCGCGAACTGCCGGACGTCGACCGGCCCGTCGTGACGATCAGCACGGACTTCAAGGGCGCGTCCGCCGAAACCATCGATCGCCAGTTGACGCAGGTTCTCGAAAACGCCGTGGCGCGTGTTTCTGGCGTGAAATCCATTTCCTCGACGTCGTCCTTTGAGCGCAGCCGCGTCACGGTGGAGTTCAATGACGGTGTGGACCTCAATGTTGCGGCCGCCGATATGCGGGATGCGATCTCTCGCGTGGCAAACACAGTGCCGGAAGAGGCCGACCCGTCGCGCATCATCAAGGCCGACTCCAATGCCGATGCGGTGATGCGTCTGGCGGTGACGTCTGACACCATGTCCGTCGACGACATGACGGTGCTGGTTGAGGACCAGATACAGGATATTCTGTCGGCGGTGCCAGGTGTGGCCGACGTGCAGATCTACGGTAATCGGGACAAGATTTTCCGCATCGATATCCTTCAGTCGCGCCTTGCCAGTTACGGCCTGACCATTGCCGATATTTCCACGGCGCTTTCTTCCATGGGGCTTGATGCGCCTGCCGGTTCCCTGCGCAGTTCGGATCAGTCCATCGTGGTGCGTGCTACGGCCAATCTGGAGAAGCCGGAGGATTTTGAGAACGTCTATATCAAGGGACGCACGCAGATCCGCGATGTGGCGACGGTCACGCTTGGGCCGGATATCGAAAGTTCCGCTGTTCGCTCCAACGGCAAGACGGCAATCGGTCTCGGCATCGTCCGTCAGGCGCAGTCCAATACGCTCGACATTTCGCAAGGCATCCGCGCCGCGGTTGCCAATCTGCAAAAGACATTGCCTGCGGGCGTCAATATTACCGTCACCAGTGACGATGCGAACTTCATCAATGGCGCTATCCATGAGGTGGAAATCGCGCTGATCGCGTCGGTGATCATCGTCGTGGCAATTATCTTCATGTTCCTGTGGGATATACGCGCCACGCTTATCCCGGCCTTGTCGATGCCTGTTGCTCTCATCGGTACGGTTGCAGCTATTTATCTGGCGGGTTTTTCGGTCAATATCCTCACGCTTCTGGCGTTGGTGCTCGCCACGGGGCTTGTGGTCGACGACGCCATTGTGGTGCTGGAAAACGTCGTCCGGCGCCGCAATCAGGGCATGGGGCCGCGAGCCGCCGCAGTTCTGGGCACGCAGGAAGTCTTCTTCGCCGTTATCGCCACCACGCTCACGCTGGCGGCGGTCTTCGTGCCGATCTCGTTCTTGCCGGGGCAGGCGGGTGGCCTGTTCCGCGAATTCGGCTTCGTTCTGGCGATTGCCGTTCTTCTGTCGTCCGTGGTTGCGCTGACACTGTGCCCGATGCTCGCATCCCGCTTTCTGAAAGAAAGCAATGGCGAGGATAGCGGCCATGGTCCGCTTTTCCTGCGCCGGATCGGCGGCGGACTTGCTGCGTTTTATAAAAAGACGCTGCATCTTTGTCTTTCGGGGCCTTTCGTGGTCGTGCTCGTCGCGATGCTTTTCGCCGGTGCCTCTTTTGTTGCCTATGGTCTGATCCGTCAGGAATTGACGCCATCGGAAGATCGGGCGGTTGCGCTGCTGCGGATCAACGGGCCGCAGGGCATCAGCGTGGAGTTCCTTCAGTCGCAGCTCGACAAGATCGAGGAGGCGATTCAGCCCCTGCGCGATAGTGGTGAAATCACCACCACCTATGCCATCGCCGGTTCGAACGGAGCGTCGAACAATGGCTTCGTCGTTCTGACGCTGGCCCCCTGGCAGGAACGCGCGCGCAGCCAGCAGGAAATCATGGCTGACATCACCCAGCGCATCAAAGGCATAACGGCGGTGCGCATATTCACCACCCAGCCGAACAGCCTTGGTATTCGCGGCGCGGGCAACGGCTTGCAGTTTGCCATAGTCGGCAGCGACTATGCCAAGCTACAGCCTGCGGCGCAGGCCGTTGTCGCCGCGCTGGAAAAGGACCCGCGCTTCGTACAGCCGCGCCTTTCCGTGGAACCGACCCAGCCGCAATTGTCCGTCGAGATCAATCGCGAGCGGGCCTCTGATCTTGGTATCGACATCACCGGACTCGCCAATGCCGTGCAATCGGTGCTGGATGGCCGCAAGATCGGATCGGTCTATGTCGGGGATCGCAGCTTCGATGTGAAACTCGTTGCCACCACCAATCCGATCAACGATCCGACCGATCTTGAAAACATCTTCATGAAGACGACGGATGGCCGGTATGTGCCGATGTCGTCCATCGCATCGGTCGTCGAAAAAGCGGTTCCGCCGCAGCTTGATCGCGAGACGCGCCAGCGTTCCGTCTCCATCACGACAAACCTGCGTGACGATTTCGCTCTGGGCGACGCCTATAAGGCCGCGCAGGAAATCGCAGCGCCCCTGTTGCCGCCGGGAAGCCACATCATTCCGCTGGCCGAAGCTTCCACGCTCAGCGAAACGTCAAGCGGGCTGGCCATGGTGTTCGGCTTTGCCATCATCATCATCCTGCTGGTGCTGGCGGCGCAGTTCGAAAGTTTTGTCAGCGCCCTGATCGTGATGGCAACCGTTCCCTTGGGGCTGGGTTGCGCCGTTTTCGCCATGCTGCTGACCGGCACCAGCCTGAACGTCTATAGCCAGATCGGCCTTGTGCTTCTGGTCGGCATCATGGCCAAGAACGGCATCCTGATCGTCGAATTTGCGGATCAATTGCGTGACAAGGGCTTGAGCGTCCGCGAAGCCATCGAGGAAGCATCCAATATCCGTCTTCGCCCTGTCTGCATGACGATGATCTGCGCTGTTCTTGGCGGCGTGCCCCTGATTCTGGCGAGCGGCGCCGGTGCGGAAGCCCGCGTGGCTCTGGGCTGGGTCATCGTCGGCGGCCTTGGTCTGGCAACCATCGCCACGCTCTATGTGACGCCGGTTGCCTATCTGCTGCTCGGACGCTTTACGCAGCCCAAGGCAGAGGAAGAAGCACGACTTGAGCGGGAACTCGACCAGGCGCTCAAGGGAAAGCCGCAAAGCGGCGGCGCGGCTGAACCCGCTGAGTAAACTCGGAACAAGAAACCGGCCTTTTGGGCCGGTTTCTGTTTTTCATTTCAAACCTGTCATTTCTTCATGGCGTCGGTGATCTTCGCGGTCCACGCGCCTTCCGGTTTCTTGGTGATGACAGGATCGGAACCGCCGCCGAGAAGGGTTTCCACCGTGCGGTCGGCGGCTGCTACGTCAAGGGTGCCATCGGAACCGTCGACCAGCTTGCCGATTTCCTTGACCATACGCTCCTGAACCACCTTGGTCTGCGCGCCGGAAGCATCATTGTCGAGCACGATATCCGCTGCCTCGCCCGGATTTTCGGAAGCGTATTTCCAGCCTTTCATCGAGGCGCGGACAAAACGGGCCAGCTTGTCGACCATTGCCGGATCGTCAAGGCTCTTTTCCAGCACGTAAAGCCCGTCTTCCAGCGTGGCTACGCCCTGTTCCTCATAAGGGAAAACGACGAGCTGGTCGGCTGGAATGCCTGCATCGATCACCTGCCAATATTCATTGTAGGTCATGGTGGATATGCAGTCGGCCTGCTTCTGGATCAGCGGATCGACATTGAAGCCTTGCTTCAGCACGGTCACGCCGTCCTTGCCGCCCTCGGTCGGGATTTTCAGGTGGTTCATCCAGGACAGGAAAGGATATTCATTGCCGCCAAACCAGACGCCAAGCGTGCGGCCCCTGAAGTCTTCGGGCTTGGTGATGTTGGTGTCCTTGCGGCAGGTCAGCATCATGCCGGATTTCTTGAAGGGCTGGGCGATGTTGACGAGCGGGACGCCTTTTTCGCGGGTGGCGAGCGCCGACGGCATCCAGTCCACCACCACATCCGCCCCGCCGCCGGCGATAACCTGCGGCGGCGCCACGTCAGGCCCGCCGGGCTTGATATCGACGTCGAGATTTTCTTCTTCGTAGAAGCCCTTGTCCTTGGCGACATAATAACCGGCGAATTGGCCCTGCGTCACCCATTTGAGCTGCAAGGTCAGCTTGTCGGCAGCCATTGCCGAACTGCTCACAAGCGCGAGCGCCAGCCCCGCAGTGCCAAGGCATAAGGAAATTGCCTTTTTCATTTTCAGTTCTCCTCTGGTTCTTTTTTATTGCGTGCATTTGCCCGAAAACCGGTTCCCACTTTTCGGAATGCACTTTGGTCCACCTTATTTTTGCGGATGCCAAATATTCAGGCTCAGGCCCTCCTGTATGAAGGGTGCCAGAATGTCACTTTGCGCTCGATCAGCGCGATCAGCCCGTAAGAAAGCGATCCGGCAAGCGCAGCCACAAAGATTTCAGCCCAGACCATATCCACGTTCATCCGCCCGATCTCGGCGGAGATGCGGAAACCCATGCCGACAATCGGCGTGCCGAAAAATTCCGCCACGATCGCACCGATCAGCGCCAGGGTGGAATTGATCTTGAGCGCGTTGAAGATGAAGGGCATGGCGGCTGGCAGGCGCAGCTTGAACAATGTCTGCCAGTAGTTCGAGCCGTAGGTTTCCATCATGTCCCGTTCCATCGCCCCGGTGCTGGCAAGGCCCGCAACCGTGTTCACCAGCATCGGGAAGAAAGTCATGATGATGACGACCGCCGCTTTTGACTGCCAGTCGAAGCCGAACCACATCACCATGATCGGTGCGACGCCGACAATGGGAAGCGCTGCGGCCAGATTGCCGAGCGGCAGCAGCCCTTTGCGCAGGAAAGGAATACGGTCTGCGATAATGGCGGTGATGAAGCCAAGGCCGCACCCGACGACATAGCCGATGATGACGGCCTTCAGAAATGTCTGCCTGAAATCCGCCCAGAGGATCGGCACGGACGCCGCGATGCGCGCCCAGATCGCCGAAGGCGCTGGCAGGAGAACCTGCGGAATGGCGAAGAGCCGGACCGTCACCTCCCACAGCAACAGCATTGCGATGCCGAACAGCGCAGGCACCGCGATATCCAGCATCTTCTGGCCGACTGGATTGCGGGTCTTCAGGCTTGCCACCCAACCCACGAGCAGCCAGGAACCGGCAATGAGCGCCATGACGGAAAGAATGCCTGTCATCATGCGGCTGCCCTTTCCGGCTTTGCGCCCATGCGCCGGTTGACGATCCCTGCGGCAATGCCGATCAGGGCTACGAGAACAGCGGCCATCAATGCGGCTGCAACAAGTGCCGCCCATATCTGCACGGTCTGCCCGTAATATGAACCTGCCAGCAGGCGCGCGCCGAGACCGGCGACCGCGCCGGTTGGCAACTCACCCACAATCGCGCCGACGAGGCTGATGGCGACCGCGATCTGCATGGAAGTGAAGAGAAACGGCATGGCCGCAGGCCAGCGCAATTTCCAGAACACCTGCGATCTCGATGCATTATAGGTGCGCATAAGGTCGAGATGCATGACATCAGGCGACCTCAGCCCCTTCACCATGCCGACAGCCACCGGGAAGAAGGAGAGATAGGTCGAGATGATCGCCTTGGGCAGCAGGCCGGATATGCCGATGGCGTTCAGCACCACGATAATCATCGGCGCGATGGCGAGGATCGGGATCGTCTGCGATGTGATGATCCACGGCATCAGGCTTTTGTCGAGCGTGCGGGAATGCACGATGCCAACAGCAAGGAGAACGCCGAGCGCCGATCCAAGCACGAAGCCGAGCATGGTGGACGATAACGTCACCCAGCCGTGATAGACGAGGCTGCGCTTGGAGCTGGGCTTGACCCCGAAGACGGTCTTCCAGATTTCTTCGGCCACCTGATGCGGCGCAGGCAGCACCGGCCGCTCCTGATGCATCGTGTTGGCGGCAAGCGTCGAGAAGGTGATTTCCGTCCCCGCGCGCGCAGCCTGATCACGCTCGAACGGCGCATTGAGCACAATCGCCAGCCCATACCAAAGCGCAATGATGACGGCGAGTATGGTCGTCACCGGGATGAATCTGTCGCGCAGAAAACCTTTCATGGGCAATCTCCAGCACGATGCGGTCGATGCGCGTTACTCATGGATATGCCCCAGCCGCAGGCCCTCACGGACCCTGTGGGCAATTTTCAGGAATGCTTCCGATTCCCTGATTTCCAGCGGCCTGTCAGGACCAAGGTCGCAATCGATGATTTCATGAATCCGGCCCGGACGCGGGCTCATGACGACGATTTTCGTGGACAGAAAGACCGCTTCCGGAATCGAATGGGTGACGAAAATCACCGTCTTGCGGGTCGCTGCCCATAGCTTGAGGAGCTGTTCGTTGAGGTGATCGCGCACGATCTCGTCCAGCGCGCCGAAGGGCTCGTCCATCAGCAGCATGTCCGGGTCGAAGGAGAGGGCACGGGCAATCGATGCGCGCTGCTGCATGCCGCCCGAAAGCTGCCACGGATATTTCTTGCCGAAGCCTGAGAGATTGACGAGCGCGAGGTTCTTTTCGATCCGCTCGCGCCGGTCTGTCTTGGAGAACCCCATGATCTCCAGCGGCAGGCTGATATTGTCTTCGATGGTGCGCCACGGAAACAGCGCCGCCGCCTGAAAGACATAACCGTAGGACCGGTCGAGGCGGGCTTGCTCCGGCGTTTTTCCGTTCACGGTTACGGAGCCGGAAGTGGGCTGTTCGAGATCGGCGACCACGCGCATCAGCGTGGTCTTGCCGCATCCCGAAGGCCCGATGAAGGAGACGAACTCGCCGCGCTTGACGGCGAGGTCTATATTCGAAAGCGCATGAACCGGACCGTCATTGGTCTCGAAGACGAGCGACAGGTTTTTGATGTCGATCACGGTCCGCGCATCGTCCAAGCCCCTCTCCGGGGCAACGCTGTTTTCCAAATTCATGCGCATTTCCCGAAGCTGAGCTAGAGCCATGTATCAGACCCCTATCGGCATATGTTCGGCGCTGCGCTCCACCTTGCGCGGCGCAACGATTTCCTTCCATTGCGACAGCGCCCGATTGGCGGCGCCGTTCGGCTCGCGCTCGATGAAGCGCCCGTCGCCCGGCTGTGCCGTGACATGGCCCTTGTCGAAAGCAATGCGCCCGCGGGAAAGCGTCATCTTCGGCAGGCCCTTGAGTTCAAAGCCTTCGAACACGTTGTAATCAATGGAGGAATGCTGGGTCTTTGCAGAGACCTTCCGGGTCGCCTCCGGGTCCCAGATGACAAGATCGGCGTCCGCACCCGGCAGCACCGCGCCTTTCTGCGGATAGATGTTCAAGATCTTGGCGATATTGGTCGAAGTGACAGCCACGAATTCATTTGGCGTGAGGCGCCCGGTGCGCACGCCGCGTGTCCACAGCACCGGCATGCGTTCTTCCAGCCCGCCCGTTCCGTTGGGTATCTTGGTGAAATTGCCGATGCCGTAACGTTTCTGATCGGTGGTGAAGGCGCAATGGTCGGTCGCCACCACTTGCAGGCTTCCAGCCGCAAGCCCGGCCCAAAGACTGTCCTGATTGACCTTGTCGCGGAATGGCGGCGACATCACCCGGCGTGCCGCATAGTCCCAATCGCGATTGTGATATTCGCTCTCATCGAGCGTCAGATGCTGGATCAAAGGTTCGCCGAAAACACGCATCCCCTTCTGGCGGGCACGGCGTATCGCCTCATGGCTCTGCTCGCAGGAAACATGCACCACATAAAGCGGCACGCCTGCCTGATCGGCGATCATGATGGCGCGGTTGGTGGCTTCGCCTTCCACTTCCGGCGGACGGGAATAGGCATGCGCCTCCGGCCCGTCATTGCCTTCCGCCAGCAGTTTCGCCTGCAACTGCGCGACGATGTCGCCGTTTTCGGCATGGACGAGCGGCATGGCGCCCAGTTCCGCGCAACGCTGGAACGAGGCGAACATCTCGTCATCATTCACCATCAGCGCGCCTTTATAGGCCATGAAATGCTTGAAGGTGTTGATGCCGCGCTTCACCACTTCGGCCATTTCAGTAAAAGTGCGCTCGTTCCAGCCGGTGATGGCCATGTGGAACGAATAATCGGTGCGCGCCTTGCCCGCTTTCTGAAACCATTCCTGCAAGGCTTCCAGAAGGTTGCCTTCCGAGCCGGGGAGGACGAAATCGACCACCATCGTCGTGCCGCCCGCAAGCGCGGCAGAAGTTCCCGTATCGAAATCGTCGGAGGAATAGGTGCCCATGAAGGGCATCTGCAAATGGGTGTGCGGGTCAATACCGCCGGGCATGATATAGCAGCCGGATGCATCGATCACTTCATCGCCGGAGAGATTGTCGCCGACGGCAACGATCTTCTCGCCTTCGATGAGAACATCGGCTTTAAAGGTGCGGTCAGCCGTGATGACGGTTCCGCCTTTGATGACCTTTGCCATTGTTCGTCGTTCCCCTTTTGGTTTTGTTGCGAACAGTAGCAGTCTTGGAGAGGTCCGAAATCAACTCACAATTTCTGCGGTCTCCAATACTGCATGCAGAAGCACGTCGGTTCCCGCCGACGCCCATTCCTTCGAAATGTCCTCGTCTTCGTTATGGCTGAGCCCATCCACGCAGGGGCACATGACCATGGCGGTCGGTGCGACGCGGTTGACCCAGCAGGCATCATGGCCTGCGCCCGAAACGATATTGCGATGGCTGTAGCCGAGCCGTTCTGCCGCGTTGCGGATCGCCTCCACGCAGCCATTATCGAAAGTCACCGGGTCGAAATGACCGGCCACTTCGATCTCGATGCCGATGCCAAGTTCTTCGGCGATCTTCGGCGCTTCCTTTTCAAAACGCGCTTTCATGTCGTCCAGCACGGCCTGGTTGGGCGAGCGGAAATCGACGGTGAAAACAATCTGGCCGGGAAGCACATTGCGCGAATTAGGCGACACGTCGATATGGCCGACGCCGCCCACCGCGTCCGGCTGGTGCGACATGGCGATCTCGTTGACAAGCTGCAGCATCTTGCCAAGGCCAAGACTTGCATTCTTGCGCATCTTCATCGGCGTGGAGCCGGTATGCGCTTCCTTGCCGGTCAGGGTCACTTGCAGCCACCACAGCCCCTGGCCGTGGGTGACGACGCCAATATCCTTGTGCTCCGCCTCAAGGATCGGCCCCTGTTCGATGTGAAGCTCGAACATCGCATGGATCTTGCGTTTGCCGACCGGCTCATCGCCTTTCCAGCCAATGCGCTCCAGTTCGTCGCCGAATTTCTTGCCCTTGGCGTCGGTGCGCTGATAGGCCCAGTCCTGCTCGTGGACACCGGCAAATACGCCGGATGAGAGCATGGCGGGCGCAAAGCGCGTGCCTTCCTCATTCGTCCAGTTGACGACGACGATGGGCCGCTTCGTCTTGATATTCATGTCGTTGAGCGTGCGCATGACTTCGAGGCCGCCGAGAACGCCCAGCACGCCATCGAACTTGCCGCCAGTCGGCTGCGTGTCCAGATGGCTGCCCATATAGACCGGATCGGCATCCGCATCTTCGCCGGGGCGGGTGAAGAACATGTTCCCCATCGTGTCCACGCCCATCGAAAGCCCGGCTTTTTCGCACCAGCTCTGAAACAGCTTGCGGCCTTCGCCATCTTCATCGGTCAGGGTCTGGCGATTGTTGCCACCGCGCAAACCGGGTCCGATCCGGGCCATGTCCATCAGACTGTCCCACAGACGATCCCCGTTGACTCTAAGATTGCTGGTGAGCACCATGCGCTCTGCCTCCGCATTATGTATGGGCGTTCAAATCCGGGCCATTATATTTCTGGCCCACATTCACCCGCCAATATATGTTCCCGTGACCCGGCTCTTTGGCCACAATATTCTTGCCTTGCGCAAAAACTTGACTAGTTGGTCAAATTGCAGGCTAGAAGAGCCTTTGAACATGGTCAAGCGCTTTTGAAAAATTCTATGCTGCTGAAAGGTGTCAAATGGCCACAGCTCCTTCAGACTCACGGACCGAGGCGGTCGAAAGCGACAGGACGTCGAACGACAGGTCGGAAGGTGCGACGCGCATTCAGGGCATCAATCGCAGGCTTATCCTTGATGCGGCGCTGGAGGTGTTTTCCGCTTACGGCTTTCGCGGCTCGACGGTCGACCAGATCGCCGAGAAGGCGGGCATGTCGAAGCCAAACCTGCTTTATTATTTCCCGCGCAAGCAGAATATCTATGTGACCGTGCTGGAAGATACGCTCGCCAGCTGGCTGGAGCCTTTCGAGCACATCGACCCGGACGGCGATCCGCTGGAAGAATTGCGCCGCTATATCCGGTTGAAGCTCGAAATGTCGGCGAAGAAACCCGAGGCTTCGCGCCTCTTTGCCAATGAGATATTGCATGGCGCTCCGGCGATATCCGATTTCCTGAAGGGACATCTGAAGCAATTGGTCGATGAAAAGGCGGCGGTCATCCACCGATGGATTGCGGAAAAGCGCCTGGCTCCGGTCGACCCGTATCATCTGATTTTCACCATCTGGGCGGTAACGCAGCACTATTCGGATTTTTCCGTGCAGGTCGCAGCCGTTCTCGGCCGCCGCTCGGAAGAAGCCGGATTTTATGACGAAACGGCCCGGGCGGTGAGCGCCATCATTCTTGACGGCATTCGCCCGCGAGACGAAAGTCCGTCATCATGAAGACGATTCGAATTTCAGCAGCCATTGTCCGCGATGAAGCGGGCCGTTTCCTTCTCGTGCGCAAGCGCGGCAGCGAGATTTTCTTCCAGCCCGGCGGCAAGATCGATGCGGGGGAGCAGCCTGAAATCGCGCTCATCCGCGAGATCGAGGAAGAGCTTGGCATTCTCATTGACGAGAGCCAGCTGCGCTATGCCGCGAAAATGGCAGCGCCTGCCGCGAACGAAGCCGATGCGACGGTCGAGGCGGAATTGTTTCACCTCACTTTGAAAGACGGTCAGGTTCCGGTTGCCTCCAGCGAGATCGAGGAACTTCTATGGAACCCGCCGGGTGATACGACACGCCCGGTCGCCCTGTTGTCGCAGAGCATCCAGGCGCGTTTTGCAGAAAAATAGCCGCTGTTGCGGTAATTTTATTCGTGCATGAATAATCTGTTTGCAGGTGCACATATTTTCAATTGCGCTTCGATAGTCCGGCTTCTATCAATCGCCAAAAGAGGAGTGCGGTGTTGGACGCCGCTACGGAGGAGATATCCATGCAATTGAGGGCATCCGAAAAGCGAACGCTTGGCCGTACCGGCTTGTCCGTAACCGCGCTTGGTCTGGGAACCGCGCCCTTGGGTGGGCTATATGCGCCTGTTTCCCGCGCTGACGCCGACGCTTTGCTGGAAGCTGGCTGGGATAGCGGCATCCGTTATTACGACAGCGCGCCGATGTATGGCTACGGTCGCAGCGAGCATCTTCTCGGCGATATGCTGCGTGAGAAGAGCGAGCGCGCCGTTGTTTCAACCAAGGTTGGGCGCCTGATGGCCAATGAGCGTGCTGGCCGTACCTTGCCGCCGCCGCTGCCGAAAAATCCGTTCGATTCCGGCTGGCACAATGGTCTCAATTTTCGTGAGGTTTTCGATTACAGCTATGACGGCATCATGCGCAGTTTCGATGACAGCCAGCAGCGTCTCGGCTTTCCTGAAATCGACCTGCTTTACGTCCACGACATTGGCCGCGTGACCCATGCCGAAAGGCACGAGCATCACTGGAACGCGCTAACCAGAGGCGGCGGATTTCGGGCGCTGGCCGAATTGCGCGATGCGGGAAACATCAAGGGTTTCGGTCTCGGCGTGAACGAATGGCAGGTCATTCGCGATGCGCTGGAAGAGGCTGATCTTGATTGCTCGCTTCTGGCTGGCCGCTATTCGCTGCTTGATCAGGTGTCGGAAAAGGAATTCCTGCCATTGGCGCAAAAGCGCGGCATGGCGCTGGTCATTGCCGGTGTTTTCAATTCGGGGATTCTGGCCGCGCCGCGCGGCGGCGAGCAGAAGTTCGACTATGCCGACGCGCCTGCCGAAATCGTTGCGCGCACTAATCGCCTGCATGACATTTGCGATGAGTATCATGTTCCGCTTGCCGCTGCCGCCATGCAGTTCCCGATGAGACATGAGGCCGTCAGTTCCATTCTGATCGGTGTCCGCTCGCCGGAACAGATCAGGCAGAATGTGGTCTGGTTCGAGCAGTCGATCCCGGATGAATTCTGGACGAAATTGCGTTCCGAAGGCCTTATTTCGTAACCATGACCTCCAGAGTTCTCTGCGTCGGTGCCCTCACCATGGACACCATCTTGCGTCTCGATGCGCTCCCTCAAGCGGCGGGCAAATATCTGCCGCGCGAGGCCGTGGAAATCGCAGCAGGCATGGCTTCGAGCGCAGCCGCGGCTATTGCCCGGCTTGGCGGCGATGTGGCGCTTTGGGCTTCTGCGGGGATTGACCCGGTGGGTGATCGCGCCGTCGCGGAGCTGGAAGCCGAAGGCATCGATTGTGCCTATATCCGGCGGCTGGAAGGCGCACGCACCGCATTTTCGTCGATCCTCGTCGATGCGGGCGGCGAACGCATCATCGTGCCTTTTTATGATCGCAGGCTTGCAAGCCCGTCTGATGTGGTGCCGCCGATTGCAGCGGGAGCCTATGCTGCCGTGATGGTCGATGTTCGCTGGCCGTGGGCGGCTGAAACCGCGCTGCGTGCCGCACGCGAAGCGGGTATTCCGGCCATATTGGATGCCGATACCGCGCCCGTCGAACTGCTGGAAACGCTGCTGCCGCTTGCAACCCATATCGTAGCATCGGAACCCGCTGCAATCAGCGTCGCGGGCGCGACGGATTTGCGCGAGTGCGTCCGGATCCTGAGCCGTCGCTATGATGTGTTCACAGCGGTCACCGCTGGGGCGGAAGGCTGCTACTGGGCGGAAGGCGCTGGCGAGCCGGTTTCGCATATGCCCGGTTTCAGGGTGGATGCAGTGGATACGCTGGCGGCAGGCGATGTCTTCCATGGGGCTTTCGCGCATGGTCTGGTGGAAGGCAGGGATATCGCCGAGATCATCCGCTTTGCCAGCGCCGCAGCCGCCATCAAATGCGCACGTTTCGGCGGGCGGGCCGGTTCGCCGAGCCGAAAGGAAGTCCTTTCCTTTATCGAAACGGGTGTCGTTCCAGCCCGATAAGCTGATTGCCGCAGAGCGTTCCCTCATCCTCAGCCAGCGTGAAACACCATCCCTGTTTTATAAGAATACGCACTGAACACGAATTGACTCTTTACTAACATGTTAGTATGTGCAAGCTTAAAGTTCAAATTTGGGAGGAGCCAGTTTTGGCACATAATCATTCCGGTCAGGAACGCTTCGGGCTTTCCGCCGCCCTGACGACGCCATTCGATGCGGATGGCAAGATCGACGTTGCGCGTGCATTGGCGCATGCCCGTGCACGGCTCGATAATGGCTGCTCAAGCGTCACGCTTTTCGGCACGACGGGCGAGGGCTCATCGATTGCCGATGCCGAGCGCGCCGCTCTTCTCGATGCATTTGTCGCAGGCGGTTTTCCGGCATCGCGCATTGTCGTCGGCGTCATGCAGAATGCGATTGGCGATGCGGTCTTGCAGGCAGGGGATGCCTTGCGCCGCGGCTGCAAGGCCATTCTTCTGGCGCCGCCATCCTATTTCAAAAACCTCTCTGACGATGGGCTTTTCAACTGGTTTTCCGCAGTTCTGACCGGTCTCGGCGGCGATGCGCGGGGCATCATCCTTTATAATATTCCCTCTGTTACGGCGGTCGAACTCTCCATTGATCTGATCGGCCGTCTGCGTGCGGCCTTCGGTTCGGTCATTGCGGGCGTGAAGGATTCATCGGGCAATTGGGCCTATACGGAAAAGCTTCTGGCGGCGCATAAGGACATTGCGGTCCTGATCGGTGACGAGCGCGATCTGGCCGCAGGCGTCCGCCTTGGCGGGCAGGGTGCGATTTCCGGCATGGCCAACCTGTTTCCCGATCGGCTGCTGCGCATGATCAATGAGGGACAGGACGATCCCGAACTGGTCGGTGCCGTCCAGCAATTGCTGAACTATCCGGTGACGCCTGCGGTAAAGGCGCTGGTGGCGCGCCATATGCGCGACCCCGAATGGCGTCGCGTGCGTGCGCCGTTGCTCGCGCTCAGCGACGCGGATTTCGAAGCAATCGGTCGTGTATTCGATCAATTGCATCTGGCAAAAGCCGCCTGAGCGCGTCATAAGCTCTGTGAGTCTTTAAAAGGGGATGGATTTGGCGGAAGATCACGGCGAACCGGTAAAATTGCGGGACAAGGCTTATCAAAGCTTCACCCGGCATTTGCTGGCGCGTGACTTTCATCCGGGCCAGTTTGTTTCGCAGCGCCAGCTCGTCACCATGACGGGCCTGCCGCTGGGCGCGATCCGCGAACTCATCCCCCGCCTTGAAGCGGAGGGGCTGATCAAAACCGTGCCGCAGCGCGGGCTTCAGATCGCCCATATCGATCTCAATCTCATACGCGAGGCGTTTCAGTTTCGCCTTTTCATCGAAAAGGAATCGGTGGCCATCTTCTGCCAGTCGGCATCGGATGACTTGCTGCGTTCCTTGCGCGCCGAGCATGAGGAGACGCTCCAACGCGCAATGAGCGAAGGCGAGACGCCGGAACTGGAACAGCAGGCGCAGAACATCGACTGGAACCTGCATGATACGATCGTCGGGTCGCTCGGCAACGAGATCATCTGGCGCGCATACCAGACCAATACGATCAAGATGCGACTGATCAATCAGGAACGGTTTCGCATCACGGGCCGCGTCATTCCGGTCATGCAGGAGCATCTGGCGGTGCTGGCGGCGATTGAAACCCGCAATCCGCAAACCGCTATGGAGGCCATTGCGATCCATATCGACAATGCGCGCAAGCTGGCTTTGCAGATATAGACGGGGCTTAAATCAACGGCATGACAAGGGAGTTGTCGTGCCGCGAGAAAAGGGAGGAACGAAATGAAATTACTGCATCCAACACGACGCCAGTTTCTGGCGGGCTCGGCGGCCTTGGCCGCATCGGGCATGACGGGGATCGCCCCGTCTTTCGCGCAGTCATCCGTTGACTGGAAGAAATATGCCGGCACGACGCTGGAGGTGAACCTCATCAAGAGCCCGCGTGGCGAAATCCTTCAGAAATACCAGAAGGAATTTGAGGAACTGACCGGCATCAAGGTGCGTTCCGAACAGACGCCGGAACAGCAGCAGCGCCAGAAGGCGGTGATCGAGCTTACCTCGGGCCGTCCGAGCTTCGACGTCATCCATATCAGCTATCACGTCCAGAAGCGGCAGTTTGAGAAAGGCGGCTGGCTTGCCGATCTCAATCCGTTCCTGAAAGACCCGGCGCTGACCGATGCGAGCCTGACCGAGAGCGATTTCGCAAGCGCCGGTCTGGCCTTCGCCAAGGATGCCAGTGGCCGTTTCGGGGCGCTGCCCTTCTCGGTCGATTACTGGATCATCTACTGGAACAAGGAGCTCTTTGCCGCCAAGGGCATCGAATATCCCAAGACCTTCGAGGAACTGGTCGCTGCTGCCGAGGCGCTGACCGACCCGTCCACGAACACCTATGGTTTCGTGGCGCGCGGCATGAAGAACGCCAATGTTCCAGTCTGGACCAGCCTCATGCTCGGTTACGGTCAGGAAGCTGTCGATGCGGCGGGCAATCTGAAAACGGATTCGGCGGAAGCTATCGAGGCGGCGAAACTCTATCAGCGCCTGATGACCAAGGCTGCACCTCCCGGCGTGGCGGGTTTCAACTGGGCGGAATGCCAGTCGAGCTTCCTGCAAGGCAAGGTCGGGATGTGGCTGGACGGCATCGGCTTTGCGCCGCCGCTGGAAGATCCGAACAAGTCGCGCGTGGTCGGCAAGGTCGGCTATGGCGTCATGCCCGCTGGCCCGAAGGCGCAGGCCGCTCCAACGACCGGGGACGGCATCGGCGTGGCGGAAGCCTCCACCAAGAAGGAAGCGGCCTATCTCTACTGCCAATGGGCCATTTCCAAGGAGATGGGCGCGCGCCTGCTGCAAACCGGCTCCGGCGTTCCGTTCCGCAAATCGATCATCGATGATGAGGCGGTGCGCAAGGGCGTCACCATGCCCGAAGGCTGGGTCGAAGCCCTGTCGAAATCAGCGCCCGTCAGCCAGCTCTGCCTGCCGGTCATCGTGCCGGTCACGGAATTCCGCGACATCATGGGCGTTGGCCTCACCAATCTTCTGAACGGCGCGGAAGCGGAAGCTGAAATGAAGCGCGCGACGGAAGAATTCCGTCCCGTCCTCGCAAGGAGCGAAGGAAAATGACCTCTGCCGCCCCGACAGGAACCAGGCAGAAAGCCGTCGCTAAAAGCCGGCTGCGGCCGAGCTACTGGCCTTTTGTGCTTCCCGCCTTGATCACCGTCGGGGCGGTGATCGTCTTCCCGTGGCTGTTCACGCTCTGGATGAGCGCCAATCAGTGGCAGCTTGGCGGCGGCATCAGTTTTGTCGGTTTCGACAATTATCTGCGCCTTGCCACCGACGCCCGCTTCTGGGACTCCATGGGGCATACGCTTGTCTATACCATCCTCTCCGTTGTCGCGCCCATGATCCTGGGCACGCTCGCGGCGCTGGTTTTTGATAGCAAGCTGCCGATGCGCGGGCTGCTGCGCGGCATTTTCGTCATGCCGATGATGGCAACGCCTGTCGCGGTTGCGCTGGTCTGGACCATGATGTTTCACCCGCAGCTCGGTGTGCTGAACTATCTGCTGTCGCTCATCGGCATCGGCCCGCAGGAATGGATTTTCAACCAGAATACAGTCATTCCGTCGCTGGTCGCGGTCGAGACCTGGCAATGGACGCCGCTCGTCATGCTGATCGTGCTGGGCGGTCTTGCCTCCATGCCTCGCGATCCGTTTGAAAGCGCTGAAATTGACGGCGCCAATGGCTGGCAGAAATTCCGTTATATCACGCTGCCGATGATCCTGCCCTTCATCATGCTGGCCGTTATCATCCGCTCCATCGATGCGCTGAAAAGCTTCGATATCATCTATGCGATGACGCAGGGCGGGCCGGGCACGGCATCGGAAACCATCAATATCTATCTCTACAATGTGGCGTTCTCCTATTATGACATTGGCTATGCTTCGGCGATTGCCGTGGTCTTCTTCGTTGTCATCATCGCCATGTCGCTGATCCTGCTGGCGCTGCGCCAGCGGACGGCCTGGAACGCCTGAGGAACGGCCATGGCGCGCAAATCCATTCTTTCCAAGCTCGGCACGGCGCTGCTTGTCTTTGTCATCGTGTCGCCCGCCATCCTGTTTTTCGTGTGGATGCTGTCGCTTTCGCTGAAATATGAAATCGACAACGGCGCTTATCCGCCGATCCTGATTCCGGAGCGTTTTGCCTGGTCGAACTATGCCCAAATTTTCGAGGCCAATGATTTCCTGCTCTATTTCTGGAACAGCATTCTCGTCACCGGCATGGCGACGCTGCTGGCGCTTCTGGTCGGCGTGCCCGCAGGCTACGGCATTGCGCGGCTCAAGGCGCATAAATCGGCCATTGTCATCATGATCGCGCGCATGACGCCGGGCCTTTCCTATCTGATCCCGCTATTCCTGTTGTTCCAGACGCTGGGCCTGCTCGGCACGCTCTGGCCGCAGATCATCATCCATCTGGTCGTCACCGTGCCCATCGTGATCTGGATCATGATCGGCTATTTCGAGACGACGCCGATGGAACTGGAAGAAGCGGCCATGATCGACGGCGCATCTTCATGGCAGATCTTCATGAAGGTGGCGCTGCCCATCGCCAAGCCCGGCATTGTGGTTTCGCTGATCCTTGCGGTGATCTTCTCGTGGAACAATTTCGTTTTCGGCATCGTTCTCGCAAGCCGCGAGACACGCACCCTGCCGGTCGCGGTCTATAACATGCTGTCCTTCGAGCAGGTCAGCTGGGGCCCGCTTGCCGCCGCAGCCTTGGTGGTCACGCTGCCGGTTCTCCTTCTCACCGTCTTCGCACAGCGCCAGATCGTCGCCGGTCTGACAGCGGGTGCCGTTAAATAGAATTGAGATCAAGATGGCATCCGTATCCATCCGCAATGCAATCAAGAAATATGGCAATGTCAGCGTTCTGCGCGGTGTGTCGGTCGATATCGAAGACGGTGAATTCGTCGTGCTGGTCGGCCCTTCCGGCTGCGGCAAGTCCACGCTTCTGCGCATGATCGCGGGGCTTGAGGATATCAGCGGCGGCGAGATTGCCATCGGTCCGCGCGTGGTCAACGATCTGCGCGCCAAGGAACGCGACATCGCCATGGTGTTCCAGAATTATGCGCTCTATCCGCATATGACGGTGGCCGACAATATGGGCTTTGCGCTGATGCTGAAAAACGCGCCGAAGCAGGAGCGCGAAAGCCGCGTCGCGCGCGCCGCCGAAATTCTCGGCCTCAACAAGCTGCTCGACCGCTATCCGCGCCAGTTGTCCGGCGGTCAGCGCCAGCGCGTCGCCATGGGCCGCGCCATCGTGCGCGATCCGCAGGTTTTTCTTTTCGATGAGCCGCTATCCAATCTCGACGCCAAGCTGCGTGTGCAGATGCGCAGCGAAATCAAGGGGTTGCACCAGCGCCTCAAAACCACCACCATCTATGTCACCCACGACCAGATCGAAGCCATGACCATGGCCGACAAGATCGTCGTCATGCGTGATGGTCTGGTGGAGCAGATCGGCGCGCCGCTCGATCTCTACGATCATCCGGCCAATATGTTCGTCGCGGGCTTTATCGGATCTCCGTCGATGAATTTTATCAACGGCAAGATCGAGGAGGGGGCTTTCGTGGCCGATGGCGGTTTCCGCCTGCCTCTGCCGCAGGGTGATTATGCAAATCTGTCGGGCAAGGCCGTTTATGGTGTGCGCCCGGAACATCTGAAAATTGCCGAAGGCGGCGTTCCGGTCACGGTCGAAATCGTGGAGCCGACCGGCTCGGAAATCATGGTCATGGGCAAGCTCGGCGATCAGCCGCTCACCTGCCTGTTCCGTGAGCGTCTGACCGTGCGTCCCGGCGACGTGCTGTCGGTTGCGGTTAATCCGGCGACAAGCCACGTGTTCGAGCCGGAAAACGGTAAACGCATCAGCGCATAAAAAAACGCCGGGCTGCCCCGGCGTTTCTGTTTATTCAGCAGCCTCCTTGACGGCCATCGGGTTATTGGGATGGGTCGTCCAGTTGGCATATTGCGCCGGGATCGGCTCCTTGGTGCGCGGATCGAAACCGCCGATCTGCTCCATGGTGATGCAGTCCTCGACCGGGCAGACATTGACGCAGAGATTGCAGCCAACGCATTCCTCATCGATCACCTCGAAGTGGCGCGCGCCATTGACCAGATTGGTGATCGCCTGATGTGAGGTGTCCTCGCAGGCGATATGGCAACGGCCGCACTTGATGCAGAGGTCCTGATCGATCCGCGCCTTGGTGACATAATTGAGGTTGAGATATTGCCAGTCGCTGACGTGTCCCACGGCCATGCCACGAAAATCATCGAGCGACTGATAGCCTTTGCTATCCATCCAGTCGGACAGGCCGTCGATCATTTCCTGAACGACCTTGAAGCCATAGGTCATGGCAGCCGTGCAGACCTGTACCGTGCCGCAGCCAAGCGCGATAAACTCTGCCGCATCGCGCCACGTGGTGATGCCGCCGATGCCTGAAATCGGCAGGCCGTGCGTTTCAGGATCGCGGGCGATTTCCGCGACCATATTCAGCGCAATAGGCTTGACCGCAGGTCCGCAATAGCCGCCGTGGCTGCCGCGACCGTCAATAGACGGAACCGGCGACATGCTGTCGAGATCGACCGATATGATGGAGTTGATCGTGTTGATCAGCGACACCGCATCCGTGCCCGCCGCATGGGCGCCCCGGGCTGGCTTGCGAATATCGGTGATGTTGGGCGTCAGCTTGGTGATTACCGGCATGCGGCTATATTGCTTGCACCACTTGACGACCATGGCGACATATTCCGGCACCTGGCCGACAGCCGCGCCCATGCCGCGTTCGCTCATGCCATGCGGACAGCCGAAGTTCAGCTCAATGCCGTCCGCTCCCGTTTCTTCCACCAGAGGAAGGATCGCCTTCCAGGCTTCTTCTTCGCATGGCACCATGATCGAAGCGATCAATGCGCGGTCGGGCCAGCGCATCTTCACTTCCTTCATTTCGCGAAGGTTCACTTCGAGCGGCCGGTCGGTGATCAGTTCGATATTGTTGAGGCCAAGCAAGCGCCGGTCAGCACCATGGATCGCGCCATAGCGCGGCCCGTTGACATTGACCACCGGCGGCCCTTCCGCGCCTAGCGTTTTCCAGACCACGCCGCCCCAGCCAGCCTTGAAAGCGCGCTCGACATTGTAGGCTTTGTCGGTCGGCGGAGCCGAAGCCAGCCAGAACGGATTTGGAGACTTGATACCGAGGAAATTCGTTGAAAGATCAGCCATTTTCTGTCTCCTCAGCCCTGTTCCTGGCCCAGATGAACACTGCGGTTGTGGGAGGCTGGCGCATGAAGCGCACCGCCTGAAAGCACCGCATCGGCAAAGCCTTCAATTGCTTCAGGACGTTTGACGAGCGTGGCATGGATGGATTCAGCGGCAAGCTTGCCATCCTCCACCGACGCAACGGTCAGATCCTGACCGCCTGCAACACAGTCGCCACCCGCCCATATGCCGTCAACCGAAGTACGGCAGTCCGCGTCGACACTGATGCGTCCCTTGGACAGTGTGATGCCCGAACCTGCCAATGGCTCCGGCTCGAATTTCTGCCCGATGGCCTTGAAAACCTGATCGGCCTCAAGCGTCAGATATTCGCCCGTACCGGAAAGCTTGCCGCCGCTCATCGCGGTATATTCAAAGACCACGGCATTAACGGTGCCGTCTTCGTTCCGTTCAAGGGCGTGCGGCTGCAACCAGTGACGGATCGCCACGCCATGAATCTGCGCCAGTTCCTGCTCATAGGCGCTGGCATTCATGTTTTCCTGACCGCGGCGATAAACGATGGTCACGTTTTCAGCGCCGAGCTTCTTGGTCTGGATGGCAACGTCCACCGCGGTCATGCCGCCGCCGATAACCACGACATTGCGGCCAACAGGCAGGGATGACAGGTCTTTTGTCTGGCGCAGATTGGCGATGTAGTCGACCGCATCGATAACGTTTGGCGCATCTTCGCCAGCAAGCCCCAGATCGTTGACGCCCGGCATGCCCATGCCGAGGAAAACCGCGTCATAGCCGGCTTTCAGCGCCTCGATGGTGATGTCCTGACCGAGCGTCTGGTTATATTCGATATTGATCGCTCCGATCTTGAGCACGAATTCCAGTTCGCGCTGCGCGAAATTATTGACTGTCTTGTAGGCGGCAATACCATATTCGTTAAGACCGCCGCCCTTGGGCCGCGCTTCGAAAATCGTCACCCGATGCCCATGCATCGCAAGACGATGAGCAGCGGAGATGCCCGCCGGGCCCGCACCAACCACGGCAATGTGTCTGCCGGTTTCAGGCGCACGCTTGAATGGATGATTGCCGGTTTCCATCAGAACGTCGGTGGCGTAGCGCTGCAATTCACCAATCTTGACCGGCTTGCCTTCCGAAGTTTCGCGAACACACACTTCTTCGCAAAGCGTTTCGGTCGGGCAGACACGGGCGCACATGCCGCCCAGAATATTTTCCGAAAGGATGGTCTTCGCTGCCCCCACCGGATTGCCTGCGTTGATCTGCCGGATAAACAGCGGAATATCGATGCCGGTCGGGCAGGCATTCATGCAGGGCGCATCGTAGCAGAAATAGCAGCGGTCGGATTCGACCAGGGCTTCGTGCCTGGTAAGCGGCGGATGCAGATCGTCGAACACATGCGCATAGTCGGCCTTTTCAAGCCGCGCCCCACGAATGTCAGGCCCGTTTGCGTGTCCCGGATTGTCGACTGCATCAATAGGCGAATTCTCTGCTGATCTCATCGACCGCATCTCCCATTTTTGCTTGTTCAGGCGCGGGTTCCCTTTGCGCGCCGCAACTATGTTCCGGGCTGCGATCTTTGCTGTCGCTTGATGCCCGTTAATGACAGGATGACAGATTTTTACGGAAGGTCAAATTTTTTATCATCTGGTCAATTTATGAGAATTGCATACCAGAAATAGCGAAAGGTCCGGCTGGGAATGCACGGACCTTTCGTGTTCGTCATGAGCCGGAAATCAGAGCGGATCGGACTTGAGGCTGCTTTCCGTCGCTTCCAGTGCCGGAATAGTTTCGATTTCTTTGGGCTGCGCGGGGCGTGAACTCAGCACCAGCGCACATCCCGCAATGATGACGGCAGCACCGACAAACTGGATGAAAGACAGCTGTTCTTTCAGGAACACCGCGCCGACCAGAACGGCTATGACCGTCACCGTAAATTCGACGCTGATGGCCTTGGTCGGGCCGACATTTCCGACCAGCCTGAAATAAAGCACATAGGTGAGGGCGCTCATGACGCAGGCGGAAATCAGCAGATAGGCGAAATCGCCCAATCCGGGCATGGTTGGAACCGGAACGGCAAGGACCAGCGGCAAGGTCAGGATGCCGCCGAAGATGAACGCGCCGATGGTCGTTTCCCACGATCCCGTGCCGGCAAGGCGGCGGCTTGCGTAATTGCTGCCGAAAGCTGCGGAAAAGCAGGAAAACAGGACGGCGATGCAGCCTGTTACAAAGGCAGGCGTAACCGCCACCGCGGGAAAGCCGACGAGGCAAATAATGCCCGTTACGCCGAGCAGCAGGCCGATTAGGCCGCGCGACGTGATGCGTTCAAGCCCCCAGAACTGGCTGATGATCATCGAGAAAAGCGGAATCGATGCGACGCAGATCGCGGCCATCGCCGTTCCGATCAGCGGGGTGCCGTAAGAAAGGCCGATCAACTGGCCCGCAACCGTGGTTGCGCCAACAATGGCGAAGGGCTTCCAGCCTGCGTGGAAATTGAGCCTGCGTCCGGAGAGCCTTGCTATTGCAAAAAGCGTTCCGGCTGCGATGAAGGAACGGAAGGCCACCGCGCCCGCCCAGCCGAAGGCTGCAACGACCTGCACCACCACCAGGAACGACAGCCCCCAGGCGACGGCAAGGAAAATATAGGTCGCAATATCTCTCGGTTTCATGCCGACGAACTTTCAGGAAGTTTACAGACTATCGGGTGCTGCCTTGTAAAAGATGAAGCCGGATCAGGTCGTTTTTGCGGCGGCGTTGGACGCCGCTTCCGCGATATTCGCAAAGAACCGATCGGCGATTTTCCGGGCGACAGAGCCAAGCAGTTTTGTGCCGATCTGCGCGACCTTGCCGCCCGCGTCACCACGTATGGAATAAGACAGGATCGTATCGCTGCCGTCCTCATCGAGGCGAACATCCGTAGCACCATGCGCAAAGCCCGCTATGGAACCCTCGCCATGACCGGAGATGGTGTAGGATACAGGCGGAACCATGTTCGAAAGTTCGAGCATGCCATGAAAGCGGACCTTGAGAATGCCAAAGCTCACCTTGAGGGCGGCGCGTATTTCCGTTTCCGAAATCCGCTCGATATCCTCACAGCCGGGAATGCAGGATTTCAGCGTTTCAATGTCGTTCAACGCATCCCACACCGCTTGTCGTGGCGCCGCAATCCGCTCTTCTCCGGTCAGGTCCATGCTTCACTCCTGGGCCGCATTCCGAAAAGTGTGAATCATTTTCGGATCAAATGCGCAAAACAAAATTGCAGCAACGCGCCGATCTGGTTGGACGGGATCGAAATGCGCTCTGGATGGATCACCCTAAATTGATCAATATGGTGTATATGACACTCCGTCCAAATTGGAAGTTCGGTAATTTATTTGCCGCAAATCCTCTCTAAAACGCTTAATGTCCGCAATTAAATCGATTTGATTCGGGAGTAGCATTCATGGCAAGAGACGCGACCAAGCTTGAAACAACAGTCGCAAAGCTGAAAAAGCACTGGGCAGATTCGGCCCCGCGCGACATGCGCGCGGCGTTCAAATCAGATCCGGGCCGTTTCGAGCGGTATTCGCTATCCCTCGATGACCTTTTGTTCGACTGGTCGAAATGCCGGGTCAACGACGAAACGATCGAACTGCTCAAGGAACTGGCCGTCGCTGCCGATGTTGAGGGCCGTCGTGCGGCGATGTTCGCGGGCGATCATATCAACAATACCGAGGACCGCGCCGTTCTCCACGTCGCGCTGCGTGATACGTCCTCGAAGGAAGTGCTCGTTGACGGACACAATGTTCTGCCGGACGTGAAGGAAGTGCTCGACCGTATGGCGGCATTTTCGGATGGCATCCGGTCAGGCGCGATCAAAGGCGCGACGGGCAAGAAAATCACAGATATCGTCAATATCGGTATCGGCGGTTCCGACCTTGGCCCTGTCATGGCGACGCTGGCTCTGTCCCCATATCATGACGGCCCGAAAGCGCATTTCGTTTCCAATATCGACGGCGCGCATATTGCCGATACGCTTGGCGTTCTCGATCCTGCAACGACGCTTGTCATCATCGCTTCCAAGACGTTCACGACCATCGAAACCATGACCAATGCGCAGACGGCGCGCAAATGGGTTGCCGATGCGCTGGGCGAAGCCGCCGTTGGCGCACATTTCGCCGCAGTCTCCACCGCGCTCGACAAGGTCGCCGCTTTCGGCATCGGCGAAGAGCGCGTCTTCGGTTTTTGGGACTGGGTCGGCGGACGCTATTCGGTCTGGTCGGCCATCGGCCTGCCGGTGATGATCGCCATCGGACCGGATGATTTCCGCAAGTTCCTCGCTGGCGCGCATTCGATGGATGTGCATTTCCGCGATGCGCCGCTGGAAAAGAACCTGCCCATCTGGCTCGGCCTCATCGGTTACTGGCACCGCGCAATCTGCGGCTATGGCAGCCGTGCGATCATTCCCTATGATCAGCGTCTTGCCCGCCTTCCGGCCTATCTGCAGCAGCTGGACATGGAATCGAACGGCAAGAGCGTCACGGTCGATGGCAAGCCGGTTTCCGGTCCGACCGGCCCGGTCGTCTGGGGCGAACCCGGCACCAACGGCCAGCATGCCTTCTTCCAGCTTCTGCATCAGGGCACCGACACCATTCCGCTGGAATTCATCGTCGCGGCAAAGGGCCATGAAAAGCACCTCGATCACCAGCACGAAATGCTGCTGGCGAATTGCCTTGCGCAGTCCGAGGCGTTGATGAAAGGCCGCACGCTGGATGAGGCACGCGCGCAGTTGAAGGCAAAGAACCTGCCCGATGCAGAAGTCGAGCGCATTGCGCCGCATCGCGTTTTCTCGGGCAATCGTCCTTCGTTGACGCTGGTCCACGACAAGCTTGATCCTTTCGCTTTCGGGCGTCTGGTTGCGCTCTACGAACACCGTGTTTTCGTTGAAGCGCAGATTTTCGGCATCAACGCTTTCGATCAATGGGGCGTGGAGCTTGGCAAGGAGCTGGCGACCGAACTTCTGCCGGTTGTGTCGGGGCAGGAAGCGAGCGACGGTCGCGACGCATCCACGCAAGGGCTTGTCGCGCATCTGCATGCGCGAAGGAAAGCTTGACGACATTCTCTGCACAATTAGAAATGAAAGAGAGCCGGGTTTGTAATCCGGCTCTCTTCATGAGGAATAGAATGGGACATGAAATGAAAACCGAGATTATAAAATTTGCCGGCGATGTACCGGGAAATGCCATCGAGTTGCGCGTGCTGCGCTTTGACGGCAACGACAAGGATGCCCCCGGCGCCTATCTTCAGTCCTCGCTTCACGGGGGCGAGCTTCCGGGGCAGGCGGCTCTTCATTTCCTGGTTCCCATGCTGAAGAAAGCTGCCGAAGAAGGGCGCGTTCTTGGCAATATCACGGTTGTTCCGCAGGCAAATCCCATCGGCTCGAACCAGTGGCAGGCTTATCAGCACCTTGGCCGTTTCGAGACCTTCTCGATGACCAATTTCAACCGTGCGTTTCCGCTTCTGCCGGACTTCGACACATCCGGGCTCGCCGAACCCGATGCGCCGGTCGCCCTGGCACAACGCCTCAAGGCGACGCTTCTGAAGCTGGCCCTGCCGCACGAGATCGTGCTCGACCTCCATTGTGACGACGAGAGCGACAACTATGTCTATATCGCCGAGGAATTCGCCGAGGACATGAAGGATCTCGCCATCGCGCTCAATTCCACGGCAATCCTTGCATGGGACACCACGGCGGATGCGGCGTTTGAAGAAGCTTGCGCGCATCCGGTCCTGAAATTGCCTGCCGACAAACGCAACATGAAGCGCCGCGCCGTGACGACGGTGGAGTTCCGCGGATTGACCGATGTTTATTCGGATATGGGCAAGGGCGATGCGGAGGGGCTGTATAAATTCCTCGTGCATCGCGGTGTTGTCCGCGACGACAACGTGAAGCTTGAGACCGAATATAAGGGGCGCGTAACCCCGTTGTCGCATGTGGAGATGATCCGGGCGCCGGAAGGCGGCATGGTGCTCTATCATGCAGCGCCCGGCGATGAGATCAAGGCAGGTGCGGCGCTGGTAACCGTTGTAACACGCCCGGGCGAACCGGAAGGCGACATCACGCTGACCGCCCCTCAGGATGGCCTTATCCTGACCCGTCGCTCGCTGCGTTATGTGCGCCGTGGCGACGATCTGCTCAAGCTGCTTGGGGCAAAACCTTCCGCCGTCAAAAAGCGCGCGGGTGCGCTGGAAGCATGAGCGGCAGGCTTTCCGCAGATAGCCTCAAATCGATCCGTGCCGTCCTGTTCGACAAGGACGGCACGCTGATCGATTTCGACCGCACGTGGTTTTCGATTTCGTGGCAACTGGCGCAGCGCTCGGCGGAAGGCGACGAGGCGAGGGCGCGCGCCCTGCTCGATGCCGGCGGCTATGACTGGATGAGCGAGCGGTTCCGCGCCAATTCCGTTATCGCCGCAGGTACTGTCGAGGACATTGTTTTGCTTTGGCACCCTGATCTTGGCGATGCGCAATTGCGCGAGCGGATAGCGGAATATGACGCCTATTGCGTCACCGAGGGCGCGCGGTCTGCGGTTGCTATCGAGGCTGTGCGCGAAACGCTCGAAACCCTTCGAAAGATGGGTTTTCGTCTGGGGATTGCCACCAACGATTCCGAAGCCGGAGCACACGCGACGGCCAAGGCGCTGGGCATTGACGGGTTTTTCGACGTCGTGATCGGCTATAACACGGCAGCACGTCCAAAGCCTCACCCCGATCCGCTGCTCTATTTTGCAAAAAAGCTGGGGCTTTCGCCGCACGAGATCGCCATGGTCGGCGACAATCTGCACGATCTGGAAACGGCACATGCAGCCGGGGCAGGGCTGGCGGTCGGCGTCCTGTCGGGCAACAGCCCACGCGAAGTACTCGAGCCCCATGCGGATGTGGTGCTGGATAGCGTTGCCGGATTGCCTGAGCTACTGACCTAACCTCTGCATGAAACACTTTGAAACGACTGCGGCCGGATAAGATATCCGGCCGCAGTCACCTCTTGATGAATGCTCTTGGAGCGCCATGCGCCCGCTCCAACCTATTGAGCCATCGTGCTTTTCGAAAATCGATTCCGATTTTCGGGCCGATGCCCTAGTCGCGCAGTTCGCGGCGCAGTATCTTGCCGACATTGCTTTTCGGCAGGCTTTCGCGGAACTCGACCTCGCGCGGGCGCTTATAGTTGGTGAGACGTTCAGCGCAATAGGCTTTGACGTCGTCTGCGGTCAGGTTGAGGTCGCTGCGCACGACGAACAGTTTCACGACCTCGCCCGAATGTTCGTTCGGTATGCCAATGGCAGCCGATTCCACGATCCCCGGATGACCAGCGGCTACTTCCTCGATCTCGTTCGGATAAACATTGAAGCCGGAAACAAGGATCATGTCCTTCTTGCGGTCAACGATCTTGGTGTAGCCTCGTTCATCCATGAAGCCCATGTCGCCGGTGCGGAAGAAACCGTCGGGCATGATCGAACGTTTGGTTTCATCAGGACGGTTCCAGTATCCCGCCATCACCTGCGGTCCGCGCACACAGATTTCGCCGACTTCTCCGAGCGCGAGGTCTGTTCCGTCATCATCACGGATTGCGACGTCGGTCGATGGCATGGGCAAGCCGATGGTTCCGGAGAACTCGGTTGCATCGAGCGCATTGGCGCAGGCAACGGGCGAGGTTTCTGAAAGGCCATAGCCTTCCGTGATGTGGCAACCGGTCATCTTCTGCCAGCGTTCGGCAACGGGGCGCTGAACAGCCATGCCGCCGCCAAGGGTCAGGATGAGGGGCTTGAAATCCAGCGTCTGGAAATCGGGATTGTTCATGAGGCCGTTGAACAGGGTGTTGAGGCCGGGGAAAATATGGAACGGATATTTTTTCAGCTCTTTTACAAAGCCGGGAATATCGCGTGGATTTGGAATGAGAATGTTTCGCGCGCCAAGCTTGATGCCGACCATCGCATTCACGGTCAGCGCGAAAATGTGGTAAAGTGGCAGGGCGCATACGAAATTCAACGCCTTCGGCCTGCCCTTCTTGCGGAAGGCAACATCCATCCAGACATTCATCTGCTCAACATTCGCAAGAATATTGCTATGGGTAAGCATCGCACCCTTCGAGACGCCTGTCGTGCCGCCCGTATATTGCAGGAAGGCAAGGTCGGAACCTTGTACCGGAATGGGATTGAAGGACTGGGCGCGGCCTTGTGCCAACGCATCCCTGAAGCGGATATGCCCCGGAATGTTCCACGCCGGCACCATTTTCTTCACGCGGCGCACGACGAGATTGATGATGTGGCCCTTTAAACCGTGCATGTCGCCCATTGAAGCGACGATGATATTGGGCACATTGACGGAGTTCAGGGTCTTTTCCACCGTCGACGCGAAGTTTTCCAGAACAATCACTGCTTTGGCCCCGGAATCGCTTAGCTGATGTTCCAGCTCGCGCGGCGTATAAAGCGGATTGACGTTCACAACTACAAAACCGGCCCGCAAAATAGCGGTAAAGGCAATCGGATAATGCAGGATGTTTGGCATCATCACCGCAACACGATCACCTTTGACGAGGCCGCGCGATTGGAGAAACGCTGCGAGCGCCCGCGAGTGTTCGTCAAGTTCGCTGTAGGTGAGATCCTTGCCCATACAGGTGAAAGCACTGTTGGAAGCAAATTGCTTGCAAGATGCCGAAATCATGTCGCCGATCGAGGTCATCTTGCTCAGATCGATTTCGTGCGGCGTGCCAGCCGGATAAGTCTTGTACCAGATCTTTTCCTGCGCCGAGGCGCCTTTGGCTGCCGATCCCGCGGTCATGGCTTCAGCTGCGGATGCACTTTGCCCAGTCGTTTTTTTTGCCATTTCTTCTCCCCGGATTGCTCCGTCCTATATTGGGCCGCCTGTGCGCCCGCCGTCTCCCAAGCCATCCGCCCCCCGGACGGCTCCCTCGTTGATAAATGTGGTCGAGTTTTGATCTCTTCGCAAGAGTTACATTGACGTAAGCGTAAATTATAAAAGAGTCGAGCGTCTCTCCCAATTTTGAAGTTTGACATTCACAATTGGTTGAAATTCCCCGTTGGAAAAAATTGCCTCCTCGGCAGATAAAACATATCGCAATTATATCTGGCAAAAATATTCAATCAGCTTCGAATGCCTGATTCCTCAGGGATCGAACGAGTGTCGAGATTGCTCTCCCACCATAAGTCACAAGATCATAATTCCTGTCGCCTCGCAACCATTCGTTGAGAAGGCCGCTCAGCATGGAAAGCAGGATCGGGGCTGCGGTGTCCGCGGTCCATTCCTTGGAAAGCTCGCCGCGTCTTGCGGCCACATCGAGCAATCCTGCGAACAAGGAGAGGACATTGGCGCGCGCTTCCCTGACGCGCTCTTCAAGTGGGGCCATTTCGCCGACGAATTCGCAGCGCTGGTTGATGATAATGAAGATATTCTGCTGACGCGTATCTTGCGAAAACAGCTGCAACGCCTGGATGCTCGATTGCTCCAGGACATGCATTGGATTGGGGTGATTGACGGCTGCCGCCTGCAGCATGATTTCTTCTTGCGGGAAACGGACGCTGCCTATGATCGTGCGAAGAATTTCAACCTTGTCGCGGAAATGAAAATAAATCGCACCCCGGGTCACTCCTGCATGACAGGCGATTTCCATCAGTGTAGATTGGTTGACACCGCGTTCGAGGAAAACCCGTTCGGCGGCCAGCAATATGGCCTCCCGGGTTTCGGCAGCCTCGGCTTTCGTTCTTCGCATGGCTTCTCTCGGGTAATCGCAGGCTGGAGGCTCAGTTAGCCACTCAAATCCGGGTAACTCATTCGTGATCTGAAACATTAGATGATTGACTATAACACGGTAGTTCGTATTTACAAACACTCGTGTATGTTAAATTGGCAGCACCGCGCGACAGCAAGGGCACTCCCACCATGAATTTGAACCGTTCCATTCGGCTTTATGCGGCAGGGGCCGCTTTTCTCGTCTTTGCGGGTCAGCCCGTTCTGGCGCAAGCGCCCGGAGGCGCGACGCCGCCACCGCCGCAGGTTTCCGTTACCGTGATCGAGCCGCATGATGTGCCGGTCACCTATGAATATGCGGCACGTATCAGCGCCTATCGCGATGTTCAGGTGCGCGCGCGTGTGGGCGGAATATTGCTTCACCGCAACTTCACCGAAGGCACGGAAGTCAAGGCTGGCGACGTGCTGTTCGAGATCGATCCCGCCCCTTACCAGGCGGAGCTTGAGAAAGCTCAGGCGCAGGTAGCACAGGCCGAAGCGCAGTATCAGCAATCCATCCGTGACGCTGAACGCGCTGAGCAGCTGGTGCAGCAGAAAGTGCAGAGCACCGCCGTTCGTGATTCCGCTTTCGCGACGCGCGACCTGAACAAGGCGTCGGTTGCGGCAGCCAAGGCGCAGTTGCGCACCGCCGAACTCAATCTGAGCTATACCAAGGTGACCGCACCGATCAGCGGCATCACCAGCCTTGAGCAGGTCAATGAGGGCAGCCTCATCGGCACAGATGCAGCCTCCAGTCTCCTGACCTCGATCACCCAGCTTGATCCGGTCTACGTGAACTTCTCGTTTACGGACACGGAAGCAGCCGAAATCGACCGTCTGCGCGCTGAGCGCGGCGCCACCGGTGAAGATGCCGATCGCCTCAAGATCAAGGTCGTGTTCGGTGACGGGCAGGCTTATGACCATGAAGGAACGATCGACTTCACCTCGTCGTCGCTCGATACGGAAACGGGCACGCTTGGCGCCCGCGCGGTCGTTGAGAACCCCAATCGACGCCTGATCCCCGGCCAGTTCGTCCGCGCTGTGATCCTTGGCATTCAGGTCAAGAACGCCATCACGATCCCGAAGGCTGCATTGCTTCAGGGGCCGCAAACGCAGTTCGTTTATGTGGTCAACAAGGACAATGTTGTCGAAGTTCGGCCGATCACGGTTGCGCGTGAACTGAGCGATGCGTGGCTGGTGTCCGAAGGTCTCAATGCTGGTGATCGGGTCATCGCCGAAGGGCTTATCAAGGCTGCTCCCGGCAAGCCCGTGAACCCGGTCGAGGCAGCGACTGAAGCAGGCAAAGAACAGGCGGCAGGCAAGCAATGAACAGATTTTTCGTCGACCGCCCCGTTTTTGCGGCGGTCATCTCCATTGTGCTCGTGCTGGCCGGCCTGATCTGTATCCGGATTTTGCCGATTGCCCAGTACCCCGAACTGACGCCGCCGCAGGTTGTCGTCAGCGCGACCTATCCCGGTGCGAGCGCCGAAACGGTGGCGCAGACCGTTGCCGCGCCGTTGGAACAGCAGATCAACGGCGTCGAGAACATGCTTTATATGCAGTCCTCGAGCCTCGGCAGCGGCACGATGCAGTTGACCGTGACCTTTGCTCTGGGCACCGACCCCGATCAGGCCACCATCAACGTCAACAACCGCGTGCAGCGTGCGACGTCGTCGCTTCCGCAGGAAGTTCAGCGCCTTGGCGTCACCGTGGACAAGCGGTCCACCACGATCTTGGGCATGGTCGCCATGTTCTCCGACAGCGATCGCTATGACCGCACCTATGTCGGTAACTATGCGCTCCTGAACGTGGTCGATGACCTCAAGCGCTTGCAGGGCGTTGGCGATGTGCAGCTGCTTGGCAATATCGATTATTCGATGCGTATCTGGCTGCGTCCCGACAAGCTGGCGCAGTATAATCTGACGCCGAGCGATGTCTCGACGGCTATCCAGGAGCAGAATGCGCAGTTCGCCGCAGGCCGCTTCGGCGACCAGCCGGACCCGCAAGCCGGACCGTTCACCTATACGGCGACCACGCAGGGACGCCTGCCGGATGCTGCGGCATTCGAGAACATTATCCTCCGTTCGAGCCCCAATGCGGCAACGCTCCGTCTCAAGGACGTGGCGCGTGTCGAACTCGGTACGGAAAGCTATCTCGTCGACAGTAATCTGAACGGCACGTCCGCTGTCCCGATTGCAATCTATCTGCAGCCGGGCGCCAACGCGCTCAACACGATGGAGCTTATCCAGAACCGTATGGATGAGCTGAAGGCAAGCTTCCCGGCGGGTATCGATTATTCGATCCCGTTCGATACGACCAAGTTCATCAAGGTTTCTATCGAGGAAGTGGTTCACACCTTCATCGAGGCGATCATTCTCGTCGTGCTGGTGGTGTTCATCTTCCTGCAGAACTGGCGCGCGACGCTTATCCCCATCATCGCGGTGCCGATCTCGATCATTGGTACTTTCGCGGGCATGTATGTGCTGGGCTTCTCCATCAACCTCCTGACGCTCTTCGGTCTGGTGCTGGCAATCGGCATCGTGGTCGACGACGCTATCGTGGTTCTGGAAAACGTCGAACGTATCATGACGACCGAAAAACTGTCGCCGCGCAAGGCTGCCATCAAGGCCATGGGCGAAGTGACGGGGCCGGTGGTTGCGATTGTTCTGGTGCTGTGTGCTGTGTTCATTCCGGTCGCCTTCATGGGCGGTCTGGTTGGCGAAATGTACAAGCAGTTCGCGGTGACCATCGCGATTTCGGTGACGCTGTCGGGCCTCGTGGCTCTGACACTGACACCGGCACTTTGCGCGCTCATCCTGAAACCGGGGCATCATGAGCCGATGCTGCCGTTCCGCATCTTCAACCGTTTCTTCGAGCGGGTGACAGACGGTTACTCCAGCGGCGTTCGCTTCTTTTTGAAGCGTGCTGCCATCGGCCTGATCATTTTTGCGGGCCTTCTTGGCGCTACCTATTATCTTTTTGAAAGGGTGCCGGGATCGCTGTTGCCGGATGAAGATCAGGGCTTCCTGTTCAGCGTTGCCGTGCTTCCTCCTGCGGCCTCCTTGGAGCGCACGACGGCGGTTCTCGATCAGGCGAGTGAGAACATCCGGAAAAGCCCGGCGGTGGAAAGCGTCTTCGCGGTATCCGGTTTCGATCTTTTGTCGGGCGGCCTGAAAACCAGTGCGGGCACGATGTTCATCATGCTCAAGGACTGGAAGGAACGCACGACGCCAGAAACCGACGCGCGCAATCTGCCCGGTGCCATCATGGGGATGAATGCGGGCATCAAGGACGGACTTGTTCTGGCGTTCAACCCGCCGCCCATCATGGGCCTCAGCACCACCGGCGGCTTTGAGCTCTATGTTCAGGACCGTACGGGCGGCGGTGTGGATTCGCTGACGCGAGCCACCAAGCTCATTACCGACGCTGCGGCCAAGAGACCGGAATTGCAGGGCGTGCGTACCACGTTCGATCCGAATGTCCCGCAATACGACATCCAGCTTGATCGCGAGAAGGCGAAGGCCATGGGTGTGCCGATCAACTCTGTGTTCACCGCGATGCAGGCGACGTTCGGCAGTCTCTACGTCAACGACTTCACGCTGTTTGGCCGCAACTATCAGGTCAACCTCCAGTCGGAAGCCGAATTCCGCCGCGATCCGAGCGACCTCAAGCATGTCTTCGTGCGGGCCAATTCCGGCAGCATGATCCCGCTTGATGCCCTTGTGACCGTCAAGCGTATTGTCGGTCCCGATCAGCTTGAACGCTTCAACGCCTTCAACGCGGCCAAGGTCACTGGCAATCCGGCGCCGGGCTTCACTTCCGGCGATGCGATCAAGGCAATGCAGGAAGTGGCTGCGGAAGTTCTCCCGCAAGGCTACCAGATTGCATGGACCGGCTCGGCCTATCAGGAAGTGACGACCAGCGGCACAGGCACGCAGGCCATGATCTTCGGTCTCGTGATGGTGTTCCTGATCCTTGCCGCGCAGTATGAACGCTGGAGCCTGCCGCTCGCCGTCATCACGGCAGTGCCGTTTGCAATCTTCGGCGCATTGCTGGCGACCGATCTGCGCGGATTGACCAATGACGTGTATTTCCAGATCGGTCTGGTGACACTCATAGGTCTGGCGGCCAAGAACGCGATTCTGATCGTGGAATTCGCGGTGCTTGAGCGAGAGACCGGCAAATCCGCCATTGAGGCGGCAGCGTCGGCGGCCCGCTTGCGCTTCCGTCCGATCGTGATGACGTCGCTGGCCTTCATTCTCGGCGTGGTGCCGCTGGCCATCAGCACGGGTGCCGGTTCGGCAAGCCGTCACTCGATCGGTACAGGCGTTATCGGCGGCATGTTGGCAGCAACGTTCATCGCGACCTTCTTCATTCCGATGTTCTATAGCCTGATAGCACGCAAGCCTCCGAAAAGGCCTGAGGACGAGGATGTGAACGAGACGACCAGCCCAAGCGGGCAGGCTGATAGTCAGATCTAGCCCGCTTCAAACTGCAAACAAAAGCCCCGTCGAAAGGCGGGGCTTTTCAGGCCGCTGACAAACCCGCCAATATTTTTCGGCGGGTTTTGTTTTTGGGAGGGGCGCGTTTTGTGACTGCACTGGCGAGGAGTTGCAAACGGCTGTAGCCGCTCATGCGCTGGCTGCCTTTGGCGTCTTTGTCAGGACCATGGCGATCTTCTTGATGTTCTGTGCGGCGGCTTGCAGCAGGCATTGGCAGGCGAC
>NZ_JBVPGS010000006.1:0-1408 GCF_055816855.1 Ochrobactrum sp. PL_is483
ATTTCCGTTAATCGCCAATAAATTGCTCAAGGCAGACATTCGTACACAGCCGTTGACTGTCTATATCGACACCCTGGGCAGCTACAGTAAGGATGATCAGATCGTTCTGGTTATTGATAATGTCGAACATGATCCGAATAACAAGCACGCCATCACGCAAGAGGAAAAAGACCAGGGGCTGGTGGAATTGTCTCTGCCAGCCGCGTTGCGAACTGCAGAGCGGGCGTACTCGCTTCAATACAGATTCTATTCGAAATTTCTTCCAGATGAACCGGGCATTACCAGCCCGACGACAACTTTCATTACTGACTATGCCAAGCCGGGAAGGCCGCATCCGGGTTTTCTTATATTTGATGATCCAACACTGGTTTCCAATGGGCTTAATGCCGCCAAGCTGGCTCAGTTGGGAGATCAGGTCACGGCTCAGGTCCCAAGTTATGAAGGAGCAGCGGATGGAGACGCCTTTGTGGCGGAATTGGCTCTGCATATGGGCGGCGGCACAGTCATCCAGGCAGATTCCGTGCGAATCGATAAATATGATCCGACCAAGGATATCAAGATCGCTTTCTCAGGCGACATGATAAGGGCAAATGGCGATGGGCTAACCGAATTCCGTTATTATATCACGGATATGGCGGGCAATCGCTCAGAGATGTCGACGCCGGTGCTTATTAGCGTTTTCGTCAGTGGTGCCGTTGATGATCTGGCGCCGCCACTGGTGCCGTTATACCAAAACTTGAAACCGCTCGATGAAACTGCAGCGCGCACGCCGATCCTTGTCGATATCCCCGGCAACGCCAGGCTGGCCGCCGGTGACAAGATTTTGGCTTATTGGGGCAAGACCGCGCTGCAGCCGCCAATCATAGTCACCGATCCCACTCTCCCGGTCATGCTGAGCATCCCGGTTCCATATAAAACGGTTCAGGACGAAGGCAATGGCGCTGTTACTGTCACCTACGAAGCCTATCGTGGAACCAGTTTATTGGGCGCGCCCGCCCAGGGAACCAATGTGGTGGTAAACATTCAGCAGCCTGGTGGTCAGGATCCAAATCCGGATACGCTCGAGAATGAAGCGTTGAGCGCGCCCATTCTTCACGCATTTGGCTGGGTGCAGGGCGATCAGCCAAACTCGATTACGGTGGAGCAATCAAAGAACGATGCAGTCTTTATCGTTCCATGGCTCAATACCGCTACGCCGCAGGTGCCTTCCTTCCAGGCAGGCGATGAGATCGACTGTTATTATGCAACCACGAAGATTGGAACCATTACGGTTTCATCCACCGATGTTGGCAACGGCAAAGATCTTACCACGCCCGTGCCGGCAAATGTGATTCAAACGCTGGGAAGCGGGCGTATGCCCATCCATTATGTTGCCTCACGAACCAGTGCCATCAATCCCGGCGAAACC
>NZ_JBVPGS010000038.1:0-275194 GCF_055816855.1 Ochrobactrum sp. PL_is483
TTTTGCTTGGATAGCCCAACTGGCGAATAGCAGCTTTCGGGCGCTTGCCCAGCTTGATGTAAAGCGCAACTGCTCTCATCCGGTCTTCGTAGGAATACATGAACTACCTCCATGATAGTCCAAGTTTTCGTCCGCACCCCCCAACATAAGTGGCTTCCCCGTCAAATGGTAAGAACGAAAATCTGGAGCTATCACTGGCTTATGGTCACGCCGTCGGTCAGCCTGTCCATTGACACGGCTTTGTCGCAAAAGTTGTTTAACCGGCATTTCACGTGTTTGAAGTCGGTACCTCGTCACCGACAACCGAGTCCGGCTTGGTGGTGCCGATGATCTTGAGGCGAAAACATATTCGCGTGTCGCGCAACGCTCTGTCATTCTGACCTGCTCTTGCGCCAGCTCTCGAATTTGCGCTGGTTTTCATCCTTCGTGCAGGGATAAAGCCCAATAATTGCCGCTCCGTTGTTCACTTCTTCCAGAACGAAATCTTCAAAGACTTCCATGCCAACGCATTCATCGGCAATTTCATCGCAAAGATGCGCCGGAATTACCATGACACCGTCAGCATCGCCCACCAGAACATCACCCGGAAACACTGCGGCATCTCCGCAGGAAATCGGAACATTGATGTCGATGGCTTCATGCAGAGTGAGGTTTGTCGGGGCCGATGCTTTGGCGCAGTAAGCGGGCATGTCAAGTTCACCAATGCCCGTCACATCACGAAAACCGCCATCCGAAACAATCCCTGCAGCGCCCCGCAAGGCAAGGCGCGTCACCAGAATGGAACCAGCGGTCGCAGCACGCGCATCCTTGCGCGCATCCATAACCAGCACACATCCCGGAGGACAGGTTTCGATAGCCACACGCTGCTTGTGATCGGGATCACGGAAGACAGTGATCGGATTGCGGTCTTCGCGCGCTGGAATATAGCGCAGCGTAAAAGCCTGACCGACCATGTTTTCCGGTTTACGTGCTACCTGAAACGAGCCCTGAATGAACTGGTTGCGCAATCCGCGCTTATAGAGAGCGGTGGCAACGGATGCGGTTGAAACCTTCTTCAATTTGGCGCGTGTTTCGTCCGAGAGAATATAGTCTGACATCGGTCTGCCTCCTAATAAATGACCGGCTCGTCAACCGGACGACCAAAATCGGTTTTCAGGAAATCGAAATCGCAGCCTTTGTCGGCCTGCTCAACGTGCTTGGAAAAGACGAAGCCATAGCCACGCTCATATTTAGGTTCCGGCGTTTGCCAAGCTGCACGGCGGGCAGTCAGCTCATCTTCAGAAACAAGCATGTTGAGGCTGCGTGCCGGAATATCGAGTTCGACCATATCGCCGGTTTTCAGCAGGGCCAGCGGTCCGCCGATAAAGGATTCCGGTGCCACATGCAGCACACAGGCACCGAAGCTTGTCCCTGACATACGCGCGTCTGAAATCCGCACCATATCCCTGAGACCAAGCTTCAGTAGAGCTTTTGGCATCGGGATCATGCCCCATTCTGGCATTCCGGGCCCGCCCTGCGGACCGGCATTGCGCAGCACAAGAACCGCGTCCGGCGTCAGCGGATAATCAGGATCATCGATAATTTTCTTCAGCTCAGAATAGCTGTCTGCGACCAGCGCCGGTCCCTTATGTCGATGAAACTTGGGATCACATGCAGCCGGCTTGATCACTGCACCGTCCGGGCAGAGATTGCCTTTCAAGACAGCCAGTGACCCTTCATGATACACCGGATTGGACAACGGCCTGATAACATCCTCATTATAGATCTGCGCTTTTTCCAGCCCCTCGGTCAGCGGTTTTCCGGTAATGGTAATGGCTGAAGAATCGAGCTTGTCGCCGAGCTGACGCATCAGCGCGCGAATGCCGCCGGCATAATAAAAATCCTCCATCAGATAGGTGGAGCCGGAGGGGCGGATATTAGCGATGACAGGTGTTGTTCGTCCGATACGATCAAGGTCGTCCAGTTCGAGCGGAACGCCTGCACGTCGCGCCATCGCAATCAGATGAATGATTGCATTGGTGGAGCAACCGGTCGCCATTGCAACAATAACCGAATTCTTCACCGCTGCCGGTGTGATAATCTGGTCTGGTGTCAGATGGTCCCACACCATCTCGACAATGCGGCGACCGCATTGCGTTGACATGCGTTGATGATTGGCATCGGCCGCAGGAATTGATGATGCACCTGGCAGCGACAGCCCCATGGCTTCTGCAATCACTGTCATGGTGGATGCCGTACCCATCGTCATGCAATGGCCGTAGCTGCGGGCAATGCCACCTTCAATACCCTGCCATTCTTCCTTACCGATGGTGCCTGCGCGACGTTCATCCCAGAACTTGAACATATCCGTGCCAGATCCAAGCGTCTTTCCAGCATAATTGCCACGAAGCATGGGACCTGCAGGCAGGAAGATGAAGGGATAGCCAGCACTGGTGGCACCCATAATGAGTGCCGGTGTGGTCTTGTCGCAGCCGCCCATCAGCACAGCACCATCAACCGGATGAGAACGCAAAAGCTCTTCCGTCTCCATCGCCAGCATGTTGCGGTAAAGCATGGTAGTGGGCTTCACATAGCTTTCAGAAAGCGACAATGCGGGAAGCTCAAGCGGAAAGCCGCCTGCTTGCAGAATGCCGCGCTTTACCCACTCAACACGATCCTTGAAATGCGCATGACAAGGTTGTGCATCCGACCAGGTATTGATGATCGCGATGATTGGTTTGCCCTCCCAATCCGCTGGACCATACCCCATTTGCATGGTTCTTGAACGATGGCCCGAAGAACGCTGATCATCTGGCAACATCCAGCGCGCAGAACGCAGATCTTCATATGTTTTTCTGGTCATTTCAGTGCCTTCCCGGTATTTGAGCTGCGCAAATTTCTGCAAGTGCCAGGTGCATTGGCTGGCAATGGATGAGCAGAAAACAGGAGAGCACCCGTCAGCGCTTCTCTAGGATTGAGAACTGTCATGGCTGCATCCTCACCAAGCGCTGGCCTATTGATGACATCCGGCAGGTGACTTACGGGTTCAGCGCAAAAAACTGCGCGATCCTGTGGATTGAATACATGGAGATGCCGCAACGCGCCTTCGCCTTTAAGCCGGAGGCTGGTTGATGTTTCAGGCCAACGTATTATGGCCACACGGTCCCAGCCGCTGAAGCAGCAATTCACCAGCGACAATTTTGATAGAGCAATTGTGCTTCCCGGAGTAAACCAGTCGATAGCTTTGGGGATACCTTGTGGTAATCCGCGTTTATCAAGCTGTGGTGCGCCATTGGATTGAAATTCGAGCATTGCCTTGTTGGTTTTAGAAAACCACGGATGCAAGCCAATGCCGAACGGCAGAGCGCTGTCGCCTTCATTCTGGATACTTAGCGATATGCGAAAGCCATAAGGCGCAATATCGATGATTTGATCCAGCCTGTATGAGTAGGGATGGTCGTCACTGTGAACCTCATCCCGCACATGCACCCGATTGTCGCTGGTCTCCACCACCTCCCAGCTATGCATCCTCGAAAAGCCATGAATAGCCATGCCTTCCTGTGGCGCATTGATCGGCAGCCGAACAGTTTTTCCTTCAAAAGCGAACCGCCCACCATCTATGCGATTGGCAAAAGGTGCCATCACGAAACACCCCGCTTTCAGGCCCGCTTCGGGTGTTGCGAGTGGCTCAAGTAATTCTACCCATGAGCCCTCCGGGTGGTGCCACTCTGCCTCAAGCAGAGTTGCTCCATATTGGGGGGCAAGCCTCAGACGATAATTATAAGCGTTGAGTTCAAGAACCATGGGCACCACAGCTTCATTCCTCACGCGAGTAGTCATGAGCGGTGAATGTTCCGCCCTGAAACCTGCGCGATACAGGATCGCCGGTTTCAGCTAGATCGCCGTAGCGGGAAGCATCATCCTGCGGAACATAACCTATCAGCGCTGCATCATCTTTCTCCCACCAGCGCGACGCATTGGCGGAAACACCCCAGACGATTGCAACGTCCGTTTTTGGGGCTTCAACAGCTGCTATCAGCAGCCGAACCAGATCATCATGCGAAAGCCATGTCGATAAATGCCGCGCTTCTGTTGGCTCTGGTACGCAGGAACCGATACGCAGATGCACGCTTTCAATACCGTGCTTGTCAAACATCATGCGCCCGAGCAGTTCACCATACGCCTTGGAAAGCCCGTAATAGCCGTCGGGTCTATATGATTCATCCGCACCAAGCGCCTTGTCCCGAGGATAAAAGCCGATCGTATGGTTGGAGCTAGCGAAAATGACCCGCTGCTTTTCAGCCCTTGCCGCTTCAAAAACATGCGTAACACCAAGCAGATTGGCTTTGGCAACCACATCATAAGGCTGCTCCACACTAATGCCACCAAAGTGCAGAATCGCATCCATACCGCGCACAAGCTCGGTAATGGCACCGGCATCCATCAGATCGGCCTGAATGAACTCGGCATTCTCCGGCATAGCATCGGAAAACGGTGCGATATCGGACAAGCGCAGCCAATAGCCTGCCTGTGTCAGTCTTTTAGCCAGCACACGCCCCAGATTGCCTGACGCGCCGGTGAGAAGCAGACGTTTCATCCGTTCAAACTCCCTTCATTCTGGCAATTTTCGCACCCGCAACAGGCGCCTGCATGAGATGAATGCCACCTGATTGCGGTGCAGCTTCCAATGTTTCAGATGCTCCTAGGCGATGAGAGGTGACGGCAAGAAGCGTAAGATCCGGGCCGCAAAAACATGGCATTGTCGGTGCAGGAACAGGAGCCGCTATGCGATCGAGCAGCTTTCCATTGCGATTAAAGCGGTTGAGGACACCAGCAGAAACTCCGGCACTCCAGTAATTGCCATCACCATCGCAAGCGCCACCATCAGGACGCCCCGCCTCTTCATCAAGATCAGCAATGCGGGTACGATTGCTTATTGATCCGGTTTCGACGTCAAAATCATAGCGATCAATCCATGGCCCACGGGAATCTGTGTGGAACATCGTTGCAGCATCGGCAGTCCATGCAAGGCCGTTAGAAATCTCAAAGCCTTCCGCCTTGATTTCGGCTTTGCCATCAGCAGTCACACGATAGAGTTTTGAAATGGCTTCACGCTGTGGACGCGCATCCATGCTACCGATCCAGAAGGCTCCGTCCGGTCCAACCTTGCCGTCATTCAAGCGCGATGTTTCCGGCTCGTCATAACCATCCCAAAGAGTCTGGCGTTCCAATGTTTCGGGATCAAACAGGATAATCTCGCGCGCAAGCGAAACGACCAGTCGACCGCTTTCCGCAAGCCCGAGACAAGGAACTGCAGTCTCGAAAGACCATTCGCACAGCGGCCCTTTATCGAGATCAATCTCATAAACTTTCTGCCCGTTGATATCGCATGCAAACAGCGTTTTACGTCTGTCATCCCAGACAGGGCTTTCAGTGAGTTGTCCGCGCAGATCGGCTATGCAGCGAAATTGGGCCATCACACAGCCCCCGTTTTACGACGGACCACATCGGGGTGATCAAGAACGAAGTCAGAGAGTTTGAGTCCCAGACCGGCACCTTCAAACGGATAGATCACACCCTTTTCGATGCGTGGCATCACAGTCACCAGATCGCGATACCATGAGGTGTAATAGGCGCGCACAGATTCCTGAAAAATCGCATTGGGTGCATTGAGAGAAAGATGGATCGAGGCTGCGAAAACCACCGGACCAGTACAATCATGCGGCGCTATGGGGCGCTGGAACGCCTCGGCCATGGTTGCAATCTTCTTTGCTTCGGAAAGTCCGCCGCACCATGAAATGTCAAGCATCACATAATCGGATGCGTCGGCACGCAGCACATCGAGAAACTGCGCACGAGTTGCCATAGTTTCACTGGCGCAGACGGGAATGCCGGACTGACGCGCATAAACGGCCAGCGCCTGCGGGTTCATCATCTTGATAGGATCTTCCGACCAGAAGGGCCGAAAGGCTTTGAGTTCACGCGCAATCGTCAGTGCCGATGTCAGATCCCACATCGAATGAAACTCGACCATGATTTCCATCTGATCGCCCACCGCATCGCGGATCTGGCGAAATGGAACCAGCGCCTTGTCGAGATCGGTGGCGTGAATGTAATTGCCGCCACTGCTCACCGCAAAGGGGTCGAACGGCCAGATTTTCATAGCCGTAATACCTTCTGACAACAGGCTCTGCGCAAGCGCTCCGGCATCACGATGAAACGCCAGCTGATCTTCGTAAGGGCCTTCCTTTGCGTCATCCTGATCGCCGATATAACGACGGGTGCCGCTTTTGTTGTAGGTATAGCCCGCACAGGTATTATAGGTGCGGATCGAGGGACGCGAGAGACCACCAAGCAACTGATGGATCGGCTGATTGGTCAGTTGCCCGAAAATATCCCAAAGCGCGATATCAATGGCCGAGGCCGCGCGTATCTCCACACCCGAAGAGCGGAAGCCGACATAAGGCTCCAGCAACAATTTTGAAATGCGATCAATTTCCAGAGGGTTCTGGCCCACCAATTGCGGAGCGATATCGCTGTGAATATGGGCAGCAACCGCATTGGCCCCGCGGAACGTTTCGCCCAAGCCGATAATCCCCTCATCGGTATGGACCTGCACCCACAAAATATTGTTGAGGTGCGGCAGCTGTACGGTTTCAATGGCCGTAATTTTCATCATGCACTCCGAATAAATTCTGGCCTAAAACCTTTGGCCTATCACTGCGCAGACGGCTGGCGACTGCGCGCAACAATCTGCGTTGGGTTGACAAAGCGCAGTGCCAGCAGAAGCCAGACCAGTGATGTCACCATGTAGATGACGGCCATTGCATCAATGGACTGAACCGAGCGGACACCTGCCGCAAAGACGGAATAATAAAGCGCGACCACCAGCGTCTGCGATGTCGGGCCAGCCGTCAGGAAGGTCAGTTCGAACATGGCAACCGTGCGCACCAGCACCAGCAGCATGGCTGCAAGAATGCCCGGGGTGAGCATTGGCAGCAAAACATGCAGAAACAGTTTGAAGGTGCCCGCACCAAAGACCCGCGCTGCTGCTTCAACCTTGGGATCGATCTGCTCGATAAACGGCACCATCACAAGGATGACAAAGGGGACCGTCGGCACAAGATTAGCCAGAACCACACCCCAGAAAGTCCCACCAACACCAAACTTGTAGAGCACTGTCGCGAGCGGAATGCCAAATGTAATGGGCGGAACCAGAAGCGGCAGAAGGAAAATCAGCAGAACGATTTTCTTGCCCGGAAAATCCCGGCGCGCCATGGCGTAAGCTGCTGTCACCCCGAGAAATCCGGAAAGGATGACGACGGCAAACACAACCTGGAAAGTGACCAGCAGCACCTGATCAAGCTGGAATTCGGCCCATGCGGCGGCATACCAGCGTGTTGTGAGCGCATCGGGCAGCCATGTGCCAAGCCAGCGTGTGCCAAAACTCGAGACGACAACCGCGGCAATGACAGCCAGTACATTGAGGACAAAGAAGCCCGTTACAAGCCAGACAACCGTAATCCAGAGCTTTGAAAGGACAGATGTATCGCGGATCATGGTCTATCCTTTCCCGCCAGCGGTCGAACCGCGATAGAAGAACGAACGAAGGCCGAGCAAAGCACCCACCACGAGCAATTGTACGGCGGCCATGATCATGGCGATGGATGATGCCATGGAGTCATCATATTGCTCGAAAGCTGCCTGCGCCGCGGCAATGGAAATCACACGCGTGGGGCCGGATGGTGCCCCCAGAAGAACAGCGGAAGGAAATACCGCAAAAGCCTGCACGAATGTCAGACATGCGGCCACCACAAGCCCCGGCACCAGAAGCGGTAACATGACATGGCGGAAGCGCTGCCAGCTGTTTGCTCCATGCGTTGCTGCGGCACGTTCCAAGGCCGGATCGATGCCGGAAATATAGGAAAGCGTCAGCAGGAAAGTGAATGGAAACACGGTAATCACAAGCGATGCAAAGACACCCCAGTAATTATTGGTGAGCTTCAACGGATTATCGATCAGGCCAATGGCAATCAGACTACGGCTGAACCAGCCCTGCGGTCCGAGATAATTCAAAAGCCCTTCGGCAATCAAAACCGTTCCCAGAGTGACTGGCAGAACCAGGATTGTCGTCAGAAGACGTTGCCGCGGCATCAGCCGGACGCGCATGGCAATTGGAACGGCAAACAGGACGCTGATAAGCGTCACCGGAATAGCCAGCCAGAGCGTCGCACCTATGGTTTTATAGAGATAGGGATCAGAGAAGAACTTGCGATAATTAGCCAGTGCCCCGCCGCCATCAAGCGGGTTGAAAGACAGGACGAGGCCATAGAGAAACGGGTAAATGAAAACGCCGATAATGAAGAGCAGCGCTGGCAGAATGAGCAGTGTCACCCCATCGAAACCGCGATTGGCGAGCCTTTGACGCAGGCCGGGGCTCAAAGCCTGTTCGGAAAATCGTTCTTCCGCCATGGCCTAAGCCTCGCTCGCAAAGACCAGCGCATGGCCTGCATCGATACCGAGCGTGATCTTTGCGCCCGGCGCAACTTCCTGCGGTCCATGAAAGACCATTTCCATACCGCTTTCAGTCCGCGCTATGCCGACATATTCACGGCCTCGATATTCAATTGTCTCGACGGTGGCAGCAATTGTGTTGCGGCCTTTTTCACCCGACACAACATCATCTCCACGCGCCATGATAATAGCGCTACTTCCAGGCTGCAGCGTGTCCATCGCGCGCCCGGTCAGTTCGCTGCCCGAAACGTCGATTGTTGCCTGTCCGTCATCAATGCGCACAACCTTGCCACTTAAAGCGTTGCGGAAGCCCATGAAGGCTGCAACATCCTGAAAGCGCGGGGCTTCATAAAGCTCATGCGGCTTGCCGACCTGCCGGATTTCCCCATCACGCAACACCACAATACGATCCGCGAGAGACAAGGCCTCATCCTGATCATGGGTTACATAGATTGTCGTCGAACCAAGCTGGTTATGAATACGTCTGATCTCGGCGCGCATCTCAAGACGCAGCTTTGCATCAAGATTAGAGAGCGGCTCATCCATCAACACGACAGGCGGCTCAATCACGATAGCGCGCGCAATGGCAACACGTTGCTGCTGCCCGCCAGAAAGCTGGCCGGGAAGTTTTGCTTCCTGCCCCTGCAGTCTGACAAGTGCCAGCGCTGCCCGCGATCGCTTGTCTATTTCGGCTTTGGGAAGACCGCGCATCTTGAGGCCAAAGCCAACATTCTGCAGCACGTTCATATGTGGAAACAGGGCATAGTTCTGAAACACCATGCCGAAACCGCGATCTTCAGGCTTAAGCTGATCGACGCGTTTTTCATCAATATAGATACCGCCGCCGGTCGTACCCAGAAGACCTGCGATACAGTTAAGCGCCGTGGATTTTCCGCAGCCTGAAGGGCCCAGAAGGGCAATGAACTCACCTTTTCCAATCGTGAGGTTGATTTCCTTCAGCGCATTGAAAGTTCCAAATGAGCGGCTCATTCGATCAAGCCGAAGTTCTTGAAAGGACATTGACGCAAGCACCGTAAATTGAGTGGTGATCTTAGGCGGCTAATGGCGAACCATATGATCCGCCATTGACGCTTTGGAGGAGCCTTAGCTGGCTGCGACGTCTTCGTCCCAGCGCCGGAAAGCAGCTACCAGCGCTTCCGGCTCAAGCGGCAACTCAATCGGATTGTTTGCAATCCAGTCGGCATATTCCGGACGACCAAACTCGGCAATCACGTCCTGGCTTTCCTTTGGCGCCATCTCGATCGTGACATCCTTGACTGCAGGACCCGGATAGAAATAGCCCGCATCGTAGGAATAGGCCTGCTGATCAGGCTTGAGCGCGAATTTGATAAACTCCATCAGGACCGCGACCTTGTCTTCGGAAACGCCTTTCGGAATTGCGAAGTAATGCGCGTCACAGACCCAGTGGAAACCTTCCAGTTTGCTGACTGCCATTTCTTTTGGAACAACGCCCAACGCACGCGGATTGATATCCCAACCGGTTGTGGTTGCGGTCATGTAGCGTGTGCCTTCGCCGAGCTCTTTCATCAGAGCGCCGGTGCCAGCGGGATAATATTCGATGTTCTTGTGCAGTTCCTTGAGATAGGCCCAGGTCTTGTCCCAGCCCTTGACCGGATCTTTCGGATCGCTGTCGCCAAGAAGGTAAGGCAGGCCCATCAGGAATGTGCGGCCCGGGCCCGAATTTGCCGGACGTGCATAGATGAATTTGTTTGGATTTTCCTTGGTCCAGGCCAGAAGCTCTTCGGCCGTCTTTGGTGGCGTCTTGACCTTCTCAGGGTGATATTCGAGCAATGGACCGGACGGGTAATAGGAAACCACAACGCCTTTGCCCTTTGACATTTCCTGCATACGCCAGGCGGGCTCAAGATAGATATCCTGCAATTTTGGCAGGCCATTGTCTGGAAGAGCAATAATATCGGTCCAGATATCGTCAGCAAGCCCTGCAGATAGCGCATCTGGGCCAATAATCACCAGATCGATATCGATACGGTTGGCGCGCTGTTGCGCCTTGATCTTGCCCGGCAGTTCCGGTGCAGGTGCTTTGTTGAACGTAAAGCGCGAAACGAGCGCTTTTTGTTCAGAAGCAAAATTGTCGAAAATCGGCTGCGTCAGCGCGAGATTGCCCGCCGCGTCAATGACATTCAGGGCGACAGGCGATGATGGCAGCTTTGCCGATTGTGCCCATGCAGCACCTTTGGGCAGCAAAAGTCCTGCGCCAGTTGCTAGTCCGGCCCCCGCCATGAATGTGCGGCGTGAAATTCCTTTGGTCATGTTCTCCTCCACCTTTTTTACTTGTCCCGCACACACCGCTTCCTCCTGTCGGTACGCGCCGGTTTTCTATTTTTCAGACAATTGCATCGGTCTCCCACCCCGCAACGACCTTTTCGAGCGCCTTGCGGTCAGCCGTTTCAAGTTTAGGCAGACCCGGTAGCCGCACATCGCCGACAGCAAGACCCTGAATTTGCAGTGCTTCCTTGACCACTGTGACGTTTGCACCATTGCGGTACTTGGTCCGCATGGTTTCAAAATCGGCGATGCTTTCAACAACGGCACGAGCACGGGCGTAATCGCCAGCTTCCAGCGCGTTCCACACAGCCAGCGAGCGGTCAGGAGCCACATTAACGAGACCGGATGTAAAACCCCGTCCGCCTAAAGCGTAAAACGGCAGTGCCCAGCTTTCGGCGAGACCGCAAATCCAGGTCGCATCGGTTCCCTTGGTTGCGCGGCAGCATTCAAAGAACAACATCGTATTTTGCGATGCGAATTTCACACCGGCAACTTTCGGATGGGTTGCAAGCCGCACCATCTCATCCAATGGGATCAGATCGGAGCGGATATAGGCAACGATCGGAAGGTCGGTGGCTTCTGCAATTTCGATAAAGTAATCGACCTGTGCATGAGGGGCAGCGAAGGGATCAAGTGGATGATGGATCATCACGCCATCCGCACCCTCAGCTTGTGCGGCTTTTGATACCTTGATTGCATCGCGGACCGAGCGTCCGGCTGCGGCCGTTACCGCAGCTTTGCCATCAACCGCTTTGACGGCGATTGCCTGCAGGCGGATCACTTCATCCACAGTCATGCTGTAGAACTCACCTGTATTGCCGCCGGTGACGATGTTGTGCACGCCAGCTTTTGCGATACGTGCAACAATTTCGGTGGTTAGAGCGGCATCAATCTCGCCATCTGCGTTATAGGCAGTCGCATGCACGCCCGAGATGCCTCTCAGCACCCCGCGGTATTCCGCTAAATTCATATTACCCTCCCAGGTACTGGTCAGAAGACCAGTTCGATATGTGTATCCCCCGCTTTCACGATATGCTCCCGCATCAATCGTTCGGCCAAATCCCCGTTTCTGGCCGTAATGGCCTGCATGATCGCTTCGTGTTCGCCAAATGACTGGCGGCGCACATCTTCGCGAGAAAGCACCGTCACCCGTGCTGCATGGTCATACATCCGCTGCGCATTTTGCAGCCGCCGCAGATATTCGCATCCCGATGCCTCGTGAATGGCATCATGAAATTTCTCATTGAGCTCGATCAGCGCATCCACATCGCCCGATTCGACGGCTGCCCGCATTTCCTCAATGACTGCGTGAAGAAAGGCAAAAGCTTCTTCATCGCCATGTTTTGCAGCCTGTCGCGCGATAATGCTTTCAAGCGCTGCACGCGCCAGCGTCATCTCTTCGGCCTGCCGCGCATTGAACGAAACAAATGTACCGCGCCGTGCTTCCGTGCGCACAAGCCCCTCACCTTCAAGCTGGCGCAGCGCTTCTTTTAAAGGGCTGGTGCTGATACCGAGGTCAGCTGCCAATTGTCGCTCATTCAATCTGTCGCCGGACTTCAACCGACCCGAGATGATCGCCTCCCGCAGATCGTCATGCACATGATCTCTGAGGCTCTTCACCTTGATGGGTGAGAATGGGGAAACACTATCACGCAAAGGCGCACCTGCTTTTCATCCGTATTTACCCCATGATCATGAAGCATGAAATCTGATGTGTCAATATCTGATACATCAGATATTGACTGAACTAATTTCAATGTTCATCTTTGCTTAACTATTAATTACAGCATGGAGTAAGCCACTTTACGACGCATCGTGATCTGAAAGCACGCCTGTCAAAAAGGCCCGGTGTTGATTTTCACCTCTCCGTGAAAATCAACATCTTCGGAATGGTAGGCCCATCGTTAGCTGGTTTAAATGGCTGTGACTGAGGGGCATACAATATTACCGTTGTTCGCGCATAGTTATGCCATACATCGCCATGTCTATCAGTGCATGAAAGACGGCCTGCGCAGAGAAGTGCGTCCACTCCCAGATTAAGGCGACGCCTCCTGCTGATGGCCTAATCCGTACGGTGCAACGTGAAAGGCTGGCGCAGCGATCGCGCACATAGAAAGTTCTGTCGCAAATTTTCGTTTGGGTACAGTCGGCCTTAACTATAAACGGATTTATGCTGCGAGCGCGGCGAAGATCTTGAATGGTGAGCGATTGTCGTTGGCGAACTGGTTCTTGCGGATCATGTAGGCGACCTCGATGCCGGCAAGGGCGGCCGCCGAATGAAACGCCTTGAAGCCCATCATCGGTTTTGGAAGCCGCTTGATGGAGCGGTGATCCTGTTCAAGGATATTGTTGAGATACTTGAGCTGTCTAATTTCAATGACCCTTCCGGTTCCGGCGAATTTCAGGATCGTGTTGACAGCTTGCAGCCCAGCCAGATTGGCTCCGCTCTTGTCGATGACAATCCTCTCGGGAACGCCGTTGGCTGCAATGGCTTTCTTGAAAAAACTGCGGGCGGCGGCCAGATCCCGGCGCTCGGACAGCATGAAATCAAGTGTTTGGCCATCGCGGCCAATCGCTCGATACAAGTAGGTCCATTGGCCCCGAACCTTGAGATAGGTCTCATCAACACGCCAGGAACTGGCGGTGAGTCGCTTGCACATCTTGGCTTGAGCGGCGATCTGGGGAGAGTAGCGAACCACCCATCGGTTCAAAGTCGCATGGTCAACGCAGACGCCGCGTTCCGCCAGAATTTCCTGTAACTCACGATAGGAAACCGGATAGCGTATGTAAAAGAAGACTGCATGCAGGATGACCCTTTTGGGGAAATGAACACCCTTGAATTCGCCTGCCATCGTTTCACGCTTTCCTCGACCACACAAAGCAAAGATGCATAGCAAGGAAAAAGTGAAAATTTGCGACAGATCCCCACCAGAGTCTGCTCACCTCGGGATCGCAGCAAGCGCCACTTTTGCCTTGAAAGCCGGGCTATGGTTCCGGCGCGGTCGTCTCGTCATGATACCTCCTGTTCCCCGGCATCTAAGCCGAAGTCAGGCGGATTTTCCACTTATCCTAGCTGTGCAGATTTCCCGAGCCGCCTCTGATTTTAAGTCGGCTACCACCAGCCACACAGAAGGATGACGGACTTATCAAAATGGCGGTCTTTGAACATCGAATAATCCAGCTTCTTGAAACCTGAAACCTATATCAGTGCTCGTTGACGATACGTTCGCAACAGATCCCACATTAGATCTTCTAATTCTTGGCTTAGGTTTTCTCCTTTGCACCTGGCGTCGTCTTGGCGCAACGTCAATCCTTGCAGATGCGTCTCGGCGTGCAAGGAGGAACCATGATTGAAAGTATCCTAAGTGGGCTTGGCCTGCTTTTTTCCGGCGGGACGCCACTTTATCTTGTTGCTGGGGCTGCGCTGGGTCTGGTAGTCGGCGTACTGCCTGCGCTAGGCGCCACGGCAGGCATGTCGCTAATCTTGCCCTTCATCTTCGGACTGGATCAAGGCGCGGCGCTGGCGTTAATGATCGGGATGTTGGCGACAGTAGCAACCGGGGACACGGTCACCTCCATTGTTCTGGGAGTGCCCGGCTCAACCTCGTCTCAGGCCACTATTTTAGACGGCTTTCCCCTAGCCAAGCGGGGCGAAGCGGGGCGAGCGCTGTCGGCAGCCTATTTCGCTTCGATGTTGGGCGGACTATTCGGGGCAATGGTGTTGACCGGCAGCTTGCTGATCGCACGCCAAATCATCCTGTACTTCGGCATGCCCGAGATGCTGATGCTGGTGATCTTCGGCTTGGCTAGTGTGGCCGCCCTATCGGGAGCAAGTCTGGGCAAAGGCCTAGCAGCCTGCTGCCTGGGCCTGCTGATCGGCGCAGTGGGCGCAGCGCCGGCGACAGGGGAATACCGGCTGGACTTCGGCATCTATCACCTTGGAGACGGCTTTTCACTTGTCGCCTGCGTCCTCGGCATCTTCGTTATTCCGGAAATTGTGGACCTGCTGCGCAGCGGCACTACAATCTCACAGCAGCCGCTGCTCAAGGGTGGCGAGCGGCAGGGAATTCGTGACGTCATTCAGAACAAGGGGCTGGTCCTGCGCACGTCGGGCTTGGGCTGCCTGATCGGGGCGCTTCCGGGGATCGGCGGCTCGGTCGTGGATTGGCTAGCGTACGGTCATGCCGTGCGCTCGGCCAAGGATAAAAGCCAGTTCGGCAAGGGCGACATTCGCGGCGTCATTGCGGTCGAGGGCTCGAACAACGCCGTCCTTGGCGGCGCCCTCCTGCCCACGCTGCTGTTTGCAGTGCCGGGTTCGGGTTCAACGGCGCTGTTCCTATCGGGGTTGATTCTGATAGGCATCCAACCGGGACCGGCGATGGTACAGGGAAACCTGCCGCTGACGTTCAGCATTGTTTGGGCGTTAGCACTGGCCAATGTCATCGGCACGCTGGCGTGCTACTGCTTGTCTGGCACTTTTGCCCGATTGACCCGCATTCCGTTCGTCTGGTTGGCACCGATCCTTCTGCTGGTGGTTAGCTTTGCGGTGCTGCAATCCAGCCGCGCGCCGCTGGACTTGGCAGTGTTGGCCGGCTTTGGTCTACTGGGTGTGTTCTTGCGCCGCTTCGGCTACGCTCGCCCCGCCTTCCTGATCGGCTTCGTACTGCAGGACAACCTTGAGGTGCTTCTTTACCAGAGCGCTCAGATCTATACTTTTGGCGATTTCTTCCTGCGTCCCATCGTCCTGATAGTCGGCATCATCATCCTGGCGACTCTGGCGCGTACGCTGCTGGCATCGCACAAGCTGGATACGGAGTCGATTGGGAGAGAAAGCGCCGTCGCTCCGCTGACCACGGTGCAATTCGCCATTCCGGCGCTGCTGCTGGCCGTCTTTGCTGGGGCCATGGTTACACTAACCGCCTTTTCTCCTCTGGGTAGGATGTTTCCAATGGCGGTGGCGGGCTTGGGCATTCTCTGCACGCTTGTGCTGATGCTGGGCTTGGCACGCCGCCGCCCACATATGCTGCTGGACCAGGAAGCGGGTCGCAAGCCTGGTACCCCCGGTCCATTACGTCCGCTGGCCTGGATCATGGGCGGGCTGGGGTTGATCGCAACGTTGGGCTTCTTTGCCGGCGGCGCCATCCTGCTGGCCGCCTTTCTGACTGTCGAGGCGCGGGCGAGGCCCGTTGCCGCCATCGGTTTCGCCATGGCCGCTGCCGCAGTATTCTGGGGTCTAGCCCATCTAGCCGTAATCCACATGCCTGCGGGCATCATCACCGAAATCGCATCTCTTTGAGGAGGAGTAGAGACATGATACGCATGAGCAAGGCCATTACTTTGGCTGGGCTACTGGCTCTGATGCCCCTAGTAGCCAGCGCGCAAGACAATTTCGCCCCCGCGCAGGTCAACATCACCGTGCCCTTTGCCGAAGGCGGGGGCAGCGACACACTGGTGCGGATGATCGCGCCCTTTCTGCAAAAATCATTGCCAGGCGACCCGACGATACTGGTTCAGAACCAGCCAGGCGGCGGCGGGCTGCCGGGAACGAACCAATTTTTCAAATCGGCCGAGACTGACGGCAGTGCACTGCTCGCGATGTCTTCCTCGGTGTTCATGGCGAACTTGTTACGCGACCGGCAAGTGCGGTTCAAGATCGAGGATTTTACGCCCATCTACCTGTCGCCTCTCGGAGCTGTGATATATGTCGCTGACAAGACTGGCGCCAAACCGGGACAAGGTATCAAGAATATCAAAGCGCCACTTGTCTATGGCGCAGCCTCGCCCACCTCGGCAGACGTGCTGACCATTTTAGCGCTGGACCTGCTGGGGTTAGAAGTGAAGCCGGTCTTCGGCACTCAGCGCGGTGCCGCCCGCATCGCCTTCGAGCGGGGCGAATTTAATGTCGATCACCAGTCACCCGCCGCCTTTTCCAGTAATGTCCAGCCGCTGGTCGACGCCGGCCAAGCGATCCCGCTGATGAGCTTCGGCTTTGCTGATGCACAAGGGAACATCGGCCGCGACCCGGGCTTCCCCGAACTGCCGACTTTCTTCGAACTATATCAGCAGACCCACGGCAAGCCGCTAGAAGGGCCTGCCCGGCGCGCTTGGGTGGCGCTGTTTAACGCCTCGATCAGCACTGGAAAGGCTCTGGTGCTGCCGCCCGAGACCCCCGAGCCAGTGGCTGCAGCCTATATTGCTATCTTCGAGAAGGTCTTTACTGATCCCGAGTTTATCGCCAAGGCTAAGGCCGAGATCGGTGATTACCCGCAATCAACCGGCGAGGCTGCAGCGCGCCAGTTCTCCGGTGCCACTACACTGGATGAGGGGGCCTTTGCCTGGCTGGCCGAATGGTATCAGCGCAAGCTGGGCGTCGTGCTGAACTGAAATTGGCGGGCAGGCCGCATTTCGGTCCTTGCAAGCCCCTTTTACCGGAGACAGCATGAGCACCATTTCCGCCTCGCCCGCTTATGTCCACAAGGGCACACCCATCCCGGACCCCGAGCCACCCGCCGGGGTGCGGGTACTGCGCGACATCGTTTTCGGCGAGCATCCGCGGCAGAGCTATGACCTTTACCTGCCGTCAGGCGCAGAGGGTCCGGTGCCAGTAGTGGTCTTTGCTCATGGCGGCGGCTGGGTGCGTCGCGACAAGCGCGCAATCCGTATGATGCATGTGCTGGAGCACGGCTTTGCCTTGGCCAGCGTTGGCTATCGTCTAGCGATGGACGCGCCCTTTCCAGCGCAGGTTCAGGATTATCGCCATGCCGCCGCGCATTTGCTGGCCCAAGCCGTGAATCACGGCATTGACGGGGATAGGATGTTCTTCAGCGGCGCCTCGGCCGGCGGGCATCTAGCAAGCCTCGCGGCGCTGGCCGTGGCCGAACCCGAGTTCGGCCCGGCAGTGCCATTGCGCGGGGTGGTGGCGATCTATGCCCCAAGCGATTTGATCGCCATGGCCGGGCCTATGTTGGGCGGGTTGGACCACGATTCCGAGGATGCGCCCGCAAACCAACTGTTGGGCGCCGAGGTGCGTAAGCATCCCGACCTGGCCCGCCGCGCTAGCCCTGTCGCCTATGTCACGCCAGATGCGCCGCCCTTCCTGCTGTTGCATGGCGACCATGATCGGGTGATCCCCTTCAGCCAGAGCGTGATTCTGGACGCGCATCTGCGGCTGGCGGGGGTGGAAAGCCGGCTGGTGCAGCTTAGCGGCATCGGCCATGGCGCGCCCGAGTTCCAAGAGCCGCCGGCCAGCGACGAAATTCTAAACTTCCTGCGCCGCCATTCAGTTTGATGGCAGTGGGAGGGCCCTCGCTGAGCCAGTCACAGGTCGGATTTCGGTCAAGAAATTCGGATCATGATCGTTGATTGGAGCCTCGGAAAGAATCCAGTCCTTGAAGGCGCGGGCAGCGGCGCGCAGTCGCCGCCCGGCTGGCTCTACCAGACCGACGATTTGGCCACTATCCACACCGACCGGATAGGGTGCGACCAACATCCCCGAGGCGATCTCCTGCTCAATCAGATGTGCCTGAGCGATAACAATGCCGCTGCCCGCCAGCGCCGCTTGATAGGCCAATGTCGAATTGCTGAAAACCAGTTGCGGCTGCGGAACGCGCACGTCCAGTTCAATTGCCGCAAACCAGATCCCCCAATCTTCCATCCGGTTGGCTGAGGCGATCAGCGGCTGCCTGAACAAACTGTCAGGTTCGTCCAACCCCGCCGCCAGCGCCGGGGCACAAACTGGCACCAGCACTTGCGGGAACAAGGGCGTCACTAGCAGATCCGGGTCAGGGCGGGACACGAACTGCACTGCAAAATCCAAGCCTGAACGCTGAAAATCGGCCTGCTGCATCCCGGTTTCGAATTGCACGCGGACATCGGGGCGACGGGCATGCAACCCGGCTAGACGAGGGATCAACCAGCGCGTCGCCCAAGTCTGATAGATGCGCAGCCGTACCGGACCGCTGGCGCGCTCCTCGGTCAGTGCGTCCATCGCCTTATCCACGATATCGAAGGCGATTGCCAGTCTCTGGCCAAGTTCCAGCGCCTGCGACGTAACCGTGAGGCCCCGAGCATGCCGCTCGAACAGCCGGGTGTCCAGCGAGCGCTCGAACTTGGCAATCTGCTGGCTGATGGCGCTTGGAGTAACATGCAACTCGTCAGCGGCGCGCTCGAAACTGGCGTGGCGGATGGCAGTCTCAACTACACGCAACTGGGCGAAGTTCAATGGAATGCGCAGCGTTTCCCCCTTTTGCAGACGAACCTTCGGAGTCCGTAGGAAACAATGCTTGATTTCAGGGTCTGTTGCAAACGTTTCGTCGATAAGCAGTGATATAGGGTTTGAACCGCCCTTTGCCGGAGACCTCAACTCGTGAGAAGTAAGGTCTATGACAAGCAAGACGACAAACAAGTTTTCTCCTGAAGTCCGCGCTCGCGCCGTTCGAATGGTGATCGATCATGAAGCGGAGCATCCTTCGCGATGGGCGGCTGTGTCTTCCATAGCCGCCAAGATTGGCTGCTCGGCGCATACGCTCCATGATGGGGGTGAAGAAGGCTGAGGTGGACAGCGGCAAGCGTGTGGGTTGGCGAGTGATGTCGCGGAGAAGATGAAGGCTCTGGAGCGGGAGAACCGCGAACTTCGTCAGGTGAACGAGATTTTGCGCAAAGCCTCGGCGTATTTTGCCCAGGCGGAGCTCGACCGCCCGTGCAAGCGATGATTTCCTTCATCGACGCACCCCGTTCGGCGCTCGGGGTCGAGCCGATCTGCAGACTGCTGCCGATTGCCCCGTCCACCCATTATGAGGTTATCGCCAAGCGCATGGACGTCGACCGTCTGTCGACCGAGCCCGACGCGACATTGCAATGAAGGTCGAGATACGCCGGGTGTTCAACGAGAACTTCCAGGTCTATGGCGTGCGCAAGGTCTGGCGACAGTCGCTACGGAAGGAGTCGCTACGGAAGGGTTGCGACATCGCCCGCTGCACCGCCGGCAAACCCGGGGCGGTTCAGGATACCTTCTTCACGCATTCCACCCCCGAGACGCTCAATAGCCCCGCCGCTGCCAGTTTGTCGGCAATATCACCCTTCCAGCAAAAGTTCACTTTTTTTGAAGATCGGCGTCAAGTCGCGCCGACCATATTTCCCGGGAACGGACTGCTTTGAGTGGAGACAGTGCATAGAACTGCCCATCGCGATCGGGTATCGGTAATCTAGCTTCTTGGTTTGGCCTGTAAGCCGGGTACCTCTCGGTGCAGATCGGAGTCCTCACCCTAGGCCGCAATAAAGTGGCCCGGAGAAACCTCTCGGTAGTTCCGCTCCGGCGGAACAAAACCGAGTGGGCGGACCGGGCTTTTCAATTCATCTGCGTTAAGGCTGCGCTTGATATGTCTTCGTTCAGGATCTAGCACAGGTACCGCCGCCATCAGCTTCCTGGTGTAGGGATGCTGTGGGTTCCCGAAGACATCGGCGCGGGGGCCGATTTCGACGATCTCACCGAGATACATCACTGCCACGCGATGGCTGACGCGTTCGACCACCGCCATGTCGTGGCTGATGAAGAGATAGGAAAGGCCGAGGCTGTCCTGAAGATCTAACAGGAGATTGCAGACCTGGGCCTTGATCGACACATCGAGCGCAGAAACGGATTCATCGGCAACAATCACCTTGGGGTCGAGTGCCAGCGCGCGGGCGATGCAGATACGCTGGCGCTGCCCACCGGAGAATTCGTGCGGATAGCGTTTCATCATATCTGCTGAGAGGCCTACTCTTTCCAGCAATGAAGCCGCTTTTTCGCGGGCCTCCGTCTTGCCTGCAAGCTTATGCTGGACGATGGGCTCGGCGATGGCATTGCCGATGCTCATGCGGGGATTGAGGCTTGCGAAAGGATCCTGGAAGATCATTTGCACATCGCGACGCGCACGCCGCAATTCTTCTGCCGGCAGGGACAAAAGATCTTTTCCGTCTAGAGAAATGGAGCCGCCATGCGCGTTGGTGAGTCGCATGATCGTACGGCCGATGGAAGATTTACCGCAGCCGGATTCTCCCACCAGGGCCAGCGTTTCCCTGGGAAACAGATCGAAGGATACATTCTCGACGGCATGAACGGCGCCGATGGGGCGCCCGAAAACGCCACCTCTGATCTGATAACGTGTGGTGAGATTTTTCACCCGCAACACCGGTTCAATTGCTTTGGGGTGGTTTGCCATCGGCTGCGGTTCACGCTTTTCACCGGTCGCCATGTCCACCACAGGAAATGGCAACGGCTCAGTCTTTCCGTCCATCGATCCCAGATGCGGAACAGCGGAAAGCAGCGCACGCGTATAGGGATGCTTGCCGCGATGAAAGATATCGGCCGTCGTTCCCTGCTCCACCACTTCGCCACGATACATGACGAGGGTGCGGTCGGCGATTTCCGCCACGACCCCCATGTCGTGCGTAATGAAAAGCACAGATGTGCCTTCTTCTGCCTGAAGAGTTTTGACGAGATCGAGGATCTGAGCCTGGATCGTCACGTCCAGTGCGGTCGTCGGCTCGTCGGCGATCAACAGTTTCGGACGGCTTGCCAACGCCATGGCAATCATGGCCCGCTGGCGCATGCCCCCGGAGAACTGATGCGGATAGTCGTCATATCGCGCGGCCGCGTTGGGAATGCGGACCTTGTCCAGAAGCCGTAGGGTTTCAGAACGCGCGGTAGCGCGATCAATACCGCCGTGACACGTCAGGGCCTCCGATATCTGCCGTCCGATCGTGAAAACCGGGTTGAGGCTGGTCATCGGCTCCTGAAAAATCATCGCAACGTCACGGCCACGTACTCGGCGCATCTCGCGCTCCGAAAGTGCGAGAAGATTGCGATTTCCCAGATGCACTTCACCGCTTATTCGGCTGCGGGCAGGGTCGAGCAGACGCATGATGGAGAGCGATGTGACGCTTTTGCCAGAACCGGATTCACCGACGATGGCAACCGTTTCCCCTTGTCCGACCTCGAAGGAAATGCCCTTGACCACGGGGCGCCATGCGCCATCCGCTTCAAATGCCGTCACGAGATTCGATACGGAAAGCACTGGGGACGCGGCGGCTTGTTGCATGGCGCTGGCTGTCACGTTGATATCTCCTGTCAAGCGGAACGGGCGGAGAGCCGGATTTCCGGCTCGAAGATAAAGTCGCGGTCGAACGGAAACGTATTCCGTGTCTTGCGGAGGCGAGGCAACCGCTCGACAAACTGGTCCACGACGCCGGGAGATAGCGCCATCAGATTCGGATTGGCGATGGGTGCAAGCTCGGGGGAAAGGTATCCGGACTTGACCACCACGATTTTCGCCCGGCGAGGATCAAGCCCGAGCGTGGTGAAGTCCGAGATATTGTGATAGGGGCGCCGCTTCGCGCAAAGGACAAGGTCTACACCACCCACTGTCACTACCGCTTGCCTATCGACTGGTTTCGCCGCATCGTGAAGGCTGCGTAGCCGGCAATGGATGCGGACCGGCTTGCTGCCGTTCGTGTCCAATGTAGCGCCGATTGTCAGATCCAGTTCGGCGCCTGCTGATGCGGCAAAACATTGTTCGACTGCCGGGCGATCGGTAATGCCCGCGACGATGACACCTTGCGCATCCTGACGGATGAGTTCGCGCAACACATCGGCACGGTCGCCGACACCGCCACCGGTCGGGTTGTCACCGGAATCCGCCAGAACGACGGGAGTTGTAGGGCTTGCCACCGCGCGGGCAACACATTCCTCAATGGAGCCAGTTTCGCAACCGAAGACGAAATCCTTGCGCGCATCCCAATAGGCGGCGGCAAGCGCCTTGGCTTCGCGTTCAAGAACGCCGCGGTCGGTACCTGTGAAGATCGCAGCAGCGGTTGCTCGCGGTTCGTCGGCCCAGACATAACCTACCATCAGCGACGAATCCCATATGCCTGGAATGGTATCCAGATCCGGCAGGCGCGCATAGAGGCCCTTTGCCGGCTCATCTTCCGTCGATGTGCGTTCTCCCGGCAGCACCACCGGTACGGGTGCCCACAAGAGGATGGGCTTCACCTTTTCGGAAAGGCAGCGAACCAACATGCTTACGGAGCGGCGCATTGTTTCTTCGACGTCGATGTGCGGAGCGGTGCGGTAGGTCGAGAACATATCGAGCGCATCGAGAATGCGTTGCGTGACATTGCCGTGAAGATCGTAACTCGTCGAGATCGGGCAGTCATCGCCGACGACGGCGCGAGCCGCGGAAATCCAGTCGCCTTCCGCGTCCTCCATGCCTTCCACATACATCGCCCCGTGCATGGCGAGGTAAAGGCCGTCAATGGGAAGGGAGGCTTTCAGCCGTTCCAGAAATTCGGCCTTGAACGACTCGTAGGCCGCGAGGGAAACCGGCCCGCCAGGAATGGCGCGGGCATGAAGCGTTGGAACGAACTCAGCATCATAATCCTTGAGGAAGGCGAAACGAGGGGAGGCGGTGAGTTCCTCTCCGCGCAGGACGATGAATTCTTCTACCCCGGCCAAAACCGGATTGTAGGTGCTGCATTCGGTGTGAATTCCGCCGACGGCTATGCGCATGGGTGACCTCAATTGATCAATGGAAGTATTTTCATTGCGGCCCTACCGGCCAACCAGAAATCGGTGTGCGGCGATGGCCGCGGCGCCGCGCGCCCATACGGTCTGGTCGACGCGCAGGGTGCGAATTGCTGTCTGACCTGCCTGCCGCGGCAGGACATTGGCCTCCACGGCCTGCTGCATCACTGTGCCAAACAAGCCGTTGAACGAATATTCGTCATGGGTGACGAGAATTTCGCCGGGATCGTTGAGCTGAATGACATGCGCGATGGCGAGGCCGAGCGCTGATCCAGCGCGATGCAGGATACGAATGGCGGTGGCGTTGCCGGTCGCTGCTTCCGTTTCAATGTCAGCCAGTGCCTCGCAGGAAAGCCCTTCGGCGCGGGCCGTTTCACGAATTGCCTTCATGGATGCAACCGTATCGAGGCAGCCACGCTTGCCGCAACGGCAGGGTGCACCGCCAGGTTCGATCGTCAGATGGGCGATTTCGCCCGCACCGCCATGATTGCCGCGATAGAGCTTTCCATCGATGAAATGGGCGCAGCCGATACCGTCGCCAAGCGATACAAGGCTGAAGTTCTGTACTTCTCGGGCTTCGCCGAATAGTTTTTCGCTGACCGCGACCGATTTCGCGTCATTCTCGATGAAGACCGGCACATCTACCTTGGCTGCGACGATTTCCGCAAATGGTACATCCTGCCAGCCAAGCAGCGTCGATTGGATACAGCGGCTTTGTGTGTGGTCAACAAAGCCGGAAAGCGCGATGCCGATACCCGCCAGCCTTTCCCGCATTCCCGGTTGGCCCCCGATAAGTATTGAAAGTGAACCGGCAATGCTGGCTGCGATCGTTTCGGGATCGCGGGATAACGGTATCTGGGCTTCGGCAACGATTTCGCCACCAAGGTCGGTCAGTACGATCGGAGCAGGGTCCTGCAAGAGCGATACACCGAGCAGAAAGGCGCAACCAGGATGGATATCCAGGAGAAGCGAAGGGCGCCCCTGTCCGTAAACAGGTACGGTTTCCTGCAATACGCCCTTGTCGATCAGGTCGCGCGCAAGACCGCTCATCGCTGCCTTACTCAGCCCGAGCACCGCCGTGAGGTCCGTACGGCTAAGCGGGCCGGATTCGCTGATGGCTCGTAATATCTGTCGTTGCGTTGCGGTGAACAAGAGGGCTGGCCCATGGCGATTTGACTTCATGCTTGACACTAAGTTCAATAAGTGAACAAATCAATGCCTAATTGGTTCTGAAATGATCCAATCAAAATTTGAGCGAATCTTAAGACAAAGAGGGGGTCCGGGATGTTTATCAGCCGATCGTTCAACTGTTTCCGCGTTGCCGTGCTCGGCGGCGCTTTTTTGGCAGGCGTTTCTCTTTTGCCGTTGCAGGCTGCGGCCGCAACTTTGACCGTTATGCAGAGCGAGGCTCCGCGCTCGATGGATCCGGGTGACCAGACGGCAACCTATACAGCCTCTGTGCTTGATCCTATGTATGACGGCCTGCTCAAGCAGACTGAAAGCAACCCTGTTGCGCCTGCGCTTGCCACCGAATGGTCCGGGGACGATACGGGGCTCGTGTGGACGTTCAAGCTGCGCGAGGGTGTCAAATTTCATGACGGAACACCGTTCAATGCGGATGCTGTGGTGAAGAACTACGCCCGCCATCTCGACACGAAGCGCGGTCTGGCGGCAAGCGGTCGCCTGCGCCTCGTGATCGAGAAGGTCGAAGCGGTTGATGACAAAACCGTACGCTTTACGCTCAAGAAGCGGTACCCGGCATTTCTGGCCTTGCTCACTACGCCGTCCAACTGGATCGTCAGCCCCACCGCGGACGATACGGGAACGCTGGGCGCAAAAGCGGTTGGCACTGGCCCATACAAGTTCAAGGAATATAAGTCCGGCGAGTATGTGCTGGAAGAAAAGAACCCGGATTATTGGGGCGGTGTCCCCAAAGGCGCAGACGAGATCAAATGGACCTGGACATCCGAGCCGTCGGTAATGAACATGGCGATCCAGACCGGTGACGCGGATGTGGTAAGCCCGTTGCCACCCGCTTTTGCGGCCCAGCTTTCTGCAAGCGACGATGTGAAGGTTATCAGTTCCGATGGCGCGGCTGTTTTCTGGGTCGCGCTTAATACGAAGCTGAAACCGCTGGATGATATGCGGGTGCGACAGGCGTTGAACTATGCCACCGACCGCGACGGACTCGTGCGCGCCATCATGCAGGGTTACGCCATTCCCGCTAACTCCCCGCTGCCTCCGGTCATGAACGGCTACGACAAGTCATTGCAACCCTATACGCTTGATCTGGACAAGGCGAAGGCCCTGCTGGCTGAAGCTGGCCATCCGGATGGCTTCTCGATGTCGGTTGCCGTGCAAGAGCCGGAAGCACGCATCGCCGAACTGCTGCAGGCCATGTGGGCAAAAGTTGGCGTAAAGCTTGATGTGCGCCGGATGGAAAGCGGTGTCTGGACCAAGGCAGCCTTCGCCGATCTGGCGGGCAAGGAAGCCGACGGCACCGGCTCCGTTATTGCTTCCTGGTCCACGAGCGTGAACGGTGCTGACCTTCAGCTGCGCCCGCTCTATCATTCCGCAAGCTCGGCGCCCGTCGGCGCTAATCTCGGCTTCTTCAACGATCCAAAGCTCGACAAGCTCCTTGATGACGCTTCCAATATCCAGGACGAAGGCGAGCGCAACAAGCTCTATGTCGAAGCGCAGAAGGAGATCAATGAGCAGGCGCCACATGTCCTTCTTTACACGACCAAGGACGTCTATGCCGTGCGCAACAATGTGGAAGGCGTGGGTATGATTCCCGGCGGTCAGGTAGTCGTCGAGGAAGCCACCAAGAACTGAGGCCATAAAGAACGTGGAAGCCGCCTGAGCGACTTCCTTTCGTGACAAACCGACGAGGGGCGTATGAAAGCCTATATTCTCCGCAAGCTCATCGGCCTGCCCCTGATACTGATCAGCGTATCGCTGCTGATCTTTCTCGCCCTGCGCGCCTTACCGGGTGATCCGGCGCGCCTCATGGCCGGCCCAGAGGCGACGCAGGAAGCAGTTGACGCAATGCGCTCCCGTCTGGGCTTGGATCGCGGTCTTGTCCATCAATATGCGCAATTTGCGATCGATGCCGGGCAGGGTGATCTTGGCACATCCATCCGTTCCAAGCTGCCGGTAACGAGCGAAATCGCGGAGCGCATGCCCTATACGCTGGCTCTCGCGCTGACAGCCTATCTGCTTGCCATGGCGATCGGCATTCCTGCCGGCATGGTGGGGGCGATCTATCGGCACGGTTGGCCTGATCATGCAGTCATGTTCCTAGCCATTCTCGGAGCTTCGATCGCCAATTTCTGGCTGGCGCTGATGGCCATGAACACGTTTTCGGTCAAGCTCGGCTGGCTGCCGCTTCTCGGCGCATCGAACTGGAAAAGCTTCATCCTGCCATCCGTCACTCTCGCCGTCTTGCCCGCCGCACTCATTGCCCGCATGACGCGCTCAAGCATGATCGAAGTGCTGGGACAGGATTATATTCGCACTGCGCGTGCCAAGGGCGTTTCCGTTGCCTCGATTTACTGGAGCCACGCGCTGCGCAACGCGCTGATCCCCATCATCACCATTGTTGGGCTGAACTTCGGCGCTTTGATTGGCGGAGCTGTCGTGACGGAATCTGTCTTCAATTGGCCCGGTATCGGGCGGCTTCTGGTGGATTCGGTACGCTATCGCGACTATCCAGTCATCCAGGGCGTTACGCTGGTGGCTGTAACAGGTGTGGTTCTCGCCAATTTCATTGCCGAGATGCTGATCGCAGCGCTCAATCCCCGCATTAGGTTCGACTGATGAACAACGTTTCGATGACCGTCTCCGCCCAACCGCGTTTCGGACGCTCCCGGCAAACATTGCGCTGGATCGCACGTCATCCAGGTATTGCGGTCGGTGGCGCGCTGATTGCCCTCATCGTGTTCTGTGCGATTTTCGCGCCGTTCATCGCCAGGGCCGACCCTTATGAGCAGGATCTGCTTGCAACCATGCTGCCACCATCCTGGGAACATCCCTTCGGCACTGATGACGGCGGGCGCGATATTTTCGCCCGTGTGATCCATGGTGCGCGGATTTCGCTTCTGGAAGTTGCGCTCGGCGTCGGCCTTGCGGTTCTGGTCGGCGTGCCGCTCGGCATATTATCCGGCATGGCGGGCAAGCGTATCGATACCGTGATCATGTGGTGCATGGATGTGCTGTTCGCGTTTCCGGGTATCGTCCTGGCAATTCTGTTGATCAGCATCCTTGGTACCAGCCTTGTCAATCTTCTGGTTGCCATCGCCGTGTTTTCCGTGCCGATCTATGCCCGCCTAGCCCGCAATCTTACGCTTGGCCTACGCTCCATGGATTATGTGGAAGCCGCTGTCTCGCTCGGGCTTTCGCGGTGGCGGATCATGACACATTACATCATGCCCAATGCTGTCGGGCCGATCATTGTGCAATCGACCTTGACCGCTGGCACGGTCATTCTGTCCGCTGCCAGCCTTTCCTTCCTCGGACTGGGTGCACAGCCGCCACTGCCCGAATGGGGTGCGATGATGTCGAGCGGCCGTAACTATCTGGGATTGAACATATATATGTCGTTATTTCCCGGGCTCGCAATCATGATAACGGTGCTCGGCTTCAACATTCTTGGGGATGGATTGCGAGATCTCCTGGATCCGCGACGGTGAGACAATCGACAATGCTGTATTTTGAACCGCACTCTGCGTCGCACACGCTGCCGGTCTTCTCCGCTGACATCGGAGGCTCTTTCATACGGTTCGCGCATTCGGCCCGGCCTGGCTCGCTTGAGCATCTGGAGAGCCTCCCGACGCCGACCAAAGATTGGGCGGCATTCGTGAGCGCGCTTGATGGACTGCTTCTGCGTCACGCCGGCAGCAGCAACGCTCCACTCGCCCTGTCGATCGCCGGACTGATCGATCCAGTCGACGGTAGGGCTTTTTCCGCCAATATTCCGTGCATCACGGGACGCCATCTCGAAAAGGAACTCGGCGAGCGGTTTGGGCGGCGAGTTTTTGCGGCCAATGATGCCGATTGCCTGGCGTTGGCGGAAGCAGGCGAGGGCGCTGGCGCGGGAAACCGTATCGTCTTCTGCGCGGTGCTTGGCACGGGCGTTGGTGGCGGTCTGGTGGTGGAAGGCCGTCTTGTCCGCGGGGCAGGCGGCATTTCAGGCGAATGGGGGCACGGGCCGATCCTCAACACGCAGGTGGAGCTTGAAGGCGAAGGGTCGGTGTTTATCCCACGTTTCGCCTGCGGGTGTGGCCAGAGAGGATGTGTGGATACGGTTGGCGGCGCACGCGGCATCGAACTCGTCCATTCTTTTCTCAACCGTGAGGAAAAGGACAGCCGTAGCATCCTGCAGGCATGGCAAGGCGGTGACAGTGCGGCGCGCAGAACCCTGGCAGCCTATCTGCAGCTGGTTGCTGATCCTCTGGCTGCGGTCGTGAACATTACGGGCGCTTCGATCGTCCCTGTTGGCGGAGGACTCGCAACGGCAGAACCTCTGATCATGGCCTTGGATAAATCTGTTCGGCAACGCATCTTGCGCCGTGTGGACACGCCGTTGATCGTCTCTGGACGCTTCAGCAGTGAAGGCGGGCTGATCGGCGCCGCTATTCTGGGGCGCCAATCGTGAGAGCCAGATTAGAAGTCTGTGTGGATAGCCCAGAGGGTCTCAGGGCGGCTGTCGAGGGTGGTGCGCACCGGATTGAATTATGTGCGGCGCTGGATGTCGGCGGGCTGACACCATCGCCCGGCTTGATGGCACTGGCTGCCCGAGTACCGATACCTGTGTATGCCATGGTCCGTCCGCGTGCCGGTAGCTTTTGCTTTCAGACCGACGATGCAGTGTCCATGATCGCGGATATCGACGCAGCCAGAAATGCCGGGCTTGCTGGGGTCGTCATCGGCGCATCTTTGCCGAACGGCAATCTCGATCTGCCGTTGTTGCGTCGTCTTGTCGATCGTGCGAGCGGTTTGGGGACGACGCTTCATCGCGTCTTCGATCTTGTGCCGGATCCCGAGCGGTCGCTGGAGGAGGCTATCGAGCTCGGTTGCGAGCGCATATTGACCTCCGGATTGCGGCATACGGCGCTGGAGGGACTGCCGATGCTGGCTAGCCTTGCAAAGCGCGCTGCCGGGCGCATTGGCATCATGCCGGGTAGCGGGATCACTATAGAAAACGCGATGCATATTCTGGATGAAACCGGGGTCGGCGAAATTCATGCCTCCTGCCGGCAGGAAGTTCCAGTTGAGGATGCCGGAAGCGTCGCGTTCGGGTTTTCCAAGCCACATTCCTTCCGAACCTCAGCGAATAAAGTGAGACAACTCGTTGAGGCCATCGTCGAATGCCCTCATCCATAGTTTCTCGGAGGCGTCGCCTTAATCTGGGAGCGGACGCACTTGTCTGCGCAGGCCGTCTTTCATGCACTGATGGACATGGCGATGTCTTGCCATGTTGCGATAGCGTGGGTTCGAAGTTTTCGATGGTCTGCGGCGGAAAGATGTTTACGGTGAAGAAGGAAGAGATTGGCGATCTGGCCATGGGCTGAGACGAAACGCTGGCATTGCCGGGCCGACTTGAACCGCATCATCCGCCGCTCCCGTCTTCGCACGGGAAGATGTGAATTCTCTGCTCGATTGTTGATGCCCTTGTGAGATCGATGCTCGACGCCCGGCATCAGTTCCGCCTTGGCTGCAGCGTAGGACCGCAGCTTGTCGGTGATCATGACCCGTGGGGCGATGCCCTGGCCTTTGAGTAGCTTGCGCATCAGCCGGAGAGCAGCCTTGCTATTTCTGCGGGTTTGCAGAAGCGCATCAAGAACGTATCCGTTGGCGTCAACGGCGCGCCACAGCCAGTATTTCTTTCCCTTGATCGTCACCACCATTTCATCAAGCTGCCATTTGTCAGCAAAGTGGCCTCGCGAGCGCCGGCAGAGTTGGCGGGCGAATTCAAGGCCAAACTTTGCAGCCCATTCCGAGACGGTCTGGAACGAAACCTCAATACCGCGCTCGGCCAGCAGATCTTCAACGTCGCGAAAGCTGAGCGGAAACCGGTAATAGAGCCAGACCGCATGGGCGATAATCTCAGCTGGAAAGCGATGACGTCTGAAGTGGGTAAGCGGAGCTTCGGTCATAGACCCCTGATATCAAGTCATCTCCAACCACCCGGTTAAGGCGACGTCGCCTTCGCATGTCATGCCGGGAATGCAAGCGAACGCCGCCGCTCAGATTGACGCCATGATCAGTAATGCGGTAGCAAGGAAGGGAAAATAGAAATGGTAGCAAACACTACCTCCAGCTGCTGCCGAAACTGAAATTGTATAATAAAAACAATATCTGGAAGGGATGCATGCCCGGTGGCATGTCCGGACTTCAAATCCGGGAGGGGCCGATAGACGGTCTTTGGTGGGTTCGACTCCCATTCTCTTCCGCCAGTATCCTTAAAACTATCGACGTTTGGATCATCAGCGAACGGAATTTGCTATAGAGGGGTGCCGTTTAACTTATTTTCACAGGTAAAAGTATTACCAATATGAAGGGATTTGTTTGATTTTGTATGCTTGCTAACCTTGCATGGTTCGTAACTGAATGGGCTTTGACGGGTAGCGAGCATATAGTGAATTCTATATCTAAAAGTATACTGTATTTAGCGGCGCTTCTTTTGACCACTTTGCTGATGAGCTGGAACGAAGAGCCATCTGTGCAGATAATGAAGCTAGCAGCAAGCGTGCTTTACGTCGGCGTGCCCATTCCGCAATTGAATACAAGAAAAATATACCAACAAAATGGTCAATATCTGCCATATATTCAATCGTCAGGTCGATATGCAGGTTTGTTTTCTTGCTGGTTCACGATTATGGATTGGTCGCCATCTACTACTGTAGAAAATAGTATATTCATGTTCCTGTCTGTTATTTCAGCATTTCTAATTTTTGATACGATTTTATTTTTCTGGCGTCGCTTGCCCTAAGAATAATTCAATATCCATTGTGAACCTCGCCAATCGGCATCCTTAGATGCATTTCCAGCAAAAGTGTAAAACGCCTACGCGGGGAAATCGGTCCACTGGACTGATTTCTAATCCCGCTTCGATGCATTCGGAAATGTGGAAAAATAAATAGATAGGGTGGTTCCAGCGGTTCCGTTAAAACAGGAGCCGCTCTAAGGGCCTGTTCCAAAAGTCACCATTTTCGCCTCGTCCTGCCGCTTTTTGATTCAGGCTCTCGGTCCTTCACCGTACGATACTCAGCACATTGCGAACCACTTCATCCTGAAGCGGGCGCTGCTTCTCGATGTTGAAATGACCGATATCTTTCATGCCCGAGAAATCGCGATTGTCGAGGCTTCCCCTGAAGCGCGGGCCGGCGGTCAACGGCAGGCCCCAGCCATGCTGCTTGAAATAGAAATTCACGACACGCCCGATATTGCCGGGCAGAGGGGCAGGCGCTGTGGCGGCAAAGGTCGCCATATAGGCGACGCGAATGCCCTTTTTTTCAAGAGCGGCCGCAATGTCGATGACAGCATTGGCGCCAAGCGAATGGCCAATCAGAACCACGGGCGCGCGCGGGTTCTCGCGCTGGTCGGCAAGTATCCGGTTCAGCACAAAACGCCATGCCTGATGGCCCTCGACATGCGCATCGACGCCATTGGCCTGCAATTGCCTGCCGATCTCGTCAATGCCGGTGGAGAAAATGTCCCCGAACCCGCGCAGAAGATAGACATCCGCCCGCGAGGACTTTCTGGAAGGTGTTTTGGGCGCCGCCTGCGCTGCGCCGCCATAAAGCGCAAGAGCCGCTCCGGCAAAGATCAGGCTGCGGCGGGTCATGATTTTCGAATGCAAATGATCGGGCTTTGAAACCATCTTCGACTACCTGTTGGGGCGCGTTCGAAAAATGACTTTCGAACGAGGGGCATCGAACCAGCTATTTAGAGCGCCGGTCCGTTTCAGCCAAATCACTAGAACTTGAGTTTTGGAATGACGCGGCCCGTGCGGCGCGCATAATCGTCATAGGACGCGCCAAAGGCCGCCCGCATCATCGCCTCCTCATGGCCGACCCGATAGAAATAGAGGATGGCGACGCCGACAATCCCGGCCAGCCCGGCAAACCAGTTCGGCAGCAGGCAGAATTGCGCAATCGCCCACAGCCAGAACGACAGATACATCGGATGGCGGACATATTTGTAAAGCCCGTCGGTCACCAGCTTGTGCTCGCGGCGGATTTCAAGCGAGACCGACCAGTTTTTGCCCAATTGGCGATGGCTTGCATAAAAAAGCCAGAGGAAGGCGATCTCGACGATTACCCCGATCCAGGCCAGCCACGGCTGGAAAGCATAATCGGCAAAGGCAGGAACGCCGGTCGCGACATAGACGATGGGGATCAGCGACAGGCCCACCGTCGCCGCACCCAGCGCCAGCCGGTCAGCCAGCGTCTTCGCATCGTTTGCAACCTTGATCTTGCGTGCACGCCGCTGGTGCGGAATGCGGATAACGACCCAGGCGACAAGCCCGATTCCCCAGACGATTGCGGCCAGTGTCGGTGTCATTCGGCAACAGTTTCCTTCCTTGGCTGGGCACCGATGATGCGGTCATCCGTCCGTTCGCGGAGCGAAATCGGCCCGCAGCAGATCTGAAAGAAATCATACCAATAGGGCTTCGTATTTCCGAATACATATTGATAATGCACGCGAAAAAGGTTCCGCTTCACGCGCTTGTAGATTTCCGGCTGCAACATTTCCTTCATGCGCACTGTCCGGGTGACGGGAAAAGCTCGTTGCGGCTCCCGCTTTAAACCCATCTCGGCCACGGGATCGGTCTTGTAGAAATTGATCGCATCGGTCAGGCACTGGATTTCCACCCAGTCGATTTTGCCATCGTCCACCAGCCGCTGCACGCCTTCGCGAAAATGCCCGCCCGCCGGATGATAGCCTGCCTTGAGCGCGGTCGAGCCAAGCGTGAGGACCGTCACCTTCGACGCATGGCGGCTGAATTGCGGATCGATGGCAAGGCAGCGCGCGGCAACGTCCAGCATCAGCATGCCGCCGGTGCTGTGGCCGATCAGAATGACCTCGTCATACTGTTTCGCGGCGGTGCGTTCGACGATGCCAGCGGCAAAGCGCTGCATCAGGGATTCTGCATCCCGCCGCCGTCCTCGAATGAAATTGAGCGAGAATGACCACAGGTCCATCAGATGGTTGGTGGACCATCTTTTGCCCAGAATGGCGAGTGCCGCCGAAAAAACCGCAAGCCCGACGAGCCAGCTCAGGGCGCCAAGCCAGTGAGCAGTCGCCCGCGCCGCCGCATAGCCCGCCACGGCGAACAGGGCGAGCACGAGAAACGGGTAGAGGAAATAAAGCCCGAACCGCCATGCCCTGGCAAAGAAGCGAAACGCAGTACCGGTGATGACGAAATCGCCGAAGGCGACAAGATATTTTGCCAGCCTGACCGGGAGCGGACGGTCGAAATCCGCCAACACGATTCTGTCCAGAACGAGAAAATTGAAGTCCGTTTCGGTGGCCCAGCCATTGTCGCCGGGTGCCGTCTTGATTGAGACGGAGCCTATCTCGCCATCCGGCGATACGCTGATATCCGAAACGTCGGAACGAACGCTCCAGAGAGCTTCGGACCGTTTGATTTCTCTGTTCAATCGTCCAAAAAACGCCTCCGGCGTTTTCGGATCATAGCCGCCAATGAAGAAGACAGCGCGTTGTCGAACCGGTTGCTTCATGCGCAAATCGTAATTTGGGGTTGTCGGATTGTCGAGATCATTACCGATCATCCCCCAAAAAACCGGTTGAATTCGCCTGCCTATCTCATGTCGACCAGTCCGCGCCGGATGGCTTCGCGGGTTGCTTCAGCGCGCGATGACACGCTGAGCTTCTGGTAGATCGCCTTCACATAATCGCTGACTGTATGTTCCGATAGTCCAAGTTTGCGGGCGATTTCGCCATTGCGCTGGCCGGTGCTGATCTCCTTCAGCACTTCGGTTTCCCGCCGCGAAAGATGGATGAAGTCTCCATTCGGTTCCGCCGCAGCGGAAGGAGTGGATATGGCCTTTACGCGCGCCACCAGATTGAGTCTGGCGCGAATCGTGAGGATGAGAACGTCGAAATCGATTGGTTTCGTGAGATAGTCGTCGGCACCGGCCTCTCTGCCGGTCAGCTCGTGGCTGCGGTCGGCAAGGGCGGTCAGAAACAGGAATGGCGTTCCGGCAAGGTCGGGCCGGGAGCCGCGAATCTGTTCCAGAAATTGCAGGCCGTTGGTGCCGGGCATCAATATATCGCAGATGATGATGTCGGGCGTCGTCCGCTCCAGCACGCGCAGCGCTTCACCTGCATTGGCGGCGCCAATGGCGTTGAAGCCCGAAGTGCTCAGCTCATCGATCAGTTCTTCAAGAATATGCGCCTCGTCCTCGATGCAGAGGACGGTGGGCGTGGGAGGAGTTTCAGGCAGTCGCATGCTGGGCCACCTTTGGTAGAGACAGAATGAATACCGTACCTTGTCCTTCAACCGAAGTGAAGACAAGCGTACCGCCGTGCAATTCGGCCAGCGCGCGTGACAGGCTGAGGCCAAGGCCGGTTCCTGCCATGTGCGATGCGTTGCTGGCGCGGAAAAAACGCGTGAATACGCGATCCGCTTCCTCCGCCGGTATGCCGATGCCATGGTCGCGGACGATGCAGCGGAAGCCGTTCTCGTCTTCTTCCGTGGTCACTTCGATGGGCTTGCCGGCGGGCGAATATTTGGTGGCATTGCCAAGCAGGTTGACCAGAATCTGCTCGACCAGAATGCCGTCGCAATAACAGAAAGTCTCGCTGTCCTTGATGTCCGTCACCAGTTCCAGCTCGGGATGCAGCTCCTGATGATAGGTGCAGGTGTTGCGCACCAGTTCGGAGAAATCGACCGGCTGCCGGTTGATCTGAAACCCGTTCTCGTCGAGGCGTTCCGCATTGGCGGTGCTCTCCAGAAGCAGGATCAGGCGGCGGCTGGCATTCCGCATCCGCTTGGCCTTGTCGATGATGATTTCGGGCGTGAACTCGTCGGCGCGGCGGATGAAGCGCTGGGCGATGATGTCGATGATCGATACCGGCGTGCGGAACTGGTGTGAAACCGTGGTGATGAAGCTCTTGTAGAGTTCCTTGGCCTTGCGCTCGCTTTCCAGCGCCTCGCGCAGGGCGGCGGTGCGGTCGGCAACGGTCTGTTCCAGTTGCTGCTTGTATTCCTGCAAGGCCTTGTGGGCGCGCTCGGCCCTGCGCATGTTGGACAAAAGCTGCCAGGACAGAATGGCGCCTGTCGCCATGATGCCCAGCACCGCGAACATGATCAGGTAGATTGACTGCAATTGCTGGTCGCGGTGCGCGCCGCCGCGGTCCTGCTCCACAATCGTTGCATCATTGGCAACCTTGGTCAGCTCATCGCGCATGGGAACCAGCGCTTCGTAGATGGCGGCGGGGTTGAATTGTTCCGGCCCGGCCTTGATCATCGCCTCGATTTCGGGAAGCCGGTCTGCATTGCGCCGGATGGTGTCGGCAGCGCCCGGAATGCCTTCGAAATATTTCTTCTGCGGGCCATCGGCCAGAAGCGCGAAACGGCTGTAGAGAACGTCGAGGCGGAGCGAGAGATCACCTGTGTTCGTGCTGCCTGCGGGAAAGGTCAGCGCCGTTTCGGCCAGGCGGCTGGCGTCGCGTTCCGTCTTGGTGATGGCCCAGACCATGTTCTCGCCGGTATAGGTTGCAAGCGATTTCTGGATTTCGAAAAGCTGAATGAATGCATAAGCGAGCAGCGCTGCAAACCCTGCCATGACCAGGCCGGAGAGAATGTAGCCTCGCTTGATTCTCATTTCACCTCGATCTGCTTCAACTGCCACGCCCAGCGGTGATCATAGCGCGAATCGTTCAGCTCCTGATGCTGGTCGCGCGGATAGACGATCCAGTATGGTCCCTTGTCGCGCAGGCTCAGCTCCCTGCCGTTCATCTTGTGCGCGACGAGGACATTGTACCTGTAGGCGTCCTGCAGCGGAATGCTGATACTGTAGTCGTTGATCGCAAGAATGGTGATCGAACGGTCTGCGGCGTCTTTCCCGTCGACGCCGACCGTTGCCAGCACGTCGCGCAGCAGCACGCCGTCGAAATTCTGCGGGCCCTCGGTCCAGGCGGTGTTCGTCTGCAACCTGTTCTGCGGCAGTTGCGTGAAGTCGTCGCTTGTCAGCACGCGGGTTGTTCCGTTCGGGCCGATGACGGTCAGCGTAGTGGTCGTGGTCGCGGACGACGGGACTTCAGCCGCTCCTGCAAAAGGAGAAGTTTGGCAGATGGCGAAAAGCGCAATCAGTGCCGGGAGCGCCAGAAGACGCCGGAGAGCGAACATCCAGTTTGCGCATGACACGTGGGGTATCTCCAGAAACGAAAGAATGCGAATGTACCGAAGCTTTAAAGGGAGGGCGCGCGCAATTTCAAGAATCTCCTGATTTTGGCGGGCGAAATTTCCCTTCAAAAGCGTCAATTCGCACATATCACCGAAAAAGTCTGGTCTAATTTCAAATAAATATCAAATGGTTTCATAAAGTCTTTCAAACTCTACCGGCCGCTGAAAGTCATTGCGGGACGTGGAGGCTGGTTCTTCTTTGTTTCATACCCCCCTGAATAGGGGAATTGTTTTTCGCTACTGGAGCGTTCACTAAATAGCCGTCGGCCTGTTGGGCTTAGGAGGCTGACGCAAAAATTGGGCGGGGGCTGCTTATCGACCGCGGGGAGTCGGGGTCGATAGGCAGCCAAACCAGTCCGGACAGCGCGGCAGCGGCGATAACGGTTACTCTCGAAGCGAAGCGTTTCGAGCTACGAATAAAAACCGGTCCCGCACTCTGGTCGCTTCCAGGACAGAATGGCCGACAGGCATCTGGTCGAGCCTAGAACCTGCCGTTCAGGTTCCTCGAACAGAGCGAGCTTGCACCTCTTTCGCGTCCTTCAATCTGGAGGGCGCGCTTTTTTTTGCCTGTATTCCTTTCAGAAAAAAGTGACGACCGGCGTCCGGGCGCGATCGTCACGAAGCAGGATAGGGGCCAGTTTCCAGCTTTTCCGGCAGTTTATTTCTGTTCCGGAGCCGTTGTCTGGATGCTTGCAGTGGTTTGCGGCTTCTCGATCTTCGTGGAAGATTGAGCACTATGATAGGTGCAGTCTGCCATCGCGCCTGTAACCGAGAAAGCTACCGACAGAGCGAGGACAGCGGTAGTCACGAATACGACTTTCATGTCTGTCTCCCTATATTGTGGGTATGGCATTGCAGCGGCGAGTTTAGCAGAGCGGGAAACTTCTGTCGCATCACATCATCCGAAAAAAAGCCTTTGCCACATTTTTGCCATGAATTTGTCGGGCGTTCGCCATAGATTTTGGCGCAAAAACGGAACGATCTGCCGCGCAAAAACGCAACTGGCGCGATTTTCGCGCCAGATCACGATTTTGCCTTGATGTGATTTCGGACCGCTCAGGAGGCGCAGCGGCTCACCACCGCCCGCTTGCCGCCCATCGACAGGAACGAGATATGCAGCGTCTGGCCGACGGGTGAAATGGTGATGTTTTCCTTCGACTGCTGGCCATTGGCGGTGCAGGACATCGACACGGTAAAGGTGCCTTCGTAATTGTTCATCCGCGTGACCGAGCACTGGCTGTCGCGGCTGTCGAAACGCTCGCCGGAAATGGCGAATCGCTGTCCGTCGGGGCTGCACCAGTTGCCGGTGATGGGGGTCGGATCGACGGGCGGCTTGGCGGGGGTGGCGCTTGCCGAAGGACCGGGCGTCGTTTCGGAACATGCTGTCAGGGCAGTGACAGCGAGGACGAGGGCAAGCAAACCGGACTTCTGCAACGATCTTCTCCTTCATGCAGCGGACAAAGCCTCCTCTTAAGAAACCGATTCGGGCGATATCGCGACCGCAAAAGACAAGTCCACAAAGAAAAGGGCCGGATTGCTCCGGCCCCTCTGCAGAAGGTGATGGAAGGAGACGTCGGATTATTCCCCCGGCGCCAGATGCGGGGCCTCGATCTTGGCGCCTGCGTGTTTCAGCGGGCGCTCGCCGGAGAGCTTGCGGATCAGCACATAGAACACCGGCGTCATGAAGATGCCGAAGGCGGTCACGCCGATCATGCCTGCAAAGACCGCGATGCCCATGGCCGAGCGCATTTCCGCACCCGCACCCGTGGATATGACCAGCGGCACCACGCCCATGATGAAGGCCATCGAGGTCATCAGGATCGGGCGCAGACGCAACCGGCTTGCCTCGACCGCCGCCTGCACGACACCTCTTCCCGATAGTTCCAGCTCGCGGGCAAATTCCACGATCAGGATCGCGTTCTTCGCCGATAGCCCCACAAGGACGATCAAGCCGATCTGGGTGAAGACGTTGTTGTCGCCTCCGGTCAGCCAGACGCCGGTGAGTGCCGCCATGATCCCCATCGGCACGATCATGATGATCGACAGCGGCAGGGCAAGGCTTTCATATTGCGCGGCCAGCACCAGATAGACGAGCAGCAGCGCCAGCGGGAAGACGAGGAAGCCTGAATTGCCAGCAAGGATCTGCTGGTAGGTCAGGTCGGTCCACTCATAGGCGATGCCCGGAGGCAAGGTTTCCTCGGCGATCCGTTCAATGGCGGCCTGTGCCTGGCCGGACGAGAAGCCGGGGGCCGGGTTGCCGTTGATATCGGCGGAAAGGAAGCCGTTATAGCGGATGGCGCGTTCGGCACCCACGGTCTGCTCCACTTTCAGGAGAGCCGACAGCGGGATCATCTCGCCCGACTGCGAGCGAACCTTCAGCTTGCCGATATCCTCGGCATGGCTGCGGTAATTCGCATCGGCCTGAATGCGCACGCTGTAGGTCCGCCCGAAGGCATTGAAGTCGTTGACATAAAGCGACCCCAGATAGATTTGCAGGGTTTCGAACACGTCAGTCACCGCCACGCCAAGCTGACGCGCCTTCGTGCGGTCTAGATCGGCATAAAGCTGCGGCACATTGATCTGGTAGCTCGAATAGAGACCGGCCAGTTCCGGCGTCTGATAGGCCTTGGCGAGAAACGCCTTGGTTGCATCGTCCAGCGCCTTGAAGCCAAGCCCGTTGCGATCCTCAAGCTGAAGCTTGAAGCCGCCGGTCGTGCCGAGACCCTGAACGGGCGGCGGCGGGAACATGGCGATGAAGGCATCCTGAATGGCGCCGTATTGCTGGTTCAGCTCCATGGTGATCGCATTGGCCGACAGTTCCGGGGTCTTGCGCTCCTCGAACGGCTTCAGCGTCACGAAGACGATGCCGGAGTTCGACGAGTTGGTGAACCCGTTGATCGACAGGCCGGGGAAGGCGATGGCATTGGCCACGCCCGGATGCTTGAGGGCAATGTCGCTCATGCGGCGGATCACATCTTCCGAACGGTCGAGCGTTGCCGCATCCGGCAATTGCGCGAAGCCGATCAGATATTGCTTGTCCTGCGCCGGAACGAACCCGCCGGGCACCGCGCGGAACAGGACGAAGGTGACGCCAAGCAGCACGACATAGAGGCCCATCACCAGCGACTTGCGCGAGAGAATGCCGCCGACGCCGCGCCCATAGGCTTCCGAACTTGCACCGAAGAAGCGGTTGAAGCCACGGAAGAACCAGCCGAACAGCTTGTCCATGGCGCGGGTGAGCCGATCCTTCGGGGCATCATGGCCGCGCAGCAGCAGGGCCGCCAGAGCGGGCGAAAGCGTCAGCGAGTTGAAGGCCGAGATCACCGTCGAGATCGCGATGGTGAGCGCGAACTGGCGATAGAACTGGCCGGTCAGGCCGGTGATGAAGGCAAGCGGCACGAAGACCGCGACCAGCACCAGCGCAATGGCGATGATCGGCCCGGAAACTTCCTGCATGGCGCGATAGGTGGCCTCGACCGGCGACAGCCCCTGTTCGATATTGCGCTCGACATTTTCCACCACCACGATGGCGTCATCGACCACGATGCCGATGGCGAGCACAAGGCCGAAGAGGCTGAGCGCGTTGATGGAGAAGCCGAACACATACATGACCGCGAATGTGCCGACGATGGAAACCGGAACGGCAACCAGCGGAATGATGGAAGCGCGCCATGTCTGCAGGAACATGATGACGACGATCACCACCAGCACGATGGCTTCGAGCAGGGTATGGATGACCGACTCGATGGACGCCTTCACAAACCCGGTCGTGTCATAGACGATGTCGAAATCCACGCCTTCCGGCATGGTCTTCTTCAGGTCGGCCATGGCCGCATGGACGTTTTCGGAAATTTCCAGCGCATTGGAACCGGGCGACTGGAACACGCCCATGCCGACCGCCAGCTTGTTGTCGAGCAGCGAGCGCAGCGAATAATCGGCAGCGCCCATCTCAACACGCGCCACATCACCCAGCCGGGTGATTTCGCCCTGATTGCCGGATTTTACGACGATATTGGCGAATTCTTCCGGCGACTGGAGACGGCCTTGCGCATTGACGGAAAGTTGCAGGTCAAGACCCGAAACCGACGGCGATGCGCCGATGACACCAGCAGCGGCCTGAACATTCTGCTGGCGGATGGCATTGGCGATGTCGCTTGCGGAAAGTCCGCGCTCGGCGGCCTTTTGCGGGTCGATCCAGACGCGCATCGAATAATCGCCGCCGCCGAATATCTGCACCTGTCCGACGCCCGGAATACGGGCGATGCGGTCCTTGACGTTGAGAACGGCATAATTGCGCAGATAGTTCACGTCATAGCGGCCATCGGGTGAGATGATGTGAACGACGAGGGTCAGGTCGGGCGAGCTCTTGGCGGTCGTGACGCCAAGCGTGCGCACTTCTTCCGGCAGGCGCGGTTCGGCCTGCGAAATACGGTTCTGCACCAGCTGCTGGGCCTGATCGGGATCGGTGCCGAGCGCGAAGGTGACGGTCAGCGTCATGACGCCATCGGCGGTCGCCTGGCTCTGCATGTAGAGCATGCCCTCGACGCCGTTGATCTGTTCTTCAAGCGGCGTGGCGACGGTTTCGGAAATGACGGCAGGGTTGGCGCCCGGATATTGCGCGCGCACCACGATCTGCGGCGGCACGACTTCCGGATATTCCGAGATCGGCAGACCTGTCATGCCGATCAGACCGGCAACGAAGATCAGGACCGACAGAACGCCAGCGAAGACCGGCCGGTCGACAAAAAAGCGTGAGAAGTTCATCTGTTTATCCCCCTTAAGCGGGAAGGCAAAAACTCTCCCGGCCCGCGAAATCGGCAGATTTCGCGGGTTGCTGAGGCTGAGCATTTGCGGTTAGCGCGCGCTCAGGCGCGCCGTTTTAATTCAGTTTTTGGCAAGCGTTTCGGTGACGGGTTGCGGTGCGACGACCACGCCCGGACGAATGCGCTGCAGGCCGTTCACGACGATATTCTCGCCGGGCTTCAACCCGCTTTCGATGATGCGCAGGCCGTCATAATTGCGTCCCAGAACCACCTGCCGGTATTCGACCTTGTTATCGGCCCCGACCACGAAGACGAACTTCTTGTCCTGATCGGAAGCAATGGCCCGGTCGCTCACCACCAGCTTTTCATCCGGTTCCGGTTCGCCGAAACGAATGCGGACAAACTGGCCCGGAATGAGCCTGCCATCCGGATTGTCGATCGCGGCGCGAACCCGGATTGTGCCGGTCGTGGCATCCACCTCATTGTTGATGAGCTGGATATGGCCGGAAATCGGGGTGCCGTCATCGGAAGCGGTGCCGATCTGGACCGGAATGCGCTCGATGGCGCTGCCGCCGGGCGAGGCGGCAAGCTTGGCAAGCGCCCTGGTGACGACTTCCTCATTGGCGCTGAAGCTTGCATAGATCGGGTCGACCGAGACAAGCGTGGTCAGCACCGGCGAGGCGGAACTTGCGGCGACGAGATTGCCCGCCGTCACTTCCAGCCGCCCGACGCGACCGGAAATCGGTGCGCGTACTTCCGTATATCGCAGGTCAAGCTCGGCTGTTTGCAATGCAGCCTTGGCCGAACGCAAGCTTGCCTGCGCCTCGTCAAAGGCGCTGGAGCGCTGGTCGAGGCCGCTCTGGGCGATGGTGCGGGTGGTGACGAGCTGGCGTCCGCGTTCCAGTTCTGCCTTCGCCAGCGCAACGCGCGCCTCTTCGGCGGAAACCAGCGCCTTCGCCTTTTCGACCGCCGCCGCATAGGGCTCGGGATCGATGGTGACGAGCAGATCGCCCTGTTTCACCAGCGCGCCCTCGCGGAAATGGGCTTTCTGGATGGCGCCGCCGACGCGCGGGCGAATTTCAACGCGGTCGATTGCTTCCAGTCGGCCTGAAAATTCTTCCCAGGTCGCGATGCGGCGCGATTCCGCCTTGGCGACGGAAACAGGAACGGCAGGCGGGGGAGCGGAAATATCGGTTGCAGCATCGGCCTTGAGGTGCGGCACGCCGAAGAGAATGGCGCCGCCGCCAGCTGCAGACAATAGGATACTCAGGCCGGCGCCCCATAGGGCCCGGCGGGCTGTGATCGATGTCATCGTTGTATCTCCTAAACCGGTAGGGGAAGCCGGCTTCAATGGGGCATCAGGTCAAAGCTTGGGAGGACTTCAATCTGATTGTTTTTCAAGCATGTCTCTCAAAACCGGTTCCCGCTTCTGGGAGACATGCTTCATGCTGCGATTGGCTTTGCTCCTGCCTGCCGGAAGAAATCGGAAAACAGGTCGATAAGTTTGTGTTCCTGTGGCGACCAGTCGCTGCCGGCCACCTTGTTTTCGGGTATCCAGCCCGCTTTCCCCGGAAGGACATGGGACTGGACCTTCACGCCCGCTTCGCGAAGACGCTCGGCATAGGCCTGCGTTTCATCGCGCATCGGGCATTGGGCGCTGGAAACGAGCAAGGTCGGAACCAGACCGCCCAGACGTGTACAAAGACCGGGCGCGGCGTAGGGATGCGTGAACCCGCCGCACTGGCCCAGATAGTGCTGCCAGCCATCCGCCATCGTCTGGACCGCGCTTTCCGGGCAATATTTGCGGAAAGACGCCGTGGCGAGGCAGGGGTCGAGCATGGGCGAAAGCAATATCTGACCTTTGAGGTCCGTCAGATTCTGATCTCGCGCCATGAGCGCCAAACCCGCAGCAATATTGCCGCCCGCCTCTTCACCGGCGACGAACAGCATCGACTTCTTGTGCGCAAACTCCGGGCAACGCGCGCGCATCGAAGTCAGGATGGAGTAGACGATCTCAAGCGCCGCCGGGAACGGGTTGAGACAGGCTGCCGAATATTCCGGCGACACGACCACCGCACCCGCCTCGGCAAGTGTTTCGGCAACGCGCTCGCAGGCGCCAACGCAATTGGCGGAAAAAGCCCCGCCGTGGAGATGCAGCACCACAGGCGGCGGAGAAAGCAATTCTGCACCGCGATAAACGCGGGCCGTGCAGCCGCAGTCATCGGCCTTTCCGTTAACCAGAATTGTCTCTACGCTGAACTTCTCGCACATCTTTGTTGGCCTTCACGTATAGCGGCAAACCGCTATGTTGGAATATTATCATTGTCTCCCATCTGGAATAGTCCCCTGTAATTGGTTACACTATTCAGAATCTCGAACAATGGCAGTTTTTCAAATGGACCAGCTTTCGGCCATGCGCGCATTTCTCAGGGTTGTCGAAACCGGCAACTTCACCCGCGCCTCCGCTTCGCTCAACATGCCCAAGGCCACGGTCAGCAATCTCATTCAGGGATTGGAGACCCATTTGCGCACAAAACTCCTCAATCGGACCACCCGTCGGGTTCTCGTAACACCGGACGGCGCACTTTACTATGAGCGCGCAGCGCGATTGCTGGCCGATCTGGAAGAACTCGACGGCAGCCTGTCGAGCGCGCAGACCCTGCCCAAGGGCCGTCTGCGCGTTGAAATGGCGGGCGCGATCGCCAATCTCATCATCATTCCGGCGCTGATGGAGTTCCACCAGCGTTATCCCGATATCCAGATCGATCTCGGCGTATCCGACCGGCCTGTCGACTATGTGGCGGAAAACGTCGATTGCGCGATCCGCGTCGGCGAACTTGCCGACCAGTCGCTGATTGCCCGGCGCATTGGCGACATGCATTCCATTGCATGTGCTTCCGCTGAATATCTTGACCGTTGTTCCACGCCGCTGCACCCCTCCGATCTTGGTCGGGACTGCACGGTGGTCGGCTATTTCCGGCCATCGACCGGCCAGCAGATGCCGTTCCGCTTCAGGAAGGGGACGGAGGAGATCGAGGTCAACGGGCGCTATGTGGTGGCGGCGAATGAATCGACCACCTATCTTGCCGCCGCGCGGGCCGGGCTTGGCGTGGTGCAGGCGCCCTTGTTCATGGTGAGGGACGACATCGCCAACGGCACGCTGCGCCCCGTCCTGCAGGAATGGGAGATCGAGCCGATGCCGATCTATCTGGTCTATCCGCCCAACCGGCACCTCAGCAACCGCCTGCGCGTCTTCGCCGACTGGGTGGTCAAGACCGTCGCCAAGTCGCAGCTCAATGGGAATTAACGCGCGCAGCGCCGCTTGTTGAGCCGCACCTTGATCTTTTCGGGAGAGGTGCTTTTCGCCTTGTGGCCGGAAGAGACGATATGCGCGCGCACCGTGCAGTCGCCGGCCAGAACCTCGAAATTGTTGGAGCGGATATACATCACCGTATTGATCGGCTGGTCGGGCATTTTCTGCGCGACGGCGTTGACGACAGCGGTGACTTCCTTCGCCCGCTGCCTGGAACTGCCATCGCTGGCGGCAAGCACCGGGCCGGGCGCGGACGAATATGCGAACAAGACCCCGGCGAGAGCAGCAATCTTAGCTTTCTTCATTGGCATGGCCTCCGATTGAGCTGGAATTGGATGGGAACCAACATAGGCCCCAATTGCGTCAATACCAGTACCGGAAGCCCGTTTTAACGGTTCTTTGCCTCGTTGACGCCGTTGGCGACGCGCTTGACCGTGGTTGCGGCGAGTAACAGGCAAAGGAGCGGTTGCAGCCAGAACATCCAGTCCGGCAATGCGCCGTCGATGGCGATCCATGCGCCAAGGACGCCGAAGACCACGGCGCGGTCACTCTTGCCCATCGGGCCGTCATAGCGGCGGCTCGCACCCACGGTTGCTCCGGCAAGCCCCGCAAATTCCGTCAGGGTGGCGAGGAAAATGACCGCGAAAATCCATGGGCCGCTGAACGGCGCGACCAATGCGAAAGGCGCGTAGAGCGCTGCGTCGGAAACCACGTCGCCGATCTCGTTGAGATAGGCGCCGAGCGTCGATTTTTGCCCGTGTTCGCGCGCCAGCATTCCGTCGATGGCATTGAGCGCCATGCGCAGGAACAGCCAGGCAGGGACGAGCGCGAACCATGCCGCGCTTCCGTTCCACGCCAGAAAAGCGCCAAGTATGATGGAGACGAGCGCGGCGGCGACTGTAACCTGATTGGCCGTTACACCGCCTGCGGCAAGTCGCACGACAACTGGCCTCAGTAAATTCTGGAAACGCGACTTGAGTTGATAAACCGACATCAAGAATCTCTTGGGAAACGAAGAATAAGTATTGAACAGCTATTTGCGGTTCGCGCCAGCTCGTTTATGCAAACATTTTGTTTCACTCAATAGAAATTGGGGGCTATGGCCCTTGGGGAAGCAGCCGAGAGGGGATGGCATGAACGAGCACGCAGTCAAACCGCATCGCGTGGCGCAGGAAAGCCGGTTCGTCACCCATGACGGCACGTCGCTGTTCTACCGTTTCTGGCCGTCGCTCTCCGGCAAGCCGAAAGGCGTGATCGTGCTGCTGCATCGCGGGCATGAGCATAGCGGGCGCGTCGCGCACCTCGTCGATGAGCTGGGGCTCGACGACTACGCCTTCTATGCCTGGGATGCGCGCGGCCACGGCCAGTCGCCGGGCGTGCGCGGCTTCTCGCCATCCTTCGGCGCCTCGATCCGCGATCTCGATTGTTTCGTCACCCATATCCGGCAGGAAACCGGTGCCGCCATCGAGGACGTGGCCATCATCGCGCAAAGCGTCGGCGCGGTGCTGGCGGCTGCCTGGGTGCATGACTATGCGCCCAATATCCGCGCGCTGGTGCTGGCTTCGCCTGCCTTCGACATCAAGCTCTATGTGCCGTTCGCCAAGGAAGGCATTGCGCTCTGGCAGAAGCTGAAGGGTACGTTCTACGTCAATTCCTACGTCAAGCCGCAATTCCTGACCCACGATCCGGAGCGCATCGAATCCTATCGCACCGATCCGCTGATCACGCGGCCCATCGCATCGCATATATTGCTGCAACTCTACGAGGCGGCAAAGCGCGTGGTGGACGATGCGCGGGCGATTACCGTCCCGACGCAATTGCTCATCTCCGGCAGCGATTTTGTCGTGCGCCCCGCGCCGCAACATCGCTTCTTCGAAAATCTCGGCAGCCGCATCAAGGAGCGGCATGTGCTGAAAGGCTTCTATCACGACACGCTGGGCGAGCGGAATCGCAAGCCGGCCATCGAACGCATCCATGATTTCATCGAGGCGCGTTTTGCCGAAAAGCCGCAGCGCGCCGACCTGACGGAAGCGCATATCGCAGGCTACACGCGCGACGAGGCGGACCGGCTGTCGACCCCGCTGTCGCTTCTGACGGCACGGGGGCTTTACTGGGCGTCGACACGCGCTTCGATAGGCTTCGGCGCACTGTTTTCGGAAGGGCTGAAAGTCGGCAAGCGCACCGGCTTCGATTCCGGTTCGACGCTCGATTATGTCTATGAGAACGAAGCGCGCGGCATTGGACCGGGCGGCAAGCTCATCGACAGGCAGTTTCTGGAAGCGATCGGCTGGCGCGGCATCCGCCAGCGCAAGGTGCATCTGGAAGAACTGATCAGACACGCCATCAGGCGGCTCGAAAGCGAAGGCCGCTCGACCAATATCCTCGACATTGCCTGCGGCCATGGCCGCTATGTCATTGATGCCGTGGTGCGTGCAGGCGACTTGCCGGATAGCATTCACCTGCGCGATTATTCGCCGATCAATGTGCTGGCGGGCAACAAGCTCATCAAGGAGCGCGGGCTGGAAGCCATCGCCCATATGGAAGAGGGCGACGCTTTCAACGAGGAAAGCCTTGCCGCGATCACGCCGCAGCCGGACCTCGCCATCGTGTCCGGTCTTTACGAGCTTTTCCCTGATAATGCGTTGATCAATCGTTCGCTGTCGGGGCTTGCCCGCGTGCAGAAACCCGGCTCATTGCTGATCTACACCAACCAGCCCTGGCATCCGCAGCTTGAAATGATCGCGCGGGCGCTGACCTCGCATCGCGGCGGCGAGGCATGGGTGATGCGCCGCCGCACGCAGGGCGAAATGGACCAGCTTGTCGAGAAGGCAGGCTATCGCAAGATCGAGCAGCGCATCGACCAGTGGGGCATTTTCACCGTCTCGATTGCGGAGCGCGTTGGAGACGGCGAAGCGTGATAGGGGATTTGACGGAACGCGAGGGATATTCGCGGCGGCCCGTGGCCCGTCGCGCCATCCTTTGGCTTCTGTTTCTCGCTCCCTTTTTCTACCTGACCTACGGTACGGCCAACTGGCTCGCATCGCAGCAAAGCCATGTGCCGAACCTCGCCTTCGCGTGGGAAAGCCGGGTTCCGTTCATCGCGTGGAGCATCGTACCCTATTGGTCGGTCAACCTGTTTTACGCGATTGCGCTGTTCGTCAATGACAGTCCGGAACAGGTCGACCGGCTGGCGAAGCGTTATCTGACGGCACAGATCATCGCCGTTCTCTGCTTCGTCGCCTTTCCGCTGACGGCGACCTTCGTGAAACCGGCAACGGCGGGCATTCCGGGCTTCATGTTCGATGTGCTTGGCGGCTTCGACAAGCCTTTCAATCAGGCGCCTTCGCTGCATATCGCGCTGCTGATCATCATCTGGGACCAGATGCGCCGCGTGATGGGTGATGCCATGCGCGTGGTCTGGCATGTCTGGTGCCTGCTGATCGGCCTGTCGGTGCTGACCACCTACCAGCACCATGCGGTCGATATTCCGGCTGGCAGCTTGCTCGGCCTGTTTGCCCTGTGGCTTTTTCCGCGCAACGGCCCTTCGCCGCTGGCTGGCTTTCCGTTTACATCGGACCCCAAAGCCAGAAGGATCGGGCTTTGCTATCTGGCGGGCGCGATCCTGTTTCTGGCGCTCGCCATCCATGGCCTGACCGTCACCGGCTATGCGATTTTCTGGCTCTGGCCTGCAACCGCGCTTGCCATTGTGGCGCTCGGCTATTTTGGTGCCGGTGCGGCCATTTTCCAAAAGCAGACGGATGGATCGGTCAGTATCGCAAGCCGCTGGCTGCTATGGCCTTATCGTCTTTTTGCCCGGCTGAATGTGCGGTTCTGGACCCGCAGGCTGCCGCCGCATGTCGAGCTTGCCGATGGGGTGTTTCTCGGGCGGTTTCCAAAAGCGTCGGAACTCTCATCCTTTGCCGCCGTCATCGATCTTGCCGCTGAAATGGTGCCGCCGCCGCACGCCACGGAATGGAAAAGTTTTGCCACGCTCGACCTGATCGCGCCGTCATCCGAAAAAGTGCAACTGGCCGCCCATGCCGTTGAAGCTGCTCGCCATCACGGCCGGGTTCTCATCTGCTGCGCGCTTGGCTTCCAGCGCAGCGCCACCGTTGCGGTGGCGTGGCTTGTTTCCACCGGACGCGCCGCCAATGCGCAGGAAGCGGAAGCGCTGGTCCGCGCCAAAGGCTGGCCGGTCCATCTGCATCTGACGGGGGAGGCGGCATGAATACGCCTGCAACCTCGACGGCGATGATGCTGCGCCGCAACGCCTTTCTTGGCATTGCCATCGCGGTTGTTCTCCTTGCGGTCGCGCCCTTCCTGCGCCCGGTGCACGATCTGGCTTTCTGGCTGATCTGGCCGCTGCTGCTCGCCACTGCGTTGATCATGCTGGGTATCGCCGCGCATCTCTTGTTCGATGCAGCGCTTTTCCGCCTGATTGCCGCTTCCGGTGAAACGGGACTGGGCGAGGTGGACCAAATTCTGGAGCGCATGGGCCTTCGTTCCACCGAGGGGCCGGTGCGTCCGCTTGCGGCAAGGATTGAGGGTTCGCGGCGCATCGTGGGGCGGCTGCGCTTCTTCATGGGGGTTGGGATCGTGCTTTTCATTCTGCTGGCCGCAGTGCCATCAGGTCAGCCATTGGGGTGGGGGCCGTGACATGCGGGAACTGATCCGCCATCAGGTTCAATCGATTTTCGGTTCGTTTCTGGCCATCCTGTCGCGCGGGATTACCGGCGTGCGGCCCATCTGGAGCGGCACCGGACCGTCGCGCAATCAGCGCATCTATTTTGCCAATCACACAAGCCATGGCGATTTCATCCTGCTTTCCTCCTGTCTCGATCAGGAAGAGCGCGCCCGCACCCGTGCCGTCGCCGGGGCGGATTACTGGCGGGGCAACCGCGTGCGCCAGTTCATGGCGGAAGTTCTGCTGCGCACCGTGCTTGTCGAGCGCAACTGGGTGGAACGCACGCAGGACCCGATGGAAGTGATGCTGAAGGCGCTGGCCGATGGCCATTCGCTCATCATCTTCCCGGAAGGCACGCGCAACATGACCGACGAGGCGCTGCTGCGCTTTCGCTCAGGCATCTACAATCTGGCGCTGGCGCGCCCTGATGTGGAACTGGTGCCGTGCTGGATCGAAAACATGTCGCGTGTGCTGCCCAAGGGCGCGATGCTGCCGGTGCCGCTTCTGTGCCGCGTCATCTTTGGCGCGCCGGTCCAGCTTCGCGAGGGCGAGGACCGCAAGGAATTTCTCGCCCGCGCCCGCCAGAGCCTTCTCGATATTCAGCCCCGCAACGGTAAACAACCATGAGCGAAACAACCCGACTGTTCCTTGGCCTCATGGGCGTTCTGACAACGGCAAGCGCCGTTGCCGGTGTTCTTTCATGGCGCGCGCCGAAGCCGCTTTCCTCCACGCTGGTCAATCTCAATGCCCGCATCAAGGCATGGTGGATCATGGTCGGCGCCATGTGCGTCGCCTTCCTGTTCGGCAAGGGCGGGGTGATCGTGCTGTTCGCGCTGATCTCGTTTGCCGCCTTGCGCGAATATGCGACGCTGACGCAGACGCGGCGCGCCGACCATCGCGTGCTGCTGGGCATGTTCCTGCTGGTTATCCCGGTGCAGTATTACCTGATCTGGATCGACTGGTACGGGCTCTATTCCATCTTTGTCCCGGTCTATTGCTTCCTCGCCATGCCGGTGCTGACGGCACTTTCCGGCGACACGTCGCGCTTTCTGGAGCGCATCAGCGAGCAGCAATGGGGCATCATGCTGTCGGTCTATTGCATCAGCCATGTGCCCGCGCTGATGACGCTGGATATTCCCGGCTTTGACGGCAAGAAGCTGCTTTTGATCGCCTTTCTGGTGGCCACCGTGCAGGGCAGCGATGTGCTGCAATATATTTTCGGCAAGCTGTTCGGCAAACATCGCATCGCGCCCGCCATATCGCCGTCCAAGACCTGGGAAGGCTTTGTCGGCGGGGTCGCCAGCGCCTCGCTTCTGGGGGCAGGGCTTGCCTGGCTGACGCCGTTTTCGCCGCTTCAGGCGGGCGCGCTTGCCGCAACATCCTGCATCATGGGCTTCTTCGGCGGGCTTGTCGCCTCCGCCATCAAGCGTGATCGCGGCGTGAAGGACTGGGGCCACATGATCGAAGGGCATGGCGGCATGCTCGACCGGGCCGACAGCCTTGTCTTCTCGGCCCCGGTCTTCTTCCACATCGTGCGCTATTTCTGGACCTGAGTGCGGTCACTATTTTTCAGGGCAGCTTCAGGGCGATGAACTGCGAAACCTGTCCGGGACTGAAATTGTTGTCCGAGGCGAGGATGAGCGTCCTCTTGCCGTCAACCATCGGCCCGAAGGTGATGGCCTCGATATTGTCGATGTCGAGGCCGAAATCGCCTTCGTTGAGCCGTAGAAGAAGTTTCTTGCCGAGCGGCGTTACCTGCTGGCTGGCAAGCGACGGCACGCCCTTCACATCGCTGGCGCCATCGAAGGAGGCGCGGTAAAGCGTGATCCGGTTGCCCACACCCATGGCGAAGGAGCGTTCGACGGTGAGAAGATCGTTTCCATCGGAAACGAATTCCGACATGCCGTTATCGTTCCAGAAGGGCGGCTCAGTCGCCTTGGTGAAGATCGGGTCGGTATCATAGGCATATTCCGCCGTGACATTGCCCGATGCGAGATCGAAGGCGATGATGCGCGAGCGGCTGCCTTGGTCGAGCGTCGCCTTGTCTCCATCCTGTATCAGCGCGTTTTCCGTGCCCGCAAGAAGCGTCTTGCCGTCCGGCGTGATGGTCAGGCTTTCAAAGGAAAGATTGTTGCGGATGCCGCGTGTCTTGCCCTCGTCGGGAACGTAGGCTTCCGGCAAGGCAAATTCGCGGATGAAGCTGCCATCGGTCTTTGCTTCGCCGACAAACGGTCTGCCGTTCCTGTCGCCTTCGCTTGACCAGTAGATGGTGCCGGTGGCTGCGTTGAAGCGTATGCTTTCCGGGTCCACATCCTTCAGCGCAAATGGTTTGCCGGCTTTGTCCAGAAGGGTGATTGTTTCCACGATGTCGAGGCCCTGCACGCCGGAACCGTCGATGGCGAGCCTGAGCTTGTAAAAGCGCGCAGGCGCATTTTCCGAACGGTCGTCGGATATGGCGTAATAGACGTCTTCACGCGGATCGTAATCGAGGCCGGAAATTCCGCCGAACTCGACGCCGCCGATTTTCAGGCCGGTGGGCAGCGTGAAAGCGCCGATCAGTTCGGGCTTGGGCAATTCCTGCGCAACGGCGCTGGTTGCAAGAGCGAGAAACAGGACGATAAAAGGTGCTTTCATGGCGGAGGCCCGTTCGATGGAGAAAGTCACCGGATAGTCGTTCTGTTTGACAGAAAGATGAAGGCCGCCAATCTCAGATCTTGTCGAAACTGCGCGCCGGTTCCTGCCTGTCGATCAGGTGGGAGGGGGCTGCAAATTGCAGCAGCTTGTTCTTGTTGGTGATCTTGATCGCGGAGGCCTGCACCGTGACGCCATGCGAGGCGAGCGTCGCGAAATTGCGCGACAGGTTTTCCGGTGTCATGCCGAGATAGGCGGCAAGCGTGCGTTTTTCGTAAGGGATCATCACCACATCGGCGCCGTCGTTCAGAAGCGATTCCTTGACGATCCAGTTGGCGAGGCGCTGCACGCTGCTGCGCAGTTTCTGCGTCTTCAGTTCCTTGACCAGGCGGCGATAGGCGCGCGCGGTTTCAAAAACGATGGCGCGCATGAAGCCGACATCCTCGCTCATCAGGTCGCGCACCAGGCTGGAGGGCACCATCAGCACGCGGGTGGGCGTGAGCGTCTGCGCGGTTTGCAGGCACACATCGTCATTGAGCACGGCTGCGAGAATGAAGATATCGTCGGCGCGCAATATCTCCAGCGCGGTCTCGCCATCGTCCGATTTGGCCGACATCAGCACAAGCCCGTCGAGGATCGCGAACAGGAAGTCCGCAGGCTCGTCTTCCCGGATCAGGGTCGTGCGCGGCGGAAAAGACTGCACGAAGCTCGGACGCACCAGCCGCTCGAACGTGGCATCCGCCATGTCCGTGAAAAGCGGCAAATTTCTCAGCGCGTCGATTTCTTCTTTCCGCATCAATCCTCACTTTAGGGGTCAAGTTATAGCCCGTTAACATAATTGATAAATATCAATTAGGCAATATGCATTAATCAATACTTGCGCCTAACTTGGTCTATTATTTCCCTTAAGTCACGAAAAACTAAAATTCAACTTGAATAGTCCAGAGATATTGATCTTAATCAATGTATTCATCCAACAGTCGACGCATAAGTGCATACGAAACCTCCCAATGGTATTCAATTCGGAGTACGCCTATGCAACATGTCGCAGGGGAAAATCCCAGGGCGCAGACAACGGCGCTAGCGATGAGTACGACCGCTTTTACAGTTTGTTTCGCGGTCTGGACCATCTTCGCAATCATCGGCATTGAAATTCGGTCCGAGCTGGGCTTGAGCGAAACGCAGTTCGGCCTGCTGGTCGGCACGCCCATCCTGACCGGGTCGCTGATCCGCGTCATCCTCGGCATCTGGGCGGACCGTTATGGCGGTCGCGCCATCTTCACGCTCACAATGCTGGTTTCGGCGGTTGCCACCTGGTTGCTGACCTACGCCACCACCTATCCGCAGATGCTGGTTGCAGCGCTTGGCGTCGGCGTGGCGGGCGGGTCGTTCTCGGTCGGCGTCGCCTATGTGTCGCGCTGGTATCCGCCGGAAAAGCAGGGCGTCGCGCTCGGCATTTTCGGCGCGGGCAATGTCGGCTCGGCGGTGACGAAATTCTTCGCGCCGATGGTCATGGTCGCCTTTGGCTGGCATGCGGTTGCCGAAGTCTGGGCGGCTGCGATGGTCGTCATGGCGTTGATCTTCTATTTCACCACGAGCGACGACCCGGTTCTGGTCGAGCGCCGCCGCAAGGGTGAAAAGCCCGCCAGCACGCTGATGGAGCTGGAACCGCTGAAGAACGTGCAGGTCTGGCGTTTCTCGCTTTACTATTTCTTCGTCTTCGGCGCTTTCGTGGCTCTCGCGCTGTGGCTGCCGCAATATCTGATCCATGTCTACGGCGTCGATATTCGTCTTGCAGGCATCATCGCGGCGTTCTTTTCGGTTCCTGCCAGCCTGTTCCGCGCCTATGGCGGGCATCTTTCGGATGTCTATGGCGCGCGCCGCGTCATGTACTGGACCTTCGCCGTGTCGCTGGTCGCAACCTTCGTGCTGTCCTATCCGCCGACGGATTATGTCATCCAGAGCGATAACGGCCCGCTGGCCTTCCATGCCGAAATGGGCGTGATCGGCTTCACCGTCACCGTCTTCATCCTCGGCTTCTTCATGGCCTTGGGCAAGGCTGCGGTCTTCAAGCACATTCCGGTTTATTATCCGGGCAATGTCGGCTCTGTCGGCGGTCTGGTGGGCATGATCGGCGGTCTCGGCGGCTTCATCCTGCCGATCCTGTTCGGCGTGATCCTCGACCAGACGGGCCTGTGGACAAGCTGCTTCATGCTGCTCTTCGTCATTGTCGCGGTATCTTTCGTGTGGATGCATGTCTCGATCCGCCAGATGGAGCGCGCCGCGCAAGGCAAGGCTTTCGGCGAACTTCCGGCCTTTGCCGAATTGCAGGGGTTGAAGAAGGCTGAAATCAAGCCGGCAAAGGGCGATTCCGTCCTCACCGACTGGCGTCCGGACGATCCGGCTTTCTGGGAACAGAAGGGACGCAAGATCGCCAAGCGCAACCTGTGGCTTTCGATCCCCGCACTTCTTTTGTCCTTCGCCATCTGGCAGGTCTGGTCCGTGGTGGTGGCGAAGCTGCCGCTGGTGGGCTACCAGTTCACGACCGACCAGCTTTTCTGGCTGGCGGCACTCCCCGGCATTTCGGGCGCGACCTTCCGCATCTTCTATTCCTTCATGGTGCCGATCTTCGGCGGTCGCCTGTGGACGACGCTCACCACCTGGTCGCTGGTCATCCCGGCCATCGGTATCGGCTATGCGGTGCAGAACCCGGATACGCCTTACTTCATCTTCCTTCTGCTCGCGCTCTGCTGCGGCTTCGGTGGCGGCAACTTCGCCTCCTCCATGTCCAACATCTCGTTCTTCTTCCCCAAGCACGAGAAGGGCAATGCGGCAGCGCTCAATGCGGGACTCGGCAATCTCGGCGTCAGCGTCGTGCAGTTCGTGGTGCCGCTGGTCATTACCGCCGGTATCTTCGGCAAGCTTGGCGGCGATCCGGCCATGGTCGCAACCGAAGCGGGCAGCGCACCGCTGTGGCTGCAAAATGCCGGGTTCGTCTTCGTGCCGTTCATCGTCGTCACGGCTTTCGCCAACTGGTTCGGCATGAACGACATCGCTTCGGCCAAGGCTTCGTTTGCCGATCAGGCCGTCATTTTCCGCCGCAGGCACAACTGGATCATGTGCTGGCTCTATACGGGAACCTTCGGTTCGTTCATCGGCTATTCGGCTGGCTTCCCGCTTCTGACCAACATCCTGTTCCCGCAAGTGAATGCGCTGCAATTCGCCTTCCTGGGGCCTCTGGTCGGCGCGCTGTCGCGGTCGGGTTCGGGCTGGCTGGCGGACAAGTATGGCGGCGGGCGCGTCACCATCTGGGCATTCGTGCTGATGATGGTGGGCGTAGCGGGCGTGCTCTACTTCGTCGGCATCAAGGATCAGCCGAATGCGTTCTGGGGTTTCTTCGCTTCCTTCGTGCTGCTGTTTTTCGCAACCGGTATCGGCAATGCCTCCACCTTCCAGATGATCCCGGCGATCATGTCGAAGGAAATGGTGCGGCTGATGCCCAATGCCACCCCGGAAGAACGCCGCCACGAAGCGGACAAGGAATCCGCGGCCATCACCGGCTTCACCTCGGCCATTGCTGCCTTCGGCGCCTTCTTCATCCCGAAGGGCTACGGCACCTCGATCAGCATGACCGGCGGGCCGGAAGCAGCATTGTGGGCCTTCCTGATCTTCTACGTGACATGCCTCGTCATCACCTGGGGCGTCTACACCCGAAAAGGCGGGCTGCTCTACGACGTGGAGCATCGCAGCAAGCCAGCAGCTGCTGCTGCCTAACGAACTAAAGTGAGGATAAAATCATGAGTCTACTCCTCGATCGCCTGAACTTTCTTGCCCGCAAGAATGTCGGCACCTTCTCGGAAGGCCATGGCGTCACCACCAACGAAAACCGTGATTGGGAAGACGCCTATCGCAAGCGCTGGCAGCACGACAAGATCGTGCGTTCCACCCATGGCGTGAACTGCACCGGTTCCTGCTCGTGGAAGGTCTATGTCAAGGGCGGCATCATCACCTGGGAAACCCAGCAGACGGACTATCCGCGCACCCGCGCCGATCTTCCGAACCACGAACCGCGCGGCTGTTCGCGCGGGGCGAGCTATAGCTGGTACGTCTATTCGGCCAACCGCGTGAAATATCCGCTGATCCGCTCGCGCCTCCTGAAACTGTGGCGCAAGGAACGTGTGCTGAAAACGCCGGTCGCGGCATGGGCCGCGATCCAGCAGGACCCCGCCAAGCGCGCCGACTATATGAAGGTGCGTGGCCTTGGCGGTTTCGTGCGCGCCACGTGGGAAGAAGTCAACGAGATCATCGCTGCCGCCAATGCCTATACGGCCAAGACCTATGGGCCTGACCGCGTGATCGGCTTCTCGCCAATCCCGGCCATGTCGATGGTGTCCTATGCGGCGGGCTCGCGTTACCTGTCGCTCTTGGGCGGCGTCTGCATGTCGTTCTACGACTGGTATTGCGACCTGCCGCCCGCATCGCCCATGACATGGGGCGAACAGACGGACGTGCCGGAATCGGCAGACTGGTACAATGCCGGTTTCCTGATGCTCTGGGGTTCCAACGTGCCGCAGACCCGCACACCGGATGCGCATTTCTATACGGAAGTGCGCTACAAGGGCACCAAGTCGGTCGTGGTCTCGCCCGACTATTCGGAGGCCGCGAAATTCTCTGATCTGTGGCTGCACCCGAAGCAAGGCACCGACGCGGCACTTGCCATGGCGCTTGGCCATGTGATCCTGCGCGAATATCACCTTGACCGGCAGGTTTCCTATTTCGAGGATTATTGCCGCAAATATACCGACTTCCCGATGCTGGTCATGCTCACGAAGAAGGACGGCCGCTATGTGCCGGGCCGCTTCCTGCGCGCTTCCGACCTGAAGGGCGATCTTGGCGAGGCCAACAATCCCGACTGGAAGACCGTCGCCTATGATACGAAATCGGGCACCTATGTTGCGCCGCAAGGCTCCATCGGCTTCCGCTGGGGCAATGACGGCCAGTGGAACCTTGAAGAAAAGGACGGCCAGGGCAAGGACGTGGAACTTGCCAAGAGCTTCATTGAGGCGGGCGCGCACGATGCCGTCGCCGATGTGGCCTTCCCCTATTTCGGCAATCGCGAGCACGATTATTTCGAAGGCACCGACCATGACAGCGTGCTGGTGCGCAAGGTTCCGGCCCGCAAGCTGAAACTGAAAAAGGGCGATGTGCTGGTCGCGACCGTGTTCGACCTGTTCGCCGCCAATTACGGCCTCGATCGCGGGCTTGGCGACGAGAACTCCGCCAAGTCCTATGATGAGGGCCTGCCATATACCCCGGCATGGGCGGAGAAGATCACGGGCGTCCCGCGCGACCAGATCATTGCGGTCGCACGCGAGTTTGCCACCAATGCCGAAAAGACCAATGGCCGTTCCATGGTCATTCTCGGTGCCGGTCTCAACCACTGGTACCACATGGACATGAACTATCGCGGTATCATCAACATGCTGGTGATGTGTGGCTGCATCGGCCAGTCGGGCGGCGGCTGGAGCCATTATGTGGGGCAGGAAAAGCTGCGTCCGCAGACCGGCTGGACGGCGCTCGCCTTCGCGCTGGACTGGAACCGCCCGCCGCGCCACATGAACTCCACCTCCTTCTTCTATGCGCATACCGACCAGTGGCGCTACGAAACCGTGAAAGTGCAGGACATTCTTTCGCCCACCGCGCCGGACGGCGCGTGGGAAGGCACGATGATCGACTACAATATCCGGGCCGAGCGGATGGGCTGGCTGCCTTCCGCGCCGCAGCTCCAGACCAACCCGCTGGAGCTTGCCAAGCAAGCAGCCGCATCGGGCAAGGAGCCGAAGGACTTCATCGCGAATGCCTTGAAGAACGGCACCGTCACCATGTCCTGCGAGGACCCGGACCACGAGGCCAACTGGCCGCGCAACATGTTCGTCTGGCGCTCGAACCTGCTCGGCTCGTCGGGCAAGGGGCATGAATATTTCCTGAAGCATCTGCTTGGCACGTCCAACGGACTGCTTGGCAAGGATCTGGGACAGGAAGGCGCGCAGGAAAGCCGCGAGGCCGTGTGGCACGACGAGGCCCCGGAAGGAAAGCTCGACCTTCTGGTCACGCTCGACTTCCGCATGTCCACGACCTGCGTCTATTCCGATATCGTTCTGCCGACTGCCACCTGGTACGAGAAGAACGACCTCAATACTTCCGACATGCATCCTTTCATCCATCCGCTGTCGAGCGCTGCCGACCCGGCTTGGGAAGCGCGCAGCGATTGGGAAATCTTCAAGGGCATCGCCAAGAAGTTCTCGGAAGTGGCGCCGGAAGTGCTGGGCGTCGAGAAGGATATCGTTCTTGTGCCGACCCTGCACGACACGGCGGGCGAACTGGCCCAGCCGAAGGACGTGCTGGACTGGAAGAAGGGTGAGGTCGAACCGATCCCCGGCAAGACCATGCCATCGGTCGTGGTCGTGGAGCGCGATTATCCGAACCTCTACAAGCGCTACACCTCCGTCGGCCCGCTTCTCGACAAGCTTGGCAATGGCGGCAAGGGCATCTCGTGGAACACCGAACATGAGGTCGAGCTTCTCGGCAAGCTGAACGGCAAGGTTCATGAGCCGGGCGCAACCGAAGGGCGTCCGCGCATCTATACGGATGTCGACGCAACCGAGGTCATCCTGTCGCTTGCGCCGGAAACCAACGGCGAAGTGGCGGTGAAGGCATGGGAAGCGCTGTCGAAATTCACCGGACGCGACCACACCCATCTGGCTCTTCCCAAGGAAGACGAGAAGATCCGCTATCGCGATATCGTCGCGCAGCCGCGCAAGATCATCTCCTCGCCAACCTGGTCGGGGCTGGAATCCGAGCATGTCTGCTACAATGCAGGCTATACCAATGTGCATGAGCTGATCCCCTGGCGCACGCTGACCGGCCGTCAGCAGCTCTATCAGGATCATTTGTGGATGCGCGCCTTCGGCGAGGGCTTCTGCGTCTATCGCCCGCCCATCGACACCAAGACGGTCAACCCGGCAATCCGCGAAAAGGCGGACGGCCAGCCGCATCTGGTGCTGAACTTCATCACGCCGCACCAGAAATGGGGCATCCACTCCACCTATTCGGACAATCTGCTCATGCTGACGCTCAATCGCGGCGGGCCGGTTGTCTGGATTTCGGAGCCGGATGCGGCGAAGGCTGGCATTGTCGATAATGACTGGGTGGAAGTCTACAACGCCAACGGCGCCATCGTGGCCCGCGCGGTCGTCTCCCAGCGCATGAAGGATGGAACCATCTTCATGTATCACGCGCAGGAGAAGATCGTGAACACGCCCGGCTCGCCGCTCACCGGCCAGCGCGGCGGCATTCACAACTCCGTCACCCGCATCATCACCAAGCCGACGCATATGATCGGCGGCTACGCCCACCAGTCCTATGGTTTCAACTATTACGGAACGGTTGGCGCCAACCGCGACGAGTTCGTGGTCGTGCGCAAGCTCGACCATGTGGACTGGATGGAAGGGCCGCTTGAAGAAGGCAACCGCAACTCCGCCGTGAAGGAGGCAGCAGAATGAAAATCCGTGCGCAAATTGGAATGGTGCTCAATCTCGACAAGTGCATCGGCTGCCACACCTGCTCGGTGACGTGCAAGAACGTCTGGACCAACCGCGAAGGCGTGGAATATGCCTGGTTCAACAATGTCGAGACCAAGCCCGGCATCGGTTTCCCCAAGGATTGGGAAAACCAGAAGAAGTGGAACGGCGGCTGGGTCCGCAAGAAGAACGGCAAGATCGAGCCGAAGATGGGCGCGAAATGGCGCATCCTCGCCAAGATTTTCGCCAATCCCGACCTGCCGGAAATCGACGATTATTACGAGCCGTTCGACTTCGATTACGGCCATCTGCAGACGGCAGGCGAAAGCAAGACCATGCCGACCGCCCGCCCGCGCTCGCTGATTTCGGGCGAGCGGATGGAAAAGATCGAATGGGGCCCGAACTGGGAAGAAATTCTCGGCGGCGAGTTCGCCAAGCGCTCGAAGGACTACAATTTCGAGGGCGTGGAGAAGGAAATCTACGGCCAGTTCGAAAACACCTTCATGATGTATCTGCCGCGCCTGTGCGAGCATTGCCTCAACCCGACCTGCGTTGCGGCCTGCCCGTCAGGGGCGATCTACAAGCGCGAGGATGACGGCATCGTCCTGATCGATCAGGAAAAGTGCCGTGGCTGGCGCATGTGCGTCTCCGGTTGCCCCTACAAGAAGATTTATTACAACTGGAGTTCGGGCAAGTCCGAGAAGTGCATCTTCTGCTATCCGCGCATCGAAGCGGGGCAGCCGACCGTCTGTTCGGAAACCTGCGTGGGCCGCATCCGTTATCTCGGCGTGATGCTCTATGATGCCGACCGCATTTCGGAGGCCGCGTCCACGGCCAATGAGCAAGATCTCTACGAAGAACAGCTCAATATCTTCCTCGACCCGAACGATCCTGCCGTGATCGAACAGGCGCGCAAGGACGGCGTGCCGGAAGCATGGCTGGAAGCGGCAAAGCACTCGCCGGTCTACAAGATGGCGATGGACTGGAAGATCGCCTTCCCGCTCCATCCAGAATATCGGACCCTGCCGATGGTCTGGTATGTGCCGCCGCTCTCGCCGCTGCAATCGGCTGCCGCTGCTGGCAAGCTTGGCATGGACGGCCCGCTGCCGGATGTGCGCTCCATGCGCATCCCGGTCCGCTACCTCGCCAATCTGCTGACCGCAGGCAAGGAAGAGCCGGTCATCTCGGCGCTGGAACGCATGCTCGCCATGCGCGCCTATATGCGCGCCAAGACCGTCGATGGCGTCATCGACGAGGCGATTGCCGACCGTGTCGGCATGAGCAGCGCGATGATCGAGGAAATGTACCACATCATGGCGATTGCCAATTACGAAGACCGCTTCGTCATCCCGACGACGCATCGTGAAATCACCGAGGACGCCTATGACGTGCGCGGCTCCTGCGGCTTCACCTTCGGCAATGGCTGCTCGGGCGGAACGTCGACGGAAGACCTGTTCGGCGCCAAGCGCCAGAAGGTCGTCCAGACGCCAACCGATATTTTCAGGGAGCAGGTGTAATGAACAAGACCCTGAAAATCATTTCGCTGCTGCTCTCCTATCCGAGCGCTGAGCTGCAACTGGGCGGAGAGGAACTGAAAGAAGCGCTGGCGGGGGAAAACCTTTCCCCCGGCATCCGCAGGCTTCTCGACAGCCTTGTCGATTATGTCTGCGACTGCGATCTCTATGAGGCGCAGGAGCGTTACGTGCATCTGTTCGACCGCACGCGGTCGCTGTCGCTGCATCTTTTCGAGCATGTGCATGGCGAAAGCCGCGACCGCGGACAGGCCATGGTCGATCTCATGAAGATGTATGACGACAACGGCTTTGTGGTGGATGCCAAGGAACTGCCGGACTATCTGCCGCTGTTCCTTGAATTCCTGTCGACGCGCTCAGCCGAAGAAATCCACGATCTTCTCACCCAGACCGGCCATATCACGGCGGCTATCGGCGAGCGCCTGCGCAAGCGGCAGTCGCCCTATGCCAATGCCTTCGCGACCTTGCTGCATGTCGCCAATGCCAAGCCGGACAAGAACCTCGTCGGAGAATTGCTTCGGCAGGAAGAAGACGACCCGAACGATCTCGCCGCGCTCGACCGCATCTGGGAAGAAGAAGCGGTGACGTTCGGCGGCAATGCGGGCGAAAATTCCTGCGGCCCGGACCGGTTGCGCATGCAGATGCGTGCGGCACAGCGCAAGCCCGACGCCCCGTCCAACCCTTCACATCTATAGGAGACGGAAAATGGCTTATCTCCATACGTTTCTTTTCGGCATCTATCCCTACATCGCGTTGAGCGTGCTCGCGCTCGGCTCGATCTTTCGCTACGACCGCGAGCCTTACACATGGCGTTCGGGCTCAAGCCAGCTTTTGCGGCGCAGGCAGCTCATGTGGGGTTCGGTCCTGTTTCATCTTGGCGTGCTGTTCATCTTCGCCGGTCATTTCGTCGGCCTGCTGACGCCGATCTGGGTCTTCGACATGCTTGGCGTCAGCCACGAGGCAAAGCAGATTCTTGCCGTCGTCGCGGGCGGCATCGCCGGTGTGATGGCAATTATCGGCGCTTCCATGCTGGTGCATCGCCGCCTGTTCGATCCGCGCGTGCGCGCATCGTCAAGGCCCACCGACACGCTGATCATCATGCTGTTGTGGGTGCAGCTTCTGCTGGGCCTCGGCACCATTCCGGTCTCGCTGCAACATATCGACGGCGGGGAAATGGTGACATTCATGAACTGGGCGCAGGGCATCTTCACTTTCAACCCGGCTGCATCGAGCTACATCACCGATGCGTCGTTTGTCTTCAAGATGCATATTTTCCTGGGCCTCACCATCTTCCTGCTGTTCCCGTTCACGCGCCTTGTGCATATGCTGAGCGCGCCGGTGCGCTATATCTGGCGTCCGGGCTATCAGGTCGTGCGCGAGCGCAACCATAGAGCGCCTGTGCGCGTCCCTGCGGAGTAAGGCTAATGGTGACGCTTTTCGACCGGAAACAACCCGCTGCCGGGCAGCACAATCACCCGACCGGCTACACCACCTATCAGGAGCCGGATACGCGGGTGCCGCCAAAGCCGCGTCCGGTTTTCGATGCGGTGTCCGTCAATGGCGTGGCGATCAACGAAACCGACATTCTGACGGAGGCGCAAAACCATCCGTCGGACAATCCGGGCGCGGCATTGCTTGCTGCCGCTCGCGCGCTCGCGGTGCGGGAATTGCTTTTGCAGCGCGCAAGAGAAACGGGCATCGTCCCCGAGCGCGAGAAGGACGCCGAAGGCCGCAGCGAAACCGACGAGGACGCGCTGGTCCGCATGGTGATCGAACGGGAAGTGGAGGTGCCTTCGGCAAGCCGCGAGGAAGCCTTGCGCTTCTACGAAAACAACCGCCACCGTTTCACCAGTGCGCCCATTCTGGAGGCGAGCCATATATTGCTCGCCGCCGACCCTGCCGACAGCCAGGCCCGCGAAAAGGCTCGCACGACCGCATCGCGTCTGGCTTCCGCGGTGATTGCCGATCCGGCCACCTTCGCCTCGGTCGCGCATGAATATTCGTCCTGTCCTTCGGGCGCGCAGGGCGGCAATCTGGGCCAGCTCACGCGCGGCAGCACGGTGCCCGAATTTGAAAAGGCGCTGGAGCGGATGACCCCCGGTGAAATCACCGCTGCCCCCATTGAAAGCCGCTTCGGTTTTCATATCGTGCGGCTCGACCGCCGCATCGAGGGCGAGGAACTGCCGTTCGACTATGTGGCCGACCGCATTGCCGGATGGCTGGAAGCCTCCACCTGGTCCAAGGCCGTGTCGCAATATATCGCGATCCTCGCAGCCGATGCCGACATTACCGGCATTGATCTCCTGTCGAACGAAGGAGCCGGGGCATGAGCCACGAACCGACCCTTGCGGCCATCCTCGCCGCAAAGGATGTGCCGGTGGACCAGCTTCTGGCGAGCGTGGCGCAGCAGGCAAGGCGGGCGGGCCTGCGCGTGGCGGGCTTTCTCCAGCACCGTGAAACCGGCGGGGAGGAATGCTGCCGCGATATCGAGATCGAGCATATCGGAACCGGTGTCACGCAGATTATTTCGCAGTCGCTCGGTTCGGGGTCGAGGGGATGCCGTCTCGATCCGGCGGCGCTTGCCGATGTGGCAGGCTCGCTTTTGGCCGAACTCGATGATGGCGCCGAGATGCTGATCCTCAACCGTTTCGGCAAGGGCGAGACGGAAGGGCACGGTTTCCGCTCCGTCATCGAAACGGCCTATGCGCGCCAGGTTCCGGTGCTGACCGTGGTGCGCGAGACCTATGTGGAGGGCTGGAACGACTTTGCCGGGGATTGCGGCGTTCTGCTGGCCCCGGACAGCAAGGCCGTGCTCGGATGGTGCGACCGGGTGATGGAAGCGCGACGATTGCCGGAAGCCGTCTGACGGCGGCCTCCCTGCCGGGAATGTAGTTCTATAAATCGAGCTGGTCGCGGCGGTCTTCTGCAATCAGCTTGCGGATTTGATGAACGATCTGGTCGCCATGCGCCTTGCCAAGCAGGTCGGCGGTGTCGACGTCGCGTTCTTCGATGGCGCGGATCATGTCTTCATGCTCGGTGACGTAGCGCTCCGGCAGGCGGTCGGCAAAAGACTGGTAATAGAGGCGCAGCAGCCTGCGCCCTTCATCCAGAAGCCGCGAAAAGAAGGAGGTATAGAACGGGTTGCGGCCCGCTTCGGCAATGGCTGCATGAAAATCGCGGTTGGTCGCGATCATTTCCAGCGCGTTCTGTGAGCGAACGGCGCGGGCAAAAGCCTCCTGATGCGCCCGGATAGTCTCAAGGTCCTTGTCGGTCCGGTTGCGCGCGGCAAGCCGCGTCGTCACGCGGTACATCAGCGTCACCGCGTCAAAAAAGGCGGGCAGGCTCAGAAAATCGATATTGGAAACAACCGTCGAGCGGTTGGGAAGCGTGGTCACGAAGCCATCGCTTGCAAGCCGCACCAAAGCCTCGCGGATCGGCGTGCGCGACATGGAAAAGCGCTCTGCCAGCTGGTTTTCATCGATGGGGCTGCCCGGCGCGAGCGAAAGATCGATGATCTCGTCGCGCAGCACGTCGTAAACCAGCTTGACGCCCGAACCCTTCTTCCGGTCGGCTGTCTGGCTTGCGTCGTCTTTGTCCATGATCTTTCTGTCCTCTTGCGGTGTGTGCGGCGCGGCATAACGGCATTCTAACAGCAGTTTAAGTCCCACCGGTCAAGCAATCCTAACACTACAGTTGCATTCCTCGTGATGCCGGGCTGCAAAGAGCATTTTGTCTGCGTTCCGGTGCTCACGTACCTTTAAGTACGCTGCGCTCCGGTACTCGAAAATCACTCTTTTCGCCACGGCCTGACGAATTTGCAACTGTAGTGTTAACCCGAAACAAAATTTTGGTCGACAAGAAAAATACAAAGTGTATATTTGATTTCAATACAAGGTTTGGCAGACCGATTGTAGATCCAGCCCGCGTGAGAAACGCTCAAGGAAAAACGTCCAAGGAACGACGCTATGACCTCTAACATTTTCGCCGGTTGCATTCCGGCCCTCATGACCCCCTGCAAGCCCGACCGCACGCCGGATTTCGATGCGCTGGTCCGCAAGGGCAAGGAACTGATCGCGAAGGGCATGTCTGCGGTTGTCTATTGCGGTTCCATGGGCGACTGGCCGCTCCTCTCGGACGAGGACCGCATGGCAGGCGTCGAGGCGCTGGCCAAGGCTGGCGTGCCTGTCGTCGTCGGCACCGGCGCGGTCAACACGAAGATCGCCGCCGCCCATGCCGCGCACGCCCAGAAAGTCGGCGCCAAGGGCCTGATGGTCATCCCGCGCGTGCTTTCGCGCGCCTCGTCGATCACGGCGCAGAAGGCGCATTTCAAGGCGGTCCTGTCGGCTGCTCCAGATGTTCCGGCTGTCATCTACAACAGCCCCTATTACGGTTTCGCGACCCGTGCCGACCTGTTTTTCGCGCTGCGGGCTGAGCATCCGAACCTCATCGGCTTCAAGGAATTCGGCGGTGCGGAACCGATGCGCTATGCCGCTGAAAACATCACCAGCGCCGACGATGACGTGATCCTGATGGTTGGCGTCGATACCGGCGTTTTCCACGGCTTCGTCAATTGCGGCGCAGTCGGCGCGATCACCGGCATCGGCAATGTGCTGCCGAAGGAAGTGCAGCATCTGGTGGCGCTGTCGAAGGCGGCAGCGGCAGGCGATGTCGAGGCGCGCAAGCTGGCGCTGGAACTGGAAGCCGCGCTCAACGTCCTCTCGTCCTTCGATGAAGGGCCGGACCTCGTTCTCTTCTACAAGCACATGATGGTTCTGACCGGAAACCCGGAATATGAGCTGCATTTCAACGAGACGGACAAGCTTTCCGACAGCCAGCGCGGCTATTGCGAAGCGCAGCTCAAGCTGTTCCAGGACTGGTATGCCGGCTGGGTCAAGCAGGGCGGCGCGGCTGCGAAATACGCGGCTTGAAACCTACACGGATGCGGATAAAGAAAAGGCGCCGGGTTTCGGCGCCTTTTTGTTTGGTCAGGAAACTGCGTCCAGCCCTTGTTCCTTGAGCTTCTCCAGAAGCGCCATTTCGGCGGCGGCAAGCGTAATGCCTTTGGCGAGTGAATCGCGACGGGCGGCAAAGCGGCGCTGCGAGGGCAGGCGCGCGCCCTGTCCGGCAATCGCCTCGATCAGCATCTCGCCGCGTTCCTGCGGGTTGCCGCGCCCGCCCGCCATGCGGGTCGGATCGAAGGCGATGATGAGTTCGCCATGGCGCGGCGCGAGCGTCGTCGTGCCGAGAAATTCGAGCGCTTCGGGGCTGGTGAAATCGCCGATCATCGCACCGGCAAGAAGTTCGATCATCGTGGAAATGGCCGATCCCTTGTGCCCGCCAAAGGGCAGCATCGCGCCCGCAAGGGCAGCTTCCGGGTCGGTGGTCGGGTTGCCATCGGCATCGATGGCCCAGCCTTCCGGCAATTGCTTGCCAGCGCGGCGGTAAAGCTCCAGTTCGCCGCGCGCGGCAACGCTGGTGGCAAAGTCGAACACGTAAGGGTAATCGCCGGGGCGAGGCCAGCCGAAGGCGAAGGGATTGGTGCCGAGAAGCGGTTTGGTTCCGCCTGCGGGGGCGACGGTGGCATAGCTCGGGCACATGGCGATTGCTGCAAGACCCTGTTCGGCCAGCGCCTCGACTTCCGGCCACAGGGCGGCGAAATGGGTGCAATCATTGATGGCAAGCACGGCGACGCCAAGCTTGCGCGCCTTTTCAACGAGGGCAGGGGTGCCGCGCTCGAAGGCCAGATTGGCAAAACCGCCTTTGGCATCGACACGAACCACAGCGCTGTCATCCGTCGTGACGACCGGTTCGGCATCGGCCACCACCTTGCCGCTTTTCAGCGTGCGCAGGCAGCCCTCGATGCGATAGACACCATGGGATTTGCAGCCGTCGCGCTCACCCGCCACAATGGTTCTGGCGATGGCTGCGGCATTATCGGCGCTGAAACCCGCCCTGCTCAGGATTTGCCCCACAAGCCCGGCAAGTTCTTCCGTCGAAATCGAAATGGTATCGCTCATTCTGTCGTTCCCTGGTTGTTCAAGGGCATGGTGCCTGATTTCATTTCTGAAATGCATACAAGATGCATGCAGGCTTGTCATGCCGGACGGCCGCGCCGGAGACTGCGGCAAAAGGGCATTCTATCCGATCCGGACGGGAAAACTCGGGTTCTTTGATCCTGATCAAAGTGGAGTGATCTAGCAGGGTTTAAATCTCTCGGCATGGCGCATCGAACGAAGACGGCGGATGCGCTGATTGACCGAGATGTCGGTGGAGAGAAGGACAGAATGCGTAAACCAGCAATCATACTTGCCGCTGCGGGCCTTGCCGCCCTTCTGGCGGTGCCTGCCTATGCGGAAAATATCGAAGTCCACATGCTCAACAAGGGCGCCGAGGGTGCCATGGTTTTCGAGCCTGCCTATATCAAGGCCAATCCCGGCGACACGATTACCTTCGTGCCGGTCGACAAGGGGCACAATGTCGAATCCATCAAGGACATGATCCCCGAAGGTGCGGAGAAATTCAAAAGCAAGATCAATGAGAATTACGTGCTGACGGTTACCACGCCCGGCGCCTATCTGGTAAAGTGCACTCCGCATTATGCGATGGGCATGATCGCGCTGATCGCGGTGGGCGACAGCCCCGCCAATCTCGAACAGATCGTTTCGGCCAAAAAGCCGAAGGTCGTTCAGGAGCGGCTGGAAAAGGTTATCGCCAGCGCCAAATAAGATTATGCTCGAAATAGAAGAGATTAGAGCGCCGATCTGATGCAATCAGATCGGAACGCGCTCTAACCGGAAACTCTCGATGAGCCGAAACTTGAATCGGCTTCATGACGAGGACATCATGACCAGACAGCCAAGCCTGCAGGCAGTACCTGCTGCGATGCCATCCGATCAAAAAGGTATGCCGCGCGGACTGAAAATGACCGGTCCCGTCCTCCTCAGCTATGGCTTCCGCCCATTCTTTCTGGGCGGGGCCATATGGGCCGTCATGGCCATGCTTTTGTGGATATTGTCGCTGACGCTTGGAATGCCGCTCGGCGGCTCCTATGGCGGACTGAACTGGCACGCCCATGAAATGGTGTTCGGTTTTTCTTCCGCCGTTCTCGCAGGCTTTCTACTGACGGCCATTCCGAACTGGACCGGAGGCCTGCCCGTGTCGGGAACGCCGCTCGCTATACTTGTCGGCGTATGGCTTGCCGGACGGCTCATCTTTCTGGAGCCTGACCTTATCGATGTGCGGTTCGCCGTCGCGGTCGAAAGCCTGTTTCTGCCGATGCTGCTTTTCATCTGCGCGCGCGAAATCATCGCCGGGCGCCAATGGAAGAACCTCAAGGTGCTGTCCGGCGTGGCGACGGTGATGGTCGCCAATCTGGTCTTTCATTATCTGATCCTGACCGACGGCGACGTGGCATTGGCCAACCGCATCGGGGTCAGCGCCTATGTGCTGCTGGTCATGGTGATCGGCGGGCGCATCGTGCCAAGTTTCACCCGCAATTGGTTGAACAAGATGGGTAAGACGCGCTTTCCAGTGCCGTTCAACCGTTATGACGGTTTTAGCATTCTCGTCGGCGTGGCTGCCTGCATCGGCTGGATCGCCGCGCCCGACCAGACGGTAACGGCGGTGCTGGCGTGGATTGCGGCATTGTTTCATATCGTGCGGCTTTACCGCTGGCGGGGATGGACGGTCGCGCGGGAAAAGCTCCTGCTTGTCCTTCACGTCGCCTATGCGTTCATCCCGCTCGGTTTCATCGCCATCGGCCTTTCGGCCATCGATCGCCTCAACCCTTATTCGGCCTTGCACGTGATTACGGTCGGCGCGATGGGCTGCATGATGCTGGCCGTCATGACGCGGGCGACGCGCGGCCATACCGGGCGCGAACTGGCGGCATCGCCCGTCACGCAGGCGGCATATGTCTGCCTCGTCGCGGCGGCGCTGATCCGGCCACTGGCGGAAGTCATGCCGAATTTCTTCCACACCATCCTCGCCGCATCGGCCTTGCTCTGGATGGGGGCTTTCGGGCTTTACGTTCTGGAATACGGCCCGATGCTTTTGCGGGAACGCCGCCAGCGCATGGCCAGCGCGTAACGCAACTCATTTCCACGCTCGATTACAGAGCAGTTCGTGGCCGTCCACGAACTGCTTTCTTGCGTTTTGACGGTGAGTCGCGGCGCGGAAGCTGCAATTTGTGCCCTTCGGCGCCTCCAAAACAGGGGTGTGAAAAGAAAAATCACACTCAATATCACATTTAAATCGTTATAATGTTATGGCCGTATTGTTATGGTTTTGAAACGGTGTTACCGGAATTGGTGCCTGGGAGGCTGGTCCTGAAAGGGTCGCCAAATCTCGGGCAGTGCGAGCGCAATGCGCCCGAACTTTGTTGTTTTTACGCATACGGCACCGGAACCGGGTTCCGCTTGCCGGAAATGCTCAAGGCTTTGCTTTTGGCAGGAGGTTGCCGCCGATGAACTTCGCCCCGCCCGTAACAGATATGCTGCAACTCGCCAACTGCATTCGCGCTCTCTCGATCGATGCCGTCGATGCCGCCAATTCCGGCCATCCGGGAATGCCGCTCGGCATGGCGGACGCCGCAGCCGTTCTGTTCTCGAAGCATCTGAAATTCGACGCTTCGGCACCCAACTGGGCGGACCGTGACCGTTTCGTGCTTTCCAACGGCCATGGCTCGATGCTGCTTTACAGCGCGCTTTATCTGGCAGGCTACAAGGACGTGTCCATCGACGAGCTGAAGAACTTCCGCCAATGGGGTTCCAAGACCGCCGGTCACCCGGAATATGGCCACACCGAAGGCGTCGAGCTGACCACCGGGCCGCTCGGTCAGGGGCTTGCAAGCTCGGTCGGCATGGCAATCGCCGAACGCGCGCTTGCCGACCAGTTCGGCAAGGATATTGTCGATCATCGCACCTATGTTTTCTGCGGCGACGGCTGCCTGATGGAAGGCGTGGGACAGGAAGCGATCTCGCTTGCCGGCCATCTTCGCCTCGGCAAGCTGATCGTGCTTTACGATGACAACGGCATCACCATCGACGGCAGCACGGAAATCGCCTTCACCGACGATATTCCGGCCAAGTTCAAGGCCTGCGGCTGGAATGTCGAAAAGGTCGACGGCCACGATCACGACGCCATCGATGCCGCGCTGACGCGCGCAAAGGCACAAGCAGACCGCCCGACACTGATCGCGCTCAAGACCGTCATCGGTTATGGCTCGCCCAACCGCGCCGGTACGAGCGGCGTTCATGGCGCGCCGCTCGGTGCCGCTGAAAATGCCGCCACCAAGGCCGCGCTCGGCTGGACGGCGGAAGCCTTTGAAATTCCTGCTCCCTTGCTCAATGCCTGGCGCGAAGCCGGTGCGCGCGGCGCCTCCGAACGCGAAGCCTGGCAGAAGCGTGTCGACGCGCTGCCTGCAACCGAACGCGCCGAATTCGACCGCCGTATCGCTGGCGTCCTGCCGGAAGGCTTTGCTGCGGTTGTCGCGGACGCCAAGCAGCGCCTTCTCGACAAGCCGCAGAATGTCGCGACCCGCAAGGCAAGCCAGATCGCGCTTGAAAGCCTGACGGCGGCGCTCCCGGAAATGATCGGCGGTTCGGCCGACCTTACCCACTCGAACCTCACCCGCGTTCCGGCTGTCGACAGCGATTTCACGCCGGAAAAGAGCGGCCGCTATGTCAGCTACGGCGTGCGTGAGTTCGCAATGGGCGCGGCCATGAACGGCATTGCCGTCCATGGCGGTTTCATTCCTTACGGCGGCACCTTCATGGTGTTCTCCGATTATGCCCGCAACGCCATCCGCCTCTCGGCGCTGATGGGCGTGCGCGTCATCCATGTGCTGACGCATGACTCCATCGGCCTTGGTGAAGACGGCCCGACGCATCAGCCGGTCGAACATCTGGCCAGCCTGCGCGCCATGCCGAACCTGCATGTGTTCCGCCCGGCGGATACGATTGAAACGCTGGAATGCTGGGCTGTTGCGGTTTCCGATCCGCACACGCCTTCGGTGCTGGCCCTGTCGCGCCAGAATGTGCCGCAGCTTCGCACCGACAATGGCGAGAACCTTTCCGCACGCGGCGCCTATGTGCTGCGCGAAGCGAAGGGCGAGCGCCAGATCACATTGCTTGCCACGGGCACCGAAGTCTCGCTCGCTGTGAAGGCTGCCGAAAAGCTTGCCGAGGAAGGCGTCGCAACCGCGGTCGTCTCCATGCCGAGCTGGGACCTGTTCGAAAAGCAGAGCAAGGAATACCGCAAGGGCGTTCTGGGCGATGCGCCGCGCATCGCCGTGGAAGCCGCAGGCAAGTTCGGCTGGACGCGTTATGTCGACAGCGAAGACGATGTGATCGGCATGAACGGTTTCGGCGCTTCGGCCCCTGCCGAAGTGCTCTATGAGAAATTCGGCATCACGGCAGAGGCGATTGTCGCCCGCGCAAAATTCTTGCTGGAGCAGGGTAAATGACGATGGCTGGCAATTTTTCTCCGCTGGTTCTGGTGGGCGATAGCGACCGTGTGGAAGCAGAAGCGGTCGGCGCCTATCTCGACAACTGGGCTGGCAAGGACGCTTTGCGCCTTGCGACCGCCGATGCGATCAAGGCTATTCTGGCTGGCGCGACGCGGCTTGCCGGTCGCATCGCCCGCGGCTCGCTGCCCGGCGATCCGGGCAAGCTCGTTGGCGTCAACAGCGATCAGGACCAGCAGAAATGCATCGATGTCGGTTCGCACAACCTGTTCGTCGAGTTGCTGATTGCGGCGGGTGCCGCCTCCGTTCTTTCGGAGGAAGCTGATCTTCCCGTTGCAGGCAAGGCCGATGGGCTGATTGCTGTCGCCATCGATCCGCTCGACGGTTCGGGCAATGTGGGCCTTGGCGCGCCGCTTGGCACGATCTTCTCGATCTTCCCCGCCGATGTGGAAGAGCCGTTCTTGCAGCCCGGCAACCGCCAGATTGCAGCGGGTTATGTGTCCTACGGCAATTCGGTCGATCTCGGCTTTTCGGTCGGCGAAGGCGTGATCTTCGCGACCTTCGATCCGGCAAGCGGGATTTTCCACATAACGCGCCGCAATGTGACGCTGCCGGAACGCACGTCCGATCTGGCGTTCAATGCGTCCGTTTATCGTCACCTGTCCCCCGGCATGAAGGCCTATGTGGACGATGCCTATAACGGCAAGGATGGTCCGCGCGGGCGCAATTTCAACATGCGCTGGCTTGGTGCGGCGGTGGGCGACATGCACCGCATCATGCAGCGCGGGGGCCTGTTCTTCTATGTGAATGACAGCCGCCCCGGTTACGAAAAGGGCCGCCTGCGGCTCGTCTACGAAGCCAATCCGATTGCCTTTCTCGCCCGCGAGGCGGGCGGGAAGGCAACCAATGGTGCAATGCCCATCCTCGATATCGTGCCGCAAACCTATCACGAGCGCAGCGCGCTGGTGTTCGGTGTGGCCGAAGAGGTGGATATCCTCGGCGAATATTTCGCGAAATAGTCTGATAGTGGGAATTCAAGGGAGTCTGGAAAATGGCGCGCATTACGCTGCGGCAATTGCTCGATCACGCCGCTGAAAAGGGTTACGGCGTACCGGCATTCAACATCAACAACATGGAACAGGCGCTGGCCATCATGGAAGCGGCGGATGCCGTCGATGCGCCGGTGATCCTGCAGGCTTCGCGCGGCGCGCGCGCCTATGCCAATGACATCATGCTCCGCCACATGATGGACGCGGTTACGGAAATCTATCCGCATATCCCCGTCTGCGTTCACCTCGACCATGGCAACGAAGCCGCCACCTGCATGACCGCCATTCAGGCAGGCTTCACCTCCGTCATGATGGACGGCTCGCTCAAGGCCGACGGCAAGACCCCCGCCGATTGGGACTATAACGTCTCGGTCACGCGTCAGGTCAGCGAGATGTCGCATCTGGGCGGCATTTCGGTGGAAGGCGAACTCGGCGTTCTGGGCTCGCTCGAAACCGGCATGGGCGATGCCGAAGACGGCCACGGTGCGGAAGGCGTGCTGTCGCACGACCAGCTTCTGACCGATCCAGACGAAGCCGTGAAGTTCGTGCGCGAAACCAAGGTCGATGCATTGGCAATCGCCATGGGCACCTCGCATGGCGCCTACAAGTTCAGCCGCAAGCCGGACGGTTCCGTGCTCGCCATGCATGTGATCGAGGAAATCCATCGCAAGCTGCCGAACACGCATCTTGTCATGCACGGCTCGTCTTCCGTGCCGGAAGAATTGCAGGAAATCATCAACAAATATGGCGGCCAGATGAAGCCGACCTGGGGCGTTCCGGTCGAGGAAATCCAGCGCGGCATCAAGCACGGCGTGCGCAAGATCAATATCGACACGGACAACCGCATGGCGCTGACCGGCCAGATCCGCCGCGTCCTGCAGGAAGACCCGAGCGAGTTCGATCCGCGCAAGTACCTCAAGCCTGCAATGGCTGCGATGACCAAGCTCTGCAAGGAGCGTTTCGAGCAGTTCGGCACCGCCGGTCATGCGGCTTCCATCCGCCCGATCCCGCTATCCGACATGGCAAAGCGCTATCGCGATGGCTCGCTGGACCCGAAGTTCAGCTAAATCTTGCCGTTACGACAATAGAAAAGCGGAGGGGAAACCTTCCGCTTTTTTGCTTTTGAAGGGCGTTGATAATAGTTGATAATGGCCTTATCCTGCGATCACGCAACCAATGGAGGCCAACCATGATTAGCGCAGACCTTGGCAAGCAGCTTGAAAGCTACGTCCAGGACCTTGTCGATACGGGTCGATACGGCTCGAAAAGCGAGGTTTTGCGAGAAGGCGTGCGTCTGGTTCAGGAGCGGGAAACCCGGCTTGCTGCGCTCGACGCCTCGATCATGCGCGGGATTGCCGACGCTGATGCGAACCGCACATCCGGCTCGGAGGAAGTTTTCGGGGCCTTGCGTAAACGCTATCAGGCAATGCTGCCGGACACGACCGAATGAAGGTCCATTTCACGGACGAAGCGACGGATGACCTCCTGCGGATAGGCGACTATATCGCGAGGGACAATCCGCTCAGAGCTTTATCCTTTATTGATGAAATGGAACGGGAATGCCTGGCGCTTGCTGCCTCTCCAAAGGCTTTTCCCATAGTGCCCCGCTATGAAAAGCAGGGCATTCGCCGCAAGATCCATGGCAATTATCTGATCTTTTACCGTGTGGATGCCGACCAGTTGGTTGTCGTCCATGTCCTGCACGGCGCAAGGGATTATGCCGCCATAATTCCTGAAAATTGAGGCGTTCAGTTCACACCGGCCCGAAAATCATTTCCGGGCCGGTGTAACAAATCCGGGCAATCAGGCCTTGTTGTACTTCGCGTCAACTTCGTTAATCGCGTTGACATTGCCAGCCGAACGGCCGTTTTCGTCAAAGGTCTGCGCGAGGAAGGCGTCGGCAATGGTCTTGGCCACTTCCGAACCGATGACGCGGGCGCCCATGGTGATGATCTGGGCATTGTTGGAAAGCGCTGCGCGCTCTGCCGAATAGGTGTCGTGCGTGAGTGCTGCGCGGATGCCCGGAACCTTGTTGGCGGCAATGCACACGCCGATGCCGGTGCCGCAAACGAGGATGGCGCGGTCATAGGTGCCGTCGAGAACGGCGGACGCCACGCGGTCGGAAAGATTGGCGTAGAATGCATCCGCGCCAGCGTCCGTGCGCGAGATTTCCGAAACCTCGAAACGGTCCTTGAGATAGTCGGCGAGAACCTTGGCCAGACCTTCGCCGGCGCTGTCGCCTGCTACTGCTACTTTCATGATGTTACTCCTTAATTGGATGCGATTTTTCTGGCGCACTTGTCCAGAATGTCGAGATAGCCTTCCACGTTCCACGCCGAACGGCCGATGAACAGGCCGTCGATATGCGGGCAGGCAATGAGTTCCTCGCAATTGCCGGAATTGACCGAGCCGCCATAAAGGCAGGGCACGCGGCGTCCGAGCACGCTTTCGGCAACCGCGATGATTTCCGCCTGACGCGCATCGGCGTAATCGGCGGAAGCCGGGATGCCGTTCTCGCCAATGGCCCAGACCGGCTCATAGGCGAACAGGATTTCAGCCTGCTTCTGGTCGTCGGAAAGCTTGGAAAGGGCGCCGCGCACTTCTTCTTCCAGCACTTGCGCCGCGCGTCCGCTTTCGCGGTCTTCCAGCGTTTCGCCGATGCAGATGAGCGGGATCAGGCCGTGGCGCACAGCGGCTTCGACCTTGAGGCCAACCGTTTCGTTGGTTTCGCCGAAATGCTCGCGGCGCTCCGAGTGACCAAGCTCAACAATGTCGAGATTGCAGTCTTTCAGCATCAGCGGCGAAATTTCGCCGGTCCATGCGCCCTGATCGGCCCAGTGCATGTTCTGCGCGCCGACCTTGACCGAGGTGCCGGACAGGATTTCCTTCACTTCGCGAACGGCGGTGAACGGTGGAATGACAAAGCGCTGGATATCGGCGGAACGACCGCCATCGGCAGCTTTCAGCGCTTCCGCGAAGACGCGGGCCTCGGCCAGCGTCTTGTTCATTTTCCAACTCGTTCCAACCCAGAATTTGGTCATGCGTAACTGTTTCCTAGTCTGCTGCTATTGTCAGTCTGATCCCGGCCTGCTCAAGATCGGCCAGAACGGTCGCGCTGGGAGAGGCGTCGGTGATGATCGCGTCGAAATCCGACAGGTTGGCCATGACGTGGAGGGCAGGGCGCCCGAACCGCTGGTGATTGACCAGAAGGCAGGTGCGGGCGGCGGATGCCGTCATGGCGCGCTTGGTGCGCACCACGTTTTCGTCCATGTGATAGACAAGCTGCCCGTTGACGGCGGGCGACGAAATAAAGGCGATGTCTGCACTCAAATGCGACAGCGCCTCTTCCGTCAGGATGCCGAAAAAGGCGTTGAACTTGGCTGAATAGGTTCCGCCGAGCGCAATCAGATTGATCCCGTTCTCGCCCTTCAGCTCGTCGACGATGACGGCATTGTTGGTGATGACCGTCAGCGGGCGCTTTTCCAGCAGCATGCCGCCAAGAACCGCCGCCATGGAGCCGTCATTGACCATCACGGTCATGCCCGGCTCCACCAGTTCCAGCGCTGCGCGGGCCATCTTCTGCTTGGCTTCGCCATCCTGCCGCTCGCGGAAGCGAAAATCGCTCTCGAACTGGGTGCCGGTATCGATGGTGGCGCCGCCGCGCACCTTGCGCAGCACGCCTGAATGTTCCAGCGAATCCAGATCGCGGTGGATCGTCATCTTGGAAACGGCAAACCGATCCGCCAGGTCGTCGAGATCGACGGCCTGATTTTCGATGAGAAGGTTTATGATCGCCTGTCTTCTGTCGTCGCGCTTCACGCTGTTTCCGATCTGTTGGCGGAACATGTATCGCATGAAGTTAGATCACAAAATCACAAAAAAATCCATGATAAAAATGTGATTTTGTTATTTTCCATTCGGTTGTTGAACAAGGGTCCTGGCTGTGCGCTCATCGGTGATGAGGCCGTAGAGACGCCCGCTTTTCAGCACGGCGCGAATGGCTTCGGCTTTGGAAATTCCGCCGGCAAGCCCGATGATTCGGCTCATATCGGCGTTTTCCACTGAGGCGGCGATGGTGCGGGCGGTAAGCGCGGTTTCGAGGCGCTGGCCGTTTGCATCGAAGAAATGCCCGAGCATTTCGCCGACGCCGCCAAGGTGGGCGATCTCCTCGACTTCGCTCAATTCTATCATGCCGGATGTGACGAGCTGCGCCTGCGCATCCACGGTGCCGATGCCGACGATCTTCAGTTCGGCGCGGCACCCCATGTCGAAAACCGTGGTGACGCCGCGCTGGGCGAGCAGCACTTCACGGTCTTCCGCCGTGTTGGCGAAAAAGGGGACCGGCATCACATAAGCGGGCATGCCGGTTTTTTCCGCGATGCGGTGCATCACATCATGCGGATTGGCGGCGAAATTGCGCGTCAGGCCACCGAGCAGCGAAACGAAACGCACATTGCTGGCCGCGACGCGCGGCATATAACTGACGGCTGCGGACAGCGTGCGGCCATGGCCAATACCGATGACTTCATGATCGCCATGCTCGATCTCGCGGCGCAGAAAATCCGCGCCCGCATGGCCGAGGACCATCAAGGGCAGGCCTTCCTCGCCAATGTCCGGTGCGACCTCGCAATAGTCGAGGCCATACATGTCGGCGAGGCGATTTTCGAGGTCGATGCATTCGGTAATGTCGCCATCGATGCTCACCTTCACCGCGCCGTCGGCAACGGCCTTGGCAATCAGGCGATGCGCCTTCACCGATGGCAGGCCGAGCCGCTTGGCAACGGCTGACTGGGTCATGCCGCCCACGAAGTGAAGCCAGGCGGCGCGCAGCGCCAGTGAATCGTCAGCATCTGCCATTGAAAGCGGTCCGGTTCCTTAAATTGTCTATATCTTCAAGTCCTTAGCGCCGGTGTCAATGTGGGGAGCCCAGAAAGCCACACTTTCCGCAATCTGCGGAATGACTTCGCGGTCGTTCGGCTCGCGTTCCTTGAAGGAAAGCTCAAGGCAGATTTCATTATCCACCGCGCCGCCTTCGGCAAAGGCTTTCAGGAGCGGTTCCGGCTGGATGCGGCCCTTGGCGTTGAACGCGGCGGTGAACGGGCGATGCCCGCCCTTATCCATCAGGCTCTGCTTGATATGGATGATCGGCGAGACTTTCGGCACGGCCCGCGCCCAGGCATAAGGGTCGTAGTCGTCCGGGTTGGACGAGGTCACGTCGCCATGGTCGATATCCGCCATCATCCACATGGGGATCGCCATGTCGGCGGCGGTGAGACGGTCCTGAAGCCTCATGCATTCGGCAATCGTCTCGCCGAACTCGCGCCCGATGCTCATCGGCTCCCAGAACACATAGTCGAGACCTGCACGGCTCGCATGGTCGGCGACCTCCGCCCAGCAGTCGATGGCGATCTTGATCAGCTCTTCGCGGCGCGCCGGGTCATCGAAATCCTTATAGGTGAAGATCGCGAACTGCGTGCCGACCGACTTGCCGCCGAGATCACCGATAATGTCGGCAAAGGTCTTGAACCAGTCGACATAATAGCGGCGCACGTCCGCATCCGGATGGCCGAAATGGTTAAGGCGGCCATAGGGTCCGGTCATGCCGGAGGTGACGCGAACGCCGGTGCGCTGCAAGGCCTTGTCCATGTCGCGGGTGAGGCGGCGGATGGTCGAAGCCTGCCAGCTCGGATTGATGAATTCATGGGTCAGCTGGAGGTCGCGCAGGCGCAGGTCGCGGGCAACCGTTTCGATCAGGTCGTCCGGCTCGGCAAAGCGGTTGACCAGCGGATTGGTGTTGAGCGAAAGCGTAAGGGCCATGTCGTCCTCAAGCAACTAGATTGGCGTTGTCGAACCATTCCACGAAAGCGGCGCGTTCGGCTTCGGTCAGGTGCAGGTAATGCTTGGTGCGGCGATAGAGAATGTCTTCCGCCGTCTTCGCCCATTCCTTGGCCACCAGATAGCGCACTTCGGCCTCATGGAAGTTGCCGCCGAAATGACGGCCAAGCCCTTCGAGGTTCTGCGCGCCTGCAACAACGTCCTTTGTGCGCGCGCCATAGAGACGGCCATAATGATGGACAAGCGTGCGCGGCATCCACGGATAGGTATCGCGTAAGGTATTGGCGAAGGTTTCATAATCGGCATTGGCGATTTCGCCGCCCGGAAGCGGTGCGCCATGCGTCCAGTCGCCGCCCATCTTCGGGAAGATGTGCTTGAGGCGATGCATGCCGCGCTCCGCCAACTCACGGAACGTGGTGATCTTGCCGCCAAAGACGTTCAGCAGCGGCACATCGTTGGTTTCGTCGAGGTCGAAGACATAATCGCGGGTAACGGCGGAAGGATTGCCCTTGCCGTCATCGAACAGCGGACGCACGCCGGAGAAGGAATGCAGCACGTCCTCGCGGCGCAACTTTTCCTTGAAATAGCGGTTCACGGCGGTCAGCAGATATTCGATTTCCTTCTCATCCGCCGCAACATCTTCCGCGCGCCCTTCATAGGCAATATCGGTGGTGCCGATCAGCGCCTTGTCGCCCTCATAAGGGTTGATGAAGATCACGCGCTTGTCATGGTTCTGGACCAGATAGGCATTCGCGCCCGACCAGAATTTCGGAACGATGATGTGGCTGCCCTTGACGAGGCGCACATTGCGCGACGAGTTGGAACCGGCGACATTGTGGATGACGTCCGTGACCCAGGGGCCGGCGCAATTGACGATGCAGCGGGCGCGGAACGTGCGGGTCTCGCCGGTATCGCGGTTCTTCGTTTCCACGATCCAGCCGCCTTTTTCGCGACGGGCGGAGACGACAGGCGTGCGGGTGAGGATGGTCGCGCCCTTTTCGGCGGCGCCCACCGCATTGAGCGCTACAAGACGGGCATCGTCCACCCAGCAGTCGGAATATTCAAAACCCTTGGTGTACTGGTCGAGGATCGGCGTGCCTTCCGGGTCGCGGCGCAGGTCGAGCGTGCGCGTGCCGGGCAGTTTCTTGCGGCCGCCGAGATGGTCGTAGAGGAACAGGCCGAGCCGCACCAGCCAGGCCGGGCGGTCCTGCGGGCTGTGCGGCAGCACAAAGCGCATCGGCCAGATGATGTGCGGAGCGGCATTGAGCAGCACTTCGCGCTCGATCAGCGCCTCGCGCACAAGGCGAAACTCGTAATATTCGAGGTAGCGCAGACCGCCATGCACCAGCTTGCCGGATCGCGACGATGTGCCTTGCGCCAGATCGTCCTTTTCGGCCAGCACGACCTTGAGGCCGCGCCCGGCAGCGTCGCGGGCCACGCCCGCGCCGTTGATGCCGCCGCCGATTACAAACAGGTCGCAGGTTTCCGGTTCAGCCATTTCAATGTTTCCTTATTTGCCGGAAGCGAGCTTGTCCCAGACTGGCGTCAGAGCCAGTCGCGCTTCCCGATAGGCAACGAAAAGTTCTTCATACTGATGCGCCCGCGCCGCATCCGGCGCTTCGCTCGCGCCGAGCAGAGGCTCCACCCATTCGGCAATGCAGTCGTCCATGCTCGGATAGGCGCCGATGGCCACAGCGGCCATCATGGCGGCTCCTGCCGCGCCCGCTTCCTCGCGGGAAGAAACGCGCACCGGCGCATTGACCGCCGCCGAAAGCGTGCTGCGCAGCGCCTTCGAGCGCGCCGCGCCGCCGGTGATGCGCAGTTCGGAAGGCATTTCGCCCATGGCGGCGTAGCAATCGCGGGTCGCCATGCCGAGGCCTTCAACGACCGAACGCACCAGTTCCGGGAAACGGTCGCGGCTGGAAAGGCCGATGAAACCGGCCCGCGCATCGGCATTCACGAAGGGGCCGCGCTCGCCTGCTTCCGAAATATATGGATGGTAGAGGATTGCGCCCGGACGGCTGGCGTTGAACCAGTCGTCGAGGCGGGGAATGAGATCGCCAAGCGAAACCGGCTTTTCCGGCGTCGACATAAGGTCGGCTGCAACCTGCAATATCCAGTCGATATTGATGGTCGCGCCCATATTGGTCTGCACCTGCGTGACGATGCCGGGAATGGGCAGCGCGATGACGTAGCCGGTGCCTTCCTTGTTCAGATGAATATCGGCGACCGGCTTGGCGCGCATATGCACGCCGGTCGAACCGATGGTCGAGCATCCGGCGCCAGCCGTGCCGCCGCGCACGCCAGCTCCAAGAGCCGTCATCGCCATGTCCACATAGGCAAGGCTCACCGGCGTTCCGGCGCGCAAACCGGTCGCAGCAGCCGCTTCGGGGGAAAGCGGATGCTGGACCTCTGTGCCGTCGATAATCTCGGGCAGCAGATTGCGGCGCTTCTGCAAGCCCAGCGCTTCGATGACCACATCGTCATACCGACGATCGCGGAAATTGCCGAAGGTAAAGCTTGCTTCCGACGGATCGGTGGCGCGAACGCCGGTCAGGTTGAGATAGAGCCAGTCCTTGCAGTGAAGGGCTGCTTCCGCATTGTTCAGAAGCTCTGGCGCGGTAGCGTCCATATGCGCCATCTGCGAGCCCTGCTGGCAAGTGTTCAGTCCCGTGCCCGTCGCTTCAAAGCGCGCGCGGTTCATCGGGCCTGCGGCAAGCCGTTTCACTGTGGATGCGGCGCGGGCATCGAGCCACAGCCAGGCGTCGCCAACCGGCTGGTTGTCGCGACCGACCAGCCAGGTGCCGTCGCCCTGTCCGGTGACGGCAATCGCCGCGGTGCGTTCGGCAAGGTCCGGCAGCTTGGCGCCAAGGTCGCGCAATGCGCGCGCGCAGTCCTGCCAGGTCTGGGAAAGCGACTGGGTAACCGCGCCATGATCGCCGGTATCATATCTGTTGCGGACCGCCGCAGAATCGATCTGCCGCCCGCTGAGGTCGAAAGCGACCGCCTTGAGTACGGACGTGCCCGCGTCGATCCCGATGATGATGTCACCTGTCTTACGCATGGCGGATATGTGCCTTCATTGACATTTGGATTCCTCCCGCGACTGAAAATACATCGCTCGCGGCCCCGTTTATAATGAAATCGGGCAATGGCGTAAGCTGGAGATAACATAACGCTACCACCTTGTCTGTAAAATTTTCGAGAGTGCGCATTTTTTTTCACCAAACAGTGAATGCGGAGAAAATCGCTAGGCTGCCGCTTGCGATTTTCTTCCGGATTTTCCGCCGTCCTTCCGCTTCTTTTGCGCGGTGACGACGAGTTAATGTATTGAATATAAATCATAATAATTGAAGCGAGGGTTTTGGCTTCACTCAGATTTGTCGTGAGTGGCCGGGCAGGGAATGCCGCGTCATGTAACGGATTATGTAGTGGATTTCGCTGGATCGTGATCGCGATTCAGCGTGAAATTATGCTAATTCACCGGCGTTTGGAAAACATCGGATTGACAGCTTTCGAGCTTTATAACATCATTATTGGAGTTAATAACACGCCGCTATCATAAGTTCTGATCGCGGCGCATCTGTTTCCAGGATGCACGGAGGAGCGGCCCTGGAATTCACGCGGAGGATATCATGCTCTCGTCTGTCGCATCTTGCACCGCTCCGGCGGAGGCTTTCGTCTACCCGACGAGCGCGGAAGCGATGATCGGGGATGATCTCCGGGCGGTCTGATTTCAGCCGCATCTTCTGTTTCAATAACGACAATCCGGCAGAATTGCTGAAGGCGTTTGATAATGAGTGCACAAACCAGTCAAGTTTCACAAAAACCCGCCAAGCTGAGCCGCGCCATCGTCTGGAGTGTGATCGCTGCGGTGGTGGTTGTCGGTGCGATTGCTTTCGACACGAAGGTCGTGAAGATCGGGTCTGAATCCGATGTGCGCCAGCAGGCTTTCTCCCCCGATGCCTATGGCGCTTCCGAATTCCCCAAGGTGAAAGCCAGCGTCGAGCAGCGCGCCGTCGATGCCGTCGAAGTGGGAACGGCTCTCGCTGCCGATAAGGCCGCTGCCGGAAAGAAATATGGCGTGGGCGACGTCAATCCGGTCATTCCGGTCAAGTTCTCCGGCACGGTCGAAGAGCGCAAGTCCAACTACAATGTCGTGAAGGTCGACGGCCTGCCGGAAGGCGTGGTGATCCGCGTCCAGACCGGCCCGGCCGTCAACGGCACGGACCTGCGCGACGCCACCGGCGAGATCCAGTTCGGACAGTTCAAGAACCAGATCGAGTATCAGAATGCCGGTTCGGCCCTGAACAACGAGATGAAGAAGCAGGTGCTTTCGGGCGTCGATGTCGAGAACCTCACGGGCAAGACCGTTTCCGTTGTCGGCGTGTTCAAGGTCGTCAATCCGAAGAACTGGCTCGTCACGCCGGTGGGGCTCGAAGTGAAATGAGCGCCGCTCCCAAAATTGAAGGCAAAAATGGCGATGTCGTTCTTGCCGCACATAACGTCGCCAAGTCCTACGGTCGCATTCATGCGCTGAAAGGCGTGAATTTCGAAATCCGCCGTGGCCAGGTCACGACGCTTTTCGGCGAAAATGGCGCCGGTAAATCGACGCTGATGAAAGTGCTGTCCGGTGTCATCCAGCCGACTTCCGGCACGATCATCCTCGACGGCGAGCCGGTGACGTTCAATTCGTCCACCGACGCGCGCGACCACGGCATTTCGATCATCCATCAGGAACTGAGCCTCGCGCCCAACATGAATGTGCGCGATAACATCTTCATGGGACGCGAAATCCGCACCGCCACCGGCGTCGATTTCGCGGAAGAAGAGCGGCTGACGCGTGAACTTCTGAAGGAACTGGAAGAAGATATCGATCCGCTGACGCCGGTCGAGGAACTGCGCCTCGGCCAGCAGCAGGTGGTGGAAATCGCCCGCGCGCTTTCGGTCAATTCGCGCATTCTCATCATGGACGAGCCGACTTCGGCGCTCAGCGCCTCGGAAGTCGAGGTTCTGTTCAAGGTGATCCGTGACCTGACGGCGCGCGGCGTCGCCATTGTCTATATTTCGCACCATCTGGAAGAAGCGCTGCAGATCACCAATCATGCGGTTGTGCTGCGCGACGGAACCATGACGGCCTATGCGCCGCGTGAGGAAATCGATCTGGAATGGATCGTGCGCAACATGGTCGGCGAGAATTTCGATCTTGGTTCGCCGCCCGAAGGCTATGAATGGGGCGATGTGGCGCTCTCCGTCGAAAACCTGACCGTTCCCGATCCGGGCGGCGCAGGCTTTTCGCTTGTCGACCGCATGTCGCTCAATGTTCGCGCCGGTGAAATCGTCTGCATTTACGGTCTCATGGGTGCCGGTCGCACGGAGCTTCTGGAAACCGTTGCCGGTCGTCTCAAGGCGAGCAGCGGGCGCGTTCTCCTGAAAGGGCAGGACGTTTCCGGCCTCACCATCGCGCAGCGTATCGAGAAGGGTCTTGTGCTGGTGCCGGAAGATCGCCAGCGCGACGGTCTCGTGCAGACGATGACGGTCGGCAAGAACCTGTCGCTCGCCAGCATTGCGGAAATGACCAAGGGTCTTTTCACATCGCGCAAGCGCGAGAAGCAGATCGTCGATCAGTCGATCAGGAATGTGCACATCAAGACCGATGGCGGCGAAGCGGCAATCGGCTCGCTTTCCGGCGGCAACCAGCAGAAGGTCGTGATCGGCAAGATGCTGGCGACCGAGCCGGAAGTCATCCTGCTTGATGAGCCGAGCCGCGGCATCGACATCGGCGCGAAGGCGGAAGTGTTCAAGCTTCTGGCCGAAAAGGCGAAGCAGGGTCTGGCCGTGGTCTATACGACTTCGGAAGTCGGCGAATGCCTCAGCATCGCGCACCGTATCATCGTCATGCACCGTGGGCGCATCTCCGCCGAATTCGGATCGGACGTGTCCAAGGAGAAGATCATGGCCGCCTCGGGCGAAGCCATGGTCGGTCACTAAAGCATTTCCAGCAAAAACGCGAAGCGGTTTTGCGTTGGATAAAGCGTAAAAACAAATAGATAGAGCGGTTCCAGCGCCCCCCTTTTACTGGAAACGCTCTAGAATAGTTATGGAGCACTGATAGAATGTCAGTCACAAGCACCAACAAGGAAACAGCGGCTCCGAACGGCGCGAAGCGGAAGCCCAGCCTCGTGCATCTTCTGCTCGAAGGCCGCGCGTTTTTTTCGCTGATTGCGATCATTGCAGTTTTCTCGTTCCTTTCGCCGAATTATTTCACGGTCGACAACTTCCTCACCATGTCGTCGCACGTGGCGATATTCGGCCTGCTTGCCATTGGCATGCTGCTTGTCATTCTCAATGGCGGCATCGACCTTTCGGTCGGTTCCACGCTGGGGCTGGCCGGTGTCGTCGCCGGTTTCCTGATGCAGGGCGTTACCTTGCAGCAATTCGGCGTCATCCTCTATTTCCCGGTCTGGGCGGTGGTTATCATCACCTGTGCGCTTGGCGCATTCGTCGGCGCGGTCAATGGCGTGCTGATCGCCTATCTGCGCGTTCCGGCCTTCGTTGCGACACTTGGCGTTCTCTATTGCGCCCGCGGCGTAGCGCTTCTGATGACCAATGGCCTGACCTACAATAATCTCGGCGGACGCCCGGAGCTTGGCAATACCGGCTTCGACTGGCTCGGCTTCAACAAGCTGTTCGGCGTGCAGATCGGTGTTCTGGTTCTGGTCGTTCTCGCCATCATCTGCGCCATCGTTCTCAACCGCACTGCATTCGGCCGCTGGCTCTATGCATCGGGCGGCAATGAACGCGCGGCTGAACTGTCCGGCGTTCCGGTCAAGCGCGTGAAGGTGTCGGTCTATGTCATTTCCGGCATCTGCGCTGCTATCGCGGGTCTGATCCTTGCGTCGCAGCTCACCTCCGCTGGCCCGACGGCAGGCACCACCTACGAACTGACGGCAATCGCTGCCGTGGTTATCGGCGGCGCTGCGCTCACTGGGGGGCGCGGTACTATCCAGGGCACACTTCTCGGCGCTTTCGTGATCGGTTTCCTTTCCGACGGCCTCGTGATCATCGGCGTGTCCTCCTACTGGCAGACCGTCTTTACCGGCGCGGTTATCGTGCTCGCGGTTCTGCTCAACAGCATTCAATATTCCCGGCGATGATCGGTAGCGGCTCTGCCCACCGTTCCGGGCGGGGCCGCAGAAATTCCGGGCGTATCGAAAGGTTTCCAGAAAGGCGCATGATCTCGACAACGGCCTGATGGAAATAAGTACCGCCGGGGAACCGGCATAACGCAAACGAAAATTTTAAGGGAGTGAGACCATGTTCAAGAAGGGAATGCGCGTTCTGTTCGCCGCGGCGGCAGCGTTGCCTCTCATCGCCAGCACGGCCTGGGCCGAAGGACTGATGACGATCATCGTCAACGATCCGTCCAACCCGTACTGGTTCACCGAAGGTGAAATCGCCAAGAAGACCGCCGAAGGTCTCGGCTATAAGGCTGTTGTCGGTGGCCACAAGGGCGACACCAACACCGAAAGCAACCTGATCGACACCGCCATCACCAACAAGTCGGTTGCCATCATTCTCGACCCGGCCAATGCGGACGGCTCGGTTGGTGCGGTCAAGCGCGCAATCGCCGCCAATATCCCGGTTTTCCTCGTCAATGCGGAAATCAACCAGGAAGGTCTGGCCAAGGCGCAGCTCGTTTCCAACAACGCGCAGGGCGCAGCCATCGGTGCCACCCAGTGGGTCGAAAGCGTTGGCGAAAAGGGCAAATATGTCGAACTGTTCGGCGCGCCTTCCGACAACAATGCCGCAACGCGCTCGAACGGCTATGAAACCGTTCTGTCGCAGTATCCCGATCTGGTAAAGGCTGGCAAGGACGTCGCCAACTGGGACCGTACCCAGGGTCACGACAAGATGCAGGCCCTGCTTCAGGCCAATCCGGACATTATCGGCGTTATCTCCGGTAACGACGAAATGGCTCTCGGAGCGATTGCCGCTCTGAAGAAGGCGGGCAAGCTGGATCAGGTCAAGGTTGGCGGTTTCGACGGTTCGCCGGATGCGGTTGCAGCCATCAAGGCCGGTGAGTTGCAGTACACTGTTCTGCAGCCGGTTGCCGTGTTCTCGGAAGCTGCCGTCAAGCAGGCCGACAACTTCATCAAGACCGGCAAGACCGGCGTGGATCACGAAAAGCAGCTCTTCGACTGCATCCTGATCACCAAGGACAATGTCGACAAGTACACCTCGGCGTTCGTTCTCGAACAGTAAGGTTTGAACAAGGCGCATCCCGACAGCCAAAGCGCTTTCGGGGTGCGCATTTCCAGAAGTCCCTCTCCGCAGACAAGTCCCATGCAATCACTCGCTGGATTTTGGGGCTGAAGACCGCGCAATATGAAGCCTATCAGGCGATTCCGAAGCTTTCGGAACGCGCAAGCAAGGGGACAAGTGGCAGGCATGGCAGTGAGCAACAAAGCAAGCATTGACAAGCTGATGACGGATCAGGTGCCGAACGACAGTCGGCATGCGCGTCAGCTCGTCCGGCGCCAGCAGATTGCTGAAACTGTAATGGCCGAAGGCTCGATGCGTATCGAGGACCTGACCGAACGGTTCGGCATCAGCCTGATGACGGCGCATCGCGACGTCGATGAACTGGTAAGCCGCGGCCTGTTTCGCAAATCGCGCGGCATCGTGTCGGCAGCGCCGACCAGCCTGATCGAAGCAAGCGATCTTTATCGCGTGACCCGCCAGTCGGAAGAAAAGAAGCTGATTGCCGAAGCGGCGATGCAGTTCGTCGAACCCGGCCAGGCGATTTTCTTCGACGATTCAACCACCGTCCTCCAGATGGTGCCGCATTTGCAGGACAAGGGTCCGCTGACCGTCATCACCAATTCACTGATCCTGATGAACGAGGTGCGCGACATCAAGGATGTGACGCTGCTCGGTCTCGGCGGTCAGCTCTATAACTGGTGCAATGCCTTTGTCGGCGGCATGACCATCCATGAAATCCGCCGTCTTCGCGCCGATGTGGCCTTCATATCGATTGCCGCGATCACCGATGATCTTCTGTTTCATCAGTCACCGGAAATGGTGGAGACCAAGCGCGCCATGCTGGATTGCGCCGCCAAGCGCATCCTGCTGGCCGACCATACGAAGTTCGAGCGCCGCGCTCTGCACAATTTCGGGGCGCTGACCGATTTTGATGTCGTCATCGTCGATGAGAACACGCCCTTTGCGCATATCGAGCGCATGGAGGCGCAAGGCATCAACGTGGTGGTTGCCCGCGCCGGAACAGGCGGAAAGCAAGAATAGCCCGCGCTTATTTATCAGGAATACGATACATGCCTTCTCTGCTCGGAATCGATAGCGGCCTCACCGTCACCAAAGCCGTATTGTTCGACGTTGACGGAACCACCCTTGCCGTTGCGCGCCGCCGTGTGACGCAATCGTTCCCGCGCCCGCGCCATGTCGAACGCGACATGGCCGAATTCTGGAATGCGACCGCCGACGCGATTGCGGAAGCCATCGCCAAAAGCGGGCGGCCCGCTTCCGACATTCTGGCCATCGCCACCACCGCGCATGGCGACGGCATCTATATGCTGGACAAGGACCGCCAGCCGCTCGGCGCGGGCATCCTCTCGCTCGATAGCCGCGCCGTCGATGTGGCGGAGCGCTGGGTCAACAGCCCCGTCGCCGACCGCGCCATCACTATCACCGGCCAGTTGCCCCATGCGTCGGCACCATCGGCCATTCTGGCATGGGTGAAGGAAAACGAACCGGAACGCTATCACCGCATCGCCCATGTGATCGCCTGCAAGGACTGGCTGCGCTTTTGTCTCACGGGTGACGTGGGCACGGATCGCACCGAAGCCTCCACCTCGTTCACCGATGTGAACACGCAGGAATATTCGAAGGAAGCGCTCGCTCTGTTCGGGCTTGAGGCGCTTTGGGATGCGCTGCCGCCCATGTCGCGTTCCGATGAGATTGTCGGCAAGGTCTCGGCTGAATGCGCGAAGCGCACCGGCCTTGTCGCCGGTACGCCGGTTGTCGGCGGGCTGCATGACGTGACGGCCTCCGCACTCGGCGTCGGCGGGCTTGGCATCGGAACCGTTGCCGTGGTTGCGGGGACTTATTCGATCAACGAAACGCTGTCGTCCGAACCGCGCGTCGACAAAAGCTGGTTCTGCCGCAACGGTATTGCGCCGGGCGAATGGAACAACATGTCGATCTCGCCTGCATCGACCGCCAATTACGACTGGTTCCTCGACAAGCTCTGCCCGGCAGAACGGCGCGAGGCAGAGGAAACGGGACGCTCTATTCACGACATGCTGCGCCCGGAAATCGATGCGGCATTGGCCAAACCTTCGACGGCGATGTTCCATCCTTATCTGTTCGGCTCGCCCTATGGGGCGATGGCGAGCGGCGCATTCTTCGGTCTGCGCGGCTGGCAGGATCGCGGCGACATGCTGCGTGCTGTCTGGGAAGGCATTGCCTTCAACCACCGCATCCATGTCGACCACCTGAAGGACGGGTTTGCAATCTCCGCCGCACGGCTTACCGGCGGCGTGTCGCGCAGCCCGGCTTTCGCGCAGATGTTCGCCAATGTGCTGGGCATGCCCGTGACCGTGACGGATACGGACGAAGCCGCAGCATGGGGCGCCGCCCTTTGTGCTGGCAAGGGTGCGGGTGTTTTTGCCGACGTCTACAGCGACCCGCGCGATCTCGATGCCATAGGCCGCACCTATCAGCCGGACGCGGAGCGGAGCGCGCTTTATGAAAAGCGCTATCAGCTGTTCAAGGAAATCGCATCGGCGCTCGGACCGATCTGGCCGAAGATCGAAGCCCTCACGGATTGAAATGAAGGGCGTTCTTCGCCCAGAGAGACAGTGACATGAATGATTTCGTAAGTCTGGCCCAGATGAAGAACCGCATCGGACAGCTTGAGGCCGAAGGCGTGGATGTGCTCATTCTCGGTGCGGGCGTCAATGGCGCGGGGCTTTATCGCGATCTTTGCGAGCAGGGTGTGAACTGCCTGATCGTGGACAAAGCGGATTTCGGTTCGGGCACGAGCGCCGCCCCGTCGCGGCTTATCCATGGCGGACTGAAATATCTGGAAACCGGCGAGTTCGGCCTTGTGGCCCAATCCACGCTGGAGCGCAATCTGCTGTTGAAGAACGCGCCGCACAATGTCGAGCCGCTGCCGACCTTCATTCCGGTTTTTTCGTGGACCAAGGGCATCACGGCGGCGCTGCGCACCATGTTCGGCTCGACGACCGCGCCGCGCAGCCGTGGCGCCGTGCTGATCAAGATCGGTCTGGCGCTCTACGACTATTTTGGCGCGCGCGAACGCGTCATGCCGCGCCACCGTTTTCTGCTCAAGGAAACGGCGACGAAGGAAATGCCCTATATCACGCCTGCGATCGTAGCAGGCGGCATCTATCACGACGCGAAGGTCAGCCAGCCGGAACGTCTGGTCTATGAGCTGGTGAGCGACGGGTTGCGCGCCAATCCGAAAAGCGCCGCCGCCAATTTCACCACGCTCATCTCCGCCGAAAACGGCGTGGTCGGCTTCGAGGGGCCGGACGGTACGAAATTCGCCGTCAGGCCGAAGCTGGTCATCAATGCCGCCGGGCCATGGATCGACCGGGTCAATGCCGCGCTTGGCAAGCCGACCAAGATGATCGGCGGCACCAAGGGGTCGCATATTCTTATCGACCACCCCGAACTGGTGAAGAGCCTCAACGGGCGGATGATCTATTTCGAGGCGGATGACGGGCGCATCTGCCTTGTCTACGACTATCATGGCCTGGCGCTGGTGGGTTCCACCGACATTCCGTCTGATGATCCGGACAATGTGCGCTGCGACGATCCTGAAACCGACTATTTCATCGACAGCCTGCGTTCGCTGCTGCCCAAGCTCAAATTCGACCGCAGCCAGATCGTCTATACCTATAGCGGCATTCGCCCGCTTCCAGCGTCCAACGCGTCCGAACCGGGGCTGATCAGCCGCGATCATTCCGCTCCGGTGATCGAGCCGGACAGCGACCGCCCGTTCCCGATCATCGCGCTGGTCGGCGGCAAGTGGACAACATTCCGGGGCTTTGCAGAGGAAGTGGCCGACAAGGTGCTGACCCGGTTTGGCAAGGCGCGGCAGGTGTCCACGCGCAACCTCGCTATCGGCGGCGGCAGGGACTATCCGTCCGATGATCGCGCCCGCAAGGCCTGGGTGACGAAATATGCCACTGAAACACGGCTGCCTGCGGCGCGGGTCGAGACCCTGTTGAAGCGCTATGGCACAACGGCCTTGCCGATCCTCCGCGAGGAAGCGGGCGCATCGGTGACGATGTTGCCGGAAACCGAAACGATCAGCGCGACGGAAATCGCATGGATCGCCCGCAACGAGCTTGTCGTGCATCTGGCGGACGTTGTTTTGCGGCGCACCACGCTTGCCATCGACGGGGCGCTGACGACCGGCAATCTTGCTGCAATTGCTGACATTCTGGCGCGGGAACTGGGCTGGGATGTTGCGCGCAAGGCGCAGGAAATCGAGGCGGTCAACATCGAGCTTGAAAAGCGGCATAACGTTATTTTGCAGGCGCACCCCGCCAAAAGGCGCTGATCTCGCCGCGAACTTGATCTATCCATTTGCCTTGACGCGCATCCCGAAAACCGTTTCACCCTTTTCGGGATGCGCTATGGTGCGTCTCTCATCTTCGAAAGGAAACGCGTCATGGATATCAAGCGAAACGGAACCGATCCTTCCGGCAAAGGCCCAGCCGACTGGTTTACGGGCAATGTCCGTATCGATCCGCTGTTTTCTCCCAACAATGCCAGGCGCGCGGCGGCGGCGACCGTCACCTTCGAGCCGGGCGCCCGCACGGCCTGGCACACGCATCCGCTTGGTCAAACCCTGATCGTGACCGCCGGACTTGGCCTCGTGCAGCGTGAGGGCGGGCCGATCGAGGAAATCCGGCCCGGTGATGTCGTCTGGTTCGAGCCGGGCGAGAAGCACTGGCACGGCGCATCGGCCAGCAACGCCATGACCCATATCGCCATTCAGGAGCAGCTCGACGGCAAGGTCGTGGACTGGATGGAGCATGTCAGTGATGCGCAATATGGTGCGGGCAAGTAAATCTTGCCCCGGTTTTGCGCAGCTTTCTAAAACCAACCCGGCCAGTTGAGGGCCAAAGGCTGCGCAAAACGCAAAGATGATTGCGTATATTGCGAAGAGGTATTTCCTGTTTCCCCTATCATGTTGTTCTCAATAAAAACAAAGGGGAGAAGATAATGAAACACCTGCTTCTTTTGCTTGCAGCAAGCGTCGCCAGCCTTGCCAGCGTGCAGGCGCATGCCGCCGAAGGCGAGGCCTGCAAGTCGCCCAAATTCTCCGATGTCGGCTGGACCGACATTACCGCAACCACGGCACTTGCCTCTCTGCTGCTGGAAAAGGCCGGATATCAGCCGCAGACCACCATTCTTTCCGTGCCTGTCACCTTCCAGTCGCTGGAAAACGGTCAGATCGATATTTTCCTCGGCAACTGGATGCCGCTTCAGGAGGAAGCGCGCAAGCCCTATATTGAGGGAAAGAAGGTCGAGCAGGCCGGTGTGAACCTTCAAGGCGCAAAGATCGGTCTTGCCGCAACGGGCAAGGATCTCGGCATCAGGAACTACGCCGATATAGCGAAATTCAAGGACCAGCTTGGCGGCAAGATCTATGGCATCGAGGCAGGCAGCAGCGCCAATGCCACCATCCAGTCGATGATCGAGAAGGACAAGTTCGGCCTGAAGGATTTCCAGCTTGCAGAGTCAAGCGAGCAGGCCATGCTTTCGCAGGTTCAAAACGCGGTGCGCAAGGATGAGCCGGTGGTGTTCTTCGCCTGGACGCCGCATCCGATGAACATTCGCTACAAGCTGACCTATCTGCAAAATGGCGAAAACCTGTTCGGGCCGGATGATGGTGCGGCGACCGTCGAGACCCTGACCCGCAAGGGGTATGCAGCCGACTGCCCCAATGTCTCGCGCTTCCTGTCGAACCTGAAGTTCAACACGGAAATGGAAAGCACGATGATGAACATGATCCTCAATGACGGCCTGGAAGCCAAGGACGCCGTTGCGAAATGGATCAAGGAGAACCCGGCGCAGCTCGACGCGTGGCTCGACGGCGTGACCACTGCCGACGGCAAGCCGGCGCTTGCTGCGGTGAAGTCCGGTCTGGGCTTGTAAAGCTTTTACTGGCGCAGCTTGCTCGGCGACTGACCGAAATGCCGCTTGAAGGCGCGCGACAGCGAACTGATCGACGAAAAGCCGGTCTGTTCCGCTGTGTCGGCCATGGAAAGACGGGTGTCGAGGATCAGTCGCCGGGCCGCTTTCAGCCGGAGCGACAGGTAGTAGTTGCCCGGTGACTGGCCGATCACATTGGCAAACAGCAACTCAAGGCTGCGCGTCGAGAGGCCAAGCCTGCGCGCCACGCTCGACACAGGGATCGGCCGGTCGATGTGCGTCTCCATGATCTTGATGGCGTCGGCCAGTCGCGGCTCGCGATTGAGCAGGCGGCCAAGGGAGACCAGCGGCTGCGCATCCGAAGCCTGCTTCACCTCGTCATAGACGTAGAGGCTCGCCACATCGAGCGCGATGGAATAGCCGTGGCGGGCGCGAATGAGCGCCAGCATCATGTCGAGTGCCGGGGCCGCGCCCCCGGTCGTCAGAAGTGCCCCGTCCCGCACCCAGCGATCCGACTGCATTTCAACTTCTGGAAAGCGTTGCGAAAATGCCTCCAGGTCTTCCCAGTGGGTGGTTGCCTTGCGACCGTTGAGCAATCCGGCTTTTGCCAGCACCCATGATCCGGCCTCCACGCCAACGATGAGCTTCGATTGCGTGGCGGCCTGGCGCAGCATGGCGAGAAGCTTCGGCGTTGCGTGTTCCAAGGCATGAAAGGCGCTGACGATGATGAGAATGTCCTGCGCCCCGGCCGCGAATTTTCCGTCCGCCGAAACCTTGAGGCCACTGGATGTGACCGGGTCGCTGCCGTCCGGCGACACCACGCGCCAGCGATAGAGCGAGCGTCCCGTCACACGGTTGGCGCCGCGCATCGGGTCCAGCGTCGCGGCCAGCGACATCAGCGAACAATCCGGCAGGACAAGCAGCGTAACGCTCAGTTCTTCGTCGGACGGTTCAAAGATCATACTCTTCGCTCTTCGCCAAATAGATTTCGTAAAATGATAATCCCGGCATTTCGCGACCTGTCAAGCTCGGCGAAAATTGAGGGAAACGAAGATGCCTTTAAAACCTGCCCGCGAAATATTCATCACCGCTGCCGTCACCGGGGCCGGAGCAACCACGCATCGCTCGAACAAGGTGCCAATCACGCCGCGCCAGATCGCCGATGCGGCAATCGAAAGCGCCGAGGCAGGCGCCGCAATCGCCCATATTCATGTGCGCGATCCGCAAACGGGCGAACCATCGCGCAAGCTGGAACTGTTCCGCGAGGTGGTGGATCATATCCGCGTATCCGGTGTCGATATTGTGCTGAACCTGACGGCAGGCGTTGGCGGCGATCTGGTCTTTGGGTCGGCAGAAGCTCCGCTGCCGCCCGATGCATCGAAAACCGATATGGCTGGCGCGACGGAACGGCTCGCCCATGTCGCGGAACTCCTGCCGGAAATCTGCACGCTCGACTGCGGCACGATGAATTTCGGCGAGGGCGATTATGTGATGACCAACACGCCCGCCATGCTCAAAGAGATGGCCGCTCAGATACAGCGGCTTGGCGTGCGCCCGGAAATCGAGATTTTCGATACGGGTCATCTGCCGCTTGCCCAATGGCTGCAGCAGCAGGGCCTGCTCGACGATCCGGTTCTGGTGCAGTTGTGCATGGGTATCCCGTGGGGCGCGCCCGACGACTTGGCGACGCTGGTATCCATCCTCCACAACCTGCCGGAAAACTGGATTTTCTCGGCATTTTCCATCGGCCGCAACCAGTTGCCCTATGCGGCGCTGGCGGTGCTTGCAGGCGGCAATATCCGCGTCGGACTGGAAGACAATATCTGGCTCGACAAGGGCGTTCTGGCGTCGAATGGCGATCTGGTTGAACGGGCCAAGACCATTGCCGTCAATATGGGAACGAAGGTTCTGACGCCTGCCGAAGTCCGCGAGAAACTCAAGCTCACGAAGCGCTGGTGATAGTCATGAACAGCAATCCTCCCAAGATCGCCTGCATAGGCAGCGGTGTCATCGGCAGCGGTTGGGCCGCACGCTTTCTGCTCAATGGCTTCGATGTTGCCGTTTACGATCCGTCGCCGGATGCGAAGGCGACGACCGAGCATATTCTCGACAATGCGCGCCGGGCCTTGGCGGCGCTGACCACCGTGCGCCTTCCGCAGGAAGGGCGGCTTTCCTTTGCCGCCTCGCTGGCCGACGCGGTTGAAGGCGCGGTGCTCATTCAGGAAAGCGTGCCCGAGCGCCTCGACCTGAAACTTGCGGTGATGGCGGATATCGAAGCGGCCTGCGCGGACGATGCGCTGATCGCATCTTCCACTTCCGGCTTCCTGCCGAGCAAGTTGCAGGCCGGGTTGCGGCATCCAGAACGGCTGCTGATCGCCCACCCTTACAACCCCGTTTACCTGTTGCCGCTGGTGGAACTCGTTCCCGGCGAAAAGACCGCAGCCGCAACGATTGAGGCCGCTTCCGCGCTCTATCGCCAGACCGGCATGGAGCCGGTCGTGCTTGAAAAGGAGATCGACGCTTTTGTCGGCGACCGCCTTCTGGAAGCGTTGTGGCGGGAGGCCCTGTGGCTCGTGCGCGACGGTATCGCCACGGTCGAGCAGATCGACGATATCATCCGCTATTCCTTCGGGCTTCGCTGGGCGCAGATGGGCCTGTTCCAGACCTATCGCATTGCTGGCGGTCCGGCAGGCATGCGGCACTTTCTTGCGCAATTCGGGCCCGCGCTGCAATGGCCATGGACCAAGCTGACGGATGTGCCAGACCTTGATGACAGCCTGATCAACCGCATCGCCGACCAGTCGGATGCGCAGAATGAAGGGCTTTCCATCCGCGAACTGGAGCGGATTCGCGATGAAAATCTGGTCGCGATCATCCGTGCCCTGTCGCAACAGCAGCAGGGCAGGGGCTGGGGCGCGGGCGCGCTGCTCAACGGCTATACCGCGCGGCTCAATGCGGCGGCGGACCGCCCCGCCACAGGTTCCGGCCCGTTGCGTCTCCTGGATGTGCGGGTGATCCCCGAATGGATCGACTATAACGGACACATGACCGAGCATCGCTATCTGGATGTGTTCGGGCAGGCGACGGACAGGTTTCTGGCCCATATCGGCATGGACGAGGCTTACCTGCAATCCGGTCATAGCTACTATACGGTTGAAACCCATATCATGCATCGCGGCGAGGCGAAGGCAGGCGATGCGCTGCATGTCGAAACGCAATTGCTCTCCTTCGACGAAAAGCGCGCGCATGTCTTTCACAGTCTCCGGCGTGGCGATACGGAAATTGCCAGCGCCGAGCAGATGCTGCTGCATGTCGACAGCAAGGCAGGCAAGGCTGTGGCGGCAAAGCCAGCCATAAGGGAAGCCCTTGAGCAGTTGTTCCATTCCCATCAGGAAATGCCGACACCGATTGCCGTCGGTCGTCATGTAGGCAGGCGCGGCTGACACGTCTGCGTTTGGCCTCCGTCCCAATCACCACATGGTCGCGGCGTGCACTTCGCCGCGGACCATAGCGAACAACGGAACCGTAGCCCCCGAACGGCCTCCGTTGTTCGCATTGCTTGACATTTAATCAATCGATTGATTAAATTCTTCTATGAGCACATCGAAAAATACCACGCAGGCTCAAGCGCGCCCGTCGGCGGAACAGACGCGCGCCGCGCTTATCCATGCGGCATTGCAGCTTTTCGGGTCGAAGGGTTTTGACGCCACATCGACGCGGGAGATCGCGGGTCTTGCCAAGGCGAATATTGGCTCCATCGCTTATCACTTCGGCAACAAGGAAGGTCTGCGACTGGCGGCGGCGGACTATATCGTCGAGACAATACAGAGCGTGGCCGGTCAGGCGCTCGGCCATTATGCGGTGATCGGCGTATCCGCCAAGACGAGAGACGAGGCGCGTCAGCAGCTTGTCATGGCGATCGAGCGAATGACGCAGTTTATCGTGGTGCAGCCGCAATCCGGCGAAATCGTGCAGTTTCTTCAACGCGAACTGGCGCATCCGACGGCGGCGCTCGACCGGATCTATTCAGGCGTTTTCGAGCCGACACACAAAAGGCTTTGCGCCATATGGGAGGTTGCGACGGGCGAGCCTGCCGAGAGTGAAGCCACAAGGCTTATCATCTTCACCCTGCTTGGGCAGGTTGTCTATTTCCGCATTGGCCGCGAGGCGGTGAAACGGCGCATGGGCTGGGCGACGATGGGCGAGGACGAGGCGGCGGCAGTGGCGGCAATAGTGCGCCAGAATCTGATGGCCATCCTTGCGGCCAAAGACGCCGCTCGAAACGCCGGGGTGCCGATATGAGTGTCCTGTGCATTCTCCCTTTCGCTTCCTATCTTTTTGCAGCGTGCAGCACGCAGCCCCTTGCGGTTGGCTATGTGGAAGGGGAGTTTGTGCAGCTCGCGCCGTTGGAAGTGGCACGGGTTCAGTCCCTGACCGTCAGGCGTGGCGACCGTGTCGAGCCGGGCAAGCCGATAGCACAGACCGAAGATGCAGACGCAAGGATTGCGGTCGCGCAGGCCGAGGCGGCGCTGGCGCAGGCCCGCGCCCAACTGGCGGATTTGCAGGTCGGCAAGCGCCCCGATGAGATTGCCGTTCTCGAAGCGGCCGTCAGGACGGCGAGGGCGCAGGCCGACGATGCGCGGCGCACACTGTTGCGCACGCGGGACCTGACGAAGCGCGGGGTAATGACGCAGGCGCAGCTTGACGATGCAGCGACCAAGGTGGAGGTGGCGGAAGCTGCCATCAATCAGGCGACGTCCAATCTGGCGGTAGGGCGGCTTCCGGCCCGACCTGAAACCATCAAGGCGGCGGAAAATGCCGTCAAAAGCGCCGAAGCACAGCTCGACTCCGCCCGCTGGCATCTCGCCAAGCGAACGATTGAAGCGCCTGCCGCCGGGCGCGTCACCGATGTCATCCGCAATCCCGGTGATATTGCCGGTCCCTCCGCGCCGGTGCTGACAATGCTGCCGGACGGTGCGGTGAAGTTGAAAGTCTATATACCGGAAGACAAGTTCGCGGCGGTGCGGACGGGCGATGTGCTGTCAGTGCGCTGCGACGGTTGCGCGCCCGGGCTACAGGCCCGTGTGAGCTATGTCTCGCCCGACCCGGAATTCACGCCGCCGGTTATCTATTCGCTCGAAACGCGCCAGAAGCTTGTCTATCTCGTTGAGGCGCATCCGGTCGATCCGGCATCCACGCTTCAGCCCGGCCAGATCGTGGATGTCGATCTGGCTTCGCAATAGGCGGAGGCGGCAATGGCGAACGCCATCGATGTCAAAGGTCTCGTCAAGCGTTTCGGCGATGCCACTGTCGTCGATCATGTGAGCATGTCGGTGGCCGAGGGCGAAATTGTCGGCTTTCTGGGGCCGAATGGCTCCGGCAAGACCACCACCATCCGCATGATGTGCGGATTGCTGACGCCCGATGAGGGCGAGGGCGAAGTGCTGGGGTATGATCTTCGCACGGAAGGGCTGAAGATCAAGCGCGAGGTGGGCTATATGACGCAGCGCTTTTCCTTCTATGAAGACCTGACCATTGCTGAAAATCTCGAATTTGTCGCCCGGCTCTACCGGTTGAAGCCAGTGAAGGAGCATGTGGCGCGCACGCTTGAGGAACTGGGATTGACCTCGCGTGGCAACCAGCTGGCGGGAACGCTGTCCGGCGGCTGGAAACAGCGGCTGGCGCTTGCCGCCTGCATCATGCACAAGCCGAAACTTCTGCTGCTGGACGAGCCGACCGCAGGCGTCGATCCCAAGGCGCGACGTGATTTCTGGGACGAGATTCATCGTCTCGCCGATGGCGGTCTGACCGTGCTGGTTTCGACCCATTACATGGATGAAGCCGAACGCTGTCATCGCATCAGCTATATTTCCTATGGCAGGCTTCTGGCCACTGGCACTGTACAGGAAGTGATCGACAAGGCCGGGCTTTCGACCTTCATCGTCAATGGTCCGCGCCTTGGCGAAATTGCGCGCATACTGGAAGGCGAACCGGGCGTGGAGCAAGTGGCTCCTTTTGGCGCGACGCTGCATGTGGTGGGCTCCGACCGGGCGAAGCTTGAGGCGGCTCTGGAAAAAATCAGGCAGCGCGACGGGATCAGAGTCGAGCCGGGCGAAACCAGCCTTGAGGATGTCTTCATCCAGTTCATGGCCAGTGCCGAGGACAATATGGCGAAGGATGGCCCATCATGAGCGGCGGCTGGTTCTCGTTCGAGCGTCTTGGCGCGATGCTGATGAAGGAATTCATCCAGATGCGGCGCGACCGCATAACCTTCGCGATGATGCTGATCGTGCCGCTGATGCAGCTTTTGCTGTTTGGTTTCGCCATCAACAACGATCCGAAAAGCCTGCCAAGCGCGCTGGTTGTGACCAGCCAGGATCACTATACGCGCGCGATGATTTCGGCTTTGGAAACAACCGGTTATTATCGGTTCGACCATGTGGTGCAAAGTGCGGCGGAAGCTGAGGCGCTGATCGCCAGTGGCGCCGTTTCCTTCGTGGTGACGATCCCGTCCGATTTTGCAAGGCGTGTCGATGCTGGCGAGCAGCCGCAGATACTGATCGAAGCCGACGCGACCGATCCATCGGTTGCCAGTGGCGCGATCTCGACGCTTGGCACCGTTGCAAGTCAGGCGCTTTTGCGCGAGCAGGGCAGACAGGCGGAGGCCGCTGAAGCAGCGCGCAGTCAGTTGCAGGTCGTTGTGCACCGGCGTTACAACCCGGAGGGCGTGTCGCAATACAATATCGTTCCGGGTCTTCTGGGCGTGATCCTGCAAATGACCATGGTGATGATGACGGCCATGGCGCTGACCCGCGAGACGGAACGCGGCACCATGGAAAATCTGCTTGCCATGCCTGCCACGCCTGCTGAAATCATGCTGGGCAAGGTGTTGCCGTTTCTGGCGGTGGGTGCCGTGCAGGTCGTTGTGGTGCTGGCGGCGGCAAAACTTCTGTTCGGGGTGCCGTTCGTCGGATCGCTGGCGCTGCTTCTGGCCTGTGTTCTGATCTTTGTGCTGTCGCTGGTGCTGCTCGGCTATACGATCTCGACCGTATCGCGCACGCAGATGCAGGCCATGCAGCTAACCTTCTTTTTCTTCCTGCCCTCGCTGATGCTGTCGGGCTTCATGTTTCCGTTCCGGGGCATGCCGGATTGGGCGCAGACGCTGGGGGAGATTTTCCCGCTGACCCATTTTCTGCGCATTGTGCGGGCGGTCATGCTGAAGGGCGCCCACCTTTCCGACATTGCCGGAGAGGTGAACGCCCTCATATTCTTCGTGTTCCTGTTTGCGTCGCTGGCGCTTCTGCGCTTCAGGCGAACGTTGGATTAGCAGGCTGAAGGAGCCAGCGCTGTTTTCGGGCGGCGGGACAGCGTGAACAGCAGGCCCGCCGCTGCCAGAAGGCCACCGGCTACCGGTATCGCGGCATAGCCAAAACCAAGGCTGATAACGCCGCTGCCCAGTGCCGCGCCGACGGCATTGCCGAGATTGAACGCGCCGATATTGATCGACGATGCCAGTCCCGGCGCTTCGGAAGCAGCCTGCATGACGCGGGTCTGAACCGGCGGCACGATGGCGAAGGCTGCCGCGCCCCATGCGACGAGACCAATGGCGGCACCGATATGGCTGGTAAGCACCAGCGGCAGTGCGAGGCTGATGATGGCAAGCGCAACAAGGAAGATGCGCGTCGCACCATCAAGCGACCAGTCGGCGAGACGTCCGCCAAGCGCATTGCCGATGGTGAAGCCAAGGCCAATGAGAACAAGCGCCAGCGTCACGAAGCTTTCCGATGCGTGGGTCAGTTCGGTCAGAACCGGCGCGACAAAGGTGTAGAGCGTGAACATGGCACCGGCGCCCATGACGGTCGTTGCCAGCGACATGAGCACTGTCGGGCGCACGAGAACGCGAAGTTCCTGGCCGACATTCGGCATCTTGCCTGCTTCGCCGCGTGGCAGGGCGAGCCAAAGCGCGGTGATCGTGACGAGGCCCAGAACGGCAGTGCCGGCAAAGGACATGCGCCAGCCGATCTGCTGACCAACCCAGGTTGCTGCCGGAACGCCGCCAATATTGGCGATCGTCAGGCCCATGAACATGGTGGCAACGGCGCTGGCGCGCTTTTCAGGCGGCACGACGCTGGCCGCGACGACGGAGCCAAGGCCGAAGAACGCACCGTGATTGAGGCTGGTGACGAGGCGCGCGGCCAGAAGCGTCCAGTAATCCGGCGAGAGCGCGGACAGGATGTTGCCGAGCGTGAATATCGCCATGAGCAGCATCAGCGCGGTGCGCTTGCCGAAGCGCCCGAAGGCGAGCGTCATGACCGGCGCGCCGACCATCACGCCGACTGCATAGGCACTGACGAGCAGGCCAGCCGTCGGGATGGAGACGTCAACGCCGTCCGCAATGACGGGCAAAAGGCCCATCGGTGAAAATTCGGTGGTGCCGATGCCGAAGGCACCGATTGCAAGCGCGAGCAGCGGCCAGTTGAAACCGGCCGCCTTCGTCGCGCTGTCGTGAGACTGTGTAGCGCTCATGATAAAATTCCTATTTGTCCCAGACGGGAGCCAGACCTTCGGGGCTGACGATGCGACCATTGGGGCGTGCAAGCTTTGCGATAGCGGCCATGTCTTCGGCGGCGAGTTCAAAGTCGAAGACATTGAAATTCTCTGCAACGCGCTCAGGCTTGGCTGTCTTGGAAAGAGCGACAAAGCCCTGTTCGATCAGCCAGCGAAGCCCAACCTGAGCGGCGGACTTGCCGTATTTTGCGCCGATGGCCTGAAGTACTGCATCGCGCGGTACTGCACCATCGGCCATGCCGTAATAGGCGGAGATGGCAACGCCCGCAGCTTTCGCGGCCTTTGCTACCGTGCTCTGGTCGAGATAGGGATGAACCTCGATCTGGTTGGTCACGATAGGTGCGCGGCTTTTCTGGACAGATTCCTTCATCTGCGCGACGTTCTGGTTGCTGACGCCGATGAAGCGCGTCTTGCCTGCTGCATGCACGGCATTGAGCATCTCAACCTGGTCGGCAATCGCCACCTTGTCGGCGGGCCAGTGCAGAAGCAGGAGATCGACCTGATCGACCTTCAGCTTGTCGAGGCTTTCATCAACGGAAGCCGCGAATTTATCCGGGCTGTAATTATCGACCCAGACCTTTGTGGTCAGGAACAGCTCGTCGCGCTTGGCGCCGGCCTTTTGCAAGGCGCGCCCGAGGGCGGCTTCGTTCTGATAGATCTGCGCGGTGTCGAAGTGGCGGAAGCCGGCTTCCAGCGCCGCCGGGACAACGCTTTCCACTTCGGCGTCCGTCATGCGGAAAACACCAAAGCCGAGCGCTGGTATGGCCGCGCCATGTGCGTTTACGATTTTCATAGTATCTCCTGTCGATTGGCCTTCGGCGTATCGCGTCAATTGCGCGAGCTTGGGAGGCTTATGCTTCGGGCTCTCAATTTGCAGATGCCGATTCTGTCCGGACGATCCGGCCAGCCTTGATCTCGTGCAGCACAAATAGGATAGTCGCGCGGGCTTGAAAATCCGCTCGAAATCCACATTATCTGTGAAACAATTTCACAGATGGAGCGGGCGATGGACAATCGCATCGGCGAAATGCAGGTTTTTATGCGGGTTGTGGAAGCGGGCAGCTTCTCGGAGGCCGCGCGCCTTCTGCGCATGAATCCTTCGACCATCAGCAAGCTCATATCGCGCATCGAGGCGAGGCTCGGCGTGCGGCTGCTGGAGCGCTCCTCCCGACGCCTGTCGCTGACGAGCGAGGGGCAGATTTATTACGAACGCAGCCAGGGATTGCTGCGCGATTTCGAGGAGGTTGAACGCGAGCTTTCGCAAGGTTCCGCAAGCACTGGCGGCACGGTGCGCGTCAATGCTTCCGTCGCATTGGGAACGCTGGCGCTGGAGCCGCTTTTGCCGGACTTCTTCGCCGCCTATCCGAATATCGTGATCGACCTGTCGCTCTCTGACGAACTGGTCGACCTTTATCTCGACCGTACCGATGTGGCCTTTCGCATCGGAACCCTCCCCAATTCCAGCATGACGGCGCGCAAGCTCGGGGTCGCCCGGCGCAAGATTCTGGCGGCGCCGTCCTATCTGGCGCGTCACGGCACGCCGATGACCGTTGATGATCTCGCGGATCACAATTGCATCGGTTTCAATTTCCGCCGCGCCGCGCCGGTCTGGCCGCTGAAGGAAAGCGGGCGGATCGTGGACCGCGCCGTTTACGGCTCGCTTCTGGCCAATAATGGCGAAACCGTCCGCCGCATGGCGGTTGCCGGGCTGGGGCTTGCACGGATCGCTGATTTTCACGCGCGCAACGACCTTGCTTCCGGCGCATTGGTGGAGGTTCTCGCCGACGCTGTCGAGAATGATCTGGAAGACGTGCATGCCGTGTTTCTGGGCGGCGCTCGTCTGCCGCAGCGGGTCCGCGTTTTCCTTGATTATGTGGTGCCGCCGCTCCAGTCCTATCTGGCGGCACAATAGGTCCTTCGCCCGGAATCAGGCGACATGTGCGGTGCTACCCCGGCATTTTCCGCGTGAAACAGTCTGTTCAGCAAAAAAATACGTTAGTCGATAGGCAAGCGATTTCAAATCGTTGTGCTTGAACCGCTATCGGTTCACGGGCTGTTGCTCCGGTTTTGTGTTGACTATTAACATTGTGTTAACCACAGTTTGTTGCAATATGTAACACAGCGTTACATTTCTTGATGACGAACGAGGTGTGGATTGGACACAAACCGGCAGACCAGACAGCAATCCTTGCAGGCAAGGGGAAGGTCTGCCGTGGCTGACATGACGTCGTTCTGGGGGCTGATGCGCGCCTATTGGGTTTCCGACCGCTGGAAGGAAGCCTGGGGACTTACCCTCGCAATTTTTCTGATGACGGCTTTCGTGAGCAAGACCACCGTTTGGGTGGCCGAGGCTTCCGGCTTGCTCATGAACTCCATCGTCAATGTCAACACCGCGCCTGTTCAGCACCCTCTCATAACGATAGCGGCGAATGCGGGCATTCTTGTTCTGCTGATGCTGGCAAAGGATGTGATGCTGGTCGGTTCCCGCCATTTCCTGTCCACCACGCTGCATCGCAAATGGCGCAAATGGCTGAACGACCAGTTCTCCACCGCACTGTTGAACGGCAGGCACACGCATTTCCATTTGCAGCAGGGCAGGGGCAAGGACCAGCCCGACAATATCGATCAGCGCCTGCAGGAATCGATCAAGGGGATGACCGGCGGTGCCATTGGCCTCGTCATGGGCATTGTCGGCGTATTCCTGTCCGCTTTCTTCATCGGTCAGAAGCTGATTGAGATGTCCACCCATGTGGACGGGCTGGATTTCCTCGGCAGCTATGGCAGCGCCGTTCTGGCCTTTGCGGCAATCGTGGTCTATGTCCCGCTCGGCACGCTGGTCGCCATCAAGATCGGCAAGCGTCTGGAGCGGCTCAATCTCGGCATCCAGAAGGCCGAAGGCTCCTATCGTGGCGAATGGACGACGCTTTTGCGCCGCAGCTTCCAGATTTCCGCCTCTGGCGGTGAGGCTGTGCAGCGCTCGGTCAACGACCGTCTCTACAAGGATGTCGACGGCACCTGGAACCGGCTCAACCGTTTCGATGCCGCCTATCTCGCCTTCTCGCAGGCCTATGGCTTTCTCTCGAACCGTATCGTTGCCTATGTTCCGGGTCTTCTGCCCTATATGAGCGGCTCGGTCAGCTTCCGTAGCTATGTGACGGGCGCGGAACTGGTCGCGGCAATGATCAACGATTGCTCATGGTTCATTCAGGTCATGCCTGCGATTGCCAATCTGCGCGCCAATGCGGGCCGCGTGACGGGGCTGGCGCAAGCCATCGAAAATGTTCAGGAACCGGCAGAATTCTACAGCCGGTCGGGCATCAACCGCTTCGCTTTCGCCGCTCAGCATCCGCGCTTCGGCCTGTCCGTGCGCAATCTCACCCTTATGCAGGGACCGGACAGTGAAGCGCCGTTCCTGCGCTCCGGCGTGATCAACATTCGCGCGGGCGATTGGGTTTACATGCGGGGTGAATCCGGCTCGGGCAAAACTTCATTCATGAAGGCACTCAACGGCCTGTGGCCCTATGGCACCGGCGATATCATCTATCCGCAGAACGCCACCTCGCTTTATGCGACGCAGGAAGCCAAGTTTCCTTCCGTCACACTGAAACAGCTTGTCGCCCTGCCTGCCGATGAAAGCCTGTTCAGCGATCTGGCCGTCGCCGCCGTACTGCATGAAGCGGGGTTGGGCGAGTTCATCGAGCGCATGAACGACCCGGATGCGGGCGGCGCGCCGTGGGACATGATCCTGTCCGGCGGGCAGAAGCAGAAGATCGTGCTGGCGCGCATTCTCCTGCATAAGCCGTCGATCATCTTCCTTGATGAAGCGACCGGCGCACTCGATCCGGCTTCGAAAATGCGTTTCCATGAGGCGCTGAAGACGCGCTGCCCGCAGGCCATTGTCATCAGCATCATGCATGAGGAAAAGCTGCCGCTGCTCGAAGACGGCGAAGAGGTCTATTCCCATGTGCTGGATATTCGAAACGGCTATGTTTCGTTGCGCCCGGTCCATTTCGATACCATGCCGGATGCGGTTGTGGAAACGCCCCTCATCGCGGCGGAATAAAGCACTACAGCCTAGGATCACACGGCCCACTCTACATCCGTGGTAAAGGCGATGGTCAGCCATCGGTCCGGTCCTTCGCCGCCGAGCGCATCGCCGATCTCGTCGCGCAATGCGTCCCATTCCTCAAGTTTTCGCGGCGGAAGATCGGGGGGAACGATGAAATAAAGCTCGATCTGCTTGCCGCGGCCAACTTTGGCGACATAAGCGCGGTATGACAGGAAACCGTGGCGCTTGACGAACTCTTCGGCAATCTTGTCGACATGCTGTTTGAGGTCCGCAGGGGTGACTAGGAAAATGTCGGCCAACGCCTGTTTGATCGTGCCGATCGGCATGGGAATGATGACAAGGCAAACAACCGCCAGAACTGCGGGATCGATATACGGCGTCAGCCAGCCAAGCTCCGTATTCTCAATGGCATAGCCAATCGAGAAGGCGATCAAAAGCGCTGCGGTTATTCCGCCCGACATGATCCAGGCTTTGGCGTCGAGCGCCACGAAATCCGACTTCAATGTGCGGTTTGCGCGCATTTCGAACCACGCCATGCCGAGGCAGGCGATGAGCGCGACCACCGCATAGAAAATCGCATAGCTGAATTCAAGATCGCGTCCGCCATCCATCAGGCTGCCGATTGCATTGATAAGCGCGTAGATCGCAACGCCGGTCAGCATCATGCCATTGAGGCCAAGCACCATGGGTTCCAAATGCCAGAAGCCCATCGTGAATCGATCACGCAATCTTCCGCGTGGCTGCTCCGGCAAGGCAGAGAGCGCGATGAGGCGTGAAACGAGAAGTGCTAACCCGCTCATGGCCGCATCGGCAAGCATGTAAACGCCATCGAATACGATAGAAAATGAGCCGGATAACAGGCCGAACACAACGCCGAACCCAGCAACGAATATAGTAACCGCTATTGAGAGCTGAAGAATAGATTGTTCACTGCGCAATTTGTACTCCGATTTAAACCAAACACAACGCGGTTTGGTTCCGGGTGCGCCCTTGGGCCGTCGATACCAATTCCGCGTTGCACGGCAAATCTACACCGGCGGCGCTAAACTGGCAAATCGGGTTGGTTCTTCGGCGTCTTCAGGCCCATTCCGGCACGCGGGTTGCGGATTCACGCAGGATGAGTTCGACGGGCCACAACTCGTGAATATCGGCGGCTGCATGTCCGTCGAGTATATCCATCAGCAGGTCGGCGCAGCGTTTACCCGCCGCGCGCATGGATGAGCGGGTTGCAGTCAGCGACGGCACCATATTGTCGGCGCTGAGGAATGAAATCACGTCATCATGAGCGATGACCGAAATATCCTTGCCAATGGTCAGGCCGAAGGAGCGGGCGGCACGGTAGATGCCAAGCGCGGTCATCATGGAACCGGCAACGAATGCCGTCGGGCGCGGATCGCGTTCCAGAAGCTTGCGCGCGAGGCGATAACCGATCTCGTCCGTGAAGTCGCCATGTTCAACCAGATCGGGGTCGAAGGCGATGCCTCTGCTTTCAAGCGCTTTCCGGTAGCCTTCGTCGCGGTGCAGCGAGAAGGTGAAGCCATAACGGCCATTGATCATCGCGATACGGCTATGGCCGAGATCCAAAAGATGGGCAGTGGAGCGGTAGACCGCGCCCTCATTGTCGATGTCGAGCCATGCATGCGGAATGTCCGTCTCGGAACGCCCATGGACGAGAAAGGGTATGCCCAGCTCGTGCAGCATGCGGATACGTTCGTCATTGGGCTTTGGCGAGGTGACGATGATTGCATCGACGCGGCGGCTGGTAGCCAGACGCCGGCAGAGCTGCACTTCATCCTCGGTTCCGTTGTTGGCAATCGGGCTGACGAGAATATCGACTTCATCCTGACCAAGCCGTTCCGCCATGCCGCGCATGAATTCGGCGAAGTGGAACTCGCTGTTGCGGCCCATCACGACACCGATGGCGCCGGCGCGCCCGGTCACCAGCCTGACCGCGTTGACGTTTGGCCGATAGCCGAGGCGCACAGCCTCATCCATGACCCGCTTGCGCGTGCTTTCCGCCACTTCGGGATAGCCGCTCAACGCCCGGCTGACGGTCGTTGCAGAAAGGCCCAGATGTTTGGCGAATTCACGGAGCTTCATTTGGCTTTCGAATGATACAGGCAGGCAAGGCGACGGATTATAGCCGCTTCCCTGCGATTAACAATTGCGGCACTTAGGTCCTGGCCCTAGTGTGCAACGAAACCAAACCGATTTCAAGTTTGTTTGAATTTTCATTCAGGGAGGCTTCAGAAAATATGCGCCGAAAGCATTCTTCAACAGCTGGATCAGCTTCTAAGGTATTGGATTATATATTGATATAAGTCGTAGGTGAACGAAATCGAACGGGGCAATAATCTGCGGCTTGACAGAAATGCGGTCCTCTGCAACCTTTCCGCCATCCAAACCGTTTTCGATTTTAGTAAACCGCTTGCAGGATGGATGGGAGGAGGGAACTATGAAGGCTTTTCAAGGTGTGCTTGCGGCGTGCGTGGCGCTTGGTCTGGCGACGGTGAGTGCCCATGCGGTGGAAATTTCCATCGCGGCCAATTCGACAGGCAACAACATCAAGTTTCTGCAGGAGCAGATCGTCAAGTTCGAGAAAGATACCGGCAACAAGGTCAATATCGTCTCGATGCCGCCGTCGAGCAGCGAGCAGTTCAGCCAGTATCGTCTCTGGCTCGCAGCCGGCAATGCCGATATCGACGTCTACCAGACCGATGTGGTCTGGGCGCCGCAACTATCCGACCAGTTCGTTGACCTCAAGGAAGCGACGAAGGATGTGACGGGCGCACATTTCCCCTCCATCATCGCGTCGCAGACCGTGAACGGCAAGCTGATTGCGCTGCCATTCTATACGGATGCTCCCGCGCTTTTCTATCGCAAGGATCTGCTGGAAAAATATAACAAGCAGGTTCCGAAGACCTGGGACGAGATGACGGCCACCGCCAAGGAAATCATGGACAAGGAGCGGGCCGAAGGAAAGTCCGATCTCTGGGGCTTCGTGTTTCAGGGCAATGCCTATGAAGGCCTGACCTGCAACGCGCTGGAGTGGATCAAGTCTTCCGGCGGGGGGCAGATCGTTGAAGCCGACGGAACGATTTCGATCAACAATGAAAAAGCGGCGGCTGCTATCGACCGCGCCAAGGGCTGGATCGGTACGATTTCGCCGCAGGGCGCGCTTGCCTATCAGGAGGAAGAATCGCGCGGTGTCTGGCAGACAGGCAATGCAGTCTTCATGCGCAACTGGCCCTATGCATATGCGCTCGGTAACAGCGCGGATAGCGGCGTGAAGGGCAAGTTCGACGTGGCGCCATTGCCCGCCGGTGCGGAAGGCGATGCACCGTCCTCGACACTTGGCGGCTGGAACCTTGCCGTCTCGAAATATTCCACCAAGCAGGATGCGGCCATCGCGCTGGTGAAATATCTGGCGTCGCCGGAAGTGCAGAAGGTGCAGGCGGTCGAGATTTCTCGCCTGCCGACCATTGCGGCGCTCTATGATGACAAGGACGTCATTGCGGCGCAGCCTTTCATGGCCAACTGGAAGCCGATCTTCCAGAATGCCGTGCCGCGGCCCTCGGCCGCGACAAAGGTGAAGTATAACGAAGTGTCGTCGAAATTCTGGACCGCCGTGCACAAGACGCTCTCGGGCAACGGCACGGCGGCGGAGAACCTCGAAATGCTTGAGGTCGAGCTGACTGAGCTGGAAGGCTCTGGCTGGTAGGGACCGATCAAGCCGCGTTCGGGTTGTCCTCCCAAGCCCCTATCGGGCAACCCGAACGCCTTTCTCATCCGATGACCCGGAGCAGGATCATGACGGAGACTTCTCTTGATGCGTCGAGGAACCTGCGGAGGCGGGTTCATTCCGACCTTGGCGCACAGCGAAAACGGTCGGCATGGGTGTTTCTCGCACCGACGCTGGTCGTGCTGGCGCTGGTGGCGGGCTGGCCATTGCTTCGCACCATCTATTTCAGCTTTACCAACGCGTCCCTGACGAGCCTTGGTACGGCGGAATTCGTAGGCTTCAACAATTACCTGTCATGGGTGACGCTCAAGAGCGGACGCACCGTCTATCGCGGTCTTCTGGCCGATCCGGCCTGGTGGGGCGCGGTCTGGAACACGATCCGGTTCACGCTGCTTTCGGTCAGCCTTGAAACGATCTTTGGCATGATTGTCGCGCTGGTGCTGAATGCGAATTTCCGGGGGCGCGGTTTGGTGCGCGCGGCGATCCTGATCCCGTGGGCGATCCCGACCATCGTTTCGGCCAAGATGTGGGGCTGGATGCTCAACGATCAGTTCGGCATCCTCAATCATATCTTGCTCAATCTGGGTCTTATCAGCCAGAAGATCGCCTGGACGGCTAATCCCGATACAGCCATGATCGCAATCCTGATCGTCGATGTCTGGAAGACGACGCCTTTCATGGCGCTGCTTATTCTGGCGGGGCTGCAAATGGTGCCGTCCGATATTTATGAGGCTGCGAAGATCGATGGCGTGCATCCGCTGAAAGTGTTCTGGCGCGTGACACTGCCCTTGATCCGCCCGGCGCTGATGGTGGCGATTATCTTTCGCATGCTGGATGCGCTGCGCATTTTCGACCTCATCTATGTGCTGACGCCCAACAATGCCCAGACCAAGACCATGTCGGTTTTCGCCCGCGAAAATCTCTTCGATTTCGACAAGTTCGCCTATGGCGCGGCGGCATCCACGATGCTGTTCCTCATTATCGCGGCTATCACCGTGCTCTACATGTTCTTCGGGCGCGTGAATATTGGCGGCAGGGGGGAATAGTCATGATGCGCACTGTAAAAATGCTCGGCTTCTACCTGCTTGTGGCGCTCATCATTCTGATTGCGGTGTTCCCGTTCTATTATGCGATCATCACAAGCTTAAAATCGGGAACGGCGCTGTTTCAGGTCGATTATTGGCCCAGCAGCTTTTCGCTCGACAATTATACCGGCGTACTGACGCAGGGAAGTTTTGTGCGCAGCCTCGGCAATTCGCTTCTGGTGGCGACCGTGGTAGTGGCAATCTCGCTGCTGCTCGCGGTGACGGCTGCCTATGCGCTGGCGCGGGTGCGCTTCCGGGGGCGGGGGCTCTTGCTTCTCACCATCCTGTCGGTGTCCATGTTCCCGCAGATTGCGGTGCTGGCGGGCCTGTTCGAGCTGATCCGCTTCCTTGGCATCTTCAATACGCCGCTGGCGCTGATCTTTTCCTATATGATCTTCACGCTGCCGTTCACCGTCTGGGTGCTCACCACTTTCATGCGTGACCTGCCGGTGGAAATCGAAGAGGCGGCAATTGTCGATGGCGCGTCGCCATGGGTGATCATTACCCGGGTTTTCATGCCGCTCATGTGGCCCGCTCTGGTGACGACGGGATTGCTCGCCTTCATATCCGCGTGGAACGAGTTTCTGTTCGCGCTCACCTTCACATCGTCCGGCAGCCAGCGCACCGTGCCTGTGGCTATCGCGCTTCTGTCCGGCAGCAGTCAGTTTGAAATCCCATGGGGAAACATCATGGCGGCTTCCGTCATCGTCACGGTTCCCCTCGTCATCCTCGTGCTCATCTTCCAGCGGCGGATCGTGTCCGGTCTGACGGCAGGCGGCGTAAAGGGTTAGGTACAACCATGGCAGAACTTCAATTGCGCGATGTGCGCAAGTCATTCGGGAATTTCGAGGTTATCAGGGGCGTGGATATGGATATCCGCCCCGGCGAGTTCATGGTTTTCGTCGGCCCCTCCGGCTGCGGAAAATCTACGCTGCTGCGTCTCATTGCCGGGCTTGAGGAAATCACCTCGGGCAGCCTTTCCATCGATGGAACGGTGGTCAACAGCTTCGCGCCATCGAAGCGCGGCATTGCCATGGTGTTCCAGTCCTATGCGCTCTATCCGCATATGACGGTCTATGAGAACATGGCTTTCGGCATGCAGCTTGCAGGCAAGAGCAAGGATGAATGCCAGGAGCGTATTCATCAGGCCGCAGAGATGCTACAGCTGACGCCTTACCTGGAGCGCCTGCCGCGCCAGCTTTCCGGCGGGCAGCGCCAGCGTGTCGCGATTGGCCGCGCCATCGTGCGTGATCCGAAAGTCTTCCTCTTCGATGAGCCCTTGTCCAATCTCGATGCGGCGCTACGTGTGGCTACAAGGCTTGAGATCGCCAGGCTCCACCAGAGCATGGAAGACACCACCATGATCTACGTGACGCACGATCAGGTGGAGGCGATGACATTGGCCGACCGCATCTGCGTGTTGCGCGATGGGCGCGTGGAGCAGATCGGTACGCCGCTTGAGCTTTACGAAAAGCCCAATTCGCTTTTCGTCGCCGGGTTCATCGGATCGCCGAAGATGAATTTCCTGACCGGCAGCCACGCCGAGCCTTTCGGCGCCCATACGGTGGGACTGCGCTCCGAGCATCTGGCCATCGTACCCGAAGGCGGCCATTGGTCGGGTCAGGTTATCCATACCGAAATCCTCGGTTCCGATACCTATGTCTATATCGATCTCGGTCTGGAAGAGCCGCTGGTGGTCCGCGAAAGCGGTGTGTCGGCACGCAAGCCCGGCGAGACACTCTCGGTTTCCCCGACAGGGAACCACGTTCATCGTTTCGATGAAAAAGGCCGCGCCGTCTGACGCCGACCTCCCAAGCTCAAAATGGATCGCGGGCTGAAATGCCCACAACAAGGAGAATATTCGTGCCTATTCGTACCATCGTCTGGGGTGAAAACATCCACGAGCAGATCAATGAAACCGTGCGCTCGGTCTATCCCGAAGGCATGCACAACACCATCGCCAAGGCGCTGAACGAGGATAGCGCCATTCAGGCGACCACCGCCACGCTTCAGGAGCCAGAACACGGTTTGCCGGAAGAACGCCTTGCCGAAACGGACGTGCTGGTCTGGTGGGGGCACAAGGATCACGGTGGCGTCAGCGACGAAGTCGTAGAGCGCGTGGCAAAGCGCGTCTTCGAGGGCATGGGCCTGATCGTGCTTCATTCCGGCCATTTCTCAAAAATCTTCAAGCGCCTGATGGGCACGCCTTGCGCGCTCAAATGGCGCGAGGCGGGCGAGCGCGAGCGCGTCTGGGTCGTCAATCGCGGCCATCCGATTGCGCAGGGGCTGGACGAGAATTTCGTGCTCGAAAATGAGGAAATGTACGGCGAGCAGTTTTCGGTGCCCGAACCGCTGGAAACCGTTTTCATCTCGTGGTTTGCTGGCGGCGAAGTGTTCCGCTCCGGCATGACCTGGCGGCGCGGCGCGGGCAATGTGTTCTATTTCCGGCCCGGCCATGAAACCTATCCGACCTATCACGATGCGAATGTGCGCACGGTTCTGCGCAATTCGGTCAAATGGGCCTATAATCCGCAACCGGCCTGGACCGGCATTCATACCGCGCCGAATGTTCCGGTCGAGAAGGCATTGGAGCCGATCGTGGAGCGCGGGCCGAAATTGCACAAAGCCGGTGAAGCCGGTTATCGCTGAGGTGCATCATGCGTCTTCTTATTCTTGGTACAGGCGGCATGGCGAAGAACCATGTCGAAGCCTTCAAGGCCATCGAGGGCGTCGAGGTCGTGGCGGCGTGCGATGTTTCGGCAGTGCGCGTCGATGCGTTTTCGGAAAACCACGGCATTCACAACCGCTTCACGCGGCTTGAGGATGCGCTGGAGTGGAACCGTTTCGACGCGGTTGCCAATGTGACGCCGGATGCCATCCACCACCCGACCACAATCGCGCTGGTCGGCGCTGGCAAGCATGTCTTCTGCGAAAAGCCGCTGGCTGAAAGCTACGAGAAGGCCGCAGAAATGGCCGATGCCGCCGAGCAGGCGGGCGTCGTCAATATGGTCAACCTCACCTATCGCAATGTCGCGCCGCTACAAAAGGCGCGCGAAATGGTGCTGGCGGGCGAGATCGGGCAGGTGCGTCACTTCGAGGCGTCCTATCTGCAAAGCTGGCTGGTCTCCAAGGCGTGGGGTGACTGGAAGACGGAGAGCAAATGGCTCTGGCGTCTTTCGACCCGGCATGGCTCGAATGGTGTTCTGGGTGACGTCGGCATTCATATTCTCGACTTCGCGACCTATGCCATCGGCAGCGATGTGGAGCGGGCTTCGGCGCGGCTCAAAACTTTCGAGAAAGCCGATAACAACCATATCGGCGAGTATGTGCTGGATGCCAATGACAGCTTCGTCATGATGGCGGAATATGCCAATGGCGCGCTGGGCGTCATTCACGCCAGCCGCTGGGCCACGGGTCATCTGAACGAGCTGCGGCTGCGTATTCATGGCGACAAGGGCGCGCTCGAAATTCTCCATACGCCAACCGGTTCCAGCCTGCGCGGTTCCATCGGGGAGGATATCGAAACGCCGGTCTGGCGCGATATCGATGCAGGAACGGTCGAAACCAACTATCAGCGCTTTGCCCGTGCAGTTGCCGATGGCGCGCAAATGGAACCGAGCTTCCGTCATGCGGCCAACCTGCAACGGGTTCTCGATCATGCGATGATCGTGGACAGGCCGTTGCCTGAAGTCGTCAGCGGATAGAATGGGCGGAAGCCCTCCCGGTCTTGCCGGGAGGGCAATTTGTCAGTTGTCCTTGGTAAAGGTGTTATCTGTCTCGCCACGGAAGAAGTCGCGGCCATAGATCAGCAGGCACAGGACAACACCCGTTGCAAACGCCCAGGCTGCGCCGCGTGTAGCGAGAACCGCACCCACAACGCCGGCAATGCCGAGATCACGTTGCGAGCGAGCTTCGAGAATGCCGACGCGAACCGAAACATAACCTTGAATAAGCAAGGTTAGCGCAAGCGCCACGCCGAGGATCGGCTGAACGAGCGTTACGATCGGCATCAGGAACAAGCCGGTATTGGTGCCCCAGCGGAACGAGCCCGCGCCGCCGAAGATCGAATGCATGGCCTTCTTGCCCTGCGAAAAACGCTCGGTGATGACCACATGCATGGCCGACCAGAGCGGTCCGCACATGCAAACATCCGGCCCCAGAACACTCATTGCCGCGTTGCGCCCGCCAAAAATCAGGTGCGCGCGATCGGGATTGTAGTCCACTTTTTCGTCGGGGCGCGCCTCGTCGGCTTCCTTCAGGATGGCGCGGCTTTGCAGTACGTCGCCGAATACGACGATATAGGCCGCAAGCATGGTCGGGATAGCGCTGAGAAACATCGAAAGCGGCGGCAAGCCGAGGCCGAAAACCGTGTATTCACGCCACAGCGTTGCGAAGTCCGGGCTGGTGAGCGACCATTCGAGCTTCGGCCACTGCGCTTCCCCGAAAAGGGGAGCGATAATGACAGCAAGCAGAATGATCGGAAACACGCCAAGCTTTCCAATGATGGCGAGTATCGGATTGCTGTTCTTGATACGCGCAAAATGGCGGGAAAAGATGACATAGAAGCCAAGGCCGACGGCAATGGTGATCGTGAAGGGGAACGTATCGAAACGCCCGCCAAGCTGGAAAACCGATATGACAGCGGCAAATCCCGCACCGACGATGATGCCCGCCTTGATGGCGGCTGGAATGAGCTGCACCACGCGATGCGCCATGCCCGTCGCGCCGATGAAAATGGAGAATATGCCCAGCATCATCTGGAATGCGACCAGCGCGTGAACGCGTTCCGGTCCTTCAGGGAATGTGGCGCAATAGGCCATCAGCAGCGGAATGGCAGGGGTGATCCAGCCCGGAACGACAGGATCGCCCAGAAGATGGTGGGCAAGATAGAAAAGCCCATTGAGAACCACCACGGCAAGGGCGACCTCGAAGGGCATGCCGAGCAGTTCGGTCATCAGCGGGATGGCGGACAGGTCCACTGCACACATCAGCAGGCCCTGAAAATAATCCGGCCATTCGAATTTGTAGTGAAGGAAGGGCAGGCGAATTTTGAATGGTCCGGCAGGCCAGTATGGCTGCTCCTGACCGTCGATACGTTCAGTGCTCAATTTATTCTCCGAAGACATGAGGAACGGCTGCGGAGAAGCGGCAATCAGCTCGCTTCTCCGGCACGTTCCGTCAGGTCGTTGTTATTGATCAGAAAGCTTCGCGGTAAAGCGCGAGCGCATCGGCCTCGGTCACGTCAACCGGGTTGTTGCCCAGAAGCCGTGTCTGCAGCATCGCGTCGCGCGCCAGCATTTCAAGGCTGTCTTCGGTCACGCCGACATCACGCAGGCGGCGCGGTGCGCCGGAGCTGTTCATCAGCTCTTCCATATAGGTGACGAAGGCCGCTGAACGCTCTTCCGTCGTGCCTTCAGATTTCTCCAGCAGGAGATCGGCAAGCTCGGCATAAAGCGTGGCTGCGCCCGCCATGTTGTAACGCAGGACAGGTCCCAGCATCAGCGCGTTGGAAAGGCCATGCGGCACATGATAATGACCGCCAAGCGGATAAGCCAGCGCGTGAACGGCGCCGACAGGCGAGTTGGAAAAGGCCTGACCGGCATAGTTGGCGCCGAGCAGCATGGCCTCGCGGGCATGACGGTCATTGCCGTTTTCGCAGGCTGCAACCAGATTGGCTGAAAGAAGCTTCAGCGCTTCGCGGGCGAATGCGTCTGACAGCGGGTTCTTCTTGATCCGGCTCGTATAGGCTTCGATCGCATGGACCATGGCGTCGATGCCGGTCGCCGCCGTATGAAGGGCGGGCAGGCCGCAGGTCAGCTCCGCATCGAGGATAACAAAGTCAGCGTAAAGCTGGCGGGCGACGACGCCCATCTTCGTGGTTTCGCCGGTTGTCAGAATTGTGATGTTCGTGACTTCCGATCCGGTTCCAGCGGTTGTCGGAATCTGGATCAGCGGAAGACGGCTGCCTTGCACCTTGCCGATGCCGTAAAGCTCGGAAAGTTCCTGTTCGGAAACGAGCAGCACAGCCGCGAGCTTGGCGATATCCATGGAAGAGCCGCCGCCCAGACCAAGTACGATATCGCAACCGGCGGCCTTTGCTTGCTCAACACAGGCAAACAATACGGATTCCGGCGGATCGGCTACCACGTCATCGAACACGCTGATACCGAATCCAGCCTTTTCAAGCGAGGCCAGCGCATGGTTGAGGACGCCGGCCTTGTGCAGGCCCTTGTCCGTCACGATCAGAATCTTGCGTTCGGAAAACCGCTCGCCGAGGATTTCGCCGAGGCGCTTGGCAGCGCTCCATTCGACGAGCATCGAGCCGACGGTATCGAACGAAAATGGCTTGATCTCTGTTGTCATCATTCCACCCTTATCACTTTCACCAGCGCCGAGGTCTCTCACTTCCTCACCGGCACACAACGCTGGGCTTATCCCGGAAAAGCTTCTGTCTTGGGAAGGAAGCGCCTCCGTCATTTTCCGATACAGCCGATGCATCGGTGGTTCTGAAGAAAAGCCTGGGAGAAACTTCTCGTCTGTTCAGTATATTGAACAATGTTCAAAACTAAACGACCGATACAGGATAAGAAGCAGGACTGTCAATTTCTCCCTTCGATCAGGAGGGCTGAATCAAGGCCAGAAAGTTCGCGGTCGAAATGCCCCGGAATATAAGCGATTGAAAATGTTCGCTTTCACTTCGGTTGCCATCACACAACTTTGTGAATATTTCAGGAAAAATAACTTGCCGGGCTTCGCCCGAGGCTGCGTTTGAACGTTGCGGCGAAAGCGCTTGCGCTTTGATATCCGCAGTCCAGCGCAACGGTGACGACGGGCATTCCCGCGGCCAAGGCGGGCAGGGCAGCGAGCAATCGTGCCTGTTGCCGCCAACGGCCATAGGTCATGCCGGTCTCGCGCTCGAAGTGTCGCATGAAACTGCGCCTGCTCATGCCGGTTCGATCAGCGGCATCGTCAAGGGACAGCTCTGTATCGGGCTCTGCTTGCAGGGCTTCACAAAGTTTGCGGAACCGTTGATCCAGAGGCATTGGAAGATTGAGCGGTTCCGCGGGTAGAAAGGTCAGTTCTTCCAGCAAAAGTTCGCTGATACGCTGTGCAAAGGATGTAACAGGCTGGTCCTGCAATTCAACCAGACGCAGGATCAGTTCCCGTAATAATGGCGAAACTTCCACCACGCCACAGGACGGGGGAAGGGAGCTGGCCGCATCCGAACGGACAAAGATCGTACGAAACTGGACCGGTCCATGGCTGCGCGTTGCATGTTCCACCATCGGCGGTACCCACACCGCACGATTTGGCGGCACGACCCAGGTGCCGCTCTCCGTTGTGACGGATACCACGCCGGATCGCGCATAGATCAGTTGCGCATCCTGATGGCGGTGCGGCGGCCCGGCAAAAGACGTGTCATCTTGCGCCAGGGCCGATAGGGCGAGCGCAAGCGGCGCGGGGTAGTTCAGCGACATGGGTTGACCCTTTTGCGCTCTATTATGACCCTGATGCGCAAGAATGCCAATATCGGGACGTCTATTATCGGGTGGAGAAGCCAGTTTTCCAGAAAGCCTGAACGTGTCCGCTTGCGCCTGCCACAACACAGTTGTTTCGACGGAGTTGAACACTCCGGTCGGCAATGCGCGACTGGCGTCCCTGCTTCTTCTCCTTCGACTTACCGGCGACCGTTGGGCCTGATGGCATCCCGGCGGTCGTAATCTGCCGTCAATCCCTTTCCCATTGTCGCAGTCGCTGCTCCGCGCAGCCGAAGGAATCTATTGTCATGTTGCAGAACCCGGACAGCAAATACCGTCCTTTCATATCTCCAATCGAACTGCCGGATCGCCAGTGGCCGAACCGGCGCTTGACGCAGGCGCCACGCTGGGTATCGACAGACCTGCGCGACGGCAATCAGGCGCTTGCCGACCCGATGGATGGCGACAAGAAAATGCGCTTTTATCGCATGCTCCTGGAAATCGGTTTCAAGGAAATCGAGGTTGCATTTCCTTCAGCTTCGCAGACGGAATTCAATTTTGTCCGCCGCCTGATCGAAGAGGAACTGATACCCGACGATGTGACCATTCAGGTGCTCACCCAATCGCGAGCCGACCTGATTGCACGCACTTTTGAATCCCTGCGCGGAGCGCGTCAGGCCATTGTCCATCTTTATAACGCGACAGCGCCGCTCTTCCGTCGCGTTGTGTTCAAGATGGAAAAGAACGAGATAATCGACCTGGCCGTCTGTGGCGTAACGGCCATGCTGGAGGAAAGCCGGAAGCAACCCGAGACGCGTTGGACGTTTGAATATTCACCGGAAACCTTCTGCTTTACCGAGCCGGACTTTGCGCTGGAAATCTGTGAACGTGTTCTGGATGTCTGGCAGCCAACGCCGGAAAACAAGGCGATCCTGAATCTGCCTGCTACCGTTGAAGTGGCAATGCCGAACGTCTATGCGGACCAGATCGAATGGTTCTGCCGCAATCTTTCCCGCCGCGACAGCGTGATCATAAGCGTCCATCCGCATAACGACCGGGGCACAGCGGTGGCTGCAACGGAACAGGCCCTGCTCGCAGGCGCTGATCGTGTCGAGGGCTGCCTGTTCGGCAATGGCGAGCGCACTGGCAATGTCGATCTCGTTACGCTGGCGCTGAATTTCTATACGCAGGGCATCGACCCAAAACTGTATTTTCCAGAAATGCGTTCCGTCGTGCGAACGGTGGAACATTGCAATGACTTGCCAGTTCATCCGCGCCATCCCTATGCAGGCGAACTGGTCCATACAGCTTTTTCCGGCTCGCATCAGGACGCTATCCGCAAGGGCTTTGCCGCGCATGAAACGCGTAATGACGGAATATGGGAAATGCCTTACCTGCCCATTGACCCGAAGGATATCGGCGAGAGCTATGAAGCCGTCATTCGCGTCAACAGCCAGTCGGGCAAGGGCGGCGTGGCGTGGGTGCTGGAACAGGACCGGGGCCTGAAACTGCCGCGTCCGCTGCAAATCGATTTCAGCCGTCGCGTACAGGCATTTGCCGACGATACCGGCAAGGAAACGACCTCTGAAATGATCTGGACGCTGTTTAGCGACCTGTATCATTTGAACGCAAACGTCGAATTCGAGCTTCTGAATTACAGGGAAAGCAGACCGGCGCGGAGCGGCGAGCCGCGTGTCTTTGCCGGGCGAATCCGGCATCGCGGCAAGGAAATCGCCATAACGGGGCGCGGCAATGGTTTGATCTCAAGTGCGGTCTCGGCATTGCAGACCGGTTGCGATATCGATCTGGAAATCGTCGATTATCACGAGCATTCGCTGAAAAAAGGCACCTACGCGCAGGCCGCGGCCTATATCGAATGTCGGACGCAGGATGGGCGGAAAGTTTTCGGCGTCGGGATCGATGACGATATCGCAACCGCGTCGATACGGGCTGTGTTAAGCGCTGCCGCGAATTTTTCTGCGAGCGGTGCTTAAAAAGTGAGGAGGCAGGCAAGATTTGCTCTTGACCTCAACCAAGGTTGAGGAACTAGAGAAGCATGGCCGATTATCTGGAGTATCGTCCATGCGCTTGTCGCTCCTTCTTGTTCCCCTTGCCTTTTCCACTGCTCTCATTGTTTCGACAGCCGCCTCTGGTGAAGGGGCGGATGCTGCCGCGGGAGAAAAACTCTTCAAGCGATGCTCCGTCTGCCACACGGCGGATGCCGATGAAAGCAAACGCGGCCCGTCATTGAAGGGCGTGGTGGGCCGCAAGGCCGCCTCCTATCCGGGCTATCCCTATTCGGATGCAATGCGCAAGGCGGCGTCCGAAGGGCTGGTCTGGAACGAGGATGAGCTGAAGAGCTTTCTCAAGAAACCGCAAGCCATGGTGAAAGGCACATGGATGGCTTTCGCCGGGCTGACCAAGGAAAAAGACCTCGAAAACATGATCGCCTATCTGAAACAGCATTCCGAATAGCTGTTTGGAGCCGATATGGCCGAACGGACATCCCGACGTAAGGCCATGGCCGGTCGGAAACGCTGCGGGGCGATTCCGACCGGCGCCAGAGCATTTCCAGCAAAAGTGTGAAACGGTTTTGCGTTCGGAAATGTGGAAAAACAAATAGATAGAGCGGTTCCGACGATGCCGTCAAACAGGAACCGCTCTAAGCAGGGACAGAAGCCGAAGGTTGCCTGACATGATGAACACGAACGTGCTGCATATAGACCGGGACGCAATTGGCGCTGTTTCGAAACGAGAGTTCGCGGATGTGATGTCGCGTATGGCCGCGACCGTGTCCGTGGTGACAGCGCGCGACGCTGGCGAAGCCCACGGTCGCACGGTGACAGCGGTGTTGTCGCTTTCCGCCGAACCGCCGATGGTCTTGGTTTCGGTCAAAAGCGACAGCGCACTGGCAACGGCGATCATTTCCGATGGCGGCTTCTCACTCGCCATGCTCGCGGAAGGGCAGGAGATGATCGGCGACGCCTTTGCAGGCAAAATACCGCATGGGCAAAGATTTCTCATTGGGGTGTGGGGCGAATGGCCGTCGGGCAGGCCGCATCTTTTCGGGGCGTCAGCTGCGATTGATTGCGAACTGGCGGGCAGTGTTCCAATGGCGGATCACACGCTTTTTGCCGGGCTGGTAACGAATACCGATTTGCCGCTGCATTCTCGCCCGTTGCTATGGGCGCGTCGCAATTATCGCGCGTTGAGACATGACGCGGATTTATGAGACGCTTGCGATGGCGCGCGGCTGGAGCGCTTTTCTTCCGCGCATCTGAACCAAAAGCCGTTTCACACTTTTCGGGATGTGCTCAAAGGCCTACACATTCGGCATGATCGAGTTTGACGATATGGAACATTCAGGTCTCAAGAAAAGCCTGACAGTTGGTGACGTTTCCCGGCGCGCTGGCGTGGCGGTCTCTACGGTTCATTTCTATGAAACCAAGGGGCTTATCGAGGGCTGGCGCACAGAGGGAAACCAGCGACGTTATCACCGCGCCGTGCTGCGTCGCATTGCCATTATCAAGATCGCGCAACGCGCGGGTATCCCTCTCGCGATCATTCGTGAGGCGCTGGAAGACCTTCCGCATGACCACGTACCGACAGCGGAAGACTGGAGACGTTTTTCGGAAGCCTGGAAAGGCATGCTTCAGGAACGTATCGACAGTCTGATGCAGCTTCGTGACCAGATAACGAGCTGCATCGGCTGCGGTTGTCTCTCGCTTTCCGAATGCCCGTTGCGAAATCCGGACGATATCCTCGGGCAACAGGGTGCTGGCCCCAGAAGATTGATGGCCAAGACCGGAAATCTCACCTGATTTTCGAGCGTCCGAGCCGAGTTTTCCCCACCGCCATTGCGCTCGTTCGCAGTGGCGGTTTTGTTTTGGATTTGGCCGATTAAATCCTGATGTTTTCAGTCGAAATAGCCTATTGACCTCAACCAAGGTTGAGGTTCTATAAACCCGTCGGCAACAATTCAGTTCACGGAGGCCGACAGTGCAAAGTTCGATCGAAGAAACAATTCCGGCGGGGGATGCGGGCTATAAGCCCGCTGGCTGGGGTGAGCTTCTAAGCGGTAAAAATGGCCTCTATGCCCTGGCTTTGGCTGGTGGGGTCACGCTCCACGCGGTCAATATGTACATCGCGACCACAGTCATGCCGAGCGTGGTGCAGGATATTGGCGGCATGGATTTCTATGCCTGGGCCACGACCTTATTCGTCGTTGCATCCATTCTGGGCGCCGCACTCACTGCGCGGCTTCTGAAAAGTGCGGGTCCAAGGGGCGCCTATGTCGTGGCGACCCTGCTGTTCGCGGCCGGTACACTGATTTCGTCTCTGGCTATCAATATGCCTGTGATGCTGGTGGGGCGGAGCGTGCAGGGCCTTGGCGGCGGCTTCCTTTATGCGCTTGCCTATGGTCTCACCCGTGTCGTGCTGCCAGAGCGTCTGTGGGGCAGGGCCATTGGGCTCATTTCCGCGATGTTTGGCGTGGCGACACTGATCGGTCCGGCGATTGGCGGCATCTTTGCCGAATATGGCGCATGGCGCGCCGCTTTCTGGTCGTTGCTGCCCGTTTCGGGCCTTTTCGCTGTGGTCGCATTCGCAACATTGCCGCGTTCGAGCTGGGACAAGAATGAGCGCGTTTCCATTCCCGTTCTTCAACTCATCCTTTTGACCGGCGCTGTCCTTGCGGTGTCGGCAGGCAGCCTGTCTCAGGAGACGCTATGGAAGATCGTTGGACTGGGGGCTGCGATATTCATGATTGCCATTATTGCGGTCGTGGACCGCGATGCCAAGGCCCGCCTCCTGCCGCGCCGCTCGTTCAGCCTGTCGACGCCGCTGGGTGCGCTTTACCTTACAATCGCGCTTTTGATGCTCAGCATGCAGCCCGAAATATACGTGCCCTACCTGCTTCAGCACCTGCATGGCCAGTCTCCGCTATGGGCGGGATATCTGGCGGCACTGATGGCCATTGGCTGGACTGTGGCATCCTTCCTCAGTTCCAAATGGCAGGAGAAGGGCGGCGACAAGCTTGTCGTGGCTGGCCCCATCCTTGCGCTTGGGGGCCTCGTGTTGCTCGCCGTATTCCTTCCGGTTCACGGTAACGGCAACTGGTCATTGCTCGCGCCTGTCTGCCTTGGGCTCATCCTGATCGGTTTCGGGATCGGCCTTGCCTGGCCGAGCCTCGTCACCCGTGTTTATCAAAGCGCTCCGTCGACCGAGCAGGACCTTGCCGCAGGCGGCATGACGACCGTGCAGCTCTTCGCCATTGCCTTCGGGACGGCCTGTGCGGGCATGGTTGCCAATTTCGCCGGTATTGCAGTGCCTGGCGGCGTGGAAGGCGCGGCCAATGCCTCGCTCTGGCTCTCGGTAATTTTCGCGCTCGCACCGGCAATTGCGATTGCCGTGGCATTCAAGGTCAACCGGATCACTGGCGGAAAGGCTGATTGATGCCGCGCTTCATTGCTGACATTCTCGATTCCCGCGTCAGTCTTTTGCTGGCGCGGATCGTTCTCACCTTTGTTTTCTGGTCCAGCGGTCTGGCCAAGCTCTTTGATTTCGGTGCCAATGTCGCGGAAATGGAGAGCTTCGGTCTCTATCCGGGCTGGCTGTTCAACAGCGCGACCCTGCTTTTGCAAATCGGCGGATCGTTGATGATTATCTTCAATCGCGGAACCTGGCTGGCTTGCGGCTCTCTTGCGGTCTTTACGATCCTGACCATTCCGGTCGCTCATCCATTCTGGGCGAAAGAAGGAGAAGAAGCTTTCCGGGACATGACGGTCGCACTGGAGCACATATCGCTGATTGGTGGCCTCGCCATAGCCGCGATCCTGGCGCGTAGGGTTTAAACCACTGGACGCAAGGATTGGCCTGCCTGTACCTTGCCTGTCGTCTGATCGATAGGCAGGGAGGGCCTGGCATGGATGTGACGATCATAACGGGAGCATCGGATGGTATCGGTGCCGAAACGGCACGGCAGATTGCCCGGCGCGACCGTGCAAATGCTGCTTTGGTGCTCGCCGCGCGCAATGTGGACAAGCTGGAAAATCTGGCAGCCGAATTGCGGCAGCTGGACAGTTCTGCCCTCGTGGTGCCAACCGATGTGAAAGATCGCGCTGCCTGCATCGCTTTGATTGACAAGGCGGTGTCCGCCTATGGCCGCATCGATACGCTAATCGTGAATGCGGGCATGTCGGCCCATGCCAATTTTGCCGAGATCAAGCGGGATGATCTCGGCTGGATGCATGATCTGATGGAGTTGAACTACTGGGGCAGTGTCTGGCCTATCCATGCCGCACTTCCCCATCTTGCTGCAAGCAAGGGGCGGATTGTAGCGGTCTCATCCGTTGCCGGGTTGATCGGCGTGCCGGGACGCACGGCCTACAGCGGAACGAAGTTCGCCCTTTCCGGCTTTTGCGAGGCGCTTCGCGCGGAGCTGGAACCAAGCGGCATATCCGTGACAATCGTCTATCCGGGTGTCGTGAAGACCGACATTCGCAAGGTGGGCTACAGTGCGAGTGGGGCCGCACTTGGAACGAGCGGCGTGCGCGAGGATGACATGATGCCGGTCGAAGAAGCTGTGCGGCTGATGCTGGACGGCGTGCAGGCGCGCAAACGGGAAGTGCTGATGACCCGGCAGATGCGGCTGGGGCGTTGGTTGAAGCTTATAGCTCCCGCGCTGGTGGACCGCATGGCGCTCAAGGCTATCAAGCCGGAGTTCAGGCCGAAACCGATCATCCCCGCAAAGTAAACAACGATTGGCAAGCGGTTGCGACCGAGAATGAGGTTCTCGACCCGTTTTGCAGCGGGAATGCGCGTTTAGCGCAATCTATATCGAGAAAGTACATTTTTCATTTGGCTTCTGTCGCGGTCCCGTTACAAGAGAGGCTCGGGCGGTAAAGGGCTAAAAATGGACACGCGGGGGCAGGGCAGCAGGAATGTGCCGCTGGCAGTCGATCTGGACGGAACGCTGGTTTCGACTGATCTGCTGTGGGAAGGCATTTTTCTTCTTCTGAAAAAGAACATTCTGTTGGTCTTCATGTTGCCGGTCTGGCTGCTCTCCGGCAAGGCATATCTCAGGCAACAGGTGGCAGGCCGCGTCACGCTGGATGCGTCGCGACTTCCTTATCGAACCGAGTTTCTGGATTTTCTGCGCAGAGAATATGAGTCAGGACGCATGTTGGTGCTGGTGACGGCAGCTCCGGAACCGGTAGCGACTGCTGTCGCGTCGGAACTCGGTATCTTCAGTGAGGTCTGCTCAATGTCCCTGACAAAAGAATCTTCCGCGAAAAGCAGAGCCGAACTGCTGGTGGAGCGCTATGGGCGGCAGGGGTTCGATTATGCGGGGAATGATCGCGACGATCTGCCGGTTTTCGATGCGGCGCGGCAGGCGATTGTCGTGGCACCCGATCGTGCAGCAGCGCGCTTTCAGAAGCGAACCGGCTGCGAAGTTTTCAATGCCGGAAAACCGACTATCCGAACCTATGCCCGGATGCTGCGCGTTCATCAATGGCTGAAGAACCTGCTGGTCTTTGTTCCTGCCACTCTGGCGCACGATATAGTGAAGCCGGACGTGTTCATTGCGGGTTGCCTGGCATTCATTGCCTTTTGTGCGACAGCGTCTGCGATCTATATCGTCAACGATATTTCCGATCTTCCGGCGGACCGGAGACATGCGCGAAAAAATCAGCGGCCCTTTGCAATGGGGCAGATTTCCATTCCTTTCGGCCTTTCGGTCGCGGCTCTGTTGCTGCTTTTGACAGCTTTCATCTGCTTTTTCCTGCCGCCGGCTTTCACGCTGGCAATCGTCACCTATCTGGTTGTCACGACCGCCTATACATTTGCCTTGAAACGCATGCTGCTGGGCGACGTGATTTGTCTCGCAGGGCTTTACAGCTTGCGGCTCTTGGGAGGATCGGCGGCATCACATATTCCGCCGTCCTTCTGGCTGATGGCCTTTGCCATGTTCTTCTTCCTCTCGCTCGCATTGGCGAAGCGCTATGTCGAGCTGCAAGGCGCGGTAGCGACGGAAAAGGACAAGATCGCCGGGCGGGGATATCGCCCCGAAGATCGCGATATCGTGGGGCAGTGCGGGGTGGCAGCCGCATTTACTGCAGCGCTGGTTCTGGCGCTCTATATCAATAGCGATGCGGTCAAGACGCTCTATACCTATCCCTGGCTGATATGGCCGCTCGGTCCGATGGTGCTCTATATGAATGTTCGCGTTTGGATATTGGCGCATCGGGGCAACATGGATGACGATCCCGTTCTCTTTATCGCCAAGGATTGGCGCAGCCAGCTCGTCATCGCGCTTGGCGCAGTGTTGCTTCTTGTGGCTGGAATGCGCTGATGGAACAGTCCTTCGACAGTTTCGGGCGTGTTGATCGCCGAGAGCGCCGATCTCTTTCGCTGGAGAGGCTGGAGACTGATTTCACGCGCACCTTGCCCAAAGATGCCAGCCTGTTGCCATTCGGCAATGGTCGCTCCTACGGTGATAGCTGCCACAACGATGCGGGCTTCCTCGTGCCCATGCAGGTGCGAAGAAGAATAGTGCATTTCGATCCCGACCGGGGAGTGCTGACGGCAGAAAGCGGCGTGCTTCTGGGCGAAATCATCGCTCATGTTGCGCCGCATGGTTATTTTCTGCCTGTTACGCCCGGCACCCAGTTTGTGACGCTCGGCGGCGCTATTGCCAATGACGTGCATGGCAAGAACCATCATCGGCAGGGGACCTTCGGGTGCCATGTCGACGCGCTGGACCTGCTTCGCTCGGACGGTGTTCATTATAGATGCTCCGCAGCGGAAAATCCCGACCTGTTTCGAGCCACAATCGGCGGAATGGGGCTGACCGGATTGATCCTCCGCGCAACGATCCGGCTTATGCGCGTGGGCGGTCTCGATATTGAGGAGAAGATTTTGCCCTTCGCCAATCTCGATGCATATTTCGATATGGCCGAGATTGCCGATAGTGAGAATGAATATGCCGTGGCCTGGGTCGATCAGCTTTCCAATGGTAGGGGCCTGCTGATGGTCGGCAATCATGTTGCCGCGCCGGGCGGCGCGCATATCGCGGCATCTGCGCGCCTCGACGTGCCTTTTGACTTGCCGTTTCCCGTGTTGAACAGGGCAAGCCTGGTGCTCTTCAATACAGCCTATTTTCATCGCAAGAGACGGATGACGGCAGCGCATGGAGTGCCGTATCGGAACTTCTTTTATCCTCTCGACGCCATCCGAAACTGGAACCGGCTTTATGGCCCGGCAGGGCTTTACCAGCACCAAAGCGTGATCCCGTTTGATGCTGCCAGAACCGTCATTCCGGCCATGCTCGCGGCAAGCCGCGAGGCGAGGCAGGTATCGTTCCTGACTGTGCTTAAGCGTTTCGGGTCGGTGAAGTCTCCCGGTCCCATGTCATTTCCGATGCCGGGATATACGCTGACCATGGACTTCCCCAATCGTGGCCGAAAGACGCTGGAATTGCTGGACCGTCTGGACCGGATGACCGTCGAGGCCGCCGGTCGGGTCAACCCCTATAAGGATCAGAGGATGAGCGCCCGAACGTTTGCAGCAAGCTATCCGCACTGGCGCGATTTCGAACCTTTCCGCGACAAGGCTTTCAATTCCAATTTCTGGCGCCGCACGGCTTTGACGCTCAGTGAGGCAGGTGAGGCAATGCAATGAAATATATACCCTTCATCCTGTTCACAGTCATGACCAATGCCGCCGCGCAACTGATGCTGAAATACGGCATGCTGACGCTCGGACCGATCAGCTTTTCAGCAGAAACACTGATCCAGCGCGTGTTCCAGATCGTTTTCAATCCGTGGGTTTTTGCGGGCCTTCTGACCTTTGTCATCTCCATGGCATCGCATCTTTACGTGTTGTCCAAGGTTGATCTTTCCTTCGCCTATCCGTTCCTTAGCCTTGCCTATGTGGCGGTGGCTCTGTTCGCATGGTTTTTGTTCAAGGAGGAACTTGGGGCATACAAGATCGCAGGCATCGCGTTCATTTGCATCGGGACGGTCCTGATTGCGCAAAGCGGCAAATCATCCGAGCCGAAGGCAGAGACGAATGTGAACCAGCAGACGCGGGGTTGAGCGAGGGGGCACGCAATGAGACACATAATCTTCGGCGGTGATGGATTTGTGGGGCGTTATCTCGCTCCCAAACTTCTTGGCGATGGCCATGAGGTGATTGTCGCGGATATCGTGAAAAGCGATCTGCCGCACTATGCCGACGTCGCTTTCGTCGCGACCGATGTAACCGATCCGGAAGCAATCCGCAGGTTCGGCATTCGCGCCGACGACGTGGTTTACAATCTGTCGGCCAAGATGCTCTCGCCGATACAGGTCCGCGCAAAACGGCATGATTTCTTTTTTCCCGTCAATTATTACGGGACGGAAAACATCATCAGGGCGATGGATGCGGCAGGGGCGAACAAGCTTGTGCATTTCACCACCGACATGGTGTACGGGCACACCTACACATGGCCGCAGAAGGAAGACCATCCCTGCAAGCCGCTCGGCGAGTACGGGCTTTCCAAGCTGAAGACGGAAGAACTTGCCATTGAATGGCGCGAGCGGGGGATGAATATTTCCCTGTTTCGTCCGCGCCTTATCATCGGCCCCGGACGCCTCGGCATTCTGGAAAAGCTGTTCAAGCTGATTGATTACAATCTGCCGGTGCCGATGATCGGTTCGGGCAAAAATCCCTACCAGTTTATTTCGGTATTCGACTGTGCCGAGGCGGCACGGGCTGCTTTCAAGGCGGGTATACCTAATGAGGTCTATAATCTCGGTTCGCTCAACCCGCCCCCGGTTCGCAAACTGCTCGGGGATCTCGTCCGCCATGCAGGATCAAAATCCGTCTTGTTGCCGACGCCTGCCTGGGCGGTGAAGCGGACATTGGGCCTGCTCGACTGGATGAACATGCCGATCATGGACCCGGAGCAATATCTGATTGCCGATGAAATGTGCGTTCTGGATGTTTCAAAGGGCGAGCGCGAGCTTGGCTGGGTGCCGCAATATCGGGACGAGGATATGCTGATCGCAGCCTATAGCGAGTATCGCAAAAAGATCGAAGCTGCATCCTCCGACGCCCAGGCACCGGAAGCTGTATAGGGGCAGACATGAACCAGTCCAACACAACGCCAAAGCCGAAACTGCTGACTGTTGACGAAGCAAAAGCGCTCGATCTGCCGCAGATGACGGAACTGTTCACGGCTCACCTCAATCCGGGTCAACTTCACTTCATGAAGCTGCTCGGTTTTCACAAGGTGAAGATCGAGCGTGCGGAAGGCATGTATTATTCCGACCAGAACGGGCGCCCGATCCTCGATTTCTTCGGCGGGTTCGGCTCATTAGCTTTCGGTCATAATCACCCGCGCATTCTGGAAGCACGGCGACAGTTTCAGGAAGAGATGCGCCACGAGATTGCAATCGCCTTCATGTCCCAATATGCGGCTGCTCTTGCTTATGACATTGCAGCCTGTTCACCCGGCGATCTCGACATGGTGTTCCTCGGATCTTCCGGCTCGGAAGCGATGGAAGCCGCAATCAAGGTTGCGGAGCGCGCCGCCGGTCCGAACAAGCCGAAGATCGTCTATGCTGAAAACTCGTTTCACGGCAAGACCAAGGGCGTTCTGTCCATCACGGATGGCGGGCTTTATCGCGGCGAATTCAAGCTGGTCGACAACACTGTGCGCGTGCCTTTCGGCGATATAGAAGCCATTGAAAAAGCGTTTCGCGCGGACCCTGAAATCGGGGTGATCGTGCTTGAAACGGTGCAGGGCGGCGGCGGCATCATTCAGGCTGATGCAGAGTTCTGGCAGAAGCTGCGTGGCCTGTGTGACCAGTATGGTGTGATCTGGGTCGCCGACGAAGTGCAGTGCGGGTTGGGACGAACCGGGAAATTCTATGCTTTCGAGCATTATGGCGTCATTCCAGACGTCACTGCGCTGGCGAAGTCGCTTGGCGGCGGAAAGACAGCCATGGCCGCGATGATCGCGCGCCGTGGCATCTACATGAAGGCCTATGGCACGCCCAAGACTGCAATGATCCATGCGATGGCGACTTTTGGCGGGATCGGCGAAGCCTGCGTAACGTCCATTGAAGCCTTGAATGTTCTATACGATGAGCATCTGATCGATAACGCAGCCGAGGTAGGGGATTATCTTCTGGAAAGGCTGAGCGAGTTGCAGGGCCGCTATCCTGCGCTTGTGAAAGATGTGCGCGGGAAGGGGATGATGGTGGGACTGGAGTTCCATGATTTTTCCCAGACAATGCCAGCTGTGCTGCGGCCTGTTCTGGGAATGCTGGATGAAAAGCTGAAAGGTTCGCTCCCCGGCTTTATCGGCAGCCATCTGCTGCGCGATCATGGGGTTCTGGTCGCCTTTACCGAGTATAACCGCAATGTCATTCGCCTCGAGCCGCCGCTGATCTGCGGCCGCGAGCATGTGGACGCGTTCATCAAGGCGCTGAATGAAGTGCTTTCACGCGGCATCGTCCGGATTGTGCGGGATTTCGTCAAGGCTCAAATCAAGTAAGTGGATTCCGCTTACGGAATAAGACCGTGGCGAAGCAGCAAATCCCAGCACGGGTTCAAAGCGATAACGGAGCGATCCTTTAGCGCTTCGGCGTATATTTCCTGCAGGGCAAGACGATTGGTCGTCGTCGGACATTTCGGACGCAATATACCATCGGTTGCTTCCACGGCGGCTTTCGTTCGTTCGGACAGAGCAGGCACCGTGCGGAACGGGTCAGCGCCGATCTGGATATGCCGTGTGGCGTCGCGGTCCAAAATCCAGGCGAACGGATTGACGAAGTCGAGCGACATGATGCTTTGCAGGCGGATATTGTTGCGGGTTTCGAAGGTTTTCAAATCCTCCACCATCTGGTTTGCAGAAAGGAGCCAGAAAACCTGAAAGTCAATTTCCGAATAAAGCTGCCAACTGGGCAGCTGGCCCTGTTTGGCCAATACGTCATAGGCGGCATTGTTCTCTGGATAATGGGATTGGAAAAGTTCTGCCCGCTTCAGGAAATCAGGCCGCGTAAGCACTTGGCCCGAGTTCTTCAACTTCGGCAAAGAGGGTTGAACATAAGTCGGCGCGACGGCCACGGCTCGCAAGGTGCGGTGTGTGACCTTGGTGAAAGTCGGAATGACACAGAAGGCGACAAGCGTGACGAAGACGATCTTGAACTTCTCGCTGCCGGCTTTCACGCGTCGAAAGATCATGAGCAGGATGGGCCAAAGAAAAATGAATTCCTGACTGCCGGTGTTCTGCGTTTCAAGAATGACGCCGCCCAGAAGCCCGATGGCGAGCCAGACGGAACCCCGATCGAAGAAGCGGCCTTGCGTTCCGGGTAGGCGCTGCTCCCTCCAGAAAAGGGCCAGAACGAGAACCGCTGCCGGGACGATGACATCGAGTTTCAACGATATGACGGTGAGGAAGCGCGGCAATAGCGCCTCTTCATTCAATGCGATCAATGTCGTGATATCGCGAACATACGCGCTGATAATTCCATTATTCAGTTCCAGAGCCAACAGCGCCGTGATGGCGGTCATAGCAGCCAGCGCTACGCTGCGAATTGAGATTCTTCCCGCCAGAAGCGCCGCAAGACCGAATAAGCCGCCTGCAAGAAAGCCCGTAATCTTCATAAGGAAGAGTGCAAGCATGACCGCCGCGCAAAAAAGCGCAAGCTTCGCGCCGTCACGCCTGAACATCAGGCCGCATATCAGCACGTAAAGCAGGAGCGACGTGTGGCGGTTATAAATCCCGAAGCCATCCAATCCGGGATAGGGATAAAAGCTCTGTGTATTGGCCGGAAAGACCGCGAAAACCAGAAATGGAACAAGAAGAAGAAAACCGGTCATCTGGTTCCGGGGTTGAAGCTGCGCCAGCACCCATGCCATCAGAGGCGCCGCGATAGCCAAAAGAGACCATTGAACGAGCAACAGCGGTTGCGCTTTTGGAAACAAGGTTTGTCCCCACGCAAACAGATAATAACCAAGCGGTCCTGCGGGGGTGGAGAAGTCCACGTTCGGAATCTGCCCCATTCTTATGCGCTGGGCAGCATCAAAATAGATGTAGCTGTCCCAATACATGGGGCCGATCGGCGCATTAAGCCTCAACGACAGAAGTACGATCTGCAAGAGCAGAACTAAAGCCAGCCAGAACAAGGGCGCCCCGTGCACCCGCCTGGCGGAATTGAAAATCTTGCTAAAATACATGGAACCCCGCTCCCCTGCCGCGCCGAGTACCGAAATTATCCCTCAACCCTTAAAACAACTGAAAGAGCCAGCGCATCATCAGTTCGGATTGAAGAAAGTCAATGAGGAGTTCGGGGAGAGGCCAGAAAAGAGAACGCCCACTGCACTGGGAGGAGGAGTGTGCAGTGGGCGGATCTATAAAGCGCGATTGGGAGGAGGAGTATCGCGCTTTGGGTTCGGTTTTTGGGAGGAGGAGTAAAACCGAACAACGCCAAGATAGGGGTAGGGGCTGCCGCTTACAAGGGGCAATGCTGCAAGGCAGATATGCATTTTCGGGTAGCTAAAAAGAAACCGCCCCGCAGCGATCGAGCGCGCTGGGGCGGTACTCCCTCCTCCAAGTGGAGGGAACAATAAACACGCTCATTCAGAAAGCAACCCCTTTATAAAACTCTATAATTTTCAGAAATTACTGAAATTTATGTATGTTTATCGGACGGTGGCGGTAAAAGCTCAAGCTGATCTCACAGTGGAAGCCATGCGCCGCAGAATGGAAGCGGGTCTTCCCTCAGCCGAGCCTCCCGCCAAAGATATCGACGCGGAAAATTCGAAGTTCGAGCGGTCTTCAACTCTTGGGCGATTTGTTCACCGGATTTTCAAGTGTACCGATAAATTGTCTATTTATTTTCGGCAAAGCTGTGAGTAAGTTCCTGCCATCTTCTTCGATTGGGGGCTTTCGGAGGAGGTACGCCGCCTCAGCGCGTTCATTCGCTGCGAGGCGGTTTTTAATTTGGGTGCGGGTGACAGTGCATATCAGCATTGCAAGCTTGTGAATTGAGCGAGCAGACCCGACGGGTTACAGATTGCGGAGTCCGGTGACCCGCAATGGTCCTCCCCCAACTATTCGGGCTTTTTTGCACTGCAATCACGTATTTTTTCACGCTGGAACGTATTGTTAGTTCCAGAATCGGAGCTAACGTTCCATTTTCCTAGTGCGTGCACTCCTGAGAGCTCGCCCGCCTCGCGCCCCTAAGCCCCCCGCCCAAACGCGAGGCGGTTCCTTTGAGCGGAACCTTCCAAGATATATTTCGTATTCGGGCATCTTCGGCAGAATTTGCCGATTGCAGCTGGAGTATTTTCAGCAAAAGTGCGAAGCGGCTTTGCGTTGGATAATGCGCAGAGGCCCACTTTATAGCTGTGTTCGATGAAGCAAAAAGACGACCGGAAAACAGCAATTGTTCTATCGCTATATTCCTCGTCACCGCGATGAAGGTTTCTTGATGGGATGGCGCGAATTTTGTGCTTGAGTTTGTTTATGAGGCCTCTGGCTGGAGGGCATGAAAATACCGACTATCCATTCGACGGGTATAGAAAAATTGCAAATGAATTAGAGTATACTTTTAATTGGTGCGGCAGAAACTTGATTATTCTTGGTGATGCCTAAAATTATCTCCCCACATCTCATAATAAAAACATATTATAAATTTGTAATACATTACGTAACGTCACATTTGATTGAAATTTAATTTTATATTTTCCGCTGCGTCTTCTGTGGAAGGGTGAAGATACGGCAATTATCGGTCAAGATATCCGGCTATAATCGAGAGAAAGTTGAGTCGTTTCCCGGCTGGAAGCGATTTCGGCATTCCGTACGGGTACAATGTTGCGTTCTGTGCCTGGAGTGGATCGCGAATCCAATTGTTATGCTCTGAGTGTCAAAAAAGAGCCGACTGCCTTGGCTGTCGGGATCATTCAGGCTTCAGAAATTAACCATCTGTTAACCATTGCGCATATAGACCGGATAAACCGTTTTTTAACCAAGATGAATCAAGTGCTAACACAGTCTCGTCCAATCCGCTTGAAAGGGAGGTCCTTTCTGGCGCTGGTGCTCTCGCCTGAACTACCGCTCGACGGCTGGCTCGACAAGCTGGATGATTTGGCAGCACGTTCAGTGGGGTTCTTCCTGAACCGCCCGATTGTTCTCGATCTGGAGAATGTATCGATCGAGCGCCCGCAACTGGTTCAGCTGCTTGAGGATCTGGTGAGCCGTGGCGTGTGGATTACCGGCTTCGAAAATGCCAGGCCTTCTCTTTTGGGTCCCGGCATGCCGCCTGCGATGCGTGGGGGGCAACCAGCCGCCGATTTCGACCCGGAGATTGTGGAAACGAAACCGAGGGAACATGCACCGGTTGCGCCAGCATCGGTACAGCTCGTCAAGGCCGTGCCTTCCATGGTTGTGACCGAGCCGGTTCGATCCGGCCAGTCGGTTTATTTTCCTGACGGCGATGTGACGATTGTCGGTTCTGTTGCATCGGGTGCGGAAGTGGTGGCGGGCGGTTCGATCCACGTTTACGGAGCATTGCGCGGTCGTGCGATGGCCGGAACAGCCGGAAACGCCAATGCGCGCATTTTTTGCCGCAAGATGGAAGCCGAGCTTGTCGCTATCGACGGCCTCTACAAGACGGCCGAGGACATGGAGAGCAGATTGCGTGGACAGGCTGTCCAGCTCTGGCTCGATGGCGATTATATGATGGCGGAAACGCTGAGCTAGCTAGCTCGTTTAAGGGCAAAAGCGCTGCGGGAAAGCGTATGCCCAACCAAATTGTCAGGCACGTTTGAGTGCCACAAAAGAAAAGCAGAGCATTTTCTATACCCGGTAACGGATGCTCTGGAGGCGCGCGGGAGATACAGGAGACAAATATGGCAAAAGTGATTGTTGTAACTTCCGGTAAGGGTGGCGTTGGCAAAACGACATCGACCGCTGCAATCGGCGCCGCGCTGGCGCAACGCGGCGAGAAAACTGTCGTTATCGACTTCGATGTCGGCCTGCGCAACCTCGACCTCGTCATGGGGGCGGAACGCCGTGTCGTGTTCGATCTGGTCAATGTCATTCAGGGCGATGCCAAGCTTCCGCAGGCTTTGATTCGGGACAAACGCCTTGAGACGCTGTATCTGCTCCCGGCCTCCCAGACCCGCGACAAGGATAACCTGACCATTGACGGCGTTGACCGCGTCATGGAAGAGCTCAAGAAAGAGTTCGACTGGATCATTTGCGACAGCCCTGCCGGGATCGAGCGCGGAGCCACGCTTGCCATGCGCCATGCGGATATGGCGGTCGTTGTAACGAATCCTGAAGTGTCGTCGGTGCGTGACTCCGATCGCATTATCGGCTTGCTCGATGCCAAGACACTCAAGGCCGAAAGCGGCGAACGTGTCGAAAAGCATCTTCTGCTGACCCGTTATGATCCGGTGCGCGCCGAACGCGGCGACATGCTGAAGGTTGATGACGTTCTCGAAATTCTGTCCATTCCGCTTCTCGGCATCATCCCGGAAAGCCAGGACGTTCTGCGGGCTTCCAATATTGGTTCACCCGTGACGCTTGCCGATCAGCGCAGTGCGCCTGCATTGGCTTATCTCGACGCAGCCCGCCGCCTTGCCGGTGAAGAAGTGCCGATGACTGTTCCATCCGAAAAGCGCGGCCTTCTGGGTAAACTTTTCGGAAGGAGAGCGGCATGAGCCTGTTTCGTTTTTTCAGCAAGCCTGCTTCCGCGCCACAAGCGCGCGAACGCTTGCAGGTTTTGCTCGCCCATGAAAGGGCGTCACACGAACATTCTGATCTGGTTGCGGTGTTGCGGGAGGAAATCCTCGCTGTCATCGCCAAACATATCCAGATTGATCGCGACAAGGTCAGCGTGAAAATGGACCGGGGCGACCAGATGTCGACGCTCGAAGTCGATATCGAACTTCCCTTGAAAACGAAAGCGAAGGTGCGGGCAGCCTGATTAACACCAATCTTGCGGATAGCCAGAAAGATGGAGGGAGAAACCATGAACCGCGGTGCACTTCTCACCAGATTGAAGGAGCTTCAGGAGCTTCCCAAGTTTCAGAAGCGGGATATCTGTAGCATCAGCGCCTTCTTGCAACTCGAGGCGCTGGCAGAACATGTCAGGGTCTGCGAAGAAGCGGCCGGCGTTGCACAAACCGGGCAGGATCATTGATCCTGCCTTTTTTGCGGACATTGCTGTCTCGAACATTCCGTCTCTGCGACTTCTGGAGGCCGGAAACGGGATTAACTGACCTTCACGGCACGGCAAAGAACATCTGCAAATAGCAGCCGAGGAAAACAAGGGCGATCAGCGCAGCGATGAGAAACAGGAGCTTCATCGTCTATGGATCGCTCAATCGCTGTTCACATTCAAGAAAACAGATAGTGATTGACCGTCAGGGGAAGAAAAACCTTACCCCGGCTATCTGTTTTTAGCACGGCTTCGATCACATCGGAGCTATAGCTTTTTGTTTCCATGCGTTTTTTTGAAAGCGCATTTCGCGCCATCAGGATGCGCGCCAATAAATTTGGCAGAAGCGAGCCGGTTTATTCCCGCGAAGGGGAGAGTTCCTGTCGCGCGGTCGACAAGACCATCTGTGTAAGATCTGCAAGCCTGTCTGCCGCGAGGCGGTTGACCTGCCAGAACAACGGAATATCCAGCGGCGTGTCCGGGATCAGCTCAACCAGCCGCCCGGACGTCAAATGTTGGTCCACCAATTGCACCGGATTCATCCCCCATCCCATGCCGGACAAGCTGGCATCGACGAAGGCCTGCGTCGATGGAAGCCAATGTGTGGGGCAAGCCATATCGGTTTTTAGGACGGTGCGTACCCATGCATCCTGTAGCCTGTCCTTCTGGTTGAATGTCAGTGCTGGAGCCTTGGCAATAGCGTTGCGGGTTATGCCCTCCGGAAAATGCTGTGCGATGAATTCAGGGGAGGCGGTAGCCCGATAGCGGAGCACGCCAAGCGGGGTGAGACGGCAGCCCTGAACGGGTTTGTGCAGGGCAGTGACGGCGGCAACCACACGCCCGCGCCGCAACCATTCGGCAGTATGATCCTGATCATCGACTGCTATGTTGAAAAGATAGTCCGATGCCGTGCTGAACTGCGAGATGGCTTTCAGAAACCATGTGCCCAGACTGTCGGCATTGGTCGCAATATGGAGCGTTACGCGCTGTGCAGTATTTTCGCTGCCGGACAGCCCTGGCAATTCCGCCAGAAGTTCGCGTTCGAGCATGCCCACCTGTTCGATATGACGACAGAGCCAGTCGCCCTTTTCCGTGGCTGCGCACGGAGAGCCTCGCTCAATGAGGACGACTCCAAGCCGCTCTTCGAGATGTTTGACGCGTTGCGAGATCGCGGAAGGGGTTACGTTCAAAGCCCGCGCGGCCTTCTCAAAGCTGCCTGTCTGAACCACCATCGCCACTGCTCTCAAGGCGGAATAGTCGATCATTAGTATTCCTTAATCAGAATTATAAAGTTTAACTATTCTAACTCCCTGACTTTCGGTATCAAGTGCCTAACTTGCTCCCAGACGGCGACCATTTATGAATGCTTCAATCTATGTCACCGGCCTCACCATGGGCCTTACCCTCATCGTTGCCATCGGTGCTCAAAACGCCTTTGTCCTGCGGCAAGGGCTACGCGATGAGCACGTGTTCGCTGTAAGCCTTGCTTGTGCCATATCGGATGCCATCCTGATCCTGATCGGTGTCACAAGCTTCCAGAAGATCGCTGCCGTCATGCCAACGCTTGATCCTGTCATGCGCTACGGCGGTGCGGCTTTCCTCATCTGGTACGGTGCGCGAAGCCTTCATTCTGCCTTTACGTCGTCTGCCGCGCTGGCGACGGCGAACGGGGCGTCCGTAAGCCTGACCAAGACGCTGGCGACCTGTCTCGCGCTGACATGGCTTAATCCGCACGTCTATCTGGATACGGTCGTTCTTCTGGGAACAATCTCCACGCAGTTTCCGGGTTTTGAAACGTCTTTCGCCGCGGGGGCTATCACCGCGTCCTTCGTGTTCTTCTTTTCGCTGGGTTTCGGTGCGCGCTGGCTGCGTCCGATTTTTGCTCGGCCTTCTTCGTGGCGTATCCTGGAAGGCGTTATCGCGGTTACGATGTGGTCTATTGCGGGGAAGCTCGTGATTGGTATGTAACTGAAAAGCCGGAGGGCAGACCCATCCGGCTTTTCAGGTTTCAGAGCATGATGCTTACAGCCCCATGGCCTTCAATTCCTGAAGTGGGGGGATTGTCTCGTACATGACGGGGTCGAGACGGTCCCAGATGATCCCACAGGTTGGCTTGTGCGGGTCCTTCACCTCAATGGTGCGGGTCGGCGTGAAAATCACGTCCGCCACCGTGTCGTAAACATCGGGCGTCAGCTTTTCGCTCAATACCTGACAGTCGTGAACGACAGCGGCCGCTGGTGTTGCAGCCGTGATACGGCCAAGCTGGTATAGCATGCCCCATTCGGCATCGAAGAAGCCATGCCCCTTGCCGAAGCGGACGCCTTCGAGATTAATCGCGCCAGTGCCTGTGACCATGTAGTCCACCACAGGCATGGCCGAGATATCTTTCAGCGTTACCGGTTGTCCCACGCGCTCCATCCCGTCGAGCGTGGAGGCATAAAGATAGAGATCCGACGAAATCAGCTTCGGGTCGAGCACCCAGAAACCGCGCTTGATCGAATAAGTTGTTATCAGAACGGTCTTGCCGTCTTTCAACGCCTGCAGGCGGAGACGATCAAGGCAATTATCGGGTGTGATGAAAATGAAATCGGCATTCTGATAGTAATGATGGCTTGTGAGACGGGCCACCGCCTCCTCGCCGCCTTCGAAGTCCGCGATGAATTCCCCAAAGTCGAAATGGAAACGGCTATCTGGAACGGCGACCTTGCGCAGCTCGTTCCATACACGTTCGCGAACGGAAGCTTTGTGATCGGTGATTTCCATGGGGACTCCTTGCATTTCAGTTTGCCGGGTTCATGCCCCGGCGTGCGAGTACCTTGCGCTCGCAGAGGGCTACGATTTGATAGAAAAAAACGGACAACAGGACGGACACCACGGCAACGGCCCAGATCATGCCATAGTCAAGATATCCGCGAGACTGGTTGAGAAGGTTTCCAAGGCCTGTACCCGTTGCCAGCCATTCGGCGATCATGACGCCGAGCAGCGCGCGCGGCACGGCCAGGCGAATGGCGGCAAAGAGATAGGGCAGGGAAGCAGGCACGGATACTAGGCGAATTTGTTTCCAGACGCTCGCGCCGTATGCGCGGGGGACATCCAGTGCAGCACGCGGAACCAGTGCCATGCCTTGCGCCATGGTCACGAAGGCGGGAAAAAATGTAACCGAAATAGTGATCCAGAGAATGACGGACGGCCCGCGTCCCAGCAGCAGGACGAGCAGGGGCGTCAGCGCGACGAGCGGCATTGTCTGCGTCACAAGGGCGATCGGCATGAAGCCGCGCACGATGGCGGGTCTGGCAATTGACGCCACGGCAAGGGCGAAGGCGAAGACAATGCCTGCGGCCATGCCGAGAAATGTGAGCGGCAAAGTTTGCGAAAGTGCTGTCAGCAATTTTGCCTGCGCGGGAGCAGCTGACGGGGCGAGGAACAGATAGTCGAACAGTCCGACCGGTGTCTTGGCAATCATGGCCGGTGTTCCCATGCTGACCAGAAGCAGCCACCACAAGACGAACGGAAGCGCGATTGAACAGATGGTGAGGACAAAATTCAGGCTGCGAGACCCGCGAGGTTCAAAGTTCGGAGCGCTTGACGGGACCGTGATAGCCTTCGTGCTGCCAGTCAGGATTTTAGCAAGAACGGAAAAAAGCGCATAGGCCAGCCCGGCAAGAGAGGTGGCGCAGAGGCCGATACCCCAGAGTCTGGTCGGTTCGGCTCGCCCGAGCGAACCGATCAAATAGGCGCCGAGACCGAAACGACCACCGCCGCCGAACTCGGCCAGAATGGAACCTAAAACAGCATTCGGAGCGGCAATGCGCAGACCCGCGAGGGTCGACGGCAATGCAGATCGCAATTGCGCCAGGCGCAACACTTTCCATCGGTTGCCGCCATAGGCGCGGACGATGTCGATCATGCGGCGGTCTGTCTGGCTGATGCCGGTTACGGTGGCAGCCATTGTGATGAAATAACAACCGAGCGCCGCCAGCGTGATGCGCGGTGTCATTCCTGAAAAAGTCAGTACCAGAATGGGCGAGATCGCTATCGGCGGCAGCGCAAAGATCGCGATGTTGACGCCGCGCCCCAGTTTGGCGGCAGCGGGAAACAGAGCGAACAGGATGCCTGCTGCAACCGCGATAAGGTTGCCGATGATAAAGCCCGCACCCGCACCCTGAAGTGTGGCTAGGAGATGGGCGGGATAGTCGGCACGGTCTATCCAAAGGCGGGTCAAAATCGCGGAAGGCGCGGGCAGGGCGCCATCAGCGATCAGCGAGAAGCGGCCGCACAACTCCCATATCGCAAGAAGGATAATCCAGTTGCGCAAGGTCGAGAGATGGTTGGACGGCTTCACGTCAGCCATGCAAAGCCTCCGCGACGGCGTCCTCCAGCGCATGGAATTGCGGCGTGCTGAATATTTCGGGACTGCGTGGACGCTCCAGCGGAATATCGATGATCTGCGCGATGCGTCCGGGGCGGCTGTGCATCACCACGATCCGGTCGGCGAGAAAGACCGCTTCGTCTATCCCATGGGTGACAAGCAGCGTAGTCGCCTTGCTTTCAAGCCAAATGCGTTGAAGCTCGATGTTCATCTGGCGGCGCAATATCTGGTCGAGGGCGCCGAAAGGCTCGTCCAGAAACAGGACGCGCGGATCGGTTACCAGAGAGCGGGCGATGGCGACGCGCTGGCGCATGCCGCCGGAAAGCTCACCGGGAAGCGATTTTTCGAAGCCTTTCAGGCCGACACGAGCGATCAGTTCGGCGATCCGTTCTGCCTTGGCGGAACGGGGCAGGCCGAGAACATCCAGCGGCAAAGCAATATTATCTTCGACATTACGCCACGGCATGAGCGCCGCGTCCTGAAAAGCCACACCCGTCAGCCCGGCTTTTGCGGCCTCGATCGGGCTTTTGCCCATGACGGAAATCGAGCCTTTATCGGGCTGGTCGAGACCAAGCGCCAGACGCAACATGGTGGACTTGCCGCACCCGGACGGCCCGATGAGTGCGGTAAGGGAACCGGTCGGGCATTCGAGTGAAACGTCGGAAAGCGCAGTTACATTCGTGCCGCGCCCCGAAAAGGAGCGCGTCACATCTTCAAGTTTGATCCCGGACATTTCAGGCATCAAATCTCTTCGAGAAGCGTTGTGTCGAAATGGTCGCGCTTGGCGGCGATGCCGATAGTGCCGAGCGCCGTGATCGTTTTCTCAATGGCTTCCTCGCTCATGGAGAATATGCCGTCAGGCGTTTCGATCAGCGGCTTCTGCGTGGTGTTGAAATAGATTTCGTTTTCGATTGACCGCCCCGTTCCCTTGAACCAGCTGTCGGCAAATTTCGGCGGGTAGGCTGCCGGGTCCTTGAGGTTTTCAATCCAGCCCTTGCGGCTTGCGCGAAGGAACGAAACGATTTCCTTGCGCTTCGATTTCAGCGTCTCTTCCGTTACGACAACCGTATCGTTGAAGATCGTAAAGCCGAAATCATAGAGCAGGAAGGACACAGCCTCTTCTCCAGCCTGCTTGATGGTGAAGGGAACATTGGTCGTGAAGTCAAGCGAGGCATCGATTTCGCCTTTGATGAGCGGCGTCGGATCATATGCATAAGGAACGATGTTGACCTGAGAAGGCTCGATGCCGGAAATCTTCAGCATGGCTTCAACCGAGATGACGTTGACCGGCGGTACGGCGAGGGTCTTGCCGATCAGGTCCTTCGGCTCCTTGATCGGGTTCTTGGCGAGCGAAACAATGCCGATAGGGTTCTTTTGATACTGGGCGCCAATGATCTTGAAAGGCGCCCCCTGTTCGACGATGGCCTTGATTGTCGTATCAGGGGTGGTGAGGGTCAGGTCAGCCTTGCCCGCGATGATGGTGCTCTCGGGAATGACATCGGGGCCGCCGGAAATATAATTCAGGTCCAGACCCTCTTCACGATAAAATCCCTTGTCGGCCGCAATGAAATAGCCGCTGAATTCGGCATCGTTTATCCAGGAAGCCTGAAAGTTGAATGGCGTATCCGCACGGGCAAAACGGCTCATCGCAGGCAAAGCGGCTGCGGCGCTCATCAGTCCAAGAAAACGGCGGCGATCCAGGGCAATATTCATTGAATCTTCCTTTTTGGTGCTGAATTGTCAGGCAATGCCACGCATCCGCGCAAGCTCACGCAGCGGCGGGATCGACTGGATCTCTTCCGCTGAAACGTCGTTCCAGCGGATGCCGCGGGGGCGGCGGCGATTACGCGTTACTTCTATCAGGCGGCTGGGCGTGGCGATGAAATCGAGTGCGATATCTTTGTCGGAAACGTTAAGGCGCTCTTCCACGATCTGCACATCATGCACAGCTGCTACGATCGGGGATTGCTCGTCGGCAAGCCCCAGATCGGTGAACATGCCCCATTCCAGATCGAAGAATGCATGGCCCTTGCCAAAACGGACTCCGTCGATGGAAACAGCGGATGCGCCAGTCGCGATGACATCAAAACGACCGATATGGGTCAAGTCCTCAAGACTGACCGGCCGGCCGAAATGTTCCATTCCGTCAAGCCAGGCTGCGGCTTTCTCCAGCCCCGGGGGAACGGATCCCGGTTCCAGCAGGAGAAAGCCGCGCTGCATGCCGTAGGTCGGCATGATGAATGGTGTACCCGACATGATCAGGCGACGGCGCAACTCGATCATGGAATTATCCGGGGTAACAAAAACCAGATTGGCCTTTGCAAACCCTTCCAGCGCCAGCAATTGATCGGTAGCTGTCTCGACACCTTCAAAATCTGGAATGAATTCCGAAAATTTGAGGTGGAAGCGTGCATCGGGGCGTGCGACATCTTTCAGTCGCTCCCATATGCGCTGCCGGGTATTGCGGGAGTACGCCATGGAGATTCCATGAATTTCAATGTTTCACTATCAATGAAACAAATGTTTCAGTATTGCAAGAGGCAATGATAAGCTTTTTTAGTGCATTAGAGATTCGGAATAAACGCACATGGCTTCACGTCTGGTACTGCGCATACAAGAGCGCTACGCAAAGCTCACGGCAGGAGAGCAGAAAATCGCGCAGCTTGTTCTTGAACGCGAGGACGATATTCTTATTCATTCCGCTACCGAAATCGCGGAGATGGCCGGTGTATCCAAGGCAACGACGGCTCGTTTCTTTCAGCATCTTGGTTATGCCGATTTCAATGAAGTAAAACTCCAGGCGCGTGAGGAGCGCAATCGCACCGAACCATATGAATATTCGGCTGCAATTGACGAAGAAGTGCCGTTGGTGCGTACCATCAGCGCGCATCTCGATCTGGAGATCGCCAATATCACGCGAACCTTCGAGGCGCTGCGTTCCGACAAGATGCGCGAGGCTGCGGAAATGATCGCTGCCGCGCCGCGCGTCTGGGTGATCGGAATGGGCGATGAGGAAGGGTTCGCACGGTACGCGCGCCTTCTGTTTTCAAGGCTGCGGCACAGTGTGATGATTCTTGGCATCAATCAGGGTTCGTGGGCTGAAGATCTGGCCATGACCGGCCCGAAAGACGTGTTGTTGCTGATCACGCTGCCGCCGCATCGGGCTTTGCTGAAACAAATTCTCGAATATGCCGTTACCAGCCGGCTGAATATCGTGACTATTACGGACCGGGGATCGGTTTCGGAGGCGCAGCGTTATGCTCGTGTCGTCCTGCCGTGCCATGTGGACAGTTTTGCATTGGGGGCATCTTATACGGCAGTCAGCAGCGCCATTCGGCTTCTCGCATTGACCTACGCTTCGCTCGCAGGCAAATCGGCGCAACAGCGGCTGGAGATTGTTGCCGGAATTCACGACGAACTCGACGATATAGACTGAAATCTTCCGCTCACTTGTTGCGGACGTGCTCCGGGCGGAAGCCGACCCCAATCAGTCTGCCGGCGAGATGGGCCAGTATTGGCCAGCGGGCGAGATGACGCATGAAAGCGGGCGGTCCATCTTGTCTTGTGTCATTCGTTTCGCGTTTGCGGCGATCGCTGCGCATCATCAGCTGCAGCTTCTGCGTTGCCTTTGTTGGAAAGCGGCGTCGCGCCTCGACGGCTGCGAGGTGACGGGATAAGGCCACGTTGCCCTTGAGCGGTGCAGCCAGAATATTCGCTGCCGCAACGGCATCCTGAATGGCGAGATTAACTCCGAACCCGCCGATAGGCGACATGGCATGGGCGGCGTCCCCGATGCATAAAAGTCCCGGTTTCCACCATTTCTTCAGCCGATCAATGCGTACACTCAGCAGATGGACGTCATCCCACGTATGTATTTCATCCATTCGGTCAGCGGGCAATGGGGACACTTTCGCTACCGCTTCCCTGAATGCCTCGAGCCCCTTTTGTTTTACCTCGGTGAAAGACTGTTTGCGGAGCACGTAACCGCATTGCCAGTAATCACCACGATCGATCATCACAAAACCTTGCCGGGGTCCGCCATGCCCCATCGTATAGGGCGGGTCGTTGGCAAGGTGAGATAATTTCATCCAGAGTATCTCGCTTGGCGAACCAAAGCTCTCGATCTCCATACCGGCTTTTGCGCGCACCACGGAGTTTCTGCCGTCGGCACCCACCACGAGCTTGGCGCTGATATTGATCGTTTCATCGGGCGTTGCCGCGACGAGACCGGTAACATTGCCGTCCCGTTCAATCAGTTCCACCACGCTGGCCGGCATGATGAGTTTGAAGTTGGGGTATTTCGCAGCTTCACGTGCGATATAATCGAGAAACTCCCATTGCGGCATGAAAGCAATGAATCGGCATTGCGCCGGAATCTTCGAAAAATCCGCGATGGTTATGTCCTGACCACCGATTTCCGCGTTTAGCCGATATGCCTTGGTATGGGGTAACGCAAGGAGCCCGTCCAGCAAACCGAGTTCATGCATGATCTGAAGAGTGGACGGGTGAATTGTATTGCCGCGAAAATCCCGTAGAAAATTCGAATGCTTCTCAAGAACCGTCACGTTCACGCCTGAGCGGGCAAGCAGAAGACCCAGCATCAAACCTGCTGGCCCTCCGCCTGCAATCGCGCAGTCGGTTTTGATGGAAGTGATATGCGATGCGACTGTCTGCGTCATGTCATACCCGCTCGACCCTGCTTGCACTGTACAGAAGACATAAAAGGACCTGCACTCTCGGCAGGTCAAGCCAGAGCGCCGGGTCAAGCGACGTTTTGGCCAATCAATTCGATAAGTTCTGCCTAGCCGAGCGTCGGCGGCTTGCTTTTACCAAGCTGCCGTTCGCGGAAGACCGAGAACAGTCCGGCGCCAACAACGATAGTCGCCCCTACGATGATGTTCCATGACAACTGTTCGTCGAACACCGTGACCGCAATGCAGGCGCCGATAACAAGCTGCAGATAGGTGAGCGGCTGCACTTCTCCAGCCTCGAGAATGTCATAGGCGCGGATGAGGAAGTAGTGGCTCGCTATACCGCAGGCGCACAGCGCTGCCATCCAGAACCAGTCGCTTCTGGCAATCGGCATGAGATAGAAGCTACCGACAAAGGTGAGAGCGACCGCGCCCGCCACGCCGGTATAGAAAAAGCTTGTCATGGCATCGTCACTTTTGCTGACGGCGCGCGTCGCGACAGCGTAGACGGCAAACATGACCATCGCCGCTACCGGCAATAGCAGGCTGGCATCGAATGTCGCGTTCACCGGATTGATAATCAGCAAAACGCCGATCAACCCCACGATGATTGCCGTCCATCGTCGCCAGCCGACCTTTTCACCGAGGAACGGTACGGAGAGCATCGTCACCAATAGCGGCGCACCCTGAAAGATCGATTGTGCCGTTGCCATGCCGGCGCGACTGAGGGCGAAGATGAATGTAACGATTTCAGCAGCAAGCAGAAGACCGCGGAAAAGCTGAAGGAGGGGGCGTTTCGTTGCCGCGGCCTTTGCAATGCCGCCGGAGCGAGCAGCAAGCAGAAGAACGAACACTGCAAAGACCCAATAGCGGATCATCGTTATCAGGATGGGCGAATAATGGGTGCCGAGGTACTTCGAGATACCATCCTGCGTCGCAAAAATGGTAACCGCGAGAAGCGTGAAGAGATAGCCTTGGCCTTTGCGTGTCATGGCGCACTCATATCGAGACAATCTCGCGGGTGCTACCCATAAATTCTCATATGCTCAGATAGTAATGGGGGCGGACTGTATAGACAGAAAGGCCGGCGGTTAACGCCAGCCTTTTCGTGGTTGGAGCTGCTTTCGATCAGTTTTCGATGTGGTGCTGTTTGGCGAGGTCCTCGACGGTCATGTCAGGCTCGTTGCGGGTTTTATAAAGCGAGTAAAGTACACCGCTCGCGAGGATGGCGAGCGTCACGACAAGCGAAAGCAACGTGTTGATGTGAACACCCAGCGGCACGAGGAAAATCTTGATGCCGATCAGCACCAGAATGATGGCAAGCGAGACCTGCAGATAGCGGAACCGGTTCATTGCAGCAGCGAGTGCGAAATAAAGGGCGCGCAAGCCGAGAACGGCAAAGATGTTCGAAGTGTAGACGATGAACGTGTCCTGAGTGACAGCGAAGACGGCTGGCACTGAGTCGACTGCGAAGATGAGGTCAACTGTTTCCACCATGATCAGAGCAACTGCCAGTGGTGTCAGCCAGGTAACCATTTTGCCGGTCTTCGGATGCGGTTGCTTGACCGTGAATTTGCGGCCATGCAGCTCGCTGGTGATGTTGAACCGCCGACGCAGGAATCTGAAAACGGCGTTCTGTTCGATGTCGGGCGTCTCATCTTTGTGGCCGAACATCTTGAAGCCGGTGAAAACGAGGAACGCGCCGAAGAGGAAAAGAATCCAGTTGAACTCGTGCACAAGTGCGGCGCCCAGTCCGATCAGGATTGCCCTGAAGGCAATGACGCCAAGAATACCCCAGAACAAGACGCGATGCTGATAAAGGCGCGGGATGCCGAGAAAGCCGAAAATCGTTGCGATAACAAACATGTTGTCCATCGCGAGGCTCTGCTCGATCAGATAGCCGGTATAAAATTCCAGACCGGCTGCCGCTCCGCGCTGCCACCAGACCCAGCCGCCGAAGGCGAGTGCGATCAGAACATAGAAGCCATAAAGCAGGAGGCTTTCCTTGGCTTCGATCTCGTGTTCGTCACGATGGAGAATGCCGAGATCGAAGACGAGCAGGCCGACGACCACAATGATAAATGCCGCCCAAAAATATACAGGTGTGCCGAGAAAATCGCCCGAAAGGGCTACAATAAGCGAATCCATCGCCGGACCATCTCCATTTGAACAAGTGGAGCAGCCCCGACATCGCCATAGCGGTAGCCATGACCAGAGGGGCCCGGCGCTGCATTTCTTCAAATGTGCATGGATCTGGCAAGTTCAAGAGCAGAACGATATTTTTTGTAATGTTCGGTCTGATAGGTGTCTCCGAGAACCAAAAATCCGGCTCGCGACATATGATTTGAGTACCGGAAGCTGATTGCTGTCGGCTGATCAATTCAACAATCGGGAAGAATGGACGCGGGCAGCCTATCCGCTGTTTCGGAAATTATGTAAGGAAATCAAATGGCTGGGGGACCTGGATTCGAACCAAGACTAACGGAGTCAGAGTCCGCTGTTCTACCCTTAAACTATCCCCCAGCAGGGATTTGCAAATGCCTTCCGATTGGAGGCTTGCAAGCGTGATTGAAGCGTTAGCTCGTTCACGACGGCCTCCATCTAGCGAACTCAAACACCGAACGCAATACTTTTCTTCGAAAAAAATCACAGCGATTTCAGTTATCCCGCAATCGCTGATTTTAAGTGGTCGGGTTGGCGCGGATTGTCGTGCGAATGAACTGTTTCCCGGAACCCAGCCCATAAAAAAAGCCCGGCCAGCGGAGGAGCGGCCGGGCAAGAAGGCAGGCTGGCCGAGAGGGGACCCGGCATGTGAAGGTGGCGCCTGCCAGATGTTCGCTCTGCGAGTTCAGAGAGTTGGCCTCTGACTCCAGGAAGATGCCTTTCAGCAGATATGGCGTGTTGCCTTGATCCGCAGCCGTGCATCCGCTAGCTCGCCCAGAACTTGGGTCGGATCTTCCGCCCCGCGATAATGGACCGCCGTGTAAATATCCTCACGGCGAAGCCCGATATCGCGCAGCATATGATCGTCAAAGTCGCTCAGATTCAGCACTTGCCGTCGACCGTGGGAAAACGTCCAGCGACGCACGATCGACATAAACACGGCTTTCACCATCTGCGTGAGCGTGGAAGTCGGTGCGCTCGCTGCCGGTAAGTGTGTGGTCGTCATCTTGCTTGTCGCTGTCATGTCCGCTCTCCTTTGATTTAGCGGGGTCTATGTAATCCTTATCGCCAGGGTCATTCGCTTTCGCGGCTCCTTTTCCTCTACGATGGCGGCTTTATCCAACAATCGAATTGATTGTTCCAACGAATGTTTTTAATGTCATTCTTCAATAATAATGATGGATGACGCCAATGAGTACACCTCTGGATCTCGATCAGTTGCAGACTTTCATCGCCATTGCGGATATGGGCAGTTTTACGCGTGCCGCAGATGCTGTTTTCAAGACGCAATCCGCCGTGTCCATGCAGATGCGGCGTCTGGAAGAGCGTATCGGCAAGCCTTTGTTCGAGCGTGACGGAAGGACCAATCGTCTCACGGAAGAAGGCGAGCGGCTTTTGCTCTATGCGCGTCGCATGATGCAGCTCAATGGCGAGACTATCGCCGCATTTGACGATACCCAGCTGGAAGGACACGTGCGGATCGGGACGCCAGACGATTATGCCGATCGGTTTCTGCCTGAAATCATGGCGCGGTTTGCGAGATCAAATCCCCGCGTCGAATTGTCGGTCGTGTGCGAGCCAACCGTCAATCTCGATGAAATGATTCGTCGCGGAACACTGGATATTGCCCTTGTTACCCAATGCGACGACAAACGTCGTTCGGAAGTTGTCCGAACTGAGCCGTTGCTATGGGTCACATCTGCCAACCACGCAGTGCATGAAGAAGCTGTGCTGCCGCTTGCAGTCGGACGGCCAACCTGCATCTGGCGTCATGCCGCGATCGATGTGCTGGAAGCAGCCAGACGCGATTATCGCATCATCATCACGAGCTGGTCTGCGACGGTCCTCGCGGCCGCAGTTCTTTCGGGACTTGCAATCTCCGTGCTGCCGGAATGTGCGCTGCGCCCCGGTATGCGTGTGCTTGGTGAAGCTGACGGGTTTGGGATGTTGCCGGAATTCGGCATCGGCATCATGCGGGGCCACGCAAAACAAAACGCTGTTGTAGATGCACTTGCGCAGCATATCATCGAAAGTCTAGACAATATATCGTCACCGCAACCCGGCGCGATGGCTTCGGCGGAAATTTCGCCGTTTCCGGCGGTTCGTACGAGGAGGGTGCGAGCCAATGAATTGCTGCCGGGCTGGTGATGACGCAGTAAATCGCCGCATGGCTTCTTGACCGGCCATGCTCTCTGGTTGCCAATGATGGGATGAGCATGGCTTCCGATTCGAGTTTTACCGGCGCATCGTCCAATGTGGCCGAGTATAGCGTTTCCGAAATTTCCGGCGCGTTGAAGCGCACGGTAGAGGATACGTTCGGGCATGTGCGCGTACGCGGCGAAATTTCCGGCTATCGTGGCCCGCATTCGTCGGGACATGCCTATTTCGCGTTGAAAGACGATCGTTCGCGGCTCGAAGCGGTGATCTGGCGCGGTTCGATGAGCCGCCTGCGTTTCCGGCCCGAAGAAGGGATGGAGGTGATTGCCACCGGCAAGCTCACCACCTATCCGGGTTCTTCAAAATATCAGATCGTCATCGAACAGATGGAGCCTGCCGGCGCCGGAGCGCTGATGGCGCTTCTAGAAGAGCGTAAACGGCGGCTGGCATCGGAAGGCATGTTCGATCCCGCCGTCAAGCAGCTTCTGCCGTTTATGCCCCGTGTGATCGGGGTCGTGACTTCACCAACCGGGGCAGTCATTCGCGACATTATTCACCGGATTTCAGACCGCTATCCACTGCATGTCATCGTCTGGCCCGTGCGTGTGCAGGGCGAGACGAGCGGGCCGGAAGTAGCCGCCGCTGTGGATGGTTTCAACGCTTTGCCCGAAGACGGGGACATTCCGAGGCCGGATGTGCTGATCGTGGCGCGCGGCGGTGGCAGTCTGGAAGACCTGTGGGGCTTCAATGACGAGATTGTGGTGCGCGCTGTTGCTGCATCGCATATACCGGTGATCTCGGCGGTCGGTCACGAAACCGACTGGACTTTGATAGACCTTGCGGCGGATGTTCGTGCCCCCACGCCGACAGGCGCTGCGGAAATGGCGGTTCCTGTAAAGGCGGACCTCGTCGCAGCATTGGCTGGCCAATCCGCGCGGCTCTCGTCGGCGATGTCCCGCTTTATCGATCTGAAGCGGCAAATGCATCGTTCAGCGGCGCGTTCTCTTCCGTCAGCAGACCAACTGTTGGCTTTGCCGCGTCGCCGCTTCGATGAAGCGGCTTCGCGTCTTACGCGGGCACTGTTCGTCAATACGCAAAAGAAGCGTGTTCACTTTGAAGGCCATGCGCGACAATTATCGCCGCGCCTTCTGCAACGCCGGTTCACGGAACTGGAACGCCAGATTTCCGTTCTTGAACAAAGATTGCCCCGTGCGCTTGAGAAATTTCTGCGCGAACGGCGAACTGCTTTCTCACATCGGGCAAGTCGTCTTTCGGCTGAGCCGATACTGCGGCGCACGAAGCTTGCGACCCTCTCGATAGAGCAGCTGGATCGTCGTCGCGACCAGGCCGTGCGGCTTCTCATAGAAAGAGCCAAACGGCGCGGTCAGGAGTTGGAACGTCTTATGCGCACGCTTTCTTATGAAAGCGTTCTCGATCGCGGCTTCGCGGTTGTCTTCGATACAGAAGGGAAACCGGTAAAGCAGGCTGCATCAGTATCGGCTGGTGATGCATTGTCCGTTCGGTTTCGCGATGGTGACGTGGCGGTCGTTGCGGGCCACGAAGAAAATGAAACTACGAAGTCTCCACAAAGCAAAAGGACGCCATCGCCGGAGTCTGGAAATCAGGGATCGTTATTTTAGCAACAGTCAGTCGCGGTGTTCTCCGATTTCTGCCGAGATTGCCTGGCCTTAAGGCTGACTTAAGCTTGAACTCCTTTTTTCGCGCATCTGCCATTATTAGGGATCCAGGATGCCGCGTAAAAATTCCCAAGACAATCTTGCACATGGCTTTGCGAAGGCTGCTTTCAGCCGTCGTGGCTTTCTTATCGGTGCCAGCGCCATTGCGTTGTCGGGCTGTGTTTCGACGGTGCCGCCGCAGCCATCACAGCCGGTGAAAAAACTGCCTCAACCCGCACCTTCGCGACCCGTGCCGCTGATGTACCAGGCATTGCCGGAAGAACAATTCCCAATTCCTGCGGTTGACACGAGCAAGGTCGATCCCAAGTTCTGGCGGCAGGAGGTCGATTATCCGACAGACGAAGTAAAAGGCACGGTCATCGTCGATACGCCGAACAAATATCTTTATCATGTGCTCGGCAATGGGCGAGCCATGCGATACGGTATCGGCGTTGGGCGTGATGGTTTTGCATGGGCGGGACGTGCAAAAATTGCCTATAAGCGGCAATGGCCGCGGTGGACGCCCCCGGACGAGATGGTCGCCCGCCAGCCATCGCTGGAGCCCTACAGCATTGCCAATGGCGGAATGCCCCCCGGGATCAAGAACCCGCTTGGCGCAAGAGCGATGTATATTCACAAGGACGGGCGGGATACGCTTTACCGCATTCATGGATCGCCGGAAGCCTGGAGCATCGGCAAGGCTGTATCGTCAGGATGTATACGCATGCTCAATCAGGATGTGATCGATCTTTATAATAATGTGCGCGATGGCAGCACGATTGTCGTGATCCCCGATCCGACGAAGGGTCAGCAGGTTACGAGCTGATTAAAACACAAAGGGCGCGAATTTCGCGCCCTTTCTGTTCGATGTGCTTTGGGCTCAAGGCTCAATAGGCATATTCCAGGAAGATCGGATCGACCGAACCAGCCCAGACGCTGTTATAGGCTTTCAGCATACGCTCGGCATCAGTCACCCCGGCAGCGACGATTTCTTCCAGCGGGGCAAGGAAGTGAGTTTCGTCATGGCCTTCACTGTTGAGCTTGTTGCGGTTCAAAAGGCCCAGACGGGAGATTTTTAAGGTCTCGCGGGCGATCTGTTCCAGCGGTTTGCCACGGAAGGTTGTGTTCAATGCCTTGGCTGGAACTTCGTTGCGAAGTGCAAGCACTTCTTCATACGTCCAGTCCATAGTCAAAAGCTCGGCGGCTGTCAGGGCTTCTTCGTCATAGAGCAAACCCACCCAATAGGCTGGAAGGGCGCAAATGCGGCGCCATGGGCCGCCGTCGGCTCCGCGCATCTCCAGGAACCGCTTCAGGCGAACCTCGGGGAAAAGCGTTGAAAGGTGATTGGTCCAGTCGCCCATGTTGGGAACCGGATCGCTGACTTCACCTTTCAATGCGCCGTTCATGAACTGGCGGAATGTAACATGCGTACAGTCATGATAATGGCCGTCGCGCAGGATGAAATACATCGGCACATCGAGAGCCCAATCGACATAATCGGCAAAACCGAAGTTTTCCGAGAAGACGAAAGGCAGAACGCCCGAGCGCTGGTTGTCCGTGTCGCGCCAGATGTTCGAGCGCCACGACAGGAGACGGTTCGGCTTGCCTTCGGTGAAAGGCGAACTCGCAAAAAGCGCGGTGGCCACCGATTGCAGCTTCATCGAAACCTGCATCTTGCGGCGCATGTCACGTTCTGAACTGAAGTCGAGATTTACCTGAATGGTCGAAGTGCGATACATCATGTCCAGTCCTTCATGCCCGACTTTGGGCATGTAGTTGGTCATGATCTTGTAACGGGATTTCGGCATGGCAGGCGTTTCAGCCCGGGTCCATTTGGGACTGCCGCCGACACCCAGAAAACGGATGCCCAAAGGTTCGGCGATTTCGCGAACCTGAGACAGATGGGCGTTTACTTCACGGCATGTCTGGTGAATTGTCGAAAGCGGCGCGCCGGAAAGCTCGAACTGACCGCCGGGTTCCAGAGAGATTGCGCCCTGTCCGGTGGGTTCTACAAGCCCGATGATATTGCCTTCATCGATAATCGGTTCCCAGCCAAGCGTAGCCTGCATGCCTTCGAGTATGGCCTTGATGCCGCGCGGTCCCTCATAGGGCACTGGGCTGTTATCGACCGTATAGAAGGGAAATTTCTCGTGTTCGGTTCCTATGCGCCAGGCATCCTTGGGCTTGCACCCGCCAGCCAGATAGGTTGCCAGTTGTTCAACGCCCGTCAGTGCCGTTTCGTCCGTCGTATCGCGCGCCATGCAGTCTGTCCCTAGTCGTTTTTTCGCTTTTCAGCGTGATTGGACAAAATTGTCAAATCGCGCAAGTCAATTCCATTGAACATCAAATTTCGAGAACGTCATCCTGCATGGGACCAGTCTCCCAGTACAGTTTGTACTAAAGCCAGTGCCGCAACCGCAGCCGTATCGGCTCGCAGGATTCGTGGGCCGAGCGGAATGGGTGTCACGAATGGGAGTGTTCGAAGAGTTTGACGTTCGTCTTCTGAAAAACCGCCTTCCGGACCGATCAGCACCGCCGCAGGGCCTGGTGTCATCTTCTGCAAGATAGCCAGCGGATCGTCCGATTCGTGGCCTTCGTCGCAAAAGATCAGATGACGGGATTTGTCCCACTGCTCGATAAAGCGGTCGAAGCGGATGGCTTCGCGATATTCAGGCAGGGAAAGAACGCCACATTGTTCCGCAGCTTCTATCGCATTGGCTCTGACGCGGTCAGTTCCCAGTTTCGGTACCTGCGTGTGCTGCGTAATGACTGGTTGCAGCACGCCTGCACCCATCTCCACCGCTTTTTGCACCATATAGTCCAGCCGCCCCTGCTTCAGCGGGGCGAAGCAATAGATCAGGTCGCTTGCAGAAGGCTGCGAGCGCGTTTGTTCGAAGGGCTCGAGAAAAAGCCGTTTTTTACCCTCCGGTCTCAGTCGTGATTTCCACTCACCGTCGCGCCCGTTGAAGGCGAGAATTTCATCGCCATCCTTCAATCGCAGGACATGGGTAAGATAATGTCCGGCCTGTGAGGCGACCTCAATCTGGCTGCCAGATTCAAGATCGTTTTCAACGTATAGTCTCTGCATTTTGTAGTTTGCGCGCATGTCAGCATCGATGGCAGAGGGCAGGGGCAGAGGTCAAGCGCTATGGCGACGCATCAAGAGGCAATCGATTGTCATTCCTACACAAACAATTGATGGGAAACATCATGCCTGTTGCATTTAAATAGATTGTATCCATATAGGTATGAAGCTATCTATTTGAATGGAATTGATGTGATGAAACAAGCGTGGGTCGAATTCGCACCGCTTCTTGCAAGCGCCGCCAGAGGTTGGCGAAAAGCTTTCGATGCGGCGATGGCGGAACATGGTCTTTCCGACGCGAAAGCCATACCGCTGATGATCCTGCTGCGGCACGGAGATCGTATTCCCCAAGGTGTGCTGGCCGAACGGGTTGGCATAGAGGGGCCAACGATAGTTCGGGTTGTGGATGAGCTGGAAAAGGATGGCCTGATCCAGCGCATCGCCGACGACGCTGATCGTCGCATCAAGCTCATTCAACTGACAGAGGACGGTCGCGCCCTTGCCAGCAAGGTGGAAAAATCTGCTGCCCGTCTTCGCGCCCATTTCCTCGGCGGTTTCGATTCCGATGCGGTCGACGTCGCCATGGAAGTGCTGCGCAAGCTGAATGAGAAGTTTCAACAGTCTTTCTGATCGGCCTTCCGACCGGAGAGATGCAATGCATTCAACCGGTGTTCCACAAGCTATGACGAAGCCAGCCGAAACAACCCCGAAGTTCTGGGACGTAGTCTTTTCATTAAAGACTTTCGCTGCGGCCATGCTTGCCCTGTGGATCGGGTTGATGGCCAACTTGCCCAATCCCTATTGGTCGATTGCGGCGGTTTATATCGTTGCGCATCCGCTGTCAGGGGCGACTACGTCAAAGGGCTTCTATCGTCTGATCGGTACGATAATCGGCGGGGCTGTTACTGTCCTGTTCGTGCCGCATCTGGTCAATTCTCCTGAAATTCTGACATTGGCCATCGGTCTTTGGATGGGGCTATGTCTCGCGATCAGCCTGCTTGACGGCACACCGCGCAGCTATCTCTTCATGCTGGCCGGCTATACGGTGGCAATCGCAAGCTTCGCGGTTGTTTCGGTGCCTGAAACGACGTTCGATTATGCGGTCGGCCGTGTCGAAGAGATCGCAATCGGCATTATTTGCGCCGCTGTCGTGAATCGTCTCGTTTTCCCGCGTCATAGCGGTCCGGTGCTGGTCAATCGTATTGATAACTGGTTGCGTGACGGCTCCAAACTTGCGCTGGCAAGCATGCGGGGTGAAGGCGCGACACCCGAATTTCTTCGGGATCGTCAGCGTCTTGCGGCCGATGCGCTGGAATTGCGTAATTTGACCACGCATGTCGCCTATGACACGTCGTCGATCAGGAATGTCGGGGCTTTGCTGCAGGTGTTGCAGCAGCGCATGGTGGCTGTTCTTCCGATCATATCGAGCTTGCACGATGTGCTGGCATTGAAACCCGGAGAGAACGAAAAATCCTGGCATCCGGCTGTGCAAAAGCTGTTGGACGAGGCCTGTGACTGGATCGAAAGTGGCGAAAACCTGACTGACGAACGTCGGGCCGTTCTGTTGCAGTTGATCGAAGAGATTGACCGACATGGGAAGGACGCGACGAGCTGGGGTGAATTGCTGCCTTTCAATGTGGCTGCGCGGGTTCGCGATCTGGTTCAGATATGGAGCGATTGCATCACGCTGCGCCAGGACATCGTGTCAGGTTCCAGACATTCGCTGCGCTGGCGCCGCTATGATGCACATCTGAAAGGCCGCCCAATGCATCGGGACTACGGCATGGCGCTTCTCTCCGGCTTCTCGGCTTTTCTGGCAACTTGCGTGGCAACCGCCTTCTGGATTGCGACCGGTTGGTCTCAGGGAAGCGCGGCAGCCATGATGGCGGGCATCTTTTGCTGCATTTTTGCAACCATGGATGATCCGGTGCCAGTGATGCGCAAGTTCAACTGGCTGCTCCTGATTGTGATCGTTGCCGCTTTCGTTTTCGAATTCGCGTTGCTGCCACTGGTGGATGGTTTCTTTCCCTTGGTGCTGGTGCTGGGATTGTTTCTCATTCCAGCGGGCTTGCTGCTCGCCATTCCCTCGCAATTCCTGCTCGGCATGGTGCTGTGCGTGAACTTGCCCAACATGCTCATGCTACAGGGGCATCTGACACATGATTTCGTCAGTTTTGCCAATGCCAATCTCGCAACGGTGCTGGGTATCGTAATAGCGGCTGTTGTGACATCGATCGTGCGTTCTGTTGGTGCAGAATGGAGTGTCCGCCGCCTCATAAAGGCCGGCTGGAACGATATAGCGCTCGTTGCCGAGCGCCGTCCGGGGCGTCATCGCCGACAGCGCATGAACCGCCTCTTGCTTCGCATGATCGACCGCATTGGCATGATGACCCCACGGCTGGCATTGGTTCCGGCTGCAGATGTGGCGAAGGTCGATCTGTTGCGGGATTTGAGGAACGGTATGAACACGATCGATCTTCAGCAATATCGTTCCAAATTACCGGAAAACTGTCGCTCGGCAGTGGATGAGGTTTTGGACGGTGTCGGCGCTCATTACCGGGCTTTGGCGAACAAGCCGCGGCAAGCAGCTGAAATTGATCGAAATCTGCTGATCTCCATTGATGCGGCAATAGCGGCCATTATCGGGAGCGGATCGCCAGCGATTGCCAAGCGCACGCGAATGGCGCTGGTGGCACTTCGCTTCAATCTTTTCCCGAAGGCACCGCCTTTCGTATTGCCGCCGCTACCGCTGGCCCAATTCTCGCAAGCAGCCTGAAAGAATGATGTGATTTGTGATGCAACCTGAACTCGACATCTATGGGATTTATATTCCAACCCTCGCTGTTCTTGCGCTGGGAGCCTACTTCGCAAATACGGCCATGCAGCGCCTTTTGGCGCGCATGCGCTTTTATCGTTTCGTGTGGCATCGGCCCTTATTCGATGCTGCGATGTATTTTTGCATTCTCGGCGTTACCGCCGTCACTCTCAATGGAATACCGCTATGAAAAAGCTCTTTGCACATTCAGGCCGGGTCTTTGTAACCCTCGTCATGGTCACAATGGCGGGACTTCTTGGCTGGCATCTATGGGATTACTATATGAACGCGCCATGGACACGCGATGGCAAGATTCGTGCGGATGTCGTGCGTGTGGCTCCGGACGTCTCGGGCCTTGTTGGCGAAGTGCTCGTTCATGATAATGAGGCTGTGCATCAAGGTGATGTGATTTTCCGCATCGACCAGGCCCGCTACAAACTCGCCCTGCAAACAGCAGAAGCGAAGGTGTATAGCAGCAAGGCTGCACTCGACATGGCCAATCGGGATCTGGTCCGCTACCGCCAGCTCAACGACACCACGGTGACCCGTCAGAAACTGGAGCAGATTGAAACAACAGCCCAGCAGGCGGAAGCCTCATATCGACAGGCGCAGCTGGACCGCGATCTTGCCGCGCTCAATCTGGACCGATCATCCGTCAAGGCGCCTGTGAACGGCGTTATTACCAACTTCTCGCTTCAGCCGGGCGATTATGTTTCTGCAGGTTCCGCTGTGACGGCGCTTGTGGATACGGATTCGTTCTACGTTTCCGGCTACTTCGAGGAAAACAAGCTTGAACGCATCCATATCGGTGATCCCGTGGTGGTCGACATCATGGGCAGCAAAGTCCAGATCAAAGGAAAGGTCGAGGGCATCGCCGGAGGGATTGAGGATCGTGAGCGCAGTGATTCTTCCAGCCTGCTCGCAAATGTTTCACCGACTTTCAACTGGGTGCGACTGGCGCAACGCGTGCCGGTGCGTGTGAAACTTGAAGAGGTGCCAGATAACGTTCATCTGGTTGCGGGCCGAACGGTCAGCGTTTCAGTTGTAAACTGATTTCAAGGCCCGGCTGTCGTCCGGGCCTTTTCCATGTTAGCAAGCAAAAAAGCGGTCGGGGATTTCTCATGGGTGTGCTGGTCGTTCAGAACTACGAAGGGTCTGGATTGGGGCAAATTGAACCCCTTCTGGCAGAGGCGGGTTTTTCCATCGATCTTCGGCGTCCCTGCAGCGGTGACGCATTGCCCGCTGACGATGATGAATACGAAGCCTTGATCGTGCTTGGAGGTGAGCAAAATGCGCTTGCCGACGCCGAATGTCCTTATTTTCCGCATTTGCTAGAGCTGATACGCAAGTTTGGCAGCAGTGATAAGGCCGTTCTCGGTATTTGCCTGGGCAGCCAACTCATAGCTCGTGCTTACGGCGCCGAGAACCTTCTGGATCGCCCCATGGAATTCGGCTGGCGGGAGGTTCGGCTTACCGAGGAAGGCAAACGCGACCCAGTCCTGTCGGCGGCTGGGGATGCCTTTCCAATCTTTCACTGGCATCGCGATACGTTTTCGCTTCCGAAGGATGCGATACACATGGCGACGAGCGATATGACACTCAATCAGGCCTATCGTATCGGTCGTGCAGTCTACGGCACGCAGTTCCATTTCGAGGCAGACACGGCGCTTGTAGGCGAGTGGAGCGAGCAGCTTGGCGAACTCATCTCGGGATTCGCGCCGGACTGGCCAAGACAGCATCCCGTGATTTCAAAGAAGTTCGGAATACAGGCGGATGCTGCAGGCGCAGCTTTAGCAAGGGCTTGGATAGCCAAAATCTGAAGATTCCGTAACCGCTCCTTAACCTTAAGTCGCACTCCGGCGTTGCGGCTTTGCCACAGCTCACAGTCAATTCTGGTTTTCACGGCAAAAGCCGTGATCTGGCGGGAACCGTTCAGTTGCGGGTAACTTTTTTCGGGTGTAACTGAACGCCGTCTTCCCGGGCAGCGACCGAGTGAGCATGGCTGATCGCCAAGCTCTCAAGTGGCGGCTCGTCTAACGAATTTCGTCCGGCCCTGTCGAAAGAGTTCCGAATATGACCGTCAAGCATGCCACTCTTCTCACCGTTCTGATGGTTTCCGCGATCGTGTTCATGGCGGTCGGCATATTCACCGTCGACGCTGGCAACAACAATGCGATGTCTACCGACGGTTACGGCATTTCCAGCGCGCACTGAGCGCGTTAATAGGTCCTCACCCTCGCTTCAATAAAACGCTTTTCCGCACCATCGATCACGATGGCCGAAAGCTGGCCGCTTTTCCACGCATAAGTATCGAGATTGACCCTGTTGGGCTGAATATCGATGGCGCTTTGTGGCGTATGGCCGTGGACGATGACTTTTTCGAATGGCTCGGCCCACTTCAAGAAGGCTGTGCGAATCCAGATCAGTTCCTCGGGGTCTTGCGCATCGAGCGACATTGCGGGATTGACGCCAGCGTGACAGAAGAAGAAATCGCCAAAATCGACCGAGCGGGGCATGGCGCGGATGAAGTCTATATGACTATGCGGAACGGCGTCGACGAGCGCTGCATGACCACGGCGGGCTGAATCCGCGTCGGTAAAATCAATTTCCACACCATAGGATCGAGCGGTGTCGACGCCGCCATGCAGTGCGAATATCCCGGCAACGTCTCCCGTTGCGAGATAGGCGAGAAAACCGTCGTCGTGATTGCCAAGCAGCGAAATCACGCGTTCGTCCCGTTCCGATGCGTCGATCAGGAAATCCAGCACGTCCTTCGATTTCGGACCGCGATCGATATAGTCACCCAGATGAATGATGCGCCAGTCGTGGACAGGACGGCGATCAAGGTCGGCGCGAATGAGCCCATGCATGTCTTCCAGCAAGTCGAGACGGCCATGCACGTCGCCAATGGCGTAAATCCGGACCCCGTCAGGTCCTTTCGCATCCTTGAAAACCACGCTCATTCGTCGTCATCTTCCTTCATGTCTTTGCCAGTCTTAGTGCCGGCCCTCTGGCGATAACGCAGGCGCGAGACACGCTCGCGTTCCTCATGAAGCTCGCGATCGTGCGTTGCCTGTTCCACGAAACGAATATGCTTTTGGACGGCTTCGCGCGCAGCCTGCGGATTGCCAGCCATGACTGCATCGTAAATGGCGCGATGTTGCGACAGAAACATGTCGGCCACGCCGGGATAGCTATAAATAAGGCTGCGATTGTAAAAGACACCGTCCTTCAGCAGTTGATAGCAGGATCGCAAGGTGTGCAGAAGGACGATGTTATGGGCAGCTTCACCAATGGCATTGTGCAATTCCACGTCGAGATGCGCTTCGGTATCGAAATCGCTCGCGCCGTGAGCTTTTTCCATCCCGGTCATGATTTCGGTCAGAAGCGCCTTGTCTGCTGGTGTCGCCCGAAGTGCCGCATATTCGGCGGCAATGCTTTCGATTTCACGGCGGTATTCGAGATAGTCCGCCGTTGCCTTGCGGTGATCGGCAAAAAGCTTCACCACAGGGGCGCTGAATACCTGTCCAATGACGTCCGCAACGAATGTGCCGCCGCCGTGACGGGAGATCAAGAGTTCGGCTGTTTCAAGCCGCTTGAGGGCATCGCGCAATATGGGGCGGGAAATATCGAACTGACGGGCCAGTTCTCGCTCGCCAGGCAACCTGTCGCCGCCACGCAGAACACCCTCGAGAATAAGCGTCTCAATCTGGTGCACAACATCATCTGCCGTGCGGCTCGCCTGTATGCGTGAAAAAATCGTTTCCGCCATGCCCTCTGAAGCCTCTGTGTAACGGCGGCAAAGTAGCCGTTAGCCCCATATCCGGCAACGGAATATATTGAAATTGAAAGCCCGGTTCATAATCCAGCCGGGCTTTCTTGGTTTGTCATCGAAAAGCGATCAGGCTTTTTTACGCTTGCGCGTTGCCACAAGTACAAAAAGGCCCGCAACGACACCATACATAGCCCATTTGAAAGGAAGTGCGTCAGCGGTTTCGCTACGGATTGGAAGCACGGTCACTGTGCCGGGGCGGCTTTCAAAGCCTGGCTTGCCTTCGGCTTTGGCCTGTTCGATTTGCTGCGGGGAAACAACCCATTCGGCACCGCGCGATTTGTCGTAAAACATGAAGCCGCAACCGACGATAACGGCAACGATGATTGCTAGAATGAGGCGTACAGGTGTGTTCATCATTTTTTCCCGGAAATCAGGACAATAGGGAGGAAATCATCCGATTCGCTTGAATCACGGATTGTGGAGGAGCCAAGCGTTTTGAAATCAAAGGCTTAGCCAGCTCTATATGCTGCTTCGCTAATAGAACATGCGCGACTTATTAATCGACGAATGAAAATTAGTCTATTTTTTAGGCATTTCATCTGGGGATGCGCCGCTTTCCCAGTAGGGAACCGGTCCATACAGATCGGCCAGATAGTCGATGAACAGCCTCACCTTTGCCGGAAGAAACTGTTTCGATGGATAGACGGCGTGAATTGCGACGTTACGGGAAGCCGCATATTCGGGCAGTACCTGGACCAGTTTGCCTGCTGCCAGTTCGGGACCGATATCCCAGGTTGAGCGTTGCGCGATGCCGAGGCCTGCCAGGACTGCCTCGCGAACCATTTCGCTGGAATTGGTTTGCAGCGGACCCACCGGACGTATGACAATGGGGCCTTTAGGCCCTTCCAGCCGCCATGGATCATTGTTGTGCGGCGCCAGACAGATATGGTGTTGCAAATCCTCGATTGTCTCCGGCGTGCCGCGCTCTGCTACATAACCCGGAGAGGCAACGAGGATGCGACGGACGGGGGCGAGGCGGCGTGCGACAAGGGTGGAATCGGAAAGTTCTGCGATGCGGATGGCAAGATCGTATCCATCGCCCACAATATCCACCATATCGTCGGTGAGCTGCATATTCACGGTGAGATCGGTATTGGCACGCATGAACGGCACGAGATAAGGCGCGATATGCATGCGTCCAAAGGTGGTGGGGGCGGAGATCTTGAGCGTACCGCGTGCGTCGGCGGAACGACGGGCGACAAATGCTTCCGCTTCCTCAATGTTGGAGAGAATGGCGAGAACCCGCTCATGATAGCCCTGACCGGCCTCGGTAAGCGCAATCTGGCGAGTCGTGCGTTGGAGAAGTCGGGTTCCAAGCCGTTCTTCCAGCCGTCCGAGTCGTTTGGAAACCACTGCGGGCGAAAGACCGAGATCCCGCGCAGCCGCCGACATGCTGCCCGTTGCCACAACACGAGCAAAAATTTCCATATCTGCCAGACTGCTCATCATATTCGGTTATCCCACTCCCTGGATGCTTTGCGAAAGCGCTGGGTTTAGAGCATCTAGCCGAGCGCTGGGAAACTAGGCAAGCAATTATGCCGCAGCGCGGAAACTGTTCAGTCGCGGACCAAAGTGGTAAAAATGATTTACCACTTGACGAAAACGGTGCGCAGTGCACTTTGGCCACACAAGTGGTGGAGGAGAATATGAGCGGACTCATCATGCCGGAGCCGGACGCGTCCGTCATGCAACGGCGCGAGCAGATCGTCGCTGACCTGCGCGGCATCGTGCCGGGCGAGGGCGTCGTTGATGCTGTCAATGCGATGCGCGTGTTCGAAAGCGATGGGCTGACGGCGCACCGCTCGCTGCCGCTGGTGGTCGTGCTGCCTGAAACGGTTGACCAGGTTTCGCAGGTTTTGCGCTATTGTTGCGATAATAATGTTCGTGTCGTTCCTAGAGGCGCGGGCACTTCGCTATCGGGCGGCTCGATGCCGTTGCAGGATGCGGTTCTGCTTGGCCTGTCGCGCTTCAACCGTATTCTGGAAATCGATTATCCCAACCGTGTCGCGGTGGTGCAGCCAGGCGTGACCAATCTTGGCATCACCAAGGCCGTGGAACATGAGGGCTTTTATTATGCGCCCGATCCGTCGTCGCAGATCGCCTGTTCTATCGGCGGCAATGTCGCGGAAAATGCGGGCGGCGTGCACTGCCTGAAATACGGCCTCACCGCCAATAATGTTCTGGGCATTGAAATGGTGCTGATTACCGGCGAGGTGATCCGTCTCGGCGGCAAGCATCTCGACAGCGAGGGCTACGATCTTCTTGGTCTGATGACCGGTTCGGAAGGTCTGCTCGGCGTGGTGACGGAGATCACCGTGCGCATCTTGCAGAAGCCGGAAACGGCGCGCGCCGTCATGATTGGCTTTCCCTCCAGCGAACAGGCTGGTCAGTGCGTCGCCGATATTATCGGCGCAGGCATCATTCCCGGCGGCATGGAAATGATGGACAGGCCAGCCATCAAAGCCGCGGAAGACTTCGTACGCGTGGGTTATCCGCTCGATGTCGAGGCACTTTTGATTGTCGAGTTGGACGGTCCCCCGGTTGAAGTGGATTATCTGATTGGTCGGGTCGAGGCGCTGGCGCTTGAAAACGGCTCAACGACCTGCATCCTGTCGCAGTCCGAGGAACAGCGTCTGGCTTTCTGGGCTGGGCGCAAGGCGGCTTTCCCGGCAGTAGGGCGCATCTCGCCCGACTATCTGTGCATGGACGGGACCATTCCGCGCAAGGAGTTGCCGCGTGTTCTCTCCGGCATGCGCGATCTGTCGGAAAAATACGGATTGCGGGTGGCCAATGTGTTCCATGCGGGCGACGGCAATCTGCACCCGTTGATCCTCTATGATGCGAATATTCCTGGCGAATTGGAAGCGGCGGAAGATTTTGGTGCCGACATTTTGCGGCTTTGCGTGAAAGTGGGCGGTGTTCTCACCGGCGAGCATGGCGTGGGTATAGAAAAGCGCGACCTGATGCCGGAAATGTTCAACGAGATCGATCTCGATCAGCAGATGCGCGTCAAATGCGCTTTCGATGCCAAGCATCTGCTCAATCCCGGCAAGGTCTTTCCGCAATTGCGCCGCTGCGCCGAGCTTGGCCGCATGCATGTGCATCGCGGCGAGCTGGCCTTCCCGGATATTCCCCGATTCTGACCTGTGGTTCCGATCATGAGTGACGCAAATATCTTGAAGCCTCAGGATGAGGCGGGCGTTCTGGAGGCGGTGCAAGAAGCGCTGGCAGGCTCCATGCCGCTGGAAATCATTGGCCACGGCTCCAAGCGCGGTATCGGCCACCGCGTTGATGCCGGTCGTGTGCTGGACGTATCGGCTCTGTCGGGCGTGACCCTGTACGAGCCGGACGAGCTGGTGCTTTCCGCAAAGGCCGGTACGCCCATGGCCGAGATCGAAAAGCTTTTGGCCGACAACAATCAGTGCTTCCATTTCGAACCGATGGATTACGGGCCGTTGTTGTCTGGTGAGGGCGGTCGCGGCACCATTGGCGGCACACTGGCCGCCAACCTGTCCGGTCCGCGCCGTCTCAAGGCCGGTGCTGCCCGCGACCATGTGCTCGGTGTGCGGGTCGTGTCGGGGCGCGGCGAAGTGTTCAAGTCCGGCGGACGGGTGGTCAAGAACGTGACAGGCTACGACCTTTCCAAAGGCATGGCCAATTCGTGGGGCACGTTGGGCGTTGCCACGGAAGTGACATTCAAGGTCCTGCCGAAGCCAGAAACTGCGGCGACGCTTGCCGTGCGCGGACTGACTGATGAACAGGCGGCGCGCGTCATGGCTATGGCCATGGGTTCGCGAGAAGAAGTCGCTTCCGCGGCGCATCTGCCGCCGACGGTCATCAATCGTTTTCTGGATGGAAAGCTCGGTTGGGAAGCGGCAACCGTGTTGCGGCTTGAGGGCTTTGCACCTTCGGTTGAGCATCGCAGCAAGCAATTGCGGGCATTGCTTGGCGGCTCGGTTGATGTGCTTGATGAAGCGCAGTCACAACAGCTCTGGCGTGAGGTGCGCGATGTGCTGCCCTATGCCAATGCAGGGGATAACCGAGCTGTCTGGCGCGTTTCAATGACGCCCATGCAGGGCTGGCAAATGGTGGACGAGTTCCGTCGGTATGCCGGTGTCGATGCCTACTACGACTGGCAGGGCGGCCTGATCTGGATGCGGATGGAAGCCGAACCGGAAGCACAAACTCTGCGCAAGCTTATCGCCAGACATGGCGGCGGTCATGCAACGCTTGTGCGCGCGCCGGAACATACTCGAGCAAATGTAGAGGTGTTTGAGCCGCAACCGTCAGCACTTGCAGCACTTTCCCGGCGGTTGAAACAACAATTCGATCCAGAAAACATCCTCAATCCGGGGCGTATGCATCCCCGTCAGGCCGGAGCTTGAAACCATGCAGACTCATTTCAGCCCCGACCAGCTACGCGATCCCGGCGTCAATGAAGCCGAGAAAATCCTGCGCAAATGCGTGCATTGCGGCTTCTGCACCGCCACCTGCCCCACCTATGTGACGCTCGGCAATGAACTGGATAGTCCGCGCGGACGCATCTATCTCATCAAGGACATGCTCGAAAACGGGCGTCCGGCGGATGAGGAAATCGTGCGCCATGTGGATCGCTGCCTGTCCTGTCTCTCCTGCATGACGACCTGCCCATCGGGTGTCAATTACATGCATCTGGTCGATCATGCGCGCGCGCATATCGAGAAAACGTACAAACGCCCCTTCATGAACCGCTTCCTGCGTGGGGTTCTGGCGCAGGTTTTGCCCTATCCGGGCCGCTTCCGCGCCGCCCTGAAGCTTGCGAAACTAGGCAAGCCCTTCGCGCCGCTATTGCGCAAAAGTCCGGCATTGCGGCCGATGGCGGCCATGCTCGACCTTGCGCCGCAAAGCCTGCCTGTGGCAACCGAGATCAAAACGGTCAGCCCAGCCAAAGGCGAAAAGCGTGGTCGCGTGGCGATCCTCAATGGCTGTGCTCAAGCTGTCCTTAATCCCGGCATCAATGCCGCGACCCTGCGGCTCTTGAACCGCTTCGGTATCGAAGTGGTGACGCCGAAGGGGGAGGGCTGCTGCGGTTCGCTGGTCCACCATATGGGCCGCGAGGAGCAGGCGCTGGAACAGGCAAGGCACAATGTCGACGTGTGGATGCGCGAGATCGAAGCGGGCGGCCTCGATGCGATCATCGTCACGGCTTCGGGCTGTGGCACGACCATCAAGGACTACGGCTACATGCTGCGCCTCGATGCTGCCTATAAGGATAAGGCGGCGTGTGTGTCGGCTCTGGCCAAGGACATTACCGAGTATCTCGCAGGCATCGAACTGCCTGAACCGGATGCGCCGCAGGCCCTTACGGTTGCCTATCATTCCGCCTGCTCCATGCAGCACGGGCAGAAAATCGTGCGCCAGCCGAAGGACCTGCTCTCGAAGGCGGGTTTCACGGTGAAGGAGCCGCTGGAAGGGCACCTGTGCTGCGGATCGGCTGGTACCTACAACATCATGCAGCCGGAGATTGCTGCCAAGCTGCGTGATCGCAAGGTGAAGAACATCGAGGCGACGCGTGCCGATCTGATCGCAACCGGCAATATTGGCTGTATGACCCAGATCGCCCCGGGCAGCCGCCTGCCTATCGTACATACGATAGAACTGATTGACTGGGCCTATGGCGGGCCGAAGCCGCAGGGATTGTCACAAATCGCCGCTTGAAAAAAACCGGGCGGCGGCCCGGTTTTTTCTTCGATGCCTGCTCAGCCTGCCGAGAATGTGCTCGGGTTCGAACCTATCCGTCCATCGGCCTTGTCCAGTTTTGTGATCGCATCATGATCGGTTCCATTGAGGCGGAAATCGAAAATACCGAAGTTTTCTTTGATGCGGGCGGGTGTAACGGACTTCGGGATAACAATATTGCCCGTTTCGATATGCCAGCGCAGGATGATCTGTGCAACCGATTTGCCATGCTTTTCGGCGATGGCTTTCAGCGTGGCGTCCTCGAGAATTTTACCCTGGCCGAGCGGGCTCCAGGCTTCGGTCGCGATACTGTGCTTGCCGTGGAACAAACGCAACTCATCCTGCTGGAATTGTGGGTGGAGTTCGATCTGGTTGAGAACCGGCGTGACGCCGCTTTCCTTGATGATGCGTTCAAGGTCGGCTGTGCGGAAATTCGATACGCCAATGGACTTGGCGCGGCCTTCTTCTTTCAGCTTGAGAAAGGCACGCCAGGTTTCCATAAACAGATCTTTCGATGGCATGGGCCAGTGGATGAGATAAAGATCCACATAATCCGTTCCAAGCTTTTTCAGGCTGGCATCGAATGCTTTCAGCGTCGATTCATAGCCCTGATCGCTGTTCCACAATTTAGTGGTAAGAAAAATGTCATTGCGTTCAATGCCGGAGTTCTTGATCGCCCTGCCGACGCCTTCTTCATTGCCATAAATGGCGGCAGTATCGATATGGCGATATCCTGCTTGCAACGCTTCGCTGACAGCGGCGACCGCTTCGTCGTTACCCACTTGCCAGACACCGTAACCGAGCTGCGGAATATGATTGCCGTCGTTCAGTTTAACCATCGGTACGGTCATGATTTATCCTTTCCCTCCGAAGCATTCAGCGCGGGCAGATCCCGAGATGCTCAAAATGCTATTGACCCACATGCCGGTTCTTCTCCGGCACGGACTGCCTTCCAGCGGTCCATTTCATCTTTCATTGGACTTTGCCATCGTCAGCATATGGGTGTTCGGCAGAAAAGGAAAAGCCCTTTCAATCATGTTTGCAGGTCTGCAATCATTCTTTCTGTGCAGAAATTTTGATGTTTTCAGATTTGTGAAAACAATACGACCGCCCCGGCAAGAGGGCGGTCGCAAGCAGCTTGAAAAAGGCGATTGTTCTAACGGACAACAACCTTTGCACCAATCGGAACACGTTCATAAAGATCGGTGACGTCCTCATTGCGCATGCGAATGCAGCCGGAAGACATGGCTTTGCCGATGGTCCATGGCTGGTTGGTTCCATGAATGCGATAGAGCGTTGCACCCAGATAGAGCGCCCGTGCACCAAGCGGGTTATTGATGCCGCCTTCCATGCGCGCAGGCAGGATACGTCCCTTTTTGCGTTCACGCGCGATCATTTCCTTTGGAGGCGTCCAGGTTGGCCATTCGGCCTTGCGGCTGATGCGCTGTGAACCTTTCCAGCTGAAACCTTGCTTGCCGACGCCGACGCCATAACGCATTGCCTTACCGCCGGATTGAACAAGATAAAGGAAGCGCTTGCCTGTATCGATGACAATGGTTCCCGGCTTTTCAGTACCGGAATAGGAAACCGTCTGCGGCAGGTAAGCCGAGTCGATCTGGTGTTTTCGCACAGTATTGGAAGGGTTTGCTGCCGGACGCTGGTATGAAACCTGGCGGTAGTTCGATCTGGCTTTTTGTTTCTGCCTGGCAGCCACGCGCGGCGCTGGCTGCTGAGACTGCTGCACGACCCGTATTCTGGCGGGCTGCCCCTGCAACTGAGCGACCCATGGCGCGGAAAGATCAGGGCTGACACGCACAGGTGGCGGTGTTGCATAGCGATCATTGGCAAACGCCATGCCGGTGCTGACGATGGAAACAGCAATCGCCGCAAGCGATCCGATTAAAAGAAGATGACGTGGTTTCATAATCCAGATCCGTCTCTTTGCGCCGGAAAACCTTGTTGGCGCAGTTGCCCCTTGCAGCTCCTGACATCGCTTGTCAGGAGAGCGGCCCTCATGCTCATGGGGGGATTGTGTGCCGGAATGGAATCATAAAGGTAAATTTCGCCGCGTGTTTTGCCTCATGCTCCTTCCAATTAAAGTTGTGGTTAGTGTCAGGTTGCGCGACATAATTAATTATGGATGAAGCTTGAGAGGCGGAACAATGAACGATGTTGCGGAGGCAAGAACCGGTCTGATCGTCGGTGCCGATGGAATGATGCGTTGTTTCTGGCCAGGTGAATTACCCGATTATCTTGCCTATCATGATAATGAGTGGGGTGTTCCTGTTTCCGACGATTTGCGGCTTTTCGAAAAGATCTGCCTTGAGGGTTTCCAGTCGGGGTTGTCGTGGCTCACGATTTTGCGAAAGCGGGAGAATTTTCGGACCGCTTTCGATGGCTTCGATTTCCATCGTGTTGCCCAATACGGTCAGGCGGATGTGGAGCGCCTGCTGGCTGACAAGGGTATTGTGCGCCATCGCGGGAAAATCGAATCCACGATCAATAACGCCAAACGCGCAATTGAACTCGTTGCGGAGAAAGGTTCATTGGCAGCCTATTTCTGGTCTTTCGAGCCGGGCTCAAAAGATCGCCCTGCGGTGGTGGACTATCCAACTCTGATTGCCAATCCAAAGACTGAAACGTCCATCCGCATTTCCAAAGACCTGAAGAAGCGCGGCTGGTCATTTGTGGGGCCGACGACGGTTTATGCGTTTATGCAGGCGATGGGGCTGGTGAACGACCACATTGAAGGCTGCCATTGTCGAGCGCATATCGAAAAGTTGCGAGAGAGTTTCAAAAGGCCGGGCCCGAGCAGCGATTGCTAAGCTGCATCATTTCTGCCAGAAACATCCCAACTTTGAGTATGGGAGATAATCATGGACTTGGTGTCGTTGTTGGCATTCGCCGGTATTCTGGTTGTGGCGGCGGGTACGCCGGGGCCGAATGTCGGCGCGCTGGTGGCGCGTGTCATCAGCCGCGGCCACAAGGGCGTCTTTCCATTCATGTTCGGCCTGTGGCTCGGTGATGCGATCTGGCTTTCATTGGCGGTCTGGGGACTGGCCGCGCTGGCCAATACGTTTCATACAGCATTTCTCATTCTCAAATATGTGGGCGTTGCCTACCTGATCTATCTTTCGTGGAAGATGTGGATCGCACCAGTTGATGAAGTTTCCGATGAAAACGCTATTCCTCGTCAGGGGGAAGCCGGGAAGCTCTTCCTTAGCGCGCTGGCGATTACGCTCGGTAATCCCAAGATCATGGTGTTTTACCTCGCCATTCTGCCGACGGTGGTCGACATCACCCATGTTTCTCTTGTGGGCTGGGGCGAATTGCTGCTGGTCATGTTCGCCGTTCTCGCTGCGGTCGATACGGCGTGGGTAGTACTTGCAGCGCAGGCACGGCGGTTTCTTCGCAGTCCGCGCATGATGCGGATTGCCAACAGAACCAGCGCCGGCATGATGGCAGGAGCGGCAGTCGCCATTGCGACACGCTGAACACATTCCCTGCACTTGCCGCAACGGACTTGATCGGTTAGGAAACCGGCAACACAATTGATGCCGGTTCCAATCGGCAATATGTACAAATCAGCGATCAGGCAGGAAAAATGGCCGATAAAGCGGACAAGATGAAGGCGCGGTTGCCGCGCGGGTTTGTCGATCGGGTGCCGGATGATTTGCGCGCCGCCGAAAAGATGATGGCGACCATCCGTGAAGTTTATGACCTCTATGGCTTCGAGCCGGTGGAAACGCCGCTGGTCGAATATACGGATGCGCTCGGAAAATTCCTGCCGGATCAGGACCGCCCGAATGAAGGCGTGTTCTCGTTTCTGGACGATGACGACCAATGGCTGTCGCTACGCTATGATTTGACCGCACCGCTCGCGCGGTACGTCGCTGAAAATTTTGAGTCGCTGCCCAAGCCTTATCGCAGCTATCGCAATGGCTGGGTATTCCGCAACGAGAAGCCCGGCCCGGGCCGTTTCCGCCAGTTCATGCAGTTCGACGCCGACACGGTCGGTGCGCCGAACGTGTCTGCCGATGCCGAAATGTGCATGATGATGGCCGACACGCTGGAGCGTCTCGGCATTCGGCGCGGGGATTATGTAATCCGCGTCAATAACCGCAAGGTTCTCGACGGCGTGCTGGATGCAATTGGCCTGGAAGGCGAGGGCAATGCCGCGAAGCGCCTCAATGTGCTGCGCGCTATCGATAAGCTCGACAAGTTCGGTCCTGAAGGCGTTAGGCTTCTGCTTGGCAAGGGTCGTCTGGACGAAAGCGGCGATTTCACCAAGGGTGCTGAACTTGCCGATGCCGCGATTGAAAAAGTGTTGGCTTTCACTGACGCTGGCGGTGCAACTGGTGCCGATACGATTGCCAATCTTCGCGCTGTCGTCGCAGGCAATGCCAAGGGCGAAGAAGGCGTCAGCGAACTTGCCGACATGCAGGCGCTGTTTTCGGCAGGCGCATATGATGGCCGTGTGAAGATCGATCCATCAGTTGTGCGTGGTCTTGAATATTACACCGGTCCGGTTTTCGAGGCAGAACTTCTGTTCGACGTTACCAATGAAGACGGTCAGAAGGTCGTGTTCGGTTCGGTCGGCGGCGGCGGTCGTTACGATGGCCTTGTGTCGCGCTTCCGGGGCGAGCCGGTTCCGGCGACGGGCTTTTCCATCGGTGTCTCACGCTTGATGACCGCGCTGAAGAATCTGGGCAAACTGGATGTTTCCGATGTGGTCGGTCCTGTTGTCGTGTTGGTCATGGACAAGGATACAGAAAGCCTCAGCCGCTACCAGAAGATGGTCTCCAATCTGCGTCAGGCTGGTATCCGCGCTGAAATGTATGTTGGCGGTTCCGGCATGAAGGCACAGATGAAATATGCCGATCGCCGTGAGGCCCCTTGCGTCATTATTCAGGGTTCGCAGGAACGCGAGGCTGGTGAGGTGCAGATCAAGGATCTGGTCGAGGGAAAGCGTCTTTCGGCAGAGATCGAAGATAATGTGACCTGGCGCGAAAGCCGTCCGGCGCAGATCACCGTCAAGGAAGATGGGCTGATCGATGCCGTCCGCGAAATTCTCGGCAGTCAGGCGCGTGACCGCGCAGAACAGTCGAAGTGACGGAAGCCATGACTGGATCGCGTTCGTCTGAGGTTCTTAACTCGCTTCGCGCAGAACTTGATGCGCGCGAAGCGGAGCTTGTCGAAATTCCGCTGATCCAGCCAGCTGATCCATTTCTGGATATGGCGGGCGAGGATTTGCGCCGCCGTATCTTCCTGACCGAGAACGAAAACGGCGATAGCCTGTGCCTGCGGCCAGAATTTACCATACCGGTCTGCCGTAATCACATCGCTTTGAATGCCGCGACGCCCAAACGCTATGCCTATCTCGGCGAAGTTTTTCGTCAACGTCGTGATGGCGCGGCTGAGTTTTTGCAGGCTGGCATTGAGGATCTGGGCGCATCCGATGAAGCCGCCTCTGATGCACGCTCAATCGTTGATGCGCTGACTTGTGTTCGTGCCGCGGCTCCCCAGGCTGAACTTCAGATCGTGTTGGGCGATCAGTCCGTTTTCGCAGGTATGCTGAAAGCGCTGGGGCTCCCGCAGGGCTGGCGCAAGAAGATTCTCCGTTCTTTCGGCGACGCCAGTTCGATGGAACAGGTGCTCGCTGAATTGACGGGAGACCAGCGGCGTGATCCGTTGCCGGAAACGCTCGCAGTGCTGGTCGCAGAAGGTGACGAAACCGGACTTGCGCGGATGCTGGAAGCGGAAATGCTTGAAGCCGGCATGTCGCCCGGCGCCGGACGTTCGCCGGCTGAAATCGCTCGCCGACTGATCGAAAAGGAAGATCTGGCGGCCACGCGCTTCCCTGCCGCGGCGCTCGATCTTCTGAAGCAGTTTCTTGAAATGCGCGTTTCGCTTGATTCCGCGACCGTTACCCTGCGGGCATTTGCAGCGGAAAACGCTCTTGATCTTGCTGCGGTGCTGCAGAAATTCGAAGCACGCAGTGAAGCCATCGCGAATGCGGGTATTGCCACCAACGACATCATCTACGATGCATCCTTCGGGCGTCCGCTCGATTACTATACCGGTCTCGTTTACGAAATCCGGGCTGCGGGCATCGAGAAAGATGGCATTCTTGCGGGCGGCGGCCGCTATGACCGGCTTCTGACCATGCTTGGCGCTTCGGAAAACATCCCCGGCGTTGGCTTTTCCATCTGGCTCGACCGGTTGCAGATGCTGGCGGGAGAGAAAAAATGAGCGTGACACTCGCATTGCCATCCAAGGGACGGTTGAAAGAGCAGACGCTGGCGGTGCTCAAAAATGCAGGTTACACAGTCGTCCTGCCGGATGACTCGCGCAATTACCGTGCGCGCGTCGAAGGTGAGGATGATCTGGATATCCTGTTTCTTTCTGCTTCGGAAATTGCGCGTGAGCTTGGGTATGGCAGCGTCGATCTGGGCGTGACAGGTGAAGACCTCGTTCGCGAGACATTGGCACATTCGGAAGAGCGTGTGGCTGTTGAAGCTGAGCTTGGTTTTGGTCACGCTGACGTGGTGGTGGCTGTACCCGAAGTCTGGCGTGATGTGACCAGCATGGCAGATCTGGACGATGTGGCTGCAGATTTTCGTCAGCGTCATGGCCGTCGCCTTCGCATCGCCACAAAATACTGGCGTCTGACTCAGCAGTTCTTTTCGCAGAAACACGGTATTCAGGTCTATCGCATCGTGGAAAGCCTCGGTGCGACCGAAGGTGCACCGGCGGCAGGTTCTGCCGACATGATCGTGGATATAACTTCTACGGGGTCCACCTTGCGCGCCAACCGTCTCAAGGTGTTGGAAGACGGCGTTATTTTGCGCTCGCAGGCCTGTCTTGTTTCGGCGCGACGAAGCCACGGCAATGCGCGTGTGGCGGAGGTAGCATCGCGTATTCGCCAAGGGTTAGGGCGCTGATAGCAATCAGCCTTGCATGGAGCCGGTTCGTATACGCTCAATTGAAAAAGCCGCGCCCGATGAAGGCGCGGCTTTTTCGTCGTATGTAGTGCTTTTATCAGCTGCGCTTGGCATCGACCGACAGCGAACCTGCGCCATGCAGGGCGAGAATGAACAGGCCACCGGCAATTGCCAGGTTTTTCTGGGCCATCATGGCGTTCATAGCCTGCGAGAAGTCCATATGCGCAACGAGCGTTGCTCCGATGGTGAAGAGGCCAACAATGGCCGCTGCGATACGGGTCTGGAAACCGACGAGAATTGCAAGGCCGCCGACCAACTCAACCAGGCCGACGATCACGGCGGTGACAGTCGGTAATGGAAGGCCGAGGCCAGCGAAGTAGCCTGCGGTGCCAGAAATGGCGGTGAGCTTGCCGTAGCCGGCAATAATGAAGAGAATCGATAGGAATATGCGGGCGATAAGCGTTACAACGCCATTCGTCTGCGGAGTGATAGTGGACATGGGGCTATCTCCTGTTGAGCTGAGGCATCAATTAACGATTGTTGACTGTCAAGGAAAGCCGTCTAATCCTCGACAGTTTGTTTACAGTATGAATACCAATTCACTCAGGCGCAATCATTCTCTCTGCGCGGACCAGCCGATCGTAGTCTTCTTCGGATACGAGCCCGCTCACCAGAGCTTCTTCGCGCAAGGTCGTGCCGTTCTTATGTGCTGTCTTGGCGATCTTGGCCGCATTGTCATAGCCTATGGCTGGGGCCAATGCGGTTACGAGCATCAACGAGCGATCCAGCAATTCCTTGATGCGGTTCAAGTTCGGTTCGATTCCCTCAACACAATGATCGGCAAATGACACCATGGCATCGCTAAGGATGCGGATCGATTGCAGGACATTATATGCAATAACTGGCTTGAACACGTTAAGCTCAAAATGGCCCTGACTGGCCGCGGCGGTTACGGTCGTCTGGTTGCCGAAGACCTGGGTTGCCACCATCGTCAACGCTTCAGCCTGGGTTGGATTGACCTTGCCCGGCATAATGGAGGAACCCGGTTCGTTTTCCGGCAATGATAGTTCCCCTAGGCCGGAGCGCGGACCGGAACCCAGGAAACGGATGTCGTTGGCAATCTTGAAAAGGTCTGCCGCCAAGGCATTCAGGCTTCCGTGGAAGTTGAGAATGGCGCCATGGCTGGCAAGCGCTTCGAATTTGTTGGGCGCTGTTTTGAACGCCAGGCCTGTAATTTCGCTCACGGCTTCAGCAAAACCCGCATCGAAACCGATCGGCGCGTTCAATCCCGTGCCAACGGCGGTTCCTCCTTGCGCAAGCAGAAAAACGTCTGCAAGCGATTGCGAGATCCGATGGCGCGCATATTCCAATGCTGCACGATAACCGGAAAATTCCTGTCCGAGCGTGACCGGCGTTGCATCCTGAGTATGGGTGCGACCTATTTTGATAATGTCCTTGAAAGCGTCTTCCTTGACTTTCAAGGCTGTCGTTAGATGCTCAAGCGCCGGATAAAGACGATTTACTGCTTCAACGGCGGTTGCAATGTGAATGGCTGTTGGAAAACTGTCATTCGATGACTGGCTCATATTCACATGGTCATTGGGGTGGACCGGTTTCTTGGATCCCATTTCACCACCGAGAAGCTCGATAGCCCGGTTTGAAATGACCTCATTGGCATTCATGTTGGATTGCGTTCCCGAACCGGTCTGCCAGACGACCAATGGGAAGTGATCGTCCAGCTTGCCCTCGATGACTTCGGACGCCGCCACCGCGATTACCTGACCAAGAACAGGGTCGAGCTTTCCCAGAGCAATGTTGGTTTCTGCTGCCGCGCGCTTGACGACCCCCAGCGCATGAACCAACGGAAGCGGCATGCGCTCGCCTCCGATCCGGAAATTTTGCAGCGAGCGTTGCGTCTGGGCGCCCCAGTAACGATCTGCGGGAACATCAATCGGGCCGAAAGTGTCTGTTTCGGTACGCGTAGCGGTCATTTCATGTCTCCGGCAAACTTGGACTCGGAACCGAGCCTTTTAGAATGAATATAGCACCGCCAAATCTTTGGCGGGTCAATGTTTCTCCGTGAAACTTCTAATATCCGATAGACTGATAAAATATGATTATAAAGGTCAATTTTTATTGACCGGACTTTTCGTCAAGCGTCGTCTTCTTGTTCGCTATCGTCCGTCTCGGAAATCCAGGCAGTTGGTTCGATCTTGCGTTGTGTCTTGCTGTCGGTGAAAGTCCACCAGCCTGTATCTGTTTCATCCCATTGCCCGCCGCCAGCCTGCAATTGAGCAAGTGTTCGGTATTGCGCAATCGACTCGTTGCGCTGGTCGTCTTCGTCGGTCCAGACGACTGTTATCTTGCGGCCATCTTTCGGGGCTGTCGCGATGGGAAGTTCCTTGCGCATATGACTATTCACTCCGTTATAGCTGCGGATAATCATAGGGCGCCCGATGCCAGCGGCAAGCCGGAATTCTGATGTCCGGCTTGCCATTTTCGTTATACGGCGCGAGCGGACTTGAGAGCTCTACCCCACCAGATCAGCTGATCCAGCATGTTCTTGGCTGCTTCCGCCAGATGAGGGAAATCGTCCAGAGTATTTTCGCCCTTAACGACTGCGAGATAATCAGGGAAGAGGATATGGACCCCTGTTTTGACGGACATGGAAGACATTTCCACTGCGATCATCCGCAATTGCTCGACAGCGCGGGCGCCGCCCACACCACCATAGCCAACGAACGCCATTGGCTTTTGTATCCACTCACCATAGTCGATAGCGTTCTTCAGGACGGCGGTGGGGGCATGGTTATATTCAGCCGCCGTAAGAATATACGCGTCGAACCCGCGCAGTTTCGTTTTCCATTTGTCGGCGGTTTCCGCTTGAGCGGGCGTGGTGGCGGTGTCGCCATAGAACCCCATTGGATAGTCGGCGAGGTCAAGAACTTCGACGTCCATTTCGGGCCGTTCGGCAACAAGCTTCGCAATCCACTGGGCAGGGACCGGGGCAAAACGCTGTTCGCGCGTGCTACCGATGATGACAGCGACTTTGAGTTTAGACATGGATAGTACCTCAATTGAGTGGTAACCGTTGGGAACCGACGCTATATAAGTGACTAATTTTCGGCACAAGGAGGCACTTTTTTGAAACCCGGTGACTTCAAGGAAACCAGTGCATGCAGGACAGTAACGGAGATCCTGTCTCGCGTAGGTGATAAATGGACAGTGCTTGTGGTGAGTTATCTTGGTAATCATCCCATGCGTTTCAACGAGTTGCGCCGAACCGTGGACGGCATTTCTCAAAAAATGCTGACGACGACGCTACGCAATCTGGAACGGGATGGCTTCGTTAAGCGCACGATCTTTCCGACGATCCCGCCTAAGGTCGAGTACGAATTGACGGAAATGGGGCGCGACCTTTTGCGCCCGGTGCGCGCACTGGGTGAGTGGGCCATCGCCAATGAAGCAAAAGTAATGATGGCTCGCGCTCGATATGACGCCCGCGCATCGGATGGGTTGAGAATCTCCGCCGCAGAATAAAACCGGCTTTTCAGGAGAGCAGGTGGAAAGACAAGCCGAGGCCTGTCTTTCCTGTTGCCTGAGACAGGACTTCCAAGGTGCGGGGGCAAACAGGAAGTCCATCTCGCTATCACTCGGGATTGACCATGATTGATGGTAGAGAGTCAATCAGAAGTTTCTAAAATAAGAAATTCCCTGCGGCAAAGCGAAAGCAGAGTAAATTTTTCATAAATCACAAACTGTTACGTGAGGTAAAAAGAAAGGCGACCCAAGGGCCGCCTTTCTCGCATTCTCAGTAAAATGGCGTTCGAACTTCTTAGAAGTCCATGCCACCCATACCGCCCATACCGCCAGGCATGCCAGCCGGAGCTGCGTCCTTCTTCGGCAACTCAGCGATCATGGCTTCGGTGGTGATCAGGAGGCCAGCAACCGATGCTGCATTCTGCAGGGCAGTGCGGACAACCTTGACCGGATCGACAACGCCAGCCTTGATCAGGTCGCCGAATTCGCCATTGGCGGTGTTGTAGCCAAAGGTTTCGGAAGCGTTTTCGAGGATTTTGCCAACGATGACCGAAGCTTCTTCACCGGCATTGGTCGTGATCTGACGAGCCGGAGCCTGCAGAGCGCGACGAACGATGTTGATGCCAGCTTCCTGGTCGGCATTGATGCCCTTGGCAGTGATCTTGGCCGAAGCGCGGAGGAGGGCAGTGCCGCCACCAGCAACGATGCCTTCTTCAACCGCAGCGCGGGTTGCGTTCAGGGCGTCGTCAACGCGGTCCTTCTTTTCCTTCACTTCAACTTCCGTTGCACCGCCGACGCGGATCACGGCAACGCCGCCAGCGAGCTTGGCAAGGCGTTCCTGAAGCTTTTCACGGTCGTAGTCCGAAGAGGTTTCTTCGATCTGCTGCTTGATCTGGCCAACGCGAGCGTCGATTTCAGCCTTCTGGCCTGCACCGTCAACGATCGTGGTGTTTTCCTTGGAGATCGAAACCTTCTTGGCACGGCCGAGCATGTCAAGCGTAACGGTTTCGAGCTTGATGCCGAGGTCTTCGGAGATAACCTGACCACCGGTGAGGATCGCGATGTCTTCGAGCATGGCCTTGCGGCGATCGCCGAAGCCAGGAGCCTTGACAGCAGCGATCTTCAGGCCGCCGCGCAGCTTGTTGACAACGAGCGTTGCAAGAGCTTCGCCTTCGACGTCTTCAGCGATGATGACGAGGGGCTTGGAGGTCTGAACGACAGCTTCCAGAACCGGCAGAAGAGCCTGAAGGTTCGAGAGCTTCTTTTCGTGCAGAAGGATGTAGGCGTCTTCGAGGTCAGCAACCATCTTTTCAGGGTTGGTGACGAAGTAAGGCGACAGGTAACCGCGATCGAACTGCATGCCTTCAACGACTTCGAGTTCGGTTTCAGCGGTCTTGGCTTCTTCAACCGTGATCACGCCTTCATTGCCGACCTTCTGCATCGCTTCCGCGATCATCTTGCCGATTTCGGATTCGCCGTTAGCGGAGATCGTGCCAACCTGGGCAACTTCTTCCGACGTATTGATCTTCTTGGCCTTGCCGAGAAGTTCAGCAACAACTTCCGAAACTGCGAGGTCGATGCCGCGCTTCAGGTCCATCGGGTTCATGCCAGCGGCAACAGCCTTGGCGCCTTCCTGAACGATTGCCTGACCCAGAACGGTCGCGGTCGTCGTGCCGTCACCGGCGGTGTCGTTGGTCTTGGAAGCTACTTCGCGCAGCATCTGTGCGCCCATGTTTTCGAACTTGTCTTCCAGTTCGATTTCCTTGGCGACCGATACGCCGTCCTTGGTGATGCGCGGAGCGCCGAAGGACTTGTCGATAACAACGTTACGACCCTTCGGGCCAAGCGTTACCTTAACAGCGTCAGCGAGGATATCGACGCCGCGCAGCATCTTTTCGCGCGCAGTGCGGCCGAATTTTACGTCTTTAGCAGCCATTTTACTCTCCTGGGAATTGTCCCGGTCAGATTATGGTGAATTGGTTTTCAGGTAAGAGCGAAACCGCCCGAGGCTTGGTTAGCCAACGATACCCAAAATGTCGGATTCCTTCATGATCAGCAGGTCTTCGCCGCCGATCTTGACTTCGGTGCCCGACCATTTGCCGAACAGAACCTTGTCGCCAGCCTTGACTTCCAGAGCGATCAGCTTGCCTGCTTCATCACGAGCGCCAGCGCCAACAGCGACGATTTCGCCTTCCTGCGGCTTTTCCTTGGCGGTGTCAGGGATGATGATGCCGCCAGCGGTCTTGGCTTCCGATTCAACGCGACGAACGACGACGCGGTCATGAAGCGGGCGGAACTTGATATCAGCCATGGTATAACCCTTGGTGTTATAGACGTTGAACCCTGTTAACGGATCAAACCGATCCGCGCTTGTTAGCACTCATCGTGTAAGAGTGCTAACGTGGCTCTGAGATAGAAGCCGTGCCTTATCTTGTCAAGATTGCCTGATGAATTTGACAGGCGAATGATGGTTAATTTGCACCATACTTAACACAGGACCACCATCGGGCAGGCGCAGCCGATACCCGCATATGGTGATGCCGTTGCCGATATCAATTGACGATGCGTAGATTGGACAATTCGTCGCCAATCTGACGAAAGGTTTCGCTCAGCTCGCCGCCGGTCGAATTCCAGAAGAGTTTGACTGGTTTTCCCCCTTCCATGCGCACACGTGAGTTTGAAGAGCACGATTTCAGCAGGTCGATCTGGGCCTTTTCTGTGCTGTTTGCTTCGTTGAGATCAAGCGCGACCGTCATGACGATGATATTGGCGGATTTGGCGTTGTCGCAGAGTTTTGCAAAACGGGCGTTCATAGCCTTGGTGTATGTAGCGTTGTTTTGCGAAACCGAAACGCCGCTTTCCTGAAAGAGGCGGCTCTGGCTATATTTTTTTGTTATACGGGTGGTATAGCCATGTGCCGAGTAATAAGACAGGTTTCCGGCACGGTCTGGCCCCGAGCCAGCCAAACCGTCATATTTATAATAAGTATTGGCGCCATCGGTGAGCACGATCACCACCTTGTCATTGCCTCGTTCCGTTGCAGCCCGGGCCTCCGTGAACGGGGCACCCTGAACGATGGTTCGCCAGCCCCAGGCCATGGCTTCAGGAACATTCGTGCCACCGGCTGGCACCATTGCCTTGATCGCGGTTTGGATCGTTTTCATTCCTTGCGCGGTTGTAACATCAGTCAAGGGCGTGAGAGGTGATGTGGTGCAGCTATAGTTAGGACCGCCGTCTGTCGATCTTCCGCCTCGATAGATCCTGTCGAGGGAATCGCGCAGGTAATATTTTTTCAAGTCGCTTTGTCGCGGCGAGTAGGCGAGGGAGGTGTCGTCTTGCCACCAGCTGTTCAAAACGGTGGAAGTGACGTTCCCTCTGCTGTCGGTGTTGTAATACTCAGCCGGGCCGAACATCGGTACAAACAACGTATCCGGATTGCTGTCAGAAGGCGGCGTTACATCCAGCGCATAAGGGCCGGGACGGGATTCGACGCACCCCTGCCAGGAGAGCCACGGCTCGCTTGATCTCCGTGTAAGGTCAGCATAAAGCTCCGCGCGCGAAAAAGGCTTGTTGTTCCGTTCTCCCCAGCCGGTTCCCACTTTGTAATATCGCCCGCTGCCCGCGGGCTTTTCTTCTATCTTGCGGGTACTGTCGATCGTGACGGGCAGGCTGAAATTTTCAAGATTGACAGAAGACTTGCCTTCCGGGTCCATCCAGGCCGCATTGAGGTATTGCGAGCCGACGTTCACAGAACCGGCGAAAGGAACCAGCGAAAACTGCACAGGTTTTTCGACGTGGGTTATGAGGGCGGATTGTGAGGCCATCGTTTCCACAAGTTGCGAGGCGGCTTCCTTTAGAAGATCGATGCGTTTTTTTGACGATCCGCTTCTTGTTTCATCCATGGACTTGGAGTTATCGAGGACAAGCGCAACTTCGACCGTGTTCTTAAGTCTTACGGCTGATTGCATCGCGTATTTTTTATCATCCCAGTCATTTCGGTCTGAACCAAGCAGGCGAGACGCTATGACCCCGAAAAGGGACTGATATGTGAAGTTGGCAGTTGCCCGTACTTGCTGGTTTGCTTGCGCTCCTTCTGGAAAACTGACCTGAAACTGCACCGCATCAACGTTTATGGCAGTAAGGTTCGCGCCGAAGATCAGTGCTCCATATGCCTGCATATCGGATTGGGAGGCTCCGGTGGAGAACCTTTTACCCACAGCCAAAGCAGCCGCATCAAGCGAAGCTTGCACATTGTTGCGCACGCGCATGAGATTGGCGGTGTCAACCGCGACCATGCCAGCGAGAAGCAGGGGTACCAGCACCAAGGCTGTTATCATCGCAAAATTACCGCGCTCATCCTCGATGAAACGCTGGCGCAGTGAATGAGGCATACGGCGAAAGGCAAGCAGCGAAAGCCTGCCGAATTTAACAAACCAGTTTTTCAATTTTGCCCCCGCCGGCGGTTGTATCTGCAGCGCATGAAATGGAAAGTTGTATCCGCTCCTATCAATATCTTTCTAATAGTCGGTCACGAAGCAGGGTAAATGAAGGGTGAAATCCCCTGTGGGATGATTGAACGAAGCTTTACCTGTCGGAATCCGGGCCAAAGGCCGTGACAGATGGGGTCGGCTGGGTTAGATGGAGCGCTGGCAATTCTCGCCTTACAGATGAATTATCAAGAGGAAACCATGAAGCAGCTCGACCGCCTCGATGATCTGACCGACCAGTACGATGTGCTCTTCTGCGATGTATGGGGTGTAGTGCATAACGGTGTGTCCGCCTATCCGGCGGCGATTGAGGCGCTAAAACGCGCACGCGCCAACGGCGTTACAGTCATTCTGGTAACCAATTCTCCACGACCTCATCCTGATGTCGAAGCGCAGATGCTGGGACTTGGCGTGCCTGCGGATACATATGACCGTGTTGTGACATCGGGCGATGTAACCAGAGATCTGATCGCAGAAGGTCCGCGAAAGGTGTTTCATATCGGCTGCGAGCGAGAACTGACCATTTATGACGGTCTCGACGTGGAACGGGTCGAAGAATTCGAAGCTGCAGGTGTTGTCTGCACCGGCCTCTATGATGATGAAACCGAAACGCCCGACGATTATAAGGAACTGCTGGTCCGCTTGCGCTCTCGCAATCTTCCGTTCATCTGCGCAAATCCGGATATTATGGTTGAGCGCGGCTCGCGGTTGATCTGGTGCGCTGGCGCTCTCGCGCGCGAATATAGCCAGTTGGGCGGCCGTACCCTCATCGCTGGAAAGCCCCACCGCCCGATTTATGAGGCAGCGTTGCAGTTTGCTGAAGAAATTCGCGGCGGAAAATTGGAAAAAAGTCGAATTCTCGGTATTGGAGACGGTGTTCTGACCGATGTGAAGGGCGCTGCCGACTTCGGACTGGATGTGCTTTACATCTCCGGCGGAGTGCATGCAGCGGATTATACAACTGACGGCACCGTTGACATTGCCCGAATGGAAGCGTTTCTGCAGAAGCACGGCAACCGTCCGGTTGCTTCATTGAATGCTCTCGTTTGAACGCTGGCAACCTCTTACGACCAATCGAAGACCAGACAAAGATGATCAAATCCAGCTTTCAGCGCCTTTCTGGAACGGATTCCTTGCCTGAACGCCTGCAAAATTGTGTGGTGGCGATCGGCAATTTCGATGGAGTCCACCGCGGCCATCAGGCTGTTCTCGAACGTGCGTTGGAAATCGCGGAAAGAAGCGGCTTGCCAGCTGTGGTTCTCACTTTCGAGCCGCACCCTCGCAGCTTTTTCAAGCCCGACGCGCCGGTTGATCGTTTGACTGCGGCTGCAAAGAAAGCGGACATATTACGCCTTATGGGGTTTGACGCCGTCGTGGAGCAGCCTTTCACGGGTGAGTTTTCGTCCCGTTCGGCGGAAGATTTTGTCGAGCACATTCTGGTGGAAAGGCTGCATGCGAGCTGTGTTGTCACCGGCTACGATTTTCATTTCGGCAAAGGACGGCGCGGAACGCCGGAGTTTCTTCAAAAGGCGGGAGAATTTGCCGGATTTACGGTTACGCTGGTCGATGCATTTACAGATGAAGGTGCCAATCTGGTTTCGTCGACTCGCATAAGAAACTTGCTGTGCGAAGGCGATGTCGCCCAGGCGGCAGGACTTCTTGGTTATCGCTATATGGTGTGTGGTGAGGTCATTCACGGCCAAAAGCTTGGGCGTACGCTTGGATTTCCGACCGCCAATATGAAAATTGATGCGCAGGCGGGCCTGAAACACGGCATCTATGCTGTCAGGTTCAGGCGCGAGAATGGCGACTTGCACGATGGAGTCGCAAGTTTCGGTCGTCGCCCCACTGTGGATAGTGACGGTATGCCGCTTCTTGAAACCTTTCTCTTCGATTTCTCCGGCGATCTTTATGGCGAGACTGCTTGCGTCTCGTTCTTCGGCTATCTGCGCAGCGAGATCAAGTTCGATGGCCTTGATCCGCTTATTGATCAGATGAAGCGGGATGATGCTGAGGCGCGAGCTCTACTTGCCGGGGCGAAGCCGCTGTCTGAACTGGATCGCTTGCTTTCTTTCGCGTGAAGCGAAGTCTTGCTCCTGTTTTCCACTTAAAATTTAAATCAAATTTTACTTATTTTTGACCAAAAGTGATAAATGCCTCAATACTAGCTGGGGCGCTTTTTGTTGGAGTTTAATGTGGCACGTATTGTTTCTCTGGCGCTCGTTGCAGGTGCCGCATTTCTAATGAGCAGCCCGTTTGCTTTTTCCGCAGACGTTCAGCAGACGGATATTTATGCTGCGGAAGCGGCGCAGCCGGCCCGCAAGCATTTTTGGTCCGGTGACTGGTATCTCAAGGTTGGTGCGGCTGGTCTTGTTGCTCCAAAATTCGAAGGTTCAAACAAGTATCGCTTTTCTGCCCAGCCGTTGATCTCACTTGGCCGACAGGGAGAAGCGACGCGCTTTTCATCGCGAAATGACAACGTGTCCTTCGCTTTGATTGACAATGATCGCTTCCGTGCGGGGCTTGCTGGCAAGCTTCTCTTCGAACGCAATGACGATATTCATGGCCTGAAGGACACGAAGTTTGGCGGCGAAGCAGGTGCGTTTGTTGACGTTTATCCGACCGACTGGCTGCGTGTGCGCGGCGAAGTGCGCCATGGTATCCGTGCGCATAACGGCGTCGTAGCCGATATTGCTGCTGACGCGTTCTATGACGTGACCCCGACCGTTCGCGTGTCGGGCGGCCCGCGTGCGACTTTCGCCTCGAAAGACTATTTCAAGACTTATTTCGGCGTTGATGCCGAAGAGGCTGCGGCGTCGGGACTTTCAGAATACAAGCCGGGGAGCGGTTTCAAGTCGGCTGGTGTTGGTGGTGCGATCACCTGGAAGGCGACTGACAAGGTCGATACCAGCCTGTTCGGAGAGTACAACCGCTTGCAAGGATCGGCGAAGGATTCGAGCATCGTCAAGGAGCGCGGCTCGCGGGATCAGTTCATGGTCGGCGTGTCGGCGACTTATCGTTTCGATTTCTCGTTGGACTGACCTCAACGGCGTTTATGTAAACCTTTTCAGGGGCAGGGATGCAGTTTTATTGCGTCTTTGTCCCTCAGGCCTCTTTATTCCTGCGAAGCTCATTGCTAAAAGCGTGCCCATGATGACGGATTTTCGGCTTATCATGACGGCCATACGAATTATTGGCCCGGCCTCCCGCTTTGCCTGAACGGCTGTTTTGCCAGGCAATATGTGGTGCGGAGGTCCGGGAGCGACCGGCTGTGCTCTACAGTCCCCTGTTTTCTTTGATCCACATGCCCGCCATCTCTGGCCGGGGCTTCACAGGCGAATACCCTCATGACTGAGACGACCAAAATCGATTATTCCAAAACTCTTTATCTCCCGCAGACAGAATTTCCGATGCGCGCCGGGCTTCCGCAACGCGAGCCGCTTTTCGTCGAGCGCTGGGAGGGCATGAACCTCTATAAGAAGTTGCGTGAACAGGCGAAGGATCGCCCGCTTTATGTGCTTCACGATGGTCCGCCTTACGCCAACGGTAATATCCATATCGGCCATGCGCTGAACAAAATTCTCAAGGATGTCATCACGCGCTCCTTCCAGATGCGCGGATATAACTCGAACTACGTTCCGGGCTGGGATTGCCATGGCTTGCCGATCGAGTGGAAGATCGAGGAGAAATATCGCGCTGAAGGCAAGAACAAGGATGAGGTGCCGATCAACGAATTCCGCAGGGAATGTCGGGAATTCGCCGCCAGCTGGATCAAGGTCCAGACGGAAGAATTCAAACGCCTCGCCATCCTGGGCGACTTTGAAAACCCGTACACGACAATGAACTTCCATGCCGAGTCGCGCATTGCGGGCGAATTGTTGAAGTTTGCCGCTTCCGGCCAGCTTTATCGTGGCTCCAAACCGGTGATGTGGTCGGTCGTCGAGCGCACGGCACTTGCCGAAGCTGAAGTCGAATATCACGACGTCGAGTCGGATATGATCTGGGTCAAGTTCCCGGTGGCTGGTCAGAACGATCTCTCTGGCAGCGCCGTGGTGATCTGGACGACCACTCCATGGACCATTCCCGGCAATCGGGCTGTGTCCTATTCCTCGCGGATTGAATATGGCCTTTACGAAGTGACCGAAGCCGAGAACGACTTCGGCCCGCGTCCCGGCGAAAAGCTTATCTTTGCCGACAAGCTGGCCGAGGAATGCTTCGCCAAGGCCAAGCTCCAGTTCAAGCGTTTGCGCGGCGTCGCGACGGACGAACTTGGCAAGGTTGTGCTCGACCATCCGTTGAAGGGCTTTGGCGGCGGTTATGAGTTCGTTGTACCCATGCTCGACGGCGATCATGTCACCGACGACGCCGGTACCGGTTTCGTGCACACTGCGCCGAGCCATGGTCGTGAAGACTTTGAAGCCTGGATGAACAATGTCCGTGAGCTGGAAGCGCGCGGTATCGATGTCGCCATCCCGTTCCCCGTTGACGATGCCGGCTTTTATACCAAGGACGCGCCGGGCTTCGGTCCGGACCGCGAAGGCGGTCCTGCACGCGTTATCGACGACAACGGCAAGAAGGGTGATGCCAACAAATCCGTCATGGATCAGTTGATCGCCCGCGATAAGCTCTTCGCCCGCGGTCGCCTGAAACACTCCTATCCGCATTCGTGGCGCTCAAAGAAACAGGTCATCTTCCGCAACACGCCGCAATGGTTCGTCTATATGGACAAGAACCTCGGCGACGGCACCACGCTGCGTTCGCGTGCGCTGAAGGCGATCGACGATACGCGTTTCGTCCCGGCTGCCGGTCAGACGCGCCTGCGTTCGATGATCGAAGGTCGCCCGGACTGGGTGCTGTCGCGCCAGCGCGCATGGGGTGTGCCGATCTGCGTCTTCGCGGACGACGAGGGCAATATTCTCCTGGACGATGCCGTCAACAAGCGCATTCTCGATGCTTTCGAGGCCGAAGGTGCGGACGCATGGTTCGCTGAAGGTGCGCGTGAACGTTTCCTCGGTAGCCGCGCTGGTGAGTCGTGGGTGCAGGTGCGCGACATCCTCGACGTGTGGTTCGACTCCGGTTCGACCCACACTTTCACGCTGGAAGATCGCCCGGACATGAAATGGCCGGCGGACGTATATCTCGAAGGTTCCGACCAGCATCGCGGCTGGTTCCATTCCTCGCTTCTGGAAAGCTGCGGTACGCGGGGTCGCGCGCCGTACAATGCCGTTGTGACCCATGGCTTCACCATGGACGAGCATGGCAAGAAGATGTCGAAGTCTCTCGGCAATACGGTGACCCCGCAGGACGTCATCAAGGAATCCGGCGCGGATATTTTGCGTCTGTGGGTCATGACGACCGATTATTGGGAAGATCAGCGCCTCGGCAAGAGCATCATCCAGACCAATATCGACGCCTACCGCAAGCTGCGTAACACCATCCGCTGGATGCTCGGCACGCTGGCGCATGACGAAGGCGAAAACGTCGCTCATGCCGATCTGCCGGAACTGGAACGCCTGATGCTGCATCGTCTGACCGAGCTGGATGAAGTCGTCCGTTCCGGTTATGACGCGTTCGACTTCAAGCGCATTGCCCGTGCGCTGATCGATTTCATGAATGTCGAGCTGTCGGCCTTCTATTTCGATATCCGCAAGGACGCGCTTTATTGCGATGCGCCGTCAAGCGTTCGCCGCAAGGCCGCGTTGCAGACCGTGCGCGAAATCTTCGACCGCCTGACGACATGGCTTGCGCCCATGCTGCCTTTCACCATGGAAGAAGCATGGCTCGACCGTTATCCGCAGTCGGTTTCGGTCCATGCCGAACAATTCCGCCCGACGCCAGCCGAATGGCGCGACGACGTGCTGGCTGAAAAGTGGCGCAAGGTGCGCGCGGTGCGCCGTGTCGTCACGGGTGCTCTTGAACTGGAACGTGCCGACAAGCGCATCGGATCGTCGCTGGAAGCTTCTCCGGTTGTCTACATTTCCGACAAGAGCCTGACCGATTCGCTCGAGGGTCTCGATTTTGCGGAAATCTGCATCACAAGCGGCATTTCGCTGAGCGATGCCAACGCGCCTGACGATGCCTTCACGCTCGGTGATGTAAAAGGTGTGGCCGTTGTGCCTGCACGCGCCGAGGGTGAAAAATGCGCCCGCTCATGGCGTTATACGACGGATGTCGGCTCCGATCCCGAGTTTCCCGAGGTGTCGGCGCGGGACGCGATGGCGCTTCGCGAGCTCAAGGCTCTGGGCAAGCTTGAGGTTTGATCGCATTCGCGCGAAGTTGCTCTCGGCATTTCGCGTGCCGGGAGCTTTAGAAACGGGGTTGCAAACTTCCCTTCGAACATGGTGAAATAGCGGTTAACATCGGATTGCCGCATGGGTTGCACTCATGTACAAGGCAGTCCTCGGATAATTTCAAGATCTGCCTTGGAGTTGCCGGTTTTTTCAGTCAAGGCTCGTCTGAGCAAATCTTGGTGAAGATAAAACCGGCAGGCGTAAAAGAAGTGGCGCTAATGAAGATTGAAGGACGAGTTCTGGTGCTTATGACAGCCATAGCGGGAGTTTCGCTATCTGGCTGCGTGTCTTCGCCAACCTATGGAACCGACAAAACGGCAGGAGCGCAGCTCTTTGACGATGTGTCGAATCTGGCGAGCTTCGGACAGGGTAAGAACAAGAAAGAGCGGATTGACTACAAGCCGCGTCCCGATCTGGTCCGCCCGGCTCCGGGTGACAAGGGCCAGCTGCCTGCGCCTCAACAAAGTGTTGCCAGCGCTAACGATCCGAATTGGCCGGAATCGCCGGAACAGCGCCGCAAGCGCCTCCGGGACGAAATTACCGCGAACCGCGATGATCCGAATTTCGTATCTCCGGTCGTTCAGGATGTGCCGGTAGCGTCCAATATCCAGGCGGCATTGCCCCGCGGCAATAGCCGCCGCGAAGACTATGAATCCCGCACGCCGACATTCGATCCGGCAAAGGTTGCAGCCTACAAGGCAGCGCGCCAACAGCAGGTTCAGGGGTCTTCCACGACGCGCCGCTATCTCAGCGAGCCGCCGCTTGCTTACCGCCAGCCTGCATCAACCGCTGCTGTAGGTGAGCTGGGTACAGATGAGGCCCAGAAGGAACGCGAGCGCAAGAAGGCGTCCGGCAAGTCCAAGGGATGGCGCGATTATCTGCCCTGGAACTAATATTGAATTGGTATTCCCAGAAAAGCCGCAGCAATTAATCTGCGGCTTTTTGTATTTGAGAGTAATGTCGCGGCGGTTTGATTCAGTTCGAACAAGGGGTGTTTGGTTAGTCTGTAGGCCGGTATCTCTTCGTTATAGAGTGTGCATTTTATCATGCTCACTCTATTGTTAAATTTTTTTAATGTTCTTTTGACGTTTATTTGATTTCAATCAAAGATCAATTTTCAATAGATCGTATCATATTAGATCTAGGTGTAAGGTTTGATTATATGAGCAATGTGAATAATTTTTTAGATAGTCGTAGTGGATATGGACTGCTCAGCAGAGTGCTCCATTGGTCGATGGCTTTATTGTTTCTATGGCAGTTTATGTCTGCCATTCTTCGTATCTTTGCCAAGAATACGGCAGTTTATAATTTTTTCTGGTCTGCGCATCACCAGCTTGGTTTTGTGCTTCTGATGCTTGTCCTGCTGCGCGGTATCTGGGGATTGTTGAATATTCACCGCCGACCGCATAAGCAAAGCCTCGCCGGAAAGCTCGCTCTGTTGGGTCATCTTGCAATTTATGGACTGATGTTCACAGTTCCAGCGGTGGCTCTGCTGCGTACATATGGCAGTGGGCGAGGCTTCGCGTTTCTTGGCATCCAGATTTTCGAACAGACAGGCGTGCAAAATGCGGTTCTGACTGCTCCGGGCAACGCGTTGCACGGTTTGCTGGGATGGGTTTTGCTGGCCGTTATTGCGGGACATGTTCTGATGGCGCTTGTCCATCATTTCGCGCTAGGGGATGATACGTTGCGTTATATGACCGGCCGGAAAGTGTTGAACTGAACCGTTCAGCGTTTCTCTCGAAAGAAATCCCTCAGGATCGCTTGGGCCTCGCCTTCGGAGAAGCCTGCATAAATTTCCGGTACATGATGACAGGTGGGCTGCGTGTAAAAGCGCGGCCCATATTCGATGCCTCCCCCTTTCGGATCGGAAGCGCCGTAATAGAGGCGACGTATGCGGGCGAAAGAAATGGCGGCCGCACACATCGCACACGGCTCCAGCGTTACATAGAGATCGCAATCGACAAGTCGTTCCGATTGCAGCGCCAGACCTGCTTCGCGGATTGCAAGCACTTCAGCGTGTGCGGTTACGTCGTTGAATTCTCGTGTACGGTTGCCCGCCTGTGCGATGATCGAGCCCTGATGCACGATGACCGCACCAATGGGGACCTCACCGCGTGCACTGGCAGCGCGCGCTTCTGCTAACGCGACCTCCATTGGAGCTGCCACATTCCGGTTCATGGCTTCGGCACGCTTTTTCACGCCTGTTCCACTTCGTGCATTCTTTCAGAAATTTCGCTCGCAAGCCATGGAGTGATTTGTTACTGCATATTTCTCGAAATCGAAACCGATTTGCGAACGGATTTATACGGCGTTCCTGTTTCCGGCTGTCCCTTGCCTGTCATTAAAGGTGTAGGGTGACACGGCAGCGCTGCTGAAAGGCCATATCAGATGACTAAAGACGACGACAACAAGGACGGCAAGCGTCCGCATGGCCGTGGAGGACGCTCCGACCGTCCCGGGCGGACAGACCGTGACAAAGACCGCGAAGGCCGTCAGCGCCGCGATGATGCCGGGCGCGACAAGTCGCGCAAATTCGGGCCGCGCGATGTTGAGGGTCAGGAAGAGACGAGTGAACGCATCGCCAAGCGTCTTGCTCGCGTTGGAATTGCGTCGCGGCGCGAAGCTGAAACGATGATCGCGGCCGGACGTATTGCAGTAAACGGCAAGGTACTGGAAAGTCCGGCCGTCAATGTGAAACGTACGGATGTCATTACGGTCGACGGCAAGCCATTGAAGCAGGCCGAACGCACCCGTCTTTGGCTTTATCATAAGCCAGCAGGGCTCGTGACGACAAATCGTGATCCGGAAGGTCGTCCAACGGTCTTTGAGGCGCTGCCTGCGGAAATGCCTCGCGTGCTGTCGGTTGGGCGGCTCGATATCAATACCGAGGGGCTTCTGCTGCTGACCAATGATGGCGGCTTGTCTCGAGTCCTTGAGCTGCCGTCCACCGGATGGCTTCGCCGCTATCGCGTGCGTGCTCACGGCAAGGTCACTCAGCAACAGCTGGATGATCTGAAGAACGGCATTGCCGTGGATGGCGTGTTCTATGGCAGCGTGGAAGCTGAACTTGAACGTGTTCAAGGCGCCAATGTCTGGATTTCCATCGGACTGCGCGAAGGCAAGAACCGCGAAGTAAAGAACATTCTCGGCGCACTGGGGCTTACGGTCGGCCGGCTTATCCGCGTTTCGTTCGGCCCGTTCCAGCTCGGCGACCTTGAAGAAGGCGCGGTGCGCGAAATCAAGGGGCGTATCCTGCGGGATCAGCTCGGTGACAAGCTTATCGAGGAATCCGGAGCAGATTTCGATGCGCCGGTTTTGAATGAATTTTCCAATACGGCGGTGCAAGGGCGCACACGCCGCGAAATGGAAGAAGGCGAACCAGGTCAGGAAGGCGAACGTCGCCGTCAGCCGCGTGAGCGCGAATGGATTTCCAGCACGGGGGATCGTCGCCGCGGACGCGAAGACAAGACTGAAAAAGTCGAGCCGCGTCGTCGCGGAAATGCCAATGTCTGGATGGCTCCGGGTGCACGCCCGAAGGGTGAAAAGGCAGCCGCAAAGTCGGCGCGTGTCGAGCATCAGCTTCCGCATCGGTCGGCGAAGTTCAGTGGTGATCTGCAGATGCGTCCGCGCCGGGTTGGTGATGAGGACCAAGGGCGCGAAGAAGGCGGCGAACGTCGCTACAGCAAGCGTCCAGAAGGCCGCTTTGACAAGGATGCACGTCCATCGCGTCCTGATGCAAATCGCTCGGAAGAGGCGCGCCGCGAGCCTCGCGAGGATGGACGCAAGGAGCGCCGCCCCGGCAAGCGCGAGCGTGCAGAATTGCGTGACGCAGAGGGGCGGAGCGCGGAACGTGGCAAGGGTGGCTTTGAGGGGCGCAAATCCGGTAAACCGGGTGGGCCGCGTGGAGAAGGCCGGTTTGGCGCTTCCGACCGCGATACGCGTTCAGGCCCACGCAGCAGTGGCCCCGGCGGCAAGTCCCGCAATTTTGATGATGGTCCGCGTCGCGGCCCCGGAAATAAGCCGGGTGGCAAGCCAGGCGGAAAACCGGGTGGCGGCGGCAAGTCAGGCGGTGGCAGAAGTGGAGGCGGCGGTGCGGATCGTCGGCGGTAAGTTTCGTGGGCGTGCGCTCGTAACGCCCTCGACCAACGCTATTCGTCCTACCACCGACCGCACCCGCGAGAGCCTGTTCAACATTCTTGCGCACAAGTTCCCCGATAAGGTGGAGGGCGCACGCGTGCTCGACCTGTTTGCGGGTACCGGTGCGCTTGGTCTGGAGGCCTTGTCGCGAGGCGCCCGCTACGCGACCTTCGTGGAGGAATCTGCCGAAGGACGAGGATTGCTGCGCCAGAACATCGAGGCCTTCGGTCTTCAGGGGCACACGAAGATTTTGCGGCGCGATGCCTGCCAGCTGGGTATCGTCGGTACGATGGAGCCGTTCGATCTGGTCTTTGCTGATCCCCCTTACGGACGACGCATGGGGGAAAAGGCATTTTTGTCAGCACTCCAAGGCGGTTGGCTTAATCCTGACGCACTTTTGGTGCTTGAAGAAGATGGTGAAGCGGCGTTGGAACTGGATGAGCGATTCGTTGTCCTGGAAGAGCGTAACTACGGGGGCACAATCGTTCGGTTGATCCAATGCAAAGCCCCCAGTTGAATGAGCGGACGATCCTGTCCGCATGAAAGTTGATATGCTGCCGGAATGACCGGGTAGTAATGAAACCGATTGGAGATGTCGCTTGGTGAATAGCCCCTCACTCCGGCGCTTGCTATTATCCACCGCCCTGGGTTTCGTAATGGTGTTGCCGTTGGCAAGCGGTGCTGTCCGGGCGGATAATCAGCCCGCTCCTGCTGAAGCACAACCGGCAACGACGTCCGCACCAGCCGTCGAGCAGGAAACCCTGCCCAAAATTGCCCAGTCGGACGGTGTCAGTCATTTTTCTTTGCCAAACGGCCTGGAGGTGGTGGTTATCCCGGATCATCGCGCTCCGGTCGTGACCCAGATGATCTGGTATCACGTAGGGTCGGCGGATGAAGCACCCGGTGTTTCGGGCATTGCGCACTTCCTTGAGCACCTGATGTTCAAGGGAACGAAAAATCATCCGGCAGGTGAATTCTCCGCGAAAGTTGCCTCCATCGGAGGGCAGGAAAATGCGTTCACCTCCTATGATTATACGGCTTATTTTCAGCGCGTATCGCCCGAAGCTCTGGAAATGGTAATGCAATTCGAATCGGACCGGATGGAAAATCTGATCCTGAACGAAGAGGCCGTGAAAACAGAACGGGACGTTATTCTGGAAGAGCGCCGCATGCGGGTCGACTCGAACCCTGCGTCCATGCTCATGGAAAACACCGACGCCGTTCTTTTCTATAACCATCCCTACCGCAAGCCGGTCATCGGCTGGCAGCAGGAGATGGAAAAGCTGAGCCTCAAGAACGCTATCGATTTTTATCAGCAATATTACACGCCGAACAACGCGACGCTTATTATTGCCGGAGATGTTTCACCTGAGCGCGTACGCGAACTGACACTGAAAACCTGGGCAAAGGTACCGAAACGCGCCGAAGTCCTGCCGCGAGAGCGCCCGCAGGAGCCTGCGAAGCATGCGGCCCGCGTTGTGACGCTGCACGACGAACGTGTCAGCACGCCCTCATTCCGTGTGTCCTGGCTTGTGCCGTCCTATGCGAATGAAAAGCGGTTTCCGAATGTGAAGCCGGGAGATGCTCCCGCTCTGGATCTCCTGAGTGAAATTCTGGGAGGTTCATTGCGCTCGCGTCTTTATCAGGAACTGATCGTCAAACAGGGTATCGCCGCCAATACGGGAGCGAGCTATGGCGGCGACGCGCTCGATGACGGTACGTTCTCCGTTTATGGTGCGCCGCGCAATGGCGCTACACTCGGCGATGTCGAAAAGGCCGTGGAAGCCGAAGTCGCGCGGATCATCAAGGATGGCGTCAGTCAGACCGAGCTTGATCAGGCTCGCAATCGCTTCCTGAAAGCAGTTATCTTTGCGCGCGATAGCCAGGCGGGTATGTCAAGGATCTATGGCTCATCGTTATCGGTGGGACAAACGGTTGACGACGTCCAGAAATGGCCGGAGGTCATCAAGAGCGTTACCGTCGACCAGATCAAGGATGTCGCGACACGTTATCTCGTTAAAGACCAATCGGTAACAAGTTACCTGCTTCCACCGAATGCGGAGCCGCAAAGTGCTCGCGAGAACCCGAATGCATCCGCTGAAGGCGTAGGCGGCAACGGGGCGGGAGGAGCGATCCAGTGAAGAACATTCTCATGCTGAACTTCAAACGTGTTTTTGAGTCTCGCCATGCTCGGTCCGCTTTGGGCCTGTACGTGGCGACTATGACGTTGTTGGTTGTGTGCGCTTTGCCCGCACGGGCCATCCAAATTCAGGAAGTTGTTTCGTCAAAAGGCATTCATGCCTGGCTGGTCGAGGATGACTCGGTCCCACTTATTTCGATGCGGTTTTCGTTCAAGGGCGGCACATCGCAGGATCCTTCCGGCAAGGAAGGGTTGGCTAATCTGATGACGGGTCTTTTCGACGAAGGCGCGGGCGATCTGAAATCGGACGCGTTTCAGGAACGGATGGATAATCTGGGCGCGGAAATGAGCTTTTCCGCGACGCAGGATTCGGTTTCAGGCGGCATTCGCATGCTTGCCGAAAATCGCGATACAGTAACCAGTCTGCTTGCCCTTGCAGTCAATAAGCCGCGCTTTGATCAGGATGCCGTTGACCGCATTCGCCAGCAGGTCGTTGCCAGCATCGAAGCTTCGCAACGCGACCCTTCGACGATCGCATCGCGCAAGTTTTCCGAAGTTCTTTATGGCAATCATCCATATGCACGTCCCAACGACGGCACCGTGAAGTCGCTACAATCGATCACACGCGACGAGCTGGTGAATTTTCATCGCAAGAACTTTGCGCGGGACCGCCTGACAATCGGCGTCGTGGGGGCTATCAGCGCCAAAGATCTCGGTGGACTGCTCGATAAGGTATTCGGTGAATTGCCGGCAACGGCCGAACTGGTTCCCGTGCCTGATGCAAAATTGGCGCTGGGTACAACCACCAGCCTCAATTTTGATATGCCGCAGACCTCGATCAGCTTCGTCTATCCGGCTATCCCGCGCAAGGACCCCGAGTTCTTCGCTGCCTATTTGATGAACCATATTCTGGGTGGTGGCTTCACCTCGCGCCTTTATGCCGAAGTGCGTGAAAAGCGTGGCCTTGCCTATTCGGTCTCCTCATCCATGGTTATGCGCGACCATGTTTCAGCATTGATGATTTCGACAGCAACCCGACCTGATAAGGCGCAGGAATCGCTGAAAATCATCCGTGAACAGGTTGCCGCGATAGCTGCCGATGGTCCGACAGAAGCGGAGCTGGCCGCAGCCAAGAGCTTCCTCAAGGGATCCTATGCCGTCAACAATCTGGATTCTTCTGCGGCAATCGCCGAAACGCTCGTAAGCTTGCAGGAAGCCGAACTCCAGCGCGATTATATCGACAAGCGTTCGCAACTGATTGATGCAGTGACGCTGGATCAGGTGAAAGCCATTGCCAAGAAGCTGCTTGAAGCAGAACCAGCTATTCTGATCTACGGTCCAGCCCAAAGCTGAAAGGTGCCAACTTGGAAAAGGCAATTCCGTCTTCCCCCCGAATAGCCGTCGCTTTCGGCGGTGGTGGGGCGCGCGGCATTGCCCATATCCATATTGTTGAGGTGCTTGACGAACTGGGCATTAAGCCGGTTGCCATCGCGGGTTCTTCAATCGGCTCGATCGTAGGGGCCGGAATGGCCAGTGGCATGACCGGCAGGGAAATTCACGACTATATGGCGGCGATTTTCAATCGCCGCTCGGAAGTCGCAAGGCGCGTGTGGCAGACCCGTCCAGCGCGTTGGGTAGAATTGCTCAAGGGGGGGCTGCGTGTTAGCCAGTTCAATATCGAGAAGGTGCTGGACGTTTTTCTGCCTGTGAGCCTGCCCGCCAATGTGGAAGAGCTGAAAATTCCCATGAGTATCACAGCGGCAGACTTCCACGCCGCTCAGGAGATTCATATTCGCGACGGCGATCTGCGATCTGCGATCGCAGCATCCTGCGCCATCCCGCCCGTTTTCGCACCGGTACGCCGGAATGGTCGTATTCTGGTCGATGGCGGCTTGCTCAATCCCGTTCCCTTCGATTTGTTATTCGACGAGGCTGATATCGTTATTGGCATCGATGTTGTCGGGACCCCGGTCGGACCAGATGATTACATGCCAACCACATTTGAGGCGGTGATCGGTGCGAACCAGCTTACGATGTGCTCTATCATCGAGAATAAATTCCGCATTCGCCCGCCGCATGTATTCATCCGTCCCAACGTTGAACGAATTGGACTGCTCGATTTTCTGAAGTTCGAGCAAATCCTGCAGCAGAGCGCCGACATTCGTGACGAATTGAAGCGCGCCATAGAACTGGCGGTCGAGGGAAAAGTGGTGCCGATAAATTCAACTCTTGCAACTTGAATTTATCGGCTTCCTAGAGCGGTTCCTGCTTTTACGAAACCGTCGGAGCCGCTCTAACTGTTTGCTATTCCGCCGGGATCGGGGATCCGACCGTGTCGGTTGACGGTGAAGCGGACAGGATATCGTCCGTACCCTTGTCGATGCGCTGGCCTTCGCGGGTGGGCTTCACCAGAGGTTCTGGTGTGACCGGCTTGTTGAACAACAGGTGACGACCCGCCAGGATTCCTTCGGATGCCTGCACGTGGAGCCGATCCTCGTCGCGCTGACGGACGTCTTCGCGAATTCCGTAAGCTTGTGCTTCGGCCATGCCAAGACCTTCGAGCGTCCGCTGACCGAAAAGGAGACCGGACTCAAAGGTTTCTCGCAGTTCGTATTCAACGCCCTGAGCCCTCAATTGCAACGTATGCTCGCGGTCATAGGAGCGAACGAACAGCCGTACATCCGGGTATTCTGACTGTATGAGATTGACGATGTGGTTGGTCGTTTCCTTTTTGTGTGTACAGACGGCGACAATCTTTGCTTTTCGAATTCCAGCGGCTTCCAGCACGTCCTTGCGGGTGCCATCGCCAAAGTAAATGCGGAAACCGAATTTCCCGGCTGCACGAACACGGTTTGGCGAACTGTCAATCACGGTTACGTCGATACCGCCTGCAAGAAGAATCTGCGATGCAATCTGACCGTATCGCGAAAAGCCGATCATCAAAACGTCAGAACCTGCGCCCTCGTAGTTTTCCTCAATGACGTCGATAGTCTTGTCCTTGATCAGCAGCTTCGATCCGATCGCCACGGAAAGCGGCGTGAGAGCCATGGATACGGTGACAGCGGCCACAAGCTCGGAACCGAGAGCACTTGAAATGATGGCTGCAGCCGAGGCCGCAGAGAACAGGACGAAAGCAAATTCGCCTCCCTGCGGAAGAAGAAAGGCAATCCGCACCGCATCGTTATGGCTGGACCGGAAGATACGGCATAGTAGATAAATGATGGCGATCTTGGTTGTCATGAAGATGGGCACCGCAAGAAGAATAATCTTCCAGTACTGCAGGATCACCGTGAGGTTCAGCGACAAGCCGACCGCAACAAAGAACAGTCCAAGGAAAATGCCGCGAAAAGGTTCAATGTCCGCTTCAAGTTCGTGCCGATAGGAGGATTCTGCAAGCAGAACGCCTGCAATGAACGCACCCATAGCCATCGACAATCCGGCGGCTTGCAGCAAACTGGCCGATCCCAATACAACGAAGAGTGCTGCTGCAATCATTACTTCGCGAGCACCGGTGTTGGCGATAATGCGGAACATCGGGTTGATAAGATAGCGTCCGGCAACGACCAGCGCTGCGATGGCCGCGATAGCCGTGGCGAGATGGAACCCGGCACTTGCTTGTGAAGGCTCGTTCGGAGAGAGTGCCGGAATGATGGCAAGGATTGGCACGATAGCGAGATCCTGAAACAGCAGAATCGAAAAGGCCCGCTGGCCGTGCTTCTGGTTTGTTTCGGCCCGGTCTTCCAGAACCTGCATGGCAAATGCCGTGGAAGAGAGTGCAAGGCCGAAACCAATGATAACGCCTGCCTGCGGACTGAGGCCAGCGAAGTAGATGCCGAGGGCGGTCAAGGCGGCTCCGCAAAGCAGAACCTGCGCAGTGCCAAGCCCGAAAATCGAGTGGCGAAGCGCCCAAAGTCGCGACGGCTTCAACTCCAGCCCGATAATAAAGAGAAGGAATACAACGCCAAGTTCGGAAAAGTGTAGAAATTCCTCACCATCGGCGATGAGGCTGGCTACAGGGCCGATCGTAATGCCGGCGGCAAGATAACCGAGGACCGTGCCAAGCCCTAATCGCTTGAACAGCGGCGCGGCTATAATGGCGCCGCCCAAAATCATCAGACACTGTAGATAGAGATTTCCGCCGGTTGCAACCATGCCAAGCTCTTGGAATTTGGAGAAATGTGGAAGGGCTTGCCTTGAAGCCCTTTGATTTCGGCAATATAGAAACAAGATATGGCTGTAATCAGCCCATTGTCGAACAGTTTGACGATATTTTTTAACAAGTCCCGGTTTCTCCCTCGCCGAAAGTTGCGGTGCCCGGTTGAGCCGTGATATGCTTGGGAAACTCGGATTGTATAATGATTTCAGATAGTTCGGCGGATAATCTCGTTGATCGGGCAGCCCTTCTCGTAGCTGCAGCAAAGCGAGCTGGTGCCGATCACGCTGACGCGGTTGTGATGCGGGCGCGGTCTGTTAGCGTCTCGGTGAGATTAGGCAAGGTCGAGGGAACCGAATCGTCGGAAAGCGACGATTTCGCCTTGCGTGTTTTTGTTGGCCGCCGCATTGCCAGTGTTTCAGCCAATGCGGGCGCCGATCCTGACCGTCTTGCAGAGCGGGCTGTAGCCATGGCGCGGGTTGCGCCGGAAGATCCTTATGAGCAACTTGCTGATCCATCCCTGCTTGTGGCTTCGCCTCGTGACCTTGATCTCTTTGACCCAATGGAGATTGATTCCGAGCGCCTCACCCAGGACGCGCTTGCAACGGAAGCGGCGGCGCTGGCGGTCAACGGCGTAACGAATTCAGGAGGGGCTGGCGCTTCACGCAGTCTGGGAGGGCTGGTGCTGGTCACGTCCACGGGGTTTTCAGGGCACTACGCTGCAACGCGCTTCGGACGATCAGTTTCGGCTATTGCGGGCGGAGGTACAAAAATGGAGCGCGATTACGATTTCAGTTCGCGTCTGCATTTTGCTGATCTCGATACACCCGAGGACATAGGCCGTCGCGCTGGCGAACGCGCAGTGAGGCGGTTGGGCGCGCGTCAGGCAAAGACCGGGCCCGTTACAGTCGTCTTTGATCCGCGCCTTGCGCGCGGCATTGCGGGACATCTCGCAAGTGCGATCAACGGTGCTTCGGTCGCGCGAAAGACGAGCTTTCTTCGCGACGGTTTTGGAAAACAGATTCTGAAGCGCGGTATAAATGTTACCGATAATCCTTTGCGTGTGCGCGGTTCGTCTTCGCGTCCGTTCGATGGTGAAGGGATTGAGGGGCAGCCCTTGACGATGGTCGAGGATGGTGTTCTCAATCATTGGCTGCTTTCAGGTTCGAGCGCTCGTGAACTTGGGCTGCAAGGCAATGGGCGTGGCGTTCGCTCCGGTTCTGGTGTTTCACCTGCATCCACCAATTTTGCCATCGAGCCGGGTTTGCGGACAGCTGAAGAATTAATTCGCGCTGTCGGCACTGGTTTTTACGTGACAGAGGTGTTCGGGCAGGGCGTGGACATGATTACCGGCCAGTATAGCCGTGGGGCATCGGGGTTCTGGATTGAAAATGGCGAGATCACCTATCCTGTCAGCGAAGTGACGATTGCTTCGAATCTCAAGGACATGTTCCTCAATATGACGCCAGCGTCTGATATTGACCGAAACTTCGGGATGGCGGCACCGACGCTTGTGATCGAAGGCATGACCCTTGCCGGAAACTGACAAATATAAAGAGATTGCCAGCGATCTGGCGCTGCTGCGTGAGGCGGCGCGCGAGGCTGGTCGCATTGCGATGCGCTATTTCGGCCAGTCTCCGGAGGTTTGGCTGAAAGACGGCATGTCGCCGGTCAGCGAAGCCGATCTCGCAGTCGATCGCTATCTGAAGGGTGTCCTTTTGAATGCACGGCCAGATTATGGCTGGATATCGGAAGAGACTGTCGATGAACGGGTCGCTGTAAAACGCAGTCAGGCGTTTGTGGTTGACCCCATTGATGGCACGAGGGCATTTATTGCCGGACAAGATCAATGGTGTGTAAGCATCGCCATAGTCGAGAACGGGCGCCCTTTGGCTGGCGTTCTGGAATGTCCGGCGCGTAAGGAACTGATTGAGGCCGGCAACGGAATCGGTGCTTTGCAGAACGGTATCGCCATTCACGCCAGCCTACCGGGGCCTGGAGAGCAGATCGTCATTGCGTCAGCGCGCAATATGGTAACGGCGTTGCCAGAAAGCTGGCGAGATCGGGTAAAGATTCATCCATATGTTCCTTCTCTCGCATATCGCATCGCGATGGTGGCGCGAGGAGATATAGCCGGTACCTTCATTCGGCCAAATTCGCATGATTGGGATCTGGCAGCAGCTGATCTGATTCTGAGTGAGTCGGGTGGGGCGGTCCTTACGAGCGATGCCTTGCCGATCATTTATGGTGGTCCGACGTTAAGCCATGGTGCTCTCGTTGGTGCCAGCGGGAACCTTCTGCAAGAAATGTTGAGTGTTGTCGCGGGCTGACCCTTGGGTTAATCATGCCGCGAACCAAATTTGTTCAGGGATAATTGTCATGAGCGTCGAAGGCGACAAAAAGCAGCTTCTTCATCTGGTGTTTGGCGGCGAGTTGAAAAAACTTGGCACCGTTGAATTCCGTGATCTTGAAAACCTCGATATTGTCGGCATCTATCCGGATTATGAAACGGCCAAGACTGCGTGGAAGTCCAAGGCCCAGCAAACGGTAGACAATGCTCACATGCGCTATTTCATCGTGCACCTGCATCGGTTGCTCGACCCGGAAGGCGTGACATTGAAGGCGGACTAAGCTGCGGCCAATACCGGATGCACAGCGGAGATAGCCCGGGCCAGAACGCCGGGCGTAAGAAGCAAGGGTTCGCGAAGCGCTTCTGGCGGCGCATTCGCGGGCCGTTGGCGCAGTCTGCGGTGGTCAAATCCGTACTTGTGTGGCTGATCACCGCTTACTTCAAATTTGTCTATCTCACCAATTCACGTCTGAAGGAATCTGCCGATCCGCAAGCGCTCGTTGGCAAGGATGATCCTTTCATCGTGACCTTTTGGCATGGACAGCATCTTATGGGGCCGTTTATCTGCCCCAAGGGTATTGAACTGGTTGCCATGTTTTCGCGCAGTGCGGATGCGGAGTTGAACGCTCGCGTTGCGGAAAAACTAGGATTGTTGACAGTGCGCGGTTCCGGCGGACGCGGTTCGCGTTCCAAGCCTGAAAAGGGTGGGGCGCGAGCACTTCTGACATTAAAGAATGCGCTAAAAAAAGGTCAGTCGGCGTCGATAATTGCAGACATTGCGCATGGCAAGGCGCGTGAGGCCGGAGATGGTATCATTTTATTGGCGAAATTGTCCGGTCGCCCGATAATACCGGTTGCTTATGCTTTCTCGCGGAACCATGTTCTGCAAAAGTCTTGGGATAAGACGACGATTCCGCTGCCCTTTGGGCGTTCGATTATCGTACGTGGCGAAAACGTATGGGTCGATGCTGATGCCGATGAAACGCAACTGGAAGAAAAACGCATGGAGCTGACGCGCCAACTCAACGACGCGACCACCAAGGCCTATGCAGCGTTGGAGAAAGCGAAATGAGCGAACGCTGGGCGCGCAATATCTTGTCTGCCTACCGTGCACTCGGCTCTGCGGCTTATCCTTTCATGGGCCCTTACATTGCCTACCGCGCATCGCGCGGCAAGGAAGAACGGTTGCGTCGCGGCGAGCGCTACGGCAAATCTGCCATCATGCGTCCGCAAGGACCAGTTATCTGGGCACATGCGGCAAGTGTGGGAGAGACCGTTGCGATCGCGCCGTTGATCGAGCGGATTGCGGCAACCGGTATTCATATCGTGTTGACGACGGGGACCGTGACCTCGGCAAAATTTGTCGCTGACCATCTAGGCCATAAGGTTATCCACCAATATGCGCCGCTGGATTTGCAGCCTGCGCTGAACAAGTTTCTCAACCACTGGAAACCGGATCTTGCTATTGGCTGTGAGTCCGAAGTCTGGCCAGCAACGGTGCTTGCGCTCAGCAGTCGGCATACGCCGCAGGTTCTGGTCAATGGGCGCATGTCTGATCGTTCCTTTGCTTCCTGGCAGAAGAGGCCGGCTTTGGCGGAGGCGCTCTTTGAAAATTTTGCCTATGTGGTTGCGCAGTCGGAACTCGATGCAGATCGCTTTCGGACGCTCGGTGCGCGCCCCGTGAGTGTTTCAGGTAATCTCAAGGTGGACACGAACCCTCCGCCTGCTGATCCGCAGGTGTTGGTCGCATTGCAACGCCAGATCGCCGGAAGGCGGACATGGGCCGCTATCTCCACTCACGACGGAGAAGAAGCAATCGCGGCTGAAGTCCATCAGATGCTGAAGGTGCGCTATCCGCATCTTGTTACCATCATTGTGCCGCGTCATCCGGATCGCGCTCCAGCCATCGAGGCTATGCTGGTTGAAAAGGGACTGAAGGTTGTGCGACGTAGCGCCAGTGAGCTGATTGAAGCCGACACCGATATCCTTTTGGGAGACACGATTGGAGAGATGGGGCTGTATCTCCAGCTGACCGAGATAGCGTTTATTGGTAATTCACTCACCAAGGAAGGCGGACATAATCCGCTGGAACCGGCAATGATGGGAACTGCCGTACTAACGGGGCGGAACGTCCAGAATTTCCGGGAATCCTTCCAGCGCCTCATCAAAAACGGCGGCGCACGCATTGTGAAGGATCGCAACATGCTGGCGGGAGCGATCAATTTCCTGTTCAATAATCCCCAGCACCTTCGCGCAATGATCAATGCGGGGGTGAATACAGTGAGGGATATGCGCGGCGCGCTGGACCGTACGCTTGTAACACTTGAGCCGTTTATCCAACCATTGATTTTGCAGGCGCAACTGCCGGGCAACCGCAATGATGCAGCCTATCGGCCGGACGGATTCTGAGCATGGCGAGCGAGGCGCCGCCATTCTGGTGGGAAAAACCTGATTGGCGCGCTTTGTCATTGGCACCCGCTGCCTGGCTTTACGGCGCGGTGGCTGGACGTCGGCTCCTGAAAGCTGAACCACCGAAGATTTCTTTGCCCGTTCTTTGCATAGGTAATTTTACTGTCGGCGGAGCGGGGAAAACACCGACCGCAATTGCTTTCGCAGAAGAGGCAAAGGCACGGGGGTTTAAGCCCGGAATTGTCTCGCGTGGATATGGCGGTGCCTATAAGGGATTGCACGTCGTTGATATCGCCCAGGATAGCGCTCGCTATGTTGGGGATGAACCACTCCTGCTCGCACGTCATGCGTTGGTAGCACTCTGTCCTGATCGACTGAAGGCAGCTCACCATTTACAGACCCTCGGCTGTGATTTCATCATCATGGATGATGGCTTTCAGAGCGCTCGGCTTTTTGCCGATTTTTCGCTGCTGGTGGTGGATGCCGCGCGGGGTATTGGCAACGGCAGAGTCATACCGGCCGGTCCCTTGCGGGCTCCACTGACAGACCAGATGCGCAAGGCAGACGCTTTGCTTCGCATAGGCAAGGGCGATGGTGCTGATTTTGTTATTCGTCAGGCAGCGCGAGCGGGTAGGCCGATTTATGAAGCCAGGCTTGAGCCGTCCTCTATCGCACCTGTGGCGGGCAATCGCTGGCTTGCATTCGCGGGCATTGGCAATCCCGAAAAATTCTATGCGAGCGTTGCCGAAGCAGGCGGCGAGATTGTTGAAACTCGCTCGTTCCCGGATCATCACAGTTTCGGTGCGGACGATATTCGCAGCCTGATCGATACGGCTCGCCGTCAAGGATTGGGACTGATTACCACGGCAAAAGATCAGGTGCGTCTGGCAACGATGATCGGCGTTCCCGCAGGATTTCTGGCGAAACTCGCTGTCCTCGACGTCGATCTTAAATTTGATCGCGGCGATGCTCTTCACCGCATTCTGGATACGGTCATCGAGCGTTTCAAAAGCCGTATTATGAGTAAATTTTAAGCCTTCTTGCGGCTGCGCAATTCAGGATTGACTTCAAGCTCGCGCTCGAAAGAAATCAGGCCGGTTGCATAAGGCTCCTGCCGTGAGACGCTCCAATATTTCAACTCATCCAGCGGGATATGGGCACCCGTCACCGCACATGCGACATAGGCGCCGTGCCTGACGATCTCATAATCACCATCGAGATAGCGCAAAACCGCTTCGGACGAGCGGGGGGATTCAAATCTATTCATGTGTCTAAACCTCTATTGAGGACTCTAGCAAGCACAGGGCATTGCGTCCAGCAGCGTCCTGTGCTGCCTGGCGGCAATTCTGTCAGCGCCTGCCAAAAAGCCGTTCGATATCTGTCAGTTTCAGTTCGATATAGGTCGGTCGCCCGTGATTACAGGTGCCTGAGCCGGGAGTTGCCTCCATTTCACGCAGGAGTGCATTCATTTCTTCAGGTTTTAACCGCCGTCCCGAACGCACGGAACCGTGGCAAGCCATGGTTGCGGCCACATGGTTCAGCATGGCTTTCAAGCCATCCGAAGTATCATGCTCCGCTATCTCGTCAGACAGATCGCGGATCAGTTGCTGTACGTTCATTTCTCCCAGCATTGCAGGCGTTTCACGCACGGCGATAGCGCCCGGCCCGAATTGCTCAATCCCGAGGCCAAAGCGTGCAAGTGTTTCTGCGTGGGTTACCAGCCGTTCGGCATCTTCTTCGGGGAGATCGACGATTTCTGGAATAAGCAGCATTTGTCCCGGTATGGGACGCGAGTGAAGGGCATTTTTCAGCGCTTCATAAACAAGGCGCTCGTGCGCTGCATGCTGGTCCACGATAACGAGGCTATCTTCCGTCTGGGATACGATATAATTGGCATGGATCTGCGCTCGGGCGGCACCAAGGGGTTTTTGCTGGAGTTCCGCCGGTATTTCTTCAAGCGTCGCGCGGGCATCCGCAGCAGGCATATTGATGGCGGCGAGTATCGCCTGCTCACTTTCCTGGAAAGATGATGATGCTCCAAGGTCGAGGGGCCTATGAGCAGGATGTGCAGTCTGTGGCGACCATTCGGTTCTGGTTGTGGAGGTTGCGGGGCGCCAAGCCCCGGATGCATAGCCTGTCGAAGCGGGACGCGATGTGAAGGATGGCGGGGAAGGCCGCACCCCTTCCGCACGAAAAGCTTGCAGCATGGCGTCTGCACCGCTGGTTGCAGGCCGAATGCCCGATTGCGCGAGTGCCTGTTTGATCGCTCCAACGATCAATCCGCGCACGAGGCCCGGATCGCGAAAACGCACATCAGCCTTGGCGGGATGCACATTGACGTCAACCAATGCCGGGTCCAACGTCAGGAACAGGACCGCAACCGGATGGCGGTCACGCGCCATGACATCTGCATAGGCCCCGCGCAGCGCGCCAAAAAGTTGCTTGTCACGCACCGGGCGACCGTTCACATAGGCGAACTGATGAAGGGCATTGCCGCGATTATGGGAGGGAATGCCGACGAACCCAGCCAGACGCACACCGTCACGCTCGGCGTCGATGGCAAGCGCGTTTTCGCCGAATTCTTTTCCCAGAACCTGATTGATACGCTCAAGCGTTGCTTCCGCGCCACTACCGGTTGCAGCCAGTTCCAGTGGTGTTCTGTCGGTGCCTGCAAGCGAAAAGCGGACATGCGGGAAAGCAATCGCGATGCGCTTGACGACATCGGTTATCGCTGACGCTTCCGCACGATCCGTCTTCATGAATTTGAGACGGGCCGGTGTCGCATAGAAAAGATCGCGCACCTCGGCAATCGTTCCGCGGTTCAGCGCGGAGGGGCGGGGACCATCGAGATGTCCGCCGGAAACCGAAACTTCGAAACCGGTGTCCGCATCCTGCGGACGGGATTTGAGGGTCAGTTTTGCCACCGAGCCAATAGATGGCAGAGCTTCTCCACGAAATCCAAGTGCGCGGATATCGTGCACATCATCGGAAAGTTTGGAGGTGCAGTGGCGGGAAACTGCCAATGGAAGCTCATCGACCGGAATTCCCGAACCGTTATCGGTCACACGCAGCAATGTCTTGCCGCCGCCGCCTGTCACGACCTCAATACGGGTCGCACCGGCGTCGATGGCATTCTCGACAAGTTCCTTGATGACGCTGGCGGGGCGTTCAATGACTTCCCCTGCCGCGATCTGGTTAATGATGGTTTCGCTTAAGTGTCGAATTGGCATGGGCGGACTATAGAAGGATTCGCTCCTGCAAAGAACATGCTTCTATAGCCCGCCAAAACTGTCTCTGCGGGTGTCGAATTACTACAGAAGAAATTACCTTATTGCGCGGCATAATCCTTATATGCAGGCAGATTCAGGTCCTTAAGGCTGTCCGCGTTGATGACTGCGCGCGCCACTGCTTCCGCCATGACGGTCGCGGCGATCGCACCAATGGCAGTGACATCGGCTTCCACGCCTGTTGCTTTGCCTGTGGACAGTGCGAAGATCGTGTCGCCGTCCCACATCGTATGGATCGGATTGATCGTGCGCGCAAAGCCGTCATGTGCCATGCCCGCAATCTTCTTGAGCTGAGCCTTGTCGAACGGGACATTGGTCGCTATTGCACCAATCGTTGTGTTGGCTCCGCCCGATTTGACAACGCCATGGCCCTGCATAATGGCTGACATCGTGTCACGGAAGCCCTTGCCGTCCTCGCTCCGCGCACCAGCCAGAATCTGGCGTGAATTCGGCGCATAGACATCGCCGACAGCATTGACAGCGACAATTGCGCCAACCACGATTTCAGTGCCGGGCACTTTGTAGCTCGCCGTGCCGAGACCACCCTTCATGGCGTAATCCATGCCGAACATTTTGCCGACAGTCGCGCCAGCGCCAGCGCCAACATTGCCTTCTGCGAATGCCTCGGCATTGGCCGCCTTGCATGCCAGATAGCCGGCTTCCTCATCGGGACGGACGGAAAAATCACCGACGCCCAAATCCATGAGAATTGCCGCCGGTACAATCGGAACAACGCCTTTTCCGATCTTGAAGCCGAGATTGTTTTCTTCAAGATAACGCATGACGCCAGTAGCGGCTGCAAGACCATAGGCGCTGCCGCCGGAAAGCAGGATAGCCTGAACCTGTTGAACATAATTGATCGGATCAAGCAGATCGGTTTCGCGCGTACCCGGTGCAGAACCACGCACATCAACGCCCGCAGAAGCGCCTTCTTCGCACAGAAGAACCGTGCAGCCGGTCGGACGCTTTGTCAGCGTATGATGACCCAGCTTGATGCCAGGTACATCCGTGATACTTCCACCCATAAGTTCCAGCACGCTTTCTCCTCCCCTGTTAGCAGCCGACGCTGCATTGACGACAAAGGGCATTGCTCCAAGTCCTGCAAGCGACATGGCAAATGTTCTTCGATCCATGAACAGTTTTCTCCTCCATTTTCACTCTGTTGTGAGGGCATATTTTTTGTGTGCTGGGGCTATCGGACATCGTTTGGCCTGCGCCTTGGGCGGAATCCACGGGCGGATTTTTTCACTTTGCCTGAAAACCGGCTTCTCCCAGATTGCGATGAGCAAAGATTTATCACCCAAATCCTTATCGGTAACTGAAACTTGTCCGTAAAAGGCTTTCCATTTGGTCATAACCGTGTTACCAGCCGGTGCCAATTCAACCTAGCAAACCAGATGTGTCGCTGCTCCCGGACTTATTCCGGAGAGGCGGCTTTTCTCATTCGATAAAATCGGCAAAGGAATTGGCAATGGCTAAAATCGTGGAATCGCCCACTGGCGCTCTCGCTCTTACATTCGACGATGTGCTGTTGCAGCCAGGCCATTCCGAAGTAATGCCGGGGCAGGTTGATCTGCGCACGCGCATCGCCAGGGATATCGAACTCAACCTTCCTCTTCTTTCCGCCGCCATGGATACCGTGACGGAATCGCGTCTGGCCATTGCAATGGCGCAGGCTGGCGGTATTGGCGTCATTCATCGCAATCTGACGCCGGAGCGTCAGGCTGAAGAAGTCCGCCAGGTGAAGAAATTTGAGTCTGGCATGGTTGTGAACCCGGTTACTATCGGGCCGGACGCCACACTCGCAGATGCTCAGGCATTGATGAAAGCACATGGAATTTCCGGTATCCCGGTTGTTGAGAATGCAACCAAGGGGCCGGGACGTCTTGTTGGCATCCTGACCAATCGCGACGTTCGATTTGCTTCCGATCCGAAGCAGAAAATTTATGAGCTGATGACCCGCGAAAACCTGATTACGGTCCGCGAGAACGTCAATCAGGACGAAGCAAAGCGTCTCTTGCACGCTCATCGCATCGAAAAGCTTCTCGTCGTGGACGATCAGGGGCGTTGCGTCGGTCTCGTCACTGTAAAGGACATCGAAAAGTCGCAGCTCAATCCCAATGCCGCCAAGGACGCCCAGGGGCGCCTACGGGCGGCTGCTGCAACGAGCGTCGGCGAAGACGGTTACGAGCGCGCCGAGCGCCTGATCGACGCGGGCGTTGATCTTCTGGTCGTGGATACGGCGCATGGTCATTCGCAGCGCGTTCTCGATGCTGTAGCCCGCATCAAGAAAGCTTATCCGAATGTCGCAATTCTTGCGGGCAATGTGGCGACGACTGCCGGTACGCAGGCGCTTATTGACGCCGGAGCGGATGCGGTCAAGGTTGGTATCGGGCCGGGTTCGATCTGCACGACGCGTATTGTTGCCGGTGTCGGCGTGCCGCAGCTTTCGGCTATTATGTCGGCCGTCGAGGCAGCACAGAAGCAGAATATTCCGGTGATCGCTGATGGCGGCATCAAGTTCTCCGGCGATTTCGCCAAAGCGCTCGCCGCGGGCGCGGTCGCTGCGATGGCTGGCTCACTGCTGGCCGGTACGGAGGAAAGCCCCGGTGAAGTCTATCTCCATCAGGGCCGCTCATTCAAAGCCTATCGCGGTATGGGCTCTGTCGGAGCCATGGCACGCGGCTCTGCTGATCGTTATTTCCAGGCAGAAGTACGCGACGAATTGAAGCTTGTGCCAGAAGGCATCGAAGGACAGGTCGCCTATAAGGGGCCGATATCCGCAGTTCTACACCAGCTCGCTGGTGGCCTGCGTGCTTCCATGGGTTATGTGGGTGCGAAGACGCTGGAAGAGTTCCGCGAAAAGGCAACCTTCGTGCGCATTTCCAATGCGGGCTTACGGGAAAGCCATTCGCACGGTGTTGCGATTACCCGTGAGAGCCCGAATTATCCTGGCGGTATGTAATATCATTTCGCATCGGTGGAATGGAAAGGAGGCGGCGCGATTGCGCCGTCTTTTCTTTTTCAGTTCATCACTGTCTTCAGCTTCTTGATTTCGGCTCTGATTTCGTCAAATGGGCCAACTTTGTGCGTTTGAGCGGGCAGGTCGTCGGCATAAGGGCCATAACCGGCATCCACCGGCTTTTCCAACCGGTTCGGAAAATCTCTGTCCAGATCCGCTTTTGCCGGACGCGGCTTCGACTGGAAGAAGGCGGCAATGTCCCAGGCATCTTCCGGCTCCAGCTGCGGCTCATCCAGAGAGACGCCATTCGGCATGTTGGCATGAATGAAATTCGCGGCTGAAATCAGCCGGTTCATGCCTGCGCCATCGTTGAAGCTATCCGGTCCCCAAAGCGGCGGAAATTCATAACCCTTTGCATCGCCCACGACGCCGACACGTTTGCCTTGGCCGTCCGCTCCATGACAGGCAGCGCAGATTTCAGCATAGAGCTTCTCCCCGCGCACCGGGTCGGCGGGGCGCTTCAATTCAGGCATTTTTCCAGAGCCGCGCCCCTTCGTGTTTTCACCGACAATCGTGCCAGCGGACACGTACTTGATATAGGCGACCATTGCCTTCATCTCGGCGGAGTCGATAGGGAGCGCTTTGCCATTCAGGCTCCGGGTCATGCACCCATTGACGCGATCCTCAATCGTGCCGACTTGTCCTTCACGGGAACGGTATTGTGGAAAGTCCCCGTAGACTCCAACCAGCGGCAATCCGTACTGCTTGGTCCCTGCTTCCAGATGGCAGCTCTGGCACGAAAGATTGTTGCCCGCAAAACGCTTCGTTTCATCGGTTACTTCCGGGCCGATATGCGCATAAGTCGCAGTAATCAGATCGCGGCCCTGACGCACAACGCGTCCCCATGCGTCGTCAGGCAATGCATCTGGATCCGGTATGTTCCAGGCCACGTCTTCAATCGCTGCGGCTTTCACGGGTGAGCTTTGCGTGTTTGCAGCCGTCGCCGTGCTTTGCGGCGCAGTCGCCGCACTCTTTGCGACATTGTTGCTCGTACGTGGCGGTGCAGACGATCGCGAACTGTCGCTCGTCACCGCGAAATATCCCAGGCTAAGGCAAAAGACCGCACCATAGGCCGCCAAATCAGACCACCTCATTATCCCCTCCAGGCAATGTGTTTCAGAATCAAAACGTTGGGTGGCTATGCTTTCAAGCTTAATGCAGCCTTAAGAGCGCGACGGTCTTACGATCCGAAGGTGTTAAGATCGTCCAGATTTACTTTCAATTTTTGTGCGCTTTCGGCGATACAGTCGGCGAGGGCGTTAAAATCCTTTCGACGCATACTCTGCCGCCGCCAGAACAGCGCGATCTCTCGCTTCGGCTGTTCACCTACAAACGGGACGATACGCATATGATTGCTGCGTGTTTCAGCGCGCACCGCGATTTCTGGGATGAGCGTAAGGCCCATACCATGGCTCACCATTTGTAAAAGGGTGGTCATGCTGGTGGCGCCATATTTTACCAGCTGCCGCTGCGAGGGTAGCGAGCAAACGGCAAGCGCCTGATCTCGCATACAATGCCCTTCCTCCAATAGGAGCAAACGATCGAGAGCTACATTGTCCTGTGTCATGGGGGAGGACAGAACCGTTTGATCGTTGGTGGAAGTCGCGATCAGAAAGCGATCATCAAACAGTTTTCTCTGCGTAAGTCGCTCATCATCAATCGGCAATGCGGCAACAATGGCATCGATTTCGCCAGCATGCAGTTCATCGAGGAGTTTGGCAGTTACGCTTTCCCGCAATTGAAGGCGGAATGACGGATGCCGTTCGCGCAAAAGCGGAATGAGAACAGGAACCAGATAAGGCGCAACAGTAGGAATGATACCCAGACGCAGCCGCGTTTGCAGCAAGCCCCGGCTTTGCGCGGCTATCTCCTCAAGCGCGTGGAGTTCGCGCAGGACGGTCTGGATGCCGGGATAAAGCTGCTTGCCAAGCTCTGTCATGATGACTTGTCGCTGTGACCGTTCGAAAAGCGGGGCGCCCGCAAGGGCTTCCATTTCCGCAATCTGGGCGGAGAGGGCAGGTTGGGATACGTGCGCCAGCTGCGCGGCCTTGCGAAAATGCAGAGTGGAGGCGAGCGCATCGAAATAGCGCATTTGACGGACCGTGAACATGATAGGAAAAACTTATCGAAAATAATCGGAAAAGCAATTGGAGATTATGATTGGAATAGGTCTAATCTGGGTTAGTTGCCTGGCTGCAGCGTGACACAGATGAACTGGATCGCGCTCTAGCAAGGCTGGTCTCATTTAATATCGGCTTTTCAGGAGGGAATTTCCATGACAGATCGCCCAATTATGACGACGAGTGCAGGCGCTCCGATACCGGACAACCAGAATTCCTTGAGTGCCGGCGAGCGTGGCCCTCTTTTGATGCAGGATTACCAGCTCATTGAAAAGCTTTCGCACCAGAACCGCGAGCGTATCCCGGAAAGGGCAGTGCATGCCAAGGGATGGGGTGCTTATGGCACGCTGACGATCACCGGCGATATTTCGAAATATACCAAGGCGAAGGCTTTGCAGCCAGGTGCCAAAACGCCGATGCTGGCGCGTTTTTCGACCGTTGCCGGCGAGCAGGGTGCGGCGGATGCCGAGCGCGACGTGCGCGGCTTTGCCTTGAAGTTCTATACCGAAGAAGGCAATTGGGATTTGGTCGGCAACAACACGCCGGTCTTCTTCGTGCGTGATCCGGTCAAGTTTCCCGACTTCATCCATACCCAGAAGCGTCATCCCAAGACGAACTTGCGCTCGGCAACCGCCATGTGGGATTTCTGGTCGCTGTCGCCCGAAAGCCTGCATCAGGTGACAATCCTGATGTCGGATCGCGGCCTGCCAACCGATGTGCGCCATATCAACGGTTACGGCTCGCACACCTATTCGTTCTGGAACGATGCCGGTGAGCGCTATTGGGTCAAGTTTCACTTCAAGACCATGCAGGGACACAGGCATTGGACCAATGCGGAAGCCGAACAGGTGATCGGCCGCACGCGTGAATCCACTCAGGAAGACCTGTTCACCTCCATCGATAAGGGAGATTTCCCGAAGTGGAAGGTTCAGGTGCAGATCATGCCCGAGCTTGATGCCGACAAGACGCCCTATAACCCGTTCGACCTCACCAAGGTTTGGCCGCATGCCGACTATCCGCCGATCGATATCGGCATCATGGAGCTGAACCGCAATCCGGAAAACTACTTCACCGAGATTGAGAATGCCGCCTTCTCGCCGTCAAACATTGTGCCGGGCATCGGCTATTCGCCGGACAAGATGCTGCAGGCGCGTCTCTTCTCCTATGCGGATGCGCATCGCCATCGCCTCGGAACGCATTATGAGACCATTCCGGTCAACCAGCCGAAATGCCCGGTGCACCATTATCACCGCGATGGCCAGATGAATGTCTATGGCGGCATCAAGACCGGCAATCCGGATGCCTATTACGAGCCAAATTCGTTCAATGGGCCGGTGGAGCAGCCATCCGCCAAGGAGCCGCCGCTGCGCATCTCCGGCAATGCGGATCGCTACAACCATCGTATCGGCAATGACGATTATTCGCAGCCGCGCGCGCTGTTCAATCTGTTCGATGACGGCCAGAAGCAACGTCTGTTTTCCAACATTGCTGCGGCAATGGGCGGCGTGCCGGGCTTCATCGTCGAACGCCAGCTCGCGCACTTCAAGCTCGTTCATCCCGATTACGAAGCCGGTGTGCGCAAGGCACTCAAGAATGCTCATGGCTATGAAGCCAACACGATTGCCGTAAACGAAGAGGCAACAGCGGCTGAATAAATCGCCTCCATAAAGTAGAAAGAAGGCCGGAGCTCGTAGCTCCGGCTTTTTGTTTTGATTTGCCGATTGCCTTTTCCCTGCAAGGAAGGCTATGCCCGAGCAGGCATTCGAGAAGGAGACACAATGCGGCTTGGCGGACGCCTGCAGGCGGCTATCGAGGTTCTGGGCGAGATTGAAGCGGGCACGCGCCCGGCTTCTGACGTGCTGAAGGATTGGGGAGCTTCCCATCGTTTTGCAGGCGCAGGCGATCGCGCCGTGATTGGCAACATTGTCTATGATGCGCTGCGCCGCAGACTGTCTATCGCGTGGCGAATGGATGCCGATGATGCTCGTGCTCTAGCTTTTGGTGCACTGCTGGCCGACGGCGGTATGGATATTGCCGCTATCGATACAGTGCTTGACGGCGACAAGTTTGCACCGGAAACACTGGAACAAACGCGCCGTGCAGCCTGGGAAAGCCGGAAAATAACTGACGCACCAGGTTACGTTCAGGCAGATGTACCGGAATGGTGCGCATCGTCACTTGAGGAGCTTTTCGGTGCGCGCTGGGTGGATGAAGGCAGGGCGCTGGCTACGCGACCTCCAGTCGATCTTCGCGTAAATAGTTTGAAGGCGACGCCTGAAAAAACCCTCGCCGCGCTTGAAAAGGCTGGGGCGGCGCCAGCTCCTTTCTTGGCGCAGGCACTGCGCATTCCGCCGATCGAAGCGCTTGGGCGTCATCCAAACGTGCAAGGCGAGCACGCTTTTCTTGATGGCTGGTTCGAGGTTCAGGATGTGGGCTCGCAGCTCGCAGCCCTTTTCGCCGGTGCGAAGCCTGGCCAACAGGTGCTTGATTATTGTGCCGGGGCAGGCGGCAAGACATTGGCCTTGGCTGCTGCAATGCAGAACAGCGGCCAGATTCATGCTTATGATGCTGAGCGCGCTCGGCTCTCACCCATGCACGAGCGATTGCAGCGGGCAGGCGTGCGCAACACGCAGGTGCACGGAAACCTTGATGCGCTCGATCCTCTTACGGGACAGATGGACCTTGTACTCACCGATGCGCCTTGTACGGGCTCCGGAACCTGGCGACGCCGTCCTGATGCGAAATGGCGGCTGAACGAGCAGCAGCTTGAGCGGCGCGTTCAAGATCAGATGGAGGTTCTGGAATCCGCCAAGCATTATGTGAAGCCGGGCGGGCGACTTGCTTATGTTACCTGCTCACTCTTTGCTGAGGAAAATACGCGACAAGTGACGCGATTTCTTGCGGAAAACAACGATTTCACCGAAGTTGAGCCACAGGCATTGTGGGATGCAGTGGTAGCCGATGCTGGCGATTTGAGCCCGGTGTTCCCTTCTCAGGGCACGGTTTTTTCGCCACTGTCCACCGGTACTGACGGATTTTATGTAAGCATTCTACAAAGATCGAAATAGGACGGGGGACCCGATGCCAGCCCAGCGCGTAGCGGAACCGGATTTCAAGGAGCGCGTCGAGGAAAGTTTCGGGCGGCAGGCCGCCATGAAACTGATCGGCGCTGAACTGACGCGTTGCGAGCCCGGCATCGTAGAAGTCGAAATGCCGTTTCGGGAGGAATTGACGCAACAGCACGGCATTTTGCATGCGGGGATGATTTCGGCCGCGCTCGATTCCGCCTGCGGCTATGCCGCGCTTACCTTGATGCCTCCTGAAGCCGCCGTACTGACTATCGAATTCAAGGTGAATCTGCTTGCACCCGGCAAGGGTGAACGGTTCTTGTTTCGCGGCGAAGTCACCAAGCCGGGCCGCACCATCATGGTAAGCGACGGGCAGGCCTTTGCCGTGACCGACACGGAAGTGCGCCTCATCGCCACGATGACCGGTACCATGATGGTGGTGCAGGACAGAAAGGGCTTGCAGGGATGATGAAAATCGTCGCGGGCAAGCGCCTGCTCTACGTTATGGCGGCAGATGCTGAATACGGGCGCCATCTGGCGAAGCTGTTCACGCCACTCATGGTTGGAGTTGGACCAGTCGAAGCGGCGGCTACTCTTTCTTATGCCCTTGCAGGTTTGACGCAAGCAGGCGAAAAACCTGACCTTGTTGTCTCGCTGGGCTCAGCGGGCTCGGCCAGGTTACAGCAAGCGCAAGTGTTCCAGGTTTCCTCCGTATCCTATCGTGATATGGACGCTTCACCACTGGGATTTGAGAAGGGAACAACGCCGTTTCTCGACCTCCCCAAGGTCATCAGACTTCCGGTTTTCGTCCCCGGTATCCCTGCTGCATCGCTCTCAACAGGGGCCAATATCATTTCCGGCAAGGGATATGACAATATCGACGCAGATATGGTCGACATGGAAACCTATGCGTGTCTGCGTGCATGCCAGCTGTCAGGAGTTCCGCTTTTCGGCCTTCGCGGCATCTCCGATGGTGCAAGTGAGTTGCGGCACGTGGGCGACTGGACCCAATATCTGCATGTCGTAGATGAAAAACTGGCCGATGCCGTTGAGCGATTGGAACTCGCAATCGTGGAGGGACTCCTGTCTGCTCCTGACAATGGTATGTCAGTATCCGTCGGTTTTTGACAACGCACTTGTTGAGCATGCGGGCTATACACCATATAGGCATTGCATCCCGGTCACTTTTTAAATAGATGCTGCACATGAGCACCACGGCACATCCCGATACAATCCTTATCATCGACTTTGGCAGTCAGGTTACGCAGCTGATCGCGCGGCGCGTGCGCGAAGCCAATGTCTATTGTGAAATTGTCCCCTTCCAGTCCGCTGAAGAGGCATTCAAACGGCTGAAGCCCAAAGGCGTTATCCTTTCGGGCAGTCCGCATTCGACGACCGATATAGGGTCGCCGCGCGCGCCACAGGCCGTTTTTGAAGAAGGTATCCCCGTTCTCGGCATCTGCTATGGCGAGCAGACCATGTGCGCCCAGCTGGGCGGCAAGGTGGAAAGCGGCCATGATCGTGAATTCGGGCGCGCGTTCCTCGACGTGCAGGAAGATAGTCCACTTTTCGAAGGTATTTGGGCCAAGGGCACCCGCCATCAGGTCTGGATGAGCCATGGCGACCGCGTGACGTCACTTCCTGACGGTTTCACGATTATCGGTACATCGCCGAACGCGCCTTTTGCAGCCATTGCTGACGAAAAGCGCAAATATTACGGCGTTCAGTTCCATCCGGAAGTCGTACATACGCCAGATGGCGCGAAGCTGTTGCAGAATTTCGTTCATCGTATTGTCGGCGTTAAGCCGGGCTGGACGATGGGCGCTTATCGCGAGCAGGCGGTCGAAGCGATCCGCAAACAGGTTGGCAGCGGCAAGGTTATCTGCGCGCTTTCTGGTGGCGTGGATTCGTCTGTTGCCGCACTTCTGGCGCACGAAGCCATTGGCGATCAGCTCACCTGCATTCTCGTCGATCATGGCCTGATGCGAAAGAACGAGGCTAAGCAGGTCGTTGAAATGTTCCGCGAACATTACAATCTGCCGCTGATCCTTGTGGATGCTTCCGACCGCTTTATCGGCGAACTGGAAGGCGAAACCGATCCGGAAAAGAAGCGCAAGACGATTGGACGTCTCTTCATCGAAGTGTTCGAAGAAGAAGCCAAAAAGTTGGGTGGTGCAGATTTCCTCGTGCAGGGCACGCTTTATCCCGATGTGATCGAAAGTGTTTCATTCACCGGCGGACCTTCCGTCACGATCAAGTCCCACCACAATGTAGGTGGCTTGCCGGAGCGCATGAAGATGCAGCTGGTTGAGCCGCTGCGCGAATTGTTCAAGGACGAAGTGCGACTGCTCGGCAAGGAACTGGGTCTGCCGGACAGCTTTATCGGGCGCCATCCGTTCCCCGGACCGGGTCTTGCGATACGCTGCCCCGGCGGCATTACCCGCGAGAAGCTGGAAATCCTGCGTGAAGCAGACGCGATCTATCTCGATGAAATCCGCAAGGCTGGCCTCTATGACGCGATCTGGCAGGCTTTCGCGGTCCTGCTTCCGGTCCAGACCGTCGGCGTGATGGGCGATGGCCGCACGTATGAGTTCGTATGCGCTCTGCGTGCGGTGACGTCGGTGGACGGCATGACGGCGGATTTCTATCACTATGACATGAACTTCCTTGGCAATGCGGCGACCCGCATCATCAATGAAGTACGCGGCATCAACCGCGTTGTCTACGATGTGACTTCAAAGCCGCCCGGTACTATCGAGTGGGAATGATTCGCGCCTACCCAGACGCCGCCGATAGTCGCCTATCTACCTCTATAAACCACTGAAAATAAAAACTTTTCTTTCCGCCGTCTTTCGCCGTCAATCGCCGAGTCAGCCTCACGATCGACGGGGGAGCTGACGGTATGGGGCGTCGTGTGACATCGCAGATTTGCATATACCGTCATGGCTTAGAGAGCTTGTAACGGTATTTTTTTGACCTTATTCCATTGAGAATAAAGGATAATTCGCCGTCGTGATTGGTCGATTTTGGCCTGACGGTATTTTTAGGGGCTCTCTGGCGTTTTTTGAACGATCTAGGAGGGGCCAATGCTTACCGATGCGGCAATCAGAGCACTGAAACCAAAGGATAAATTATACAAGGTCTCCGACCGTGACGGTATGTATGTCGTCGTAAACCCGTCGGGCGCCGTCGTGTTCCGCTATGACTACCGTATGCACGGTCGACGCGAGACCTTGACCCTCGGCCGATACGGGCCAGCGGGCCTTTCTCTCGCCCCTGCTCGGGAAAAGCTAATCGACGCACAGCGCTCGATTCAGGAGGGGCGGTCGCCCGCCCAGGAGAAGCAGCGCGAGAAGCGCCGCATCAAGGAAGCAAAGAGCTTTGGCGAGTTTGGCGAACGCTGGCTGCAAGAGCACCGGATGGCCGAAAGCACTCGCGCGATGCGGCGCTCGATCTACGTGCGCGATATACTGCCGACGTTCTGCAATCGGTTGCTGACGGAAATCACGCACGAAGATCTTCGGGCGATGTGCGACAAAGTGAAGAAGCGGGGAGCGCCAGCCACGGCGGTCCATGTCCGGGACATTGTGAAGCTGGTCTTCGCCTTCGCGAAGCTGCACGGGGAGAAGGTGGCGAACCCCGCCGAAGAGGTCGGGCCGGCGTCGATCGCGACCTTCGTTCCCAAGGACCGCTCGCTTTCGCCCGCTGAAATTCGGGTGATGCTCGGCCAGCTAGAGCATATGGCTACGCTGCCGACCATCCGGCTCGGCTTAAAGCTGATCCTGCTTACAATGGTTCGCAAGAGCGAGTTGCAGGACGCGGTGTGGGATGAAGTCGACTTCGAGAATGCGGTGTGGTCGATCCCGAAGGAGCGGATGAAGCGTTCCAAGCCGCACAACGTCTATCCATCTCTCTTCGAGAGCACTGCACACTGCACCCTCAAGTTCCTCCTGTTGATTAGATAATTCGGAGTTATAGTTCTCGAGATCTTGCCGGGGGATAAAATGGCTAGTATCGATGGAGGCTTCCGCAAGGTGGTTTGGCGACGTTATTGAGGGGGGGAAGATGATCGCAGGTTCCAGACAGCTGCCGTGGCAGCACATAACGATACGTGTGCCTTGGCATGATGGTGGTTGGAATGGGCGTGTCTGCAATGCCCCGTCAGCGAACACCTCATGTCTGGTCCTCGGACGCATCGCGTCGGCAAAACGCGACAATCAGGATGCTGTAGCGGGAAAGCTGTTCGATGAGCTCGCGCCGTCGGAGCTGCCGCCATGTGTCGATGAGCGCGTCAGCTTCATGTGCGATCACGACCTCGTTCTGACCAAGCAGCACCCCTATAAACTTTCGAGCCCTACGACGCACGGCCATTTCGGCGAGACGAAGCTGCGGATCGAAGCCTATTCCGCAGCATGCATCCCCTTCGGATGGATGTTGAAAGCAAACGTCGAGGACGACGAGAGCGAGTGTGAGCTCGGCAAGGCAACAGCGTTGCGGCTAGCCTACGATCCCGAGCGCGAGCCGGACCTGTCTTTTGAAACGGGCTGGGTTCAGGACAAGACGAACCAGCTCATCATGCTGGACACTTTCTTCGGTGCCCTCCAGCCAAAGACATCACTCTGTTTTTTCTATGCGAAGAAAACGCCGCTCTCGGAAAGCGCAAACCGCGTCATCGTCGGCGTTGCGAGGGTGAACGGCGTCGGAGGGCATACTGAATACGCCTATGAATCGGCCGGTGACCTCAAGGGCGTTCTCTGGGAGCGATGCGTCAGGCACTCCCTTCGGCCCGGGGGCGACGACGGCTTTCTGATGCCATATTACGACGTGTTAGCCGCTGCCCAGGCCGACGTGCGCGTGCCCATCGAAGATTGCGTGGCCTTCGCGCCGGAAGACCAGTTCGACGCGTTCTCCTACGGCTCAGAGCATCTCGGTCACGATGGCGCGATAGCGTCGCTGCTTTCCTGCGCCGCGGCTTTGCGAGCTACCGCGAAGATTGTCGAAACCGACGTTTCCGGCTCGCTCGCGTGGATCGACCGTGAGATTGCTCGCCTTTGGACTGCGCGAGGCGTTCACCCGGGACTCGGAAGTGCTCTGAGCGCCTTCGGGCTGGAGCATGGATCGCTGCTCGCGCATGAGATCGTGCGTGTCGGAAGCCGCGAAGGCGAGGTGTTCGACGCCTTCGCCTTCATCGACGGCATCGTGAAGAAACCATCGACATTTCCGCAGGCCGAGAAGCTCGGCTTCGGCTCGACTTACCGCGAAAAATGGAAGAGCCTCGCATCGCCACGCCGCCAATTGCTCGATCTTGTCGCTCGTTGCAACCTGACCGCCGACCAGGCGCTGCGAGCCTACCAGCCTAGTCAGCGAGGCGTCTTCACTGAGGCGACCAGCGACGGGGACCTCTTGGCCAATCCGTACCTGCTCTACGAGCGGGATGAGTCAGCGGCTCAACGGATTGCCTTTGGTGTCGTCGATCGTGGCGTATTCCCGGCGGAGGTCATTCGCGATGTTGCACCGCTGCCAGCTCAATCGATGATGACCGACGGGATCGACAAGCGTCGTGTCCGCGCGCTGATCACCAACATGTTGGAGCATGCCGTTCAGAACGAGGGGCACACGCTTCTTCCTCGGAGCTGGATTGTGAGTCGAGCAATCGAAGCGCCCCTCGATCCTCTCTGCGTGGTCGACGAGGACGTTATCGACATGGTCGCGGACTACCTCGCCCTCACCTTGGAGAGAGCGCGAACCTCAGATGACGAACTCGCGCTGAAGCTCAGGCGGTATGGCACCTCGCGGACCGTAATCACAAACGCGATCCGGAAACGCGTCGGTGGCAAGCGCCACTCGATCGTTCACAAATGGCGCGCGCTCGTCGATGCGGTGCTGCCTCCGATAGGAGCCGGACCGGAGGCGGAGGTCGAGGAACTGGCACGAAGGGAAAAATCGGGAGCGCTTGAGCAGCTCGCATGTGGACGTTTCTCCGTCCTCATCGGTCCGGCAGGATCGGGCAAGACCACGCTTCTGAAAGTGTTGTGTGACCTTCCAGAGATAAGCTCGGGCGGGATTCTTCTTTTGGCCCCAACCGGCAAAGCGCGCGTGCGCTTGGAGGAAGCGACGGAACGTCTTGGGGAGGGTCAGACACTGGCTCAATTTCTCCAACGCTATGAGCGGTACAACGGCGCAAGTGGGCGCTACTTCCGGAATCCCGAAGCGCCGCGAGAAAAGGGATATCGGTCGGTCATCGTCGACGAATGTTCGATGCTCACCGAGGATCAGCTTTCGGCGCTGATCGATGCGATCGAGGGCGTTGATCGTTTGATCCTGGTTGGCGATCCTCGCCAGCTCCCGCCCATAGGCGCTGGCAGGCCGTTCGTGGACATCTGTCGGAAGCTCGCGCCCTCTGAGGAAACTCCTCAGTTTCCGAAGGTCGCGCCAGGTTACGCCGAACTCACGATCATCGGTCGCCAGCGGGGAACAGACCGGGGCGACGTACTGCTGGCCCGGCAGTTCAGCGGCGAGCCGTTGGATGCCGGCGCGGACGAGGTGTGGGAGGCGCTGAGGTCCGGCACGCTGTCGCACGTGCGAACTGCGCATTGGGCCCTCCCGAGCGACCTGGAGCCGCGACTTACGAACGAGATTGTCCGAGGTCTGGCGCTTGCCGACCACTCCGATCAGCGCGGGTTCGAACTGAGCATCGGCGGAAGCGAATGGGAAGAGCACGTTCTTTTCTGGGCACGACGCGCCGGTGAGACCGAGGGCGGCGCTGCGGAGGCAGCTCACGACTGGCAAATCTTGTCGCCTGTGCGGTCAGGCCCCCCCGGTGTGGAAGCAATTAACCTGGCGATCCAGCGCCGGTTTCGGGACAAGGTGCGAGATCGCGCGCTGACCCCATATGCGAAATACCCAAAGCCTGCCGGGCCTCAAGGCGTTTTGTGGGGCGACAAGGTGATCAACCTCCGCAACAACGGCCGACGTCGCACTTATCCGCGCCAGGAACGAGCCTATGTCGCCAACGGCGACATAGGCATCGTCGTCGGCGGCTACAAGACCGGGAAGATGAAGTTTCGCCCGCGAGACCTCGAAGTCGAATTCGCGAGTCAGCCCGGCGTGAAATTTACCTACTATGCGGGCGAGTTCTCTGGCGAAGAGGGCACGCCGGAGCTCGAACTTGCGTATGCCCTAACGGTTCACAAGACCCAGGGAAGTCAGTTCGAGCGAACGTTTATTGTGCTGCCGCGCAATTGTCGGCCCTTGTCGCGAGAACTGCTCTACACCGCGATCACGCGACATCAGCAAGAACTCATTCTTCTCCACGAAGATGACATCGGCGCCCTGCGGCGATACTCAGACCCGTCTGCCTCGGAGATCGCGCGGCGAATGACGGACCTCTTCGAGGCGCCTGGGCCCGTTGAAGTGAAAACCGTCTCGGGCCCACGCTTTCTCGACAAGCATCTTCTGCATCGGACGAGCCGCGGCGAGTTCGTGCGGTCCAAATCGGAATTGGCCATCGCAGAGAAATTGAACGGGATGGGCATCGGCTACGTCTACGAACAGCCCCTGCAACTTGATGGGAAGACGCGCTGGCCTGATTTCACGATCGTCGATGAGGACTCGGGGGTCACCTATTATTGGGAGCATCTGGGCATGCTGTCGGACCCGCAATACGCGGCACGATGGCAGATCAAGCGCATGGCGTACCTGGCAGCAGGCATCCGGCCGATCGATGAACAGGCAGGGGGAGATGTCCTGATCGAGACCATGGAAACGGCGGGATCGGGCCTGGACATGGTCGAGGTTAATCGGCTTGCCCGCTTGATCGTGGGCTGAGCATTGCGCGATCGTCTCTGGTATTGACGCCCTGTCTCTTAGCGAGTGCAGCGGCTGCCCTCTTCCTGATCAAACAATCTGAGTGAGAGTTGTCACCTATGCGAATGGCTTTCGTCGGGATATTTGTCCTCCTATTGGATAGGAGGAGGGCCGTTACAGCGGGGCGTCTACGCTCGTGCTTCGACTCTACGATTTGTTGTGACGGTGTTTTTGGGGAACGTCTGCTATACGTGAAGCTCTTCCCGGGAAACTGTCTTCACCCTCTCAACCTCTGTCGCGCTTGATCCAAACCCACCATCCCGGCAACCCAAGATCGAGATGGGTGTATTGATTTCGCCGATTTTGGCGGTACTTTTATCGGTAGCAAAAGATTCGAAGTCTGAGGTCTACGCCTCACCGCGAAACGGTCGATAGATACCGATAGTTCACAGAATTTTACCGTCCTGAAATCCCAAAAAAAAATAGCAAAATCAAAAGGCTAAGTTTTTGACGGTATCTTCAGCGGTATACCCGCCCGAGGATTTATTTTCGTAAGTATATCAGACGCTTAGGGCCGAAAAAAATTCGAATGGGAATGAGCCCGCGTCCGGCATAGACCAGCACCGGAGAGCATAGAGATACATCTAAGCCCGCGTGATTGCGGGCTTTTTCTATTCTTGGACATTGTCTGAAGCGCTTCGAGTCGCTAAGCGGGACCTTCCGAAATCGGTATAAATATCCGCTCTTGTTTGAGGTACGGCGGAAATGCCGCGTTTGCGTTTTGAAGCCACAGTCTGGTTGATCTGGACGGTGCCGCGCTCGAATGCCAGCGAACAACCCGCAAGATACAGCAGCCAGAGACGCGCTTTCGGATAGCCGATTTCAGCGACGGCCTTATCGAAATTGCTATAGAGACGCTCGCACCATAACCGGCATGTCATGCCATAGTGTTCGCGCAGATTCTCGATGTCGTGGACTTCGAAGCCATGTCCTTCCAGGTTTTCTACCGTCATTCCCAGATGATCGAGTTCTCCTCCCGGGAAAATGTACTTCACCAGTGCTTTGTGCTCGGCGCTTTTGCGTTTGAAGGATTTCTTGTCCTTTTTCATGCGTCGCGTGATTGCATGATGCATGTAAAGCCCACCGGGGCGTAGAAGCCGGTTCACAGCGCTGAAATAGCTGTCGTAATTGGCGATACCGACATGCTCGAACATTCCCACAGAGGAAATCTTGTCGAACTGACCGTCAAGCTCGGCATAGGATTTGACGTGGATGGTAATCCTGTCTTCCAGTGCTGCTTCTCTGATCCTTTCGCGCGCCAGCGCCGTCTGGGCTTCCGACAATGAAACGCCGGTGCCAATGACGCCAAAATTCTGTACCGCATAGATCAGAAGGGCGCCCCAACCGCAGCCAATATCCAGAAGACGGTCACCCGGCTTCAATCGTAGTTTTCGGCAGATGAGCTCCAGCTTGTCCTTCTGGGCCTGGTCGATATCATTTGCCCAATCCGTGAAGTAGCCACACGTGTAAACCATCCGCTCGTCCAGGAATAAGCGGTAAAACTCATTGGAGACATTGTAGTGATGCGTGATCGCCTCCTTGCTTGATCCGCTGACGAAAGGTTCCCTGCCGTCGAGAACTTCGCGCCCACTGGCTTTACCAGCAAAAAGAAGAGCTGGAAGGTCCTTGAGGAGTTGCCATTTTGGCAACTCCTTCAACCTGTTCTTTACGCTTCCGTTGGTTTTTGCTTTGGCGAGATCGAAGATTGTACCATTGCTGATATCCACCCGACCTGAGGTCCAGATATCGATCAGTGAATCGTAGTTCGGTTTGAGAAGGAGTTGCCGAACGATCGTCGGATCATTGATCACCAGGGACGGACCGTCGAATGCACCTATGCGCGTACCGTCCCATAACTCCACATTGAACTGTGGGCGCAGCGTTTCAACAACTGTCCGAATGATGCGAACAGATCTGGCTTCAACGGTCATGCCATGCCTCTCTATTGAGGTTTCCGACGGTGATCTTCCCACGCCGACCCTAACCTAAGGTGCTTGCGATTGCAGTCATAAAATCGTGACAGTTCCTGCCATGCCTTCAGCGAGAACAGCGTGTGATAGGAAGGATTGCCTGCATGTCGCGTTTCGGTCAAAAGAGCGGCGTTAACTTGCGAGTCAGGAAAAGAACAGGCGATGGATAAACGTTCAAAGATAAGTCGATGGCTTGCAATATTCTTGATCGCAGGCTGTATTCTGAGTTTTTCGGCTGACTTGCATGCCCAACAAGCTGCGGATGCAGAGGTTTCAATAGGCACTGAAGAGACATCGCACCATCCTGCACCGGCAACTGCTACCTTTGGTCAGACGCAGTTCGTTCTAAGCGGCGATCCCATCGTCCCTCCGCGCGATTATGCAAAAGGGTCGGAGATACCGAATCCTGATGAATACGATCCCAACGAGTCCGGAACGATTTTTGATATCGTTTATTTGGGCATTGTCGACGGCAGGATGCGTTTTGAAATCCGTGGTTACACCGCCAATGATCTGCAAACCCCGAATACGGGGCAGATATTGGATTTCCCGCCTGACCAACATGCCATCGAAATCAGAAATATCCGGATCGACGTGGAGGCTGCTGACCCGGGGAGCCTGACCTATAAGGCAAACAGGTTTTCTGACGGTACGGGTAAGTAGCTGGTGTATCCCAGTCGATATATCTGCGGGCTGGCACTTTTTGTTCATTCAATTCGGCGTTGTTGAGAAGTGTCTGAGAAGTGTCTGACACGTCGAACTATGAAACGATATAAAAACGGCGCGTACAAATTTGTGATTCGACGAGCGGAAATTGCTGCGCAATGGAGCACTTTAAAAGGCAGAGGGCATGGAATTTCCCCGTGACATCGTAGATACGGCCAGCAATTTGTGGCTCGAAGTCTCAGAGGCCGACGAAAAAATAGCACCTGTTGACGCAATCGCGCTTGCTATACTCAGGGAAAGACAGCGATGCGCGACGATTGCGCTTTGCGTGTTTGACGATGAAGAATGGTCAGACGATTATCGCATGGCTGGCGGGTTGGCCGCAGATGCTATACTTGCAGGCAATAGCAATGTTGCAGATTAGAATGATCGAATCGTGGTCGAAACCTGTCGCGCATGGAAGCGGAATGAAATGGTAATCGAACGTTTAGGGGCAGGGATCGTTTGCCTGGTGTCCATGATCGTAGTTGGATGCACGACTGCGCCGCAGAATTATGCGGCCACTCTCTCGCCGCACGACCCGAAATGGGTTTCGCCACAATGCGAGGAAATTCGTGCAGAGGCCGTGAATTATCAGGCGAGAGAAAAGAAAGCCTCCGATTTAGCACCGGGGCTTCTCATAGGTCCCTACGGGCTGGCTATTGCTGCGGCTATAAAAGAGAACGATGAGAAGAAACGAAAACTGTTCGTTCGCGAGATGCATCTCCGCTGTTCCAGTGCGCCTCTGCCCAAGGAACTCGAAAGTACGCCAAGCGTAACGAACCGGTCAAAACAGGCGGATACATTTCGATAGATCGCAAGGTTCTTCAAGTTGTTCGACTTTGATAGTCTCTTCAATAGTGAGTTCAGATGTCTAAATTCGTACCTGTAATCGCGCTGCATGGCGGCGCCGGAACCATTCTCAAAGCCAATATGACGCCGGAGAAGGAAGCGGCCTATCACGCCAGCCTGCGCGAATGCCTGCAGGCCGGGTTGGATGTGTTGCGGGGTGGCGGGAAAGCGCTCGACGCCGTGACGGCATCCGTCATTGCCCTGGAAGAAAATCCGTTGTTCAACGCCGGTCGCGGGGCTGTTTTCACGACGGATGAAACGCATGAGATGGATGCCGCCATCATGGATGGTGCAACACGTGCATGCGGCGCGATTTCGGGAATTTGTGGGCCGCGCAATCCCGTTCTTGCGGCACGTGCTGTAATGGAACAGACCGAGCATGTATTCTTTGCAGGGGAAGGGGCGAGACGGTTTTGTGAAACTGCGGGTCTCGAAATGATGGCTCCAGAATGGTTCTCGACGGAGCAGCGCCGCAAGGCGCTTCATGACGAAATGGAGCGCCGCCGCAGCGGTGCCGCGGACGACGGAGACCCTGCCCGTAAGCATGGGACGGTTGGCGCGGTAGCATTAGACAGCTTCGGGCATCTGGCTGCGGCCACCTCCACGGGTGGCATGACCGCCAAGACACCGGGACGCGTTGGTGATAGCCCGGTTATAGGCGCTGGAACGTGGGCGGATGACCAGACGGTTGCGCTGTCGGCCACCGGCCATGGCGAATATTTCATTCGCTGGGCCGTGGGCCACGAAGTGGATGCGCGGATGCGCTGGGCAGGGCAGTCGCTCAACGAAGCGGCTGGCGCTGTCGTCCGGGAACTTGGCGAAATCGGCGGTTCAGGCGGTCTTGTCGCTGTGGATCGCAATGGGAACGTCAGCCTGCCCTTCAACAGTCCGGGCATGTACCGCGCGTGGTGCGGTCTGGACGGTGAGGTTCACACTGGAATCTATCGGTAGCGCCGAAAGAACTTCCTGACCCTCGTGGGGGCAGGTTCAACGAGCATCGACTCGGCCTCCTATATTGATTGACAATATTGGTCTCGCTGGTGCTGCGGGACCAAAGTCATATGACGATCCAAAAACAGGCGGCCGAAAATTTCAAGCGGCCGTTATATCTCGCTATTCCAAATTGGAATGGCAAGTCTAAATTTGCATTGGCCAAACCCCAAAATTGCTGCCTATAAATTTCAAATAATAAAAAAGACGGTCAAGAGAGATTGCTCGCCGGGTTTTCTTCAAGCTCTTGAAAAGGCAAGAAGATCTGCTTCGGGCAATGTTGGCTGGCGCGCCTTTCCAACGAGCGCAAAAATGGGGAAAATGAATGACGGAAGCCAAGCGCGTTCCGGAGGGAAAGATTTATCCTTCCGCCAAAAATGCGCAGCAATTCAAAGGCTTGAATCCAATCGAACTCGGTGGAGCGGAGGCCGTCGTTCTTCCGACGCACGAATTCCGTTTACGGGTTAGCGATCTGCATGAGCTTTCCGTTCTGGAATATGGCAATCCCCGGGGCATCCCCGCGGTGTTCCTGCATGGCGGCCCCGGTGCGGGCGTTTCGGCCAGTCAGGTCGCCAGTTTCGATCTCGATACCTATCGCGTCATTACCTTCGATCAGCGCGGCGCGGGACGTTCCACCCCTGTCGCAGAAATTGCTGAAAACACCACGCAGCATCTGATCGCGGATATGGAGGACTTACGCGAGAAACTGGATATCGAGCGCTGGCTGGTAGCCGGCGGCTCCTGGGGATCGTGTCTCTCGCTTGCCTATGGCATTGCGCATCCGCAACGCTGCCTCGGCTTTCGGCTGCATGGCATATTTCTAGGCGGACAGGAGGATATCGACTGGTGGTTCTATGGCTGTCGGGCCATTTTCCCCGATCACTGGCAGGAATTTGCCGAATTTATACCGGTGAGCGAGCGCGGCGATCTGCTGGCCGCTTATTACAAGCGTCTCATCTCGGGCGATCCGGCACAGGAGCATGAAGCGGCCCAGAGCCTGCGTGGATTTTCGGCACGCACACAGACCTTCGAACCGAACACGGATCACGTTTCCAAACTTCTGAAGCCGGAAGCGGCTTTGGCCGTATCGCGCATTTTCACACATTATTGCGTCAACCGCGCTTTCTTGCCGGAGAATTATCTCATCGAGAATATTGACCGTATTCGTCACCTGCCCGCCGAAATCGTACAGGCGCGCTACGATACGGTGACGCCGATGATGACGGCGTGGAAGCTCAAGGAAGCCTGGCCGGAGGCCGGTTTCACCATCGTCACCCTTGCCAATCATCAGTCGACAATAGGTCCGATGGCTGATGCGCTGACCGCTGCATCGGCCCGGCTGGCAGGACAGTTGGCGTGACCCCATTCATCAATCTCTGGAATTGAGGAAAGTTCGATGTTCGATACAACGACCGCCGACATATCGCTTTCGATGACGCACTACATCGATATCTGCAAGGCGGTGAAGCCCGCTGTCTCCCCGGACGGCGAGCTTCTGGCCTATCTCAGCGACGAAAGCGGCACGGCGCAGGTGTGGACGCGTCCACTTGCCGGCGGCACGCCGCGCCAGCTCACCAATCTGCCGGAGCCGGTCAGCAATCTTGCCTTCAATCCCAAAAGCCGTGACCTGCTCATTACCACCGACTGGGGCGGTGACGAACGCCACCAGCTCTGGCTGATCGAAAACGCCGAAGGCGAACCACGTCTTCTCACCGCCGATACCACGGTGGTTCATGCCTGGGGGTGCTGGTCGCCTGACGGCACGCAGATCGCCTTTGGCGCCAATTATCGCGACCGTTCGCATATGGACATCCATGTCATGACCGTCGCCACCGGCGAGACGAAATGCATTTACAAGGGCATCGGCTGGCGCACGCCAGCCGCCTTTGCGCCCGATGGCAAGTCGCTTCTCGTCAATGATTGCCAGCGAGCCATGACGGATCAGGATTTCTGCCGCCTCGATCTCGAAACCGGCGCTTATGAGAATATCCTGCCTCATGAAGGCCGGGCGCTCTATCAGGCGCCGAAATTCTTCAAGGACGGCTCCGGCATTGTGATGATTGCCGACCAGCAACGCGAATATCTCTCGGTCATGGTCAAGCCGCATGATGCGTCAAGCTTGACCGAGCTTGCCGCCTTTGACGGCCAAGATGTGGAAGCGCTCGCCATATCGCCGGATCAGAGCAGGATAGCGCTCGTCCTCAATCGTCAGGGCTGGAATGATCTGGTGCTGATCGACCGTGATGGCGCGGTGCTGAAAGAGTTTGAATTGCCGTTTGCTGCGGTGGTGGCTTCGGTCGCATGGACGCCGGATGGCACATCACTGATCATGCCTATGGAGGGTGCTGCGACGCCGGGGGATATCTGGCGCTGCGACGTGGAAAAAGATGCCTTCACCCGCCTGACCGATGCGCCGAAGGCCAAGGTCAAATTACCGACTTTCCTCGAACCAACAGTAACGAGTGTTGCTAGTTTCGACGGTCTGGACATTCCCTATTTCGTCTACAAGCCGGAGCGAACCGCAGGCCCTGATGGTTATCCCGTGATGATCATCGTGCATGGCGGCCCCGAAGCCCAGTGGAAGCCGGATTTCCGGGCGGACATCCAGCACATGCTGGCGCACGGCATTATGGTCATCGCGCCGAATATTCGCGGCAGCACCGGTTATGGCCGCGCCTATCAGCATCTGGATGATCGCGAATTGCGCATGGACAGCGTTGCCGATCTCAAGGCAGTGCGCATGGCGGTCGCGGCGCGCAGCGATGTGGATGGGAACCGCATCGGTGTGTTTGGCCGCTCCTATGGCGGGTTCATGGTCTTGTCGGCCATGACGGAATATCCCGACCTGTGGAAGCTTGGCGTTGAATATTACGGGATCGCCAATTTCCTCACTCTGTTGCAGACCACTGGGCCGTGGCGCAAGGAACTGCGCGCCATCGAATATGGCCATGCTGAAACCATGCGTGAGGAACTGGAGCGGTTCTCGCCCATCAACCGCATCGGCAATATCGCAGCGCCGCTGATGATCGCCCACGGGCTGGAAGACCCGCGCGTCACACCTTGCGAAAGCGAGATGGTCTATTCGTGTCTGCGCGGCCTTGGCAAGCCCGTCGAATATCTGCGTGTGCCGCATGAGGGCCATGGCTTTGCGCGCATCGAAAATCGTCGCCGTGTGTTCGGGGCGCTGGCCCGTTTCATTGACGAGAACCTTTAAAAGCATTGTTGGGAGAGTATGCCGTGAAGAATGGTGAAGAGATCTGGGATCTGGTGGACGCGAAGAAGGCTGATTTCGAAGCCTTGAGCGATCGTGTCTGGGGCATGCCCGAGATCGCCTATACCGAATACAAGTCCTGCGCCGAACATACCGGAATGTTGAAGGAGCAAGGTTTCCGCATCACCGAAAACGTGGCTGGCATCCCTACCGCCGTGATGGGCGAAGCGGGCGAGGATGGGCCGGTTATCGCCATTCTGGGTGAATATGACGCGCTTCCGGGCTTGAGCCAGGAAGCGGGCATTGCCGAACCGCGCCCGATCCCCGGCACGGGACATGGCCATGGCTGCGGCCACAATCTTCTGGGGTCCGCCGCTATTCTGGCGGCGACAGCCGTCAAGGACTGGCTGGAGAAAACCGGCAAGAAAGGGCGCGTGCGCTATTATGGTTGCCCGGCAGAAGAAGGCGGTGCGGCCAAGTCGTTCATGGCGCGTGCTGGCGCTTTCGATGATGTCGACATTGCCATCTGCTGGCATCCGGCTTCGTTTACGCAGGTCGATGACGCGCAGTCGCTTGCCAATACCCGCATGGATTTCGAATTCACCGGACGGGCCTCCCACGCCGCCGCAGCACCGCATCTGGGGCGTTCGGCTCTGGATGCGGTGGAGCTGATGAGCGTCGGCTGCAATTATCTGCGCGAGCACATCCCTTCCGATTGCCGTCTCCACTACGCCTATCTCAATGCAGGCGGCGTCGCGCCGAATGTCGTACAGGCCAAGGCCAAGGTGCGCTATGCCATCCGCGCCACCGACCTGCCCGGCATGTTCGCCCTTAATGAGCGCGTCAAGAAAGTTGCACATGGCGCTGCAATGATGACGGAAACGACTGTCGATATTTCCATCATGAGCGCAGTCTCGAACCTGCTCGGCAATACACCGCTCGAAATCGCGATGCATTCCAACATGGAGCGTCTGGGCGGCGTGCCGTTCGATGATGCGGATCGTGCCTTTGCGGCCAAGATTCAGGCGACGCTTTCAAAGGAGGACATCGAGACCGATTATCTGCGTGTCGGCCAGCCTTTGGCGGAAAATGAGCCGCTTTGCGACTATGTCCTGCCGCGCGAACAGAAGGGTGTACCGATGATCGGCTCCACCGATCTGGGCGATGTGAGCTGGGTCGTGCCGACTGTTCAGGCACGCGTGGCAACGCATGCGATCGGCTCGCCCGGCCATTCCTGGCAGATCACCGCACAAGGCAAGATGCCAGCCGCGCATAAAGGCATGGTCTATGCCGCCAAGGTGATGGCGGGCACCGCGCTAGATGTTCTGCAGGACGAGAAAATCCTCAACGACGCTAAGGCCGATCACAAGGCCCGCACGGCCAAGACGCCCTATACCTGCCCGATCCCGCCTGAAGTCAACCCGCCGCTCCAGCCGCGCCCGGTTGATTGACCGAAGCCGTTTGTGCCGCGCGTTCGCGCGCGGCACCTCTTGTAAAAGTCTAATCATAAAAGGGGATAAAAATGCCAAGACAGAAGACATCCATCCTGCGCCGAACCACGGCGCTTGCACTTGCTGCCGGTATGGGCGCTATGACGTTCACGGCTGAAGCCGCATCTCCACCTAATGCGCTCGTTATGGCTTGGAATATCGACGCTATCAGCACTTTCGATCCGGCACAGATCGGCGAAGCCGCAACCAATGAAATTATCCAGAACATCTGCGACCCTCTGGTTGATTTCGATCCGGCTGACGAAACCAAGATTGTGCCGCAGCTGGCAAAAAGCTGGGACGTCTCGCAAGATGGCTTGCAGATCAGGTTCCACATGCGCGACGACCTGAAGTTCGACAATGGCGACAAGGCGACGGCGGGCGACATGGCCTGGTCGCTCCAGCGCGCGGTCAAGCTCGGTTTCGGTAATGCCGCCACGCTGACGGAATACGGCTTCACCAAGGACAATGTAGACCAGACCATCTCGGTCCCGGACGACAACACGGTCGTTTTCAAGCTGGACAAGCCTTATCCGGTCAATCTCATTCTGGCAGCAATCGCCGCCAATCGTGTCGCCAGCCTCCTGAATAAGAAGGTGCTGATGCAGAACCAGGTCGATAACGACATGGGCAACAAATATCTGGCCACCCGCTCGGAATGCGTTGGCCCCTACAAGCTGATGCGCTGGAACCCGGCTGAAGTGGTTATCCTTCAGGCGACGGACAATTACTGGGGCGAAGCGCCGAAGCTCAAGCAGGTGCTGATCCGCCATGTTTCGGAAGCGGGAACCCAGCGACTGCTGCTTGAAAAAGGTGACATCGATATTGCCCGCGATCTGACGCCGGAAGACCTTCGCGATCTGGAAACGCAGGACAAGGTAACCGCTTCCCGTTCGCTGAAACCATCGCTGTTCTACTGGAACTTCAACAATGCTGATCCGATTTTTGCCAATGAGAAGGTGCGCCTCGCGATGCGCTATCTCATCGATTATGAGGGCCTCGGCAAGACGGTCATCAACAATGTCGGCGTGCCGCGTGCGAGCTTCGTGCAGCTCGGCGCCTTCGGCGCGCTTGACGAAAAGGAAGGTCAGCCTTTCAAGCTCGACGTGGAAAAGGCCCGCGAACTGCTGAAGGAAGCCGGTTACGAGAAGGGCTTCGAAACGACAATGTTCATCAGCACCGCGCCTTATGCAGCTCCGATTGCCCAGAGCATTCAGGATGCAGCGGCCAAGGTGGGCGTGAAGATCAAGATTGAGCGCATGGCCAATGCGCAATTGTTCAGCCGAATTCGCGGTCGCGAGTTCCAGACCTCGCTGATGGGTTGGCAGACCACCGTTCCGGATGCGCATGGCAATGCTTCGCGCCAGATTTTCAACCCCGACAACCGGGCTGAAGCCAAGCAGACCATGTATCCGAGCTGGCGCGCAAGCTATTTCAACGAGGCCGTAAACAGGCAAGTCGACGCTGCCCTGTTCGAGAAGGACGAGGCCAAGCGCAAGCAGATGTATATCGATCTGCAAAAAGAGATGATGGAGAAGGGGCCGCACGCCTTCATCTTCCAGATCTACAATGTCGCTGGCGTTAACAAGGCCATGAAGAACTGGAGCTGGAACGGCTTCCGCGTCTACTACGATCTCGCCGCGAAATAACGAGAATGGTACTCCCGGTGGCTTCCCTCGAAGCTGCCGGGACCTGTTTCGATGGATGACCATATGGCCGCTTGCTTCGCGACTTTGGCCCGGCATCCCGTTTTTCTCTTTCCGGGAATTTGCAGATGACGACGCACGAAATCATGGAAGATGTGGAGGAGGCCGACCGCGACAGGGAAGCCGGGCCTGCGCTTCTGTTTCTCGCCGCCACCGCGCGTCTGATCGTTTCAGTAGCGATCACGCTTTTGGGACTGGTCACGCTGACCTTTTTCATCAGCCGTCTTTTGCCGCTCGATCCGGTCATTGCCATGCTGGGAGACAATGTTTCCCAGGAAGCCTATGACACAATGTATCGCAAGCTGGGGCTAGACCAGCCGTTGATCGTACAATACGGCCTGTATCTTAAGAACGCGCTGCTGTTCGATTTCGGCAACGCACTGACTTCCGGCCGTCCGGTGCTGGAGGATATCGGCCGCGTTTTTCCCGCGACCATCGAACTTGCGACTGTGGCTATCGTCATAGGCACCACGCTCGGCATTCCGCTCGGTGTTTTCTCAGCCATGTATCGCAATTCGCCGCTGGATCATGCCGTTCGCATGGTTAGTCTGCTCGGTTATTCTACGCCGAACTTCTGGCTGGGCCTGATGGCTCTGCTGATTTTCTACGCCACACTCGGCTGGATCGGTGGGCCGGGCCGGATCGATTTTATCTATGAATATTCCGTTGAACCCACCACCGGTTTTCTGCTTCTCGACAGCGCGATGCAGGGCCAGTGGGATGCGTTCTGGAATGCGGTAAGCCATATCATCATGCCCGCGCTGATCCTCGCATTCGGTTCGATGGCCTATATCAGCCGCATGACGCGCGGCTTCATGATCGAGCAGCTCAATCAGGAATATATCATCACCGCTCGCGTCAAAGGACTGTCTTGGGCTCGCACCGTCTGGGGCCATGCTTTCCGTAATGTCGCGGTTCAGGTCGTGACGGTCGTGGCGCTGTCCTATGCCTTCCTGCTGGAAGGCGCGGTGCTGACCGAAACGGTGTTCGCATGGCCGGGCTTCGGGCGCTACCTCACCAATGCGCTTCTGGCGGGTGACATGAATGCGGTGGTCGGCTGCACGCTTATCGTCGGCATTCTGTTCGTCGGCATCAACCTGATCAGCGATCTTCTGTATCGCGTTTTCGATCCCCGCACACGATAGGAAATTGCCGATGAGCACACACACCAGCACATCGCCGGCGCAAGCTTCCAGTTCCCTGCGGGCTTGGCTGACCGCCCCCGTACCCACGTCTGCCTTTCAGGCCAATATACAGCAGTTGCGCCGCTCCTGGTTCAAGCTGGTGGCCAACACATCTGCCGTCTTCGGTCTGGCAGTGATTGTGCTTCTGGTGTTGGTGGCCATTTTGGCGCCCCTCATCGCCACGCACGATATCGGCGCCAATAATCTCGCCAATCGGCTGCAACCGCCGTCATGGGAACATTTTTTCGGTACGGACGAACTGGGGCGCGATATTTTCAGCCGCCTTGTTTATGGCTCGCGGATCACACTTTATATCGTGACGCTGACCGCCATCATCGCGGCCCCCATTGGTCTCGTCGTCGGTACGACTGCGGGCTATATGGGCGGCTGGGTTGATACGGCGCTGATGCGCATTGTCGATATTTTCCTTGCCTTTCCCAGTCTCGTGTTGGCGCTGGCCTTTGCCGCAGCGCTCGGGCCGGGCATCGAGAACGCCGTCATTGCCATTTCACTCGCCGCATGGCCGCCGATCGCGCGTCTCGCCCGCGCTGAAACCTTGACCATTCGCTCGTCCGATTATGTGGCTGCCATCCGCCTGCAAGGAGCTTCCACCATGCGGGTGATTGCGAAACATGTCGTGCCAATGTGCATCCCCTCGGTGGTGATCCGCATCACGCTCAACATGTCGTCGATCATTCTCACCGCCGCCGGTCTTGGTTTTCTCGGACTTGGCGCGCAGCCGCCAAGTCCGGAATGGGGAGCGATGCTTTCCAGTGGTCGCGAATTCATGATGACCTCTTGGTGGCTTGCCGCTGTGCCCGGCACCGCGATCCTGCTGGCGAGCCTTGCCTTCAACCTGTTCGGCGACGGCTTGCGTGACGTCCTCGACCCCAGAAACGGATAAGATCAATGACAAAACCATTGCTTGAAGTTGATGATCTGTGGGTGTCGTTTCCCGGTGCGGATCGCAGCATCGATGTCGTTCGCGGCATCAGCTTTTCCATCGGACGCGAAAAGGTCGGCATCGTAGGCGAATCCGGTTCCGGCAAATCAATGACCGGGCGCTCGATCCTCAAGCTGACGCCAAAGGCGGCACAGATCCGGGCCACGACTTTGCGTTTCGGCGAGGTTGACCTGCTATCGGCCAGCGAGCGCCAGATGCGCAGCGTGCGCGGCAACCGGATTTCGATGATCCTTCAGGACCCGAAATATTCGCTCAACCCGCTGATCCGTATCGGCGATCAAATCATGGAAGCCTATCGTCTGCACCATCGGGTGAAGCCGGCGGAAGCGCGACAGAAGACGCTTGCCATGCTGGAGGCCGTGCATATTCGCGATCCGGAACGTGTCATGCGTCTGTTCCCGCACGAGATTTCCGGCGGCATGGGCCAGCGTGTGATGATCGCCATGATGCTGATCCCCGAACCGGACATGATCATTGCCGACGAACCGACCTCCGCGCTCGATGTGACGGTACGGCGGCAGGTTCTGACCGTGCTCGATGAACTGGTCAGCCGTTCGGGTACCGGGCTGATGTTCATCAGCCACGATCTCAATCTGGTGGCGGATTTCTGCGACCGGGTGTTGGTCATGTATGCGGGGCGCATCATGGAAGACCTGCCAGCGAAGAATCTGCATAAGGCGCGCCACCCCTATACGCAGGCGCTGCTGGCCAGCCTTCCGCGGCTCGACCATCCGGTCGATATGCTCAAGGTGCCCGAACGCGACAAAAGCTGGCTGACCGAGCCGACGCTGGTGGGAGAAAACGCATGACACAGGCAGCCAATTCCCCATTCGTGGATGTCTCGGATCTCTCCATCAGCTTCGGCAAGGGGCGCAAGCGCGCCACCGTCGTCAGGAAGGTGAAGTTTCATATCGAACGCGGCGGAGCTTACGGTCTGATCGGCGAATCCGGTTGCGGTAAGTCCACGATCCTGCGCGCTCTGGCCGGTCTCATCCCGGATTATCAAGGCAATTTCGTCTTTGATGGACAGAAGATGGGCGGCGAGCGCGACAAGGCGTTTTTCCGCCGCGTGCAGATGGTGTTCCAGGACCCCTATGCCTCGCTGCATCCGCGCAAGCAGGTGAACAAGGTGCTGGCGGAATCGCTTGCCATTCACGGCATGGATCGCAGGGACGAGCGTATTCGCGACATATTGCAGGCGGTGGGACTTGGCCCGAGTTTCCTCTATCGCTATCCGCATGAACTGTCTGGCGGCCAGCGCCAGCGTGTCGCCATAGCGCGTGCCTTGATCATCGAGCCGGATGTGTTGCTTCTCGATGAACCAACGTCCGCGCTCGACGTTTCCGTGCAGGCGGAAATTCTCAATCTGCTCAAGGTGCTGCGCCGCGAGCGCAATCTCACCTACCTCATGGTTTCGCACGATCTCGCGGTGGTGGCGCATATCTGCGAGCGTGTGGGCGTCATGCACAAGGGCATCATTCTGGAAGAATTGACGGCGGACGATCTGCGTCATTCGCGCGCCAAGGCTGAATATACGCAGGAATTCCTGCAAGCCAGCGTGGAAGCTGTCGCACATAATCAGGCTAGGGAAATACGGGTATGAACTATCATGCAGTGGCCAATCCGGGACAGGAATGGGAGCGTCTGAAGAGCCCCGCTGCGGCGGGCTGGTCGGAAGCCGGGCTTCGTGCCGTCGACGCCTGCGCGGACGGGCAGGAAACCGATGCCTTGATGATCGTCCAGGGCAACAAGATCGTCCATACATATGGCGACATCACGCATAAATATCTTTGCCACTCCATTCGCAAGAGCATCCTTTCCGCGCTGATGGGGCAAGATGTGGCCGATGGTACCATCGATCTCAGCCTGACGCTGGAGCAGCTCGGCATTGACGATAATGAAGGCTTGAGCGAAGTCGAAAGACAGGCGACGGTCTACGATCTTCTGACTGCGCGTTCGGGCATCTACCATCCGGCAGGCTACGAGACGCCATGGATGCGGATGATCAAGGAGAAACGTCATTCCCATGCGCCGGGCACTTTCTGGTGCTACAACAACTGGGATTTCAACGCGCTTGGCACCATTTTCGAGCAGTTGACCGGCAAGTCCGTACATCAGGCTTTTGACGAACGCATCGCAAAGCCGCTTGGGCTTGAAGATTTCACACTTGGCGGCGACAAGCCGGACGGCTGGCACGATCGCTTTACGGAGAGCCGGCACGCCGCCTATCCGTTTCGCCTCTCAACCCGCGATCTGGCGCGTTTTAGCCAGCTTTATCTGCGCGACGGACGCTGGAATGGCGAAGCCATATTGCCGGATGGCTGGGTGCGGGAATGTGTCATGCCGTATTCCCACGCCGGTGCGCGCGGAGCTTATGGGTATATGTGGTGGCTGGAGCGGGATGGTGTGTTTTTTCCCGGCGTGGTGACGCCGAAAGGCAGTTATGCGGGCTTTGGCGCCGGCGGTCATTTCTGCATTGTGCTGCCTGCGCTCGACATGGTGATCGTGCATCGTGTGGACACGGACATCGCCGGACGCCAGTTGAACCGGCACAAGTTCGGGCGTCTCCTCAAGCTCATTCTCGATGCATTTAAAGGGTGACCCCATGCTGCGAGAGGAGATGACAGTCGCAACCGCGATCGCTTCGGCATGCGCGAAGCCTGTAACGAGCGATAACGCGCGTGAACTGGCACGCGATGCCATTCTGGACACACTGGCCTGCATGGTGGCAGGCCGCGACGATGACAGCACACAGAGCGTGGCCATGGCTTTTGCCGGTCACAACATGGGGGGCGATGCACCGCTGATCACCGGAGGCAAGGCCAGCCCGATGCTCGCGGCACTCGTCAACGGCACCGCGGCGCATGCGCTCGACTTCGATGATAATTTCCAGCCGGGCATGAGCCACGCCTCTGCGGTCATTGTACCAGCAATCATGGCGCTTGCCGAACTGGACAAGACGACAGGCGCTCGCCTGATTGATGCCTATCTGGCGGGTTTACAGGCGCAGGCCCTGGTCGGCGAAGGACTGGGACAAGCCCATTATACGGCTGGCTGGCATGGTACCTCGACGGTGGGCAGTATAGGCACAGCTGTTGCTACCGCCCATATGCTTGGCCTCGACATTATGGCGACGGCACAGGCGATCACCATCGCAGCCAGCTTCGCTTCAGGCACCAAGGGCCAGTTTGGTACGCTGATCAAGCCGTTCCATGCCGGTATGGCGGCGCGCAATGCGGTTGAGGCTGCCTTGCTCGCAAAGGCGGGAATGCAGGCTCGACCGGACATTCTGGAAGGCGAGCAGGGCATTCGAGAACTGTTCGCGGGTGATCCGCGTCTCGGCTGGAACATAGAAGAAATCCTCACCGACAAACCGCATGTGATTGAAACGACAGGCGTGATGCCGAAACGGCATCCCTGTTGTGGCTCCACGCATATGATCGTCGACGGGTTGCTTGATCTGCAAGCCGAGCACAAATTCGCCGCAGACGATGTTGCAGCAGTCGATGCGCTGGTCGGGATCGCGAACTATCGCAATCTCGCCTATACGCAGCCGACCGATCAGATGCAGGCACGCTTCTCCATGCAATATTGCGTGGCTCGCGCCCTGCGACAAGGGTATCTCGCGCTGGCGGATTTCACGCCGCAGGCGGTTCAGGCTTTCGCAGGCGATCCGCTTTCCGGCACTGTCGTCATGCGCAGTTATTCGGAGGAGGAAGAACGGGCATCGGCGGAAAAATTGCCGCATGTCGCCACCGTCACGCTGAAGGACGGGCGCGTGCTGCGTACATCGCGGGGCTTTGCCGTCGGCACTTTGCAACAACCATTCACCGCAGACGATCGCATGCGCAAGTTCCTTGACTGCTGCTCGTCGCTTCCCGCCGCAAGCCAGATCTATGCGGACTTGCAGCGCCTTGACGGTGTCTCCGACCTAAAAGCCGTGGCCGCGCTCTTTCCGCTGGCGTGAGCCGCTCAGCCCGGTTCCCGCGCGGAGTTTTCGGCAGCGTGCCCGCTATTCTGGGAAACCAGTTGCGAGGCACGTCGCCAGAAAAGTTCCGCCTGCTTGTTCCTGAACTGGGGCGTTCGATAAACGCGAATATCAATCAACAGGTCGGTATTCGTTTCGCCTGCCCGCACCAGAACGCCGCGCTTCATTTCATCGTTGACGAGGCTCGCCGGCAACCATGCCACCCCGTAGCCCGAGACTGCCATTGCCTTCAACGCAACAGACATTCCGTTTTCGTAAACGGTATTCAATTGAAATCCGTGCTTTTCGAACAGCCAGGGCAAGGCAAGGGAAAAGAACGAATTTCCACGGTAGCTGAGGAAGTCTGTAGGCCGTGATTTGTCCTTGAGACTGTGCAGCGCCAGCCCCTGCGGTGTGGGCGCGGATACCGGAATGACCGTCTCGGTTCCCAATGGCAGAAACGGATAACTTCCAAGATCGTCCATCTGGGGAACGGCCGGATGCGCATAGGTTAGAAAAAAGTCGCAATGCCCGCTGACGAGTGTCGAAATATTGCCGACGAACGATGAATGTGGATCGGCAAAACGGGTGCGGAACGAAGCGCCGGAGGCTTCGATCCGGGCCATCCAACGCGGGAAGAAGGTGAGCGACAACGTATTTAGAGTTGCGAAGGAAATGATTTCCCAAGTGGCACTATAGCCGTCACTGACATTCTTGCGGGCGCTGAGCAGCACTTCGAGGGCATCCTGGGCTCGTGGAAGAAAACTTTCTCCCGCCTTTGTCAGGCCTATCGGATTTGACGAGCGGTCAACCAATGGGAGGCCAACCCAGTCTTCAAGCTGCTTGATGCGTTTGCTGAGCGCGGATTGCGTAATATTGCGGTCTCCAGCCGCGCGGGAGTAGCTCCTGTGCTCGGCGAGACTGACGAAATCTTCAAGCCATTTCAGTTCCATAGTCCGTACCGATGCATCAGATGACCACAAGTGAGCCCGTTCCGGTTATAACGCGATCCGGCTCGATTGAGGTAGACCTCATCTGATGTTTTAGATCAATCGGTAATCTGGCTGAGAGCGGCGAATATCAGCATGGCGCTGGACCGCAGTTTCGCCAGCCCATTTTATGCGACATTATGGTGGCGGAGGGCTTTCCGTTTCGGCTACAAATCGTGACTACTCGCGCCGCATTCCGCCTAGCGGCGATGACCCAGACCAAGGACTGTTTCAATGACGACGATTTTCGATGCGCCGGAAGAGTTTGCCTCGACCGCTCTTGCCGGGTTTGCCAGTATCTATAGCCGCTATGTTCGTCACGTGCGTGGTGGCGTTGTTCGCTCGACAAAGGTGCCTCAAGGCAAGGTTGCTGTGGTCGTGGGAGGCGGCTCCGGTCATTATCCGGCGTTTGCGGGGTATGTGGGGCCGGGCCTTGCGGACGCTGCTGTTGCTGGTGACGTATTCGCTTCACCGTCCACAGCGGCAGTGGCCCGCGTGTGCCGCCAGGCGCATAGGGGCGGTGGTATTCTTCTGGGCTTTGGCAATTATGCAGGCGATGTTCTCAATTTCGGCGTTGCTGCTGAGCGCCTGCGTGCCGAGGGGGTCGACGTACGCATCGTTCCCGTGACCGATGACGTGGCCAGTGCCCCGGCGGATATGCACGAGAAACGGCGCGGTATCGCTGGTGATCTGGTTGTGTTCAAGATTGCAGGTGCCGCTGCTGAGGCCGGTCTGTCGCTGGACGAGGTTGAACGGCTTTCACGTCACGCGAATGCGAACACCGTGTCTTTCGGCGTTGCTTTCAAAGGCTGCACCTTGCCCGGCGCTCCACACCCGCTCTTTACCGTACCGGAAGGTCAGATGGCTCTGGGTCTCGGTATTCATGGTGAACCGGGGATCAAGGAAGAGGCGATCCTGCCTGCCTCCGGTCTGGCGAGCCTGCTGGTGGAGAAGCTACTGGCGGAACGCCCCAAAGGAACGCAAAAAGTCGGCGTTATCCTGAACGGCCTCGGCGCGACCAAATACGAAGAACTGTTTGTCTTGTGGACGGCGATTGCGTCGCTTCTGGAAAATGCCGGGCTTGATATCGTAGCTCCGGAGGCGGGCGAATTTGTTACCAGCCTTGATATGCAAGGCTGTTCGTTGACCCTTCTATGGCTTGATGACGAACTGGAGCGCTACTGGACAGCCGCTTGCGATACGCCGGTTCTGCGGCGCGGGGAAGCAATTGCAGTCGAGCCTGCGGACGATCTCATTACCGATGAGGATGCAGCTCCTGATGTTGCTCAAGCGGATGAAGCAGGCCGCGCAGGCGGGTTGTGTGTTCAGGGCATTCTGAACGCTGTCGCTGACACGCTGGTCGAGGCCGAAGAAGAGCTTGGGCACATTGATGCCTATGCGGGCGACGGCGATCACGGTCAGGGTATGCGGCGTGGCTCCGCTGCTGCAAAAGATGCCGCCGATCATGCGGTCAAGGCTGGAGCCGGGGCTGCAAGTCTGTTGGCTGTAGCGGGTGATGCATGGGCGGACCGGGCTGGAGGAACGTCCGGAGCGCTATGGGGACTTTTGCTACGTTCATGGGGCGCCGAACTGTCCGACAATGGTAGCATTGATGATGGTGCAGTCGTTCACGGCGGCAGGCGCGCGCTTGATGCCGTGACAAGTCTTGGTGGGGCGAAACCCGGTGACAAGACATTGGTCGATGCTTTCGTGCCTTTTGTGGAAACTCTCGAACGCGAATTTGCATCAGGTGTGCCGCTGGCCGACGCATGGAATAAAGCTGCGGCGGCAGCGAAGGCAGCAGCCGAAGCGACAGCACCGCTTGTCCCGAAACTAGGTCGGGCAAGACCGCTGGCGGAAAAGAGCATCGGCCATCCCGATGCCGGCGCCATTTCACTGGCGCTGGTTGCGGAAACCATCGGCAAGACGCTGAAAAACTGATTGGGCGATTCAGGGGGCTGGCTTAAACTCAGCTCCCTGATGTGAGGCAATTGCTTGAATAGCGATCAAGCCGGGAGGATTTGGTAGAAATTATCAAGTTTGCCCGGTTTCGAGTGAGCTACCAGCATGGTCAGTTTTTCCTGATCAAAAACGCGAAACCAGTCTTCCCACTCTACGATTTCAAGCCCGCCAGCGTCCAATGGCCGTTCGACGTCAGCAACAAATTCCGGCTCAAATACAATTCGCAGGACCGGAGCAGCATCGGGATCTGTGGAGGTGCTGATAAAAGCCGGATTCCCGTTGCGAGCGGCCACCCAGTCCCGAATGGCTTCATGTGTGTCGAGGGTGATCGTTTCACTCATGGGAACAGTCCTCCGGTTGCAATTTTTTAAAGATATACCTGGGTCGGTTGACCGGTGATTCACATGCGAGCTTGTTATTTGCCATGGTAATCAGATAGGCGGCTGCGGTGTTCTGAAAAGACGTTGCTCGTTCACTTTCTTCGTGAATCTGCAATCGGGGCAAAATCTCTCAGTCCGTCCTGTTGACGACGGCTTTGCGTTCATTCATGTCGTAAACCGACTATTTGCTGTTACAGCCTGGAAATCCCCAAATGACCGAACGTCTCTCCCTCGCACGCGACCGCATCAATGTTCTTCTGCTGGAAGGCATCAGCCAAACGGCGGTCGATTACTTCAAGGCCTCCGGTTACACCAATGTCACGCATCTGCCGAAGGCGCTGGACAAGGCCGACCTGATCGAAGCGATTTCGTCAGCACATATTGTCGGTATTCGCTCTCGGACGCAGCTGACCGAAGAGATATTTGCTGCTGCTAACCGTTTGATCGCGGTTGGTTGCTTCTCGGTTGGGACCAACCAGGTTGAACTGAAAGCTGCACGCAAGCGTGGTATTCCGGTCTTCAATGCGCCATTTTCGAATACCCGCTCGGTAGCGGAACTGGTGATTGGTGAAATCATCATGCTGATGCGCCGCATTTTCCCGCGTTCCGTATCGGCCCATGCAGGCGGTTGGGATAAGACGGCAACTGGCAGCCGCGAAGTGCGCGGCAAGACGCTCGGTATTGTCGGCTACGGCAATATCGGTTCGCAGGTCGGCAATCTGGCCGAAAGCCTCGGCATGACGGTCCGCTATTTCGACACTTCCGACAAGCTGCAATATGGCAATGTCAAACCGGCTGCGAGCCTTGATGAATTGCTCAAGACTTCGGACGTTGTCAGCTTGCACGTGCCGTCCAACAAGTCGACTTCAAAGCTCATTACAGAAGCAAAACTGCGCAAGATGAAGAAAGGCGCTTTCCTCATCAATAATGCGCGCGGCACGGTTGTCGATCTGGAAGCACTGGCAAAGGTCCTGCAGGAGGGGCATCTTGCAGGTGCCGCCATCGATGTTTTCCCGGTTGAACCGGCTTCCAACAACGACAAGTTCGTCTCACCGATTCAGGGACTGGAGAATGTCATCCTGACGCCGCATATTGGGGGATCGACGGAAGAAGCTCAGGAACGGATTGGCACGGAAGTCACCCGCAAACTGGTCGAATATTCCGATGTCGGCTCGACCTTGGGCGCCGTCAACTTCCCGCAGGTGCAGTTGCCGCCGCGCCCGACGGGTACACGTTTCATGCACGTGCATGAAAACCGCCCGGGTATTCTCAACAGCCTCGTGAATGTTTTCTCGACACATAACATCAATATCGCCAGCCAGTTTCTGCAGACAGATGGTGAGGTGGGTTATCTTGTTATGGAAGCTGACGGCGTCGGTGATGCCAGCGAAACGGTCTTGCAGGCTATTCGCGAAATTCCGGGCACCATCCGTGCCCGTTTGCTCTATTGAGCTTATTCGCAGCGCCAATTATCTTTGGCGCTGCGATTTCTCATAACGTTTGATAAGACGGTCGCGGCGCAATCGCGAAAGGCGCTGTATCCAGAAAATACCGTCAAGCTGGTCTATTTCGTGCTGGTGGCATACGGCGAGCAAGCCATCCGAGTCCTCGGTTTGCTCGTTCCCATCAAGGTCCTGATAGCGGATTTTGATACGGGCGTGGCGCTCGACGTCATCGACAACACCCGGCATCGAAACGCTGCCTTCCTGATGATGGATTTTTTCGTCTGAGACCCAGGTAATTTCAGGGTTCACGTAGAATTTCGGCCCCGATTCAGGCAGTTCCAGAACCACGAGACGCTTTGCTATACCAATATGCGGCGCGGTGATCCCGATGCCGGGCGCGGCCCGCATCGTGTCGAGGAGATCGTTTCCCAGTTCCTGCAAAGCGCTGTCGAACAGGATGACGGGTTCGGCTACGGTGCGCAGTCGTTTATCCGGATAGCTTACAATCGGGCGAACAGTCATCGGACCTCACATTTTGCTGCGGATATTTGCTTATCCGCACGCTGTCTTTGGCCGATTTTCGTCGTGACTTGCAAACATTATTGCAGGGGACGATCACAATCCCCGCGCAATAACGAGACGCTGTACGTCGCTGGTGCCTTCATAGATCTGGCAGACGCGAACATCACGATAAATGCGCTCAACCGGATAGTCAGCCAGATAACCGTAACCGCCGTGAATTTGGATGGCGGCGGAGCAGACTTGTTCGGCCATTTCGGACGCGACGAGTTTGGCCATTGAGGCTTCCGTCAAACAGGGTTTGCCTGCCTCACGCAATGCAGCTGCATGCAGCACCATCTGCCGGGCCGCCTCAATTTTTGTTGCCATGTCCGCGAGACGGAACGCGACTGCCTGATGCTCGATGATTGGCTTGCCGAATGTAATGCGTTCCTTGGCGTAAGCACATGCGGCTTCAAACGCTGCGCGCGCCATGCCGACTGATTGCGCAGCAATGCCGATGCGCCCGCCTTCCAGATTGGCAAGTGCTATCTTGTAGCCTTCACCCTCTTCGCCCAGCCGATTTTCCGCTGGAATGCGCATGTTGGTGAAAGCGAGCGCACATGTATCGGACGAATGCTGGCCCAGCTTGTGTTCGACTGAGACAACCTCGTAACCCGGCGTATCGGTCGGCACAATGAAAGCCGAAATGCCTTTCTTTCCCGCCGTTGGATCGGTAACGGCAAACACAATCACGACGTTGCCGTTCTTGCCCGATGTGATGAACTGTTTGGAGCCGTCAATCACATAATGATCACCATCGCGGCGCGCACGCGTTTTGAGCGCGGAAGCATCCGAGCCTGCCTGCGGCTCCGTCAATGCAAACCCGCCGATCCATTCGCCAGAGGCCATCTTGGGCAGAAATCGCTGTTTCTGCTCTTCGGTGCCGAAACGCAGGATCGGAGCACAGCCAACGGATGAATGGACCGAGACGATGGTAGAACACGCTCCGTCGCCAGCCGCTATCTCTTCCAGCGCCAGCGCATAAGCAACCGTCCCAAGATCGGAGCCGCCCCATTCTTCCGGCACGAGCATTCCGAGAAAGCCAAGCTCTCCCATTTCGGTGAGTTCTGCGCGCGGAAAAGCGTGTTCCCTGTCGCGGATGGCAGCTCCCGGCGCAAGCCGCTCCTGTGCGAATTGTCGGACGGCCTCGCGAATCTGCTCCTGCGTATCGTTCAAGAGCATCAAACGATCCTTTCTATGCCGACAGCGGTCGCTTCGCCGCCGCCAAGGCAAATGCCGGCCACGCCGCGCTTCAATCCATGGGTTTCAAGAGCCGAGAGCAAGGTGACAAGAATGCGGGCACCCGACGCGCCGATTGGATGGCCCAGCGCGCATGCGCCACCATGAATATTGACCTTGTCGTGCGGCAGATCGAGATCGCGCATGGCGGCCATGGCAACGACTGCAAAAGCTTCATTGATCTCAAAGAGATCGACATCACTGAGATTCCAGCCGATTTTCTCGGAAAGCTTGCTTATCGCCCCAATGGGAGCAGTGGGATAAAGGTTCGGCTTGTCGGCATGGGTTGCATGGCCGACCAAAACCGCACGCGGCGTAAGTCCGCGCTTTTCCGCCTCCGATGCGCGCATGAGGACGAGTGCAGCCGCTCCATCCGAGATTGAGGAGGAGTTGGCCGCCGTCACAGTGCCACCCTCGCGAAATGCCGGGCGAAGGGTCGGAATCTTGTCCAGCTTTGCCTTGCCGGGTTGTTCGTCGATCGAAACTTCAACGTCGTTGCGCCCGGCCTTTACGGTAACGGGCGTGATTTCGGCGGCGAAAAGACCGTCCTTGATAGCATTCTGCGCGCGCGTCAGCGAGGCAATGGCGAATTCATCCTGAGCTTCACGGGTGAACTGATAGGCTTCCGCGCAATCTTCGGCAAATGTGCCCATCAGCCGGCCTTTTTCATAGGCATCCTCCAGCCCGTCGAGGAACATATGGTCGATAATCTGGCCATGCCCCATGCGATATCCGCCGCGCGCCTTGGGCAGCAAATAGGGGGAATTGGTCATGCTTTCCATGCCGCCCGAAACGATCACATTGGCGGAGCCAGCCAATAGCAGATCATGTGCCAGCATAGTGGCCTTCATGCCCGAGCCGCACATCTTGTTGACGGTCGTCGCGCCGGTGGAAACAGGTATTCCGGCCTTGATCGAAGCCTGACGCGCTGGAGCCTGTCCCTGACCGGCAGGCAGAACGCAGCCCATATAAACGTCTTCGACCGCTTCCGGTGCAAGGCCCGCGCCTGCAAGTGCGCCACGAATGGCGGCGGCGCCAAGATCGGTCGCCTGGGCATTGGCGAAATCGCCTTGAAAACCGCCCATGGGAGTACGGGAAGCACCGACAATGACAATAGGATCGCTGTTGGACATGATGGTTCCTCGCTGGTTCTTTCTGGATGCAATTCTGGATGGAAAACCGGTTTCCACTTTTCCCTGGAATTGCTTTATTTCGCTGCCATGCGCAGTGCGCCGTCCAAACGGATGACTTCACCGTTGAGCATCTGGTTTTCCACGATATGGCGGGCAAGAGCCGCATATTCCTCGGGGCGTCCAAGGCGCGGCGGGAAGGGCACAGAAGCGCCGAGCGCATCCTGCACTTCCTGCGGCATGCCGGCCATCATCGGTGTGGCAAAAATTCCGGGCGCAATGGTCACGACGCGGATGCCGTGACGCGCAAGTTCGCGGGCGACCGGCAAGGTCATTGCAGCAACGCCCCCCTTGGAAGCGGAATAGGCAGCTTGGCCGATCTGGCCGTCAAAGGCTGCAACCGAGGCGGTATTGATGATGACGCCGCGCTCCCCACCTTCACCGGGTTCGTTCCTTGCCATGGCTTCGGCGGCAAGGCGCAGCATATTGAACGTACCGATCAGATTGATCGAAATTGCGCGCGCGAAGCTTTCCAGTTTATGCGCGCCGTCGCGACCGAGAACCTTTTCGCCGGGCGCCACACCGGCACAATTGACGAGCACATCGACGCGCCCGAAAGCGTCAAGCGCGGCGGCAATAGCTGCTTTGCCATCCGCGTCGCTGGTAACATCGGTGCGGTGAAACTTTGCAGCCGCACCAAGTGCTTTGGCTTGGGTATCTCCTGCTTCCGCATTCACATCAAGAAGCACGACCTTGCTACCGGCATCGACGGCCATTTTCGCAACCGCGGCACCGAGGCCAGAACCGGCGCCGGTAATCAGAAATACCCGATCCTTAATCTGCATATTCTTGTCCTCAGGCCTTCGTTTGTTGCTGTTTGTCGATTTCTGCCTTGCGCAGGAGAAACCGTTGAATTTTTCCACTTGGCGTCTTGGGAAGTTCACTCAGAAAATCGATTTCACGCGGATAGGCATGGGCGGAGAGCCGTTTCTTTACATGTGATGCCAGCTCATCCTTCAGTTCCTGAGTACCTTCGAAACCAGGCGCAAGGATAACGAATGCCTTCACAATTTCCGTTCGTTGCGGATCCGGTACACCCACAACGGCCGCTTCATTGACGGCTGCATGTTCGAGAAGGGCGCTTTCCACGTCGAACGGTCCAATGCGATAACCGGAAGATGTTATAACGTCATCAGCACGACCGATGAAGCTGATGGAACCATCCGGCTCGAATTCCACGGTGTCTCCAGTGCGATAGTAACCGCCCGCAATGGCTGGCGTTTCTTGGCGGTAATAACCGGAAAACCAGAGAAGCGGCGATTTTGCTATATCGACGGCAAGAATGCCGGGCTGGTTTGGACCAAGTTCATTGCTCTGTTCGTCCAGAACCGCGATGCGATAACCCGGCATGGCGTAACCAGCAGAACCGTGTCGAACGGCGTGCTCTAGGCCATGATGATTGTTCACGACCATGCCGAGTTCGGTCTGGCCGTAATGATCATAAATAGGTGCATCGAGATGTGCATCGAACCAGCGAATAACCTCCGGGTTAAGCGGTTCTCCGGCACTCGAAACGACGCGCAATCGGCCTTTGACGCGCTTGGCTGCTTCCGGTCCTTCTGCCATAAGCAGCCGGAAAGCCGTCGGCGATCCCGCGAGGCTCGTAACACCGAGGCGCTCAATAATGTCGTAGGTGCTTTCCGCGGTAAAGCCGCCTTCATACAGTGTGGTTGCCATGCCAAGCTGCAACGGTCCTGTCACTGCATAATAAAGACCATATGCCCAGCCCGGGTCGGCAATATTCCAGAAAACATCGTCAGAACGCAGACCAATGGCGTCGCGCATATAGGCGGCGAATGCCATCAGCGCATAAAGCGGGACTGGCACGCCTTTTGGAAGACCAGCCGTACCCGAGGTCGACATCATCATGAACAGATCGCTGCCAGTACGAAGTACCGGGGGGCAGTCAACCGAAGCGGACGCAGTCGCTTCGCGAAAATCGATGTCACCGGCTGGCAGGCTTTCACCGGCTGCGAGGACGGTAGCGACGTTGGGGCAGTTTTCGACTTCTGAAAGCTTGGCGCGATTGGCCGTGTTGGTGACGACCAGTTTTGCACTGCTGGTTTTCAGCCGGTGTTCGATCGCTTTCGGGCCAAAGGCAGTGAAAAGCGGCTGATAGACAGCCCCGATACGCCACGCGCCGAGAATGGTTGCAATGAGTTCTGGCGTGCGCGGCAACAGACCCGCGACGACATCGCCAGCGCCGACCCCTGCATCTTTCAACATGTTTCCGACACGAGCGGCCATGTCGCGCAACTGTTCGAAGGTGAATTCGGAAAGTTCGCCATTGGCTGCAATAGCGCGCAGAGCTACCCGGTTATCGCCAGTATGCCGATCGCAGCATTCAACACAGGCATTGATGCCGGTTTCAGGATTGCCGTGAAGCTTTGCGATAGCATCTTCAATGCGAAATTGCGCAACGGCATCATCATAACGCGCCAGTCGCGCTGAAACGGGCGTTTCAGTCATCCAGTACAACCTCCCTGACCGCCACCTCCTCGTGGCCAACCATGCCTAAAGGTTAATCCGTTGGGCATTGCAAACAATGACATTAGATGCATTAATGTGTGATCGATTTTACAATAAGAACCTGCATGGAACGCCATAATATTGCGCCGGGCTTTGTTGAGGATGCGCTGGAAAGCGTGCGTATCCGGGGGATAGATACAGCTCCCTTGATGGCAAAGATCGGTCTTCCGGAAACAGTGACCGAACCTGTAACCAATGTGGAATACGGCCGCCTGTGGTGGCTGATTGCCGAAACTATCGATGACGAATTCTTTGGCCTTGCGGCTAGGCCCATGCGTCCCGGCAGCTTCAATCTTCTTTGTCATGCTGTACTGCATGCAGGCACGCTGGAACGTGCCTTGCGCCGGGCCTTGCAGTTTCTCAATGTCGTACTGGATGATCCGCATGGCGAATTGCGCATTCGCGACGGTATGGCCTATATCGTTCTGACCGATGCAGGCCCCCCGCGACCGGCCTTTGCTTATCGTGCCTATTGGCTGATCCTGATGGGGGTGGCTTGCTGGCTGATCGGACGGCGCATTCCATTGCGGACACTTGATTTTGCTTGTCCAGCGCCGGTTCATCGGCAGGACTATCATAAGTTTTTCGGGGCGCCGGTCCTGTTCGACCAGCCGGTGACGCGACTGGTTTTTTCTTCGTCCTATCTGTCGCTGCCGATCATTCGCAGCGATGTGGCGCTGGAAAGTTTTCTGCGTGAGGCTCCAGCCAATATTTTGATCCGTTATCGCCACGATAACGATCTGTCAGCCAGAGTGCGCGCGCAGCTGAATGCCTTGCCAATTGCAGACTGGCCGTCCTTCGAAGAACTTGCAGTCTGGCTGGGCATGTCCGTACCGACCTTGCGGCGCAGGCTGCGGGGGGAGGGGCAGAGTTTCGGCACGATCAAGGATGAGTTGCGTTTCGTGGCGGCCGAAAGGCTTCTGCAGGAAAATCGCTTAAGTGTAGCGGAAGTTGCCGCCGAACTCGGCTACAGTGAACCGAGCGCCTTTTATCGCGCATTTCATAAATGGATGGGGCAAAGCCCGGGGCGGTTTCGAACCATACAGCAGGAAGAATAAAAAATGCCGGGCGCAAGGCCCGGCATCTCTTTGCCTGGGAGGCTGTATCAGTCTTCCCTGATCATGCTGTCCTTACTGGTATCGCGCATGCGCAGGTAAACGATCAGGGATATGCCGATCATAACGGTGACATACCAGTAAAAGCCGCGTTCCCAACCGCCATTCTTGAAGCTCAGCGCAACGTATTCGGCAGTCCCACCAAAGAGGGTATTGGCCAGCGCATAGGGCAGCGCCACGCCGAGTGCACGAATGTGTGCCGGGAAAAGTTCCGCCTTCACCACAGCGTTGATGGAAGTGTAGCCGGTGACGATGACCAGTGCGCCCATGACCAGCAAACCGGCCGTGATCGGGTCGCGGGTCTGTTCGAGCGTCGTGAAGATCGGGTAGGTGAATAGAACACCGGCCGCGCCGAAAGCAATCATCAGCGGCTTGCGGCCGATCTTGTCCGACAAAGCGCCGGCGACAGGCTGCAGACACATGAAGACGAACAATGTGACGGCGTTGATCTGGCTTGCCACTTCACGGCTGAACCCCGAGGTGTTCACCAGAAACTTCTGCATGTAGATCGAGTATGCGTAGAAGGCGAGCGTACCGCCAGCGGTCAGAAGCATGACGAGAGCGGTTTCCTTGGGATGGTGCTTGATAAGCGCCCAGAAACCGGATTTTGGTGCGTCCTTGGCTTTTGCATTCTTGAAGCTCTCGGTTTCCGCAAGGCCGCGACGCAGCCAAAACACGACAACCGCGAGCAGTGCGCCGATGAAGAACGGAATACGCCAGCCCCAGGACTCCAGCGCCGAAGTTTCCATGGTCGACTGAAGCACGATCAGAAGCAGGATTGCGAGAAGCTGCCCCGAAATGAGCGTGACATACTGGAAGGAAGAGAAGAAGCCGCGACGATCCTTGCCTGCCATCTCCGAGAGATAGGTGGCGCTTGCGCCGTATTCACCGCCGACCGACAGGCCCTGCATCAAACGTGCGAGCACGAGGAGGGCAGGGGCTGCAAGGCCAATGGTCTGGTAGTCCGGCGTTAGTGCGATAATCAGCGAGCCTGCACACATCAGCGTCACAGACAACGCCAGCCCTGCCTTGCGGCCCTTGCGATCTGCATAAATGCCCATGATCCAAGCACCGATAGGGCGCATGACGAAACCGACCGCAAAGACTGCGGCCGCGCTCATGAGCTGGGCGGTCTGGTTATCGGACGGGAAGAAGTGCGGTGCAAAATAGAGCGCAAATGCTGCATAGACATACCAGTCGAACCATTCGACCAGATTGCCGGTCGAGCCGCCGATAATAGATTTCAGCCGTCCGTTGGTGCTTCGCACGTCACTCCGTTCGTTTGTAATTGAGACCATGGTTGCTCCTTCAAATCTCTCGATTTTTGAATTTCACCCTTTGTTTGGAAACCGGATCGGCGAAACGGTTTCGGGGTGTTTTTCCATCGCCTCAACTCGTCTCTGCACCTCCTTTTTAGATCGTGAGAGAAGGGCTGTACGGCGCTGGTGAATATTCTCAGTCCGCGCTCCGCCCAAGCTTCGAACACGCAATATCAGCGATCCGGTCGATAAGGGCGGTCTCGGAAATTGATTGCGGTGTTGGTGCTGTGTTGAAGTTGGTCACGGCTAAATTCCTCCCTTCGAAACTCCCTATTTCGAAGTGGCGCTAACATGCTGCAGGGGAGGAAACATCGCCAGAGAGAAGGGTTAAAAATTTTTAAACAGTTGAAATAAAAAGAATTTTCTCAATTCTCGTCATAATTTCCCGGAAAGTCTGTGCAAGATTCTGCGTGACTCTTCGTCCAGGTTTGCATAAATCGGCACAAATGAAGACGCTGCCGAAGATCGCAAAGCTCACTTTGGTTGCCCTCGCTTTCTTGCTGTCACTTGGCGTGTGGTTTTCCGCCGGGCTGTGGGCTGAACGCGGGGCGTTTGATCGTCTTCGTGAGGATGCGACGCTTATAGCGCGTCAACAGACCCGTCTGATCGACAGCGAACTGGCGAAGTTCCGGTTGCTGCCCGTCGTTTTGAAGGAATACAGCGATCTGCGCGATGTGCTCGCCGGTGGCTCGCAGGATGCCACCAAGCGTCTCAATCAGAAACTGGAGCTGGTGGCACATCAGATCGGGTCACCAATCATCTATGTCATAGCGCGGGATGGTACTGTTATCGCGTCCTCGAACGCCGACACACCAGAGAGTTTCGTAGGACGTAATTATTATTTCCGCCCTTATTTCAAGGGTGCGATGGCGGCGGGCTCAGCTGAATATTATGCCATAGGCGACCTGAGCGGGCGCTTTGGTCTGTTCCTGGCGCGGCGTATTGGCGATGAGGCTGATCCTGTCGGTGTGGTCGTGATAAAATTCGAGTTTCACAGGCTGGTTCAGACATGGTCCAACGATCCCGGGCAAACCTTCGTTGTTGATCCCCGCGGCATCATACTCGCCTCTACGGATAAGTTCGAAGATCTGCGTTCGTTTCAGCCGATATCAACCACAGAACGCACGCGGATCATTGAAAGCGGGCAGTTCAATGCTGCTGATATGAAACCGAGCAGTTATCGGTTTGCACCGGAAGGAATGATGATCGGGCCTTCCGGCGCATATTCAATCGCTGTCGATGAGCCTATTGCAGGAACGGCGCTGAAACTGGTCCATATAGAACCAACGGGACCAGCACTGCGCGCCGCAAACGATCTTGCGCGTCTGGTGACGGTGGCGGCGGTGCTCGTTTTCGTCATATTAGCCGGGAGCATTTATTGGCGGATAAGCCGCGCGGCGCGTGCTGCGGCTTATCGCTACGAGCTCGAAAGTGCGGTAGAGGAGCGCACGGCGGCATTAAGTGCTGAAATGGCGGAACGGGAACTGGCCGACAAGCGCTTTCGCGATGCCCGGGAAGAGCTTGCCCAGGCGAACCGGCTCGCCTCACTTGGATCAATCACCGCAGGGCTGGTGCATGAAATCAACCAGCCGGTGGCGACCATTCGGACACTTGCGGAAAACGCGCAGCATCATCTGGCGAACGGGAAGCTCGACAAGGTTGCCAGCAACCTTAATACGTCCGTGGAGCTCACGGCTCGTATAGGTTCCATCACGCAGGAGATGCGTCGGTTTGCCCGCCGCCGGAGCGGTATTGTTCGCCCACTTCCGCTGAACGAGCTGGTGGATGGCACAATGCTGCTGATGGGGGACAGATTCCGGAACGCCAATGTCAGACTGGATATACCCGAGCGGTCCGACATGGTGATACTTGCCTGCCGCATCCGATCCGAGCAGGTGCTGGTGAACCTGTTGCAGAATGCATTGGATGCGGTGGCGACCAGCCAAAATCCTCACGTTGCATTCAGCATCCGGGAGGAAGGGGATCAAATTTCCCTTGTCGTGGACGATAATGGCAAGGGGATTGAGCTCGAGCTGGCCGATGAGATCTTCAGCCCCTTTGTAACCGGAAAAGCGGATGGGCTTGGACTGGGACTGGGCATTGCAAGAGACCTCATGACTGAAATGGAAGGAACATTGCATGTCGTTCCATCGCAGCTTGGCGGGGCGGCTTTTTCCGCCACTTTAAAGCGGGCAAAGAAGGAGGGACACTGTGATGGAAAGTGAGCCTTTGCGGGTGATGCTGGTCGACGATGATGCGGCATTTCGTACGGCCCTGGCCGATTCTTTTGAGATCGCAGGTCTCGATATTGAGGCGCATGGCGACGGGCAGTCGGCTTTGAGCAGTCTGACGCCCGATTATCCGGGGATCGTCGTAACCGATATTCGCATGCCGCGCGTCGATGGACATGCGGTGATGGAAGCATTGCTGGCACGCGACCCGGAACTGCCGGTCATTTTGATGACCGGACACGGCGACATTGGAATGGCCGTGGCATCTCTCAAAAAGGGCGCGTTCGATTTTATCGCCAAGCCGTTCGCCGCCGATCATCTCATATCGAGCGTGCGCCGCGCACTGGAAATGCGCCGACTGGTATTGGAAAATCGTCGCCTCCGCCGGGCGGCGGCAGATGCCGAGCAGGATTATCCCTTGCTTGGCGAAACGCCGGTGATGATGCGGTTGCGCGATACGACCCGCCAGCTTGCCAGCGTCGATGTCGATGTGTTGATCGAAGGCGAAACCGGTACAGGCAAGGAACTGGTGGCCCGCCTTTTGCACCGCTGGAGTGCGCGCCATGCACGCGGTTTCGTAGCCATCGATTGTGCGGCTTTGCCTGATGCAATAGCAGACGAAGTGCTGTTCGGCAGTCGCATCCAGCGTGGAAGAATAGCGGATGCAGACCGGGGCACGTTGTTTCTTGACGAGATAGACAGCATGTCGCCAGCTGTTCAGGGTAAGCTCCTCCGGGTTGTAGAAGAGCGTGAACTGCCCTCGCTTTCGGGTGAGCCGCGTGCAGTGAATCTAAGGATCATCGCGGCTGCGAAGGGAAATCTGGAAGAAGCCGTGGCCTCCGGTCGCTTTCGTTCGGATCTGTTCTATCGCCTTGAAACGGTGAGACTCCGTGTTCCACCGCTGCGTGAGCGGCGGAAGGATATCGGTTTGCTTTTCTCCTATTTTCTTGATGAAGCAGCAACCCGGTTTGGCCGACCGCGACCGCCCATCGATGCAGCGATGGAAGCAAAGCTCAATTCAGACGAATGGTCAGGAAATGTCCGCGAGTTGCGCAACTACGCCAAACAAGTCGTGCTGGGACTGCATCACGATCCTATCGCGGAACCCAACCCGCCTTCATTGTCGGAGCAGATGGATCGTTTTGAGGAAAGTGTCATTCGTGCGACGCTGGACCGTTTCAGCGGGGACGTTGGCGCCGCAGCCGAGCTGTTGCGATTGCCGCGCCGAAGCCTCTATGCCCGTCTGCAAAAGCTTGCCATTGATGCATCGACTTTCAGGAAGCGTGATTGAAATTTCGTGTAGTCGTTCAGACAGCACGTCGCTACTGCCGCTTTCCGAATGCCGAGCTGAATATATCTAATGTGCTGCGGCTGAACGCTGGCGGCTGATCCATGCAGCGCCGATATTTCCGTGCAGAAAACCGTTCGAGAGCGGTACGTCGGGATAGATTTTTCGCAAGCGCGCTGCCCCTTCATCTGGACTTATTACCTGTTTCAGGACCTCATCATGGATGCGGGCCACTGCCACCATATCGCAATCCTGGGGTGACAATCTGAAACGCTTGATCCCTGCATCTTGAAGGTCGGGCAGATCCTCAATCAACGACTGACAGGTATGAGAGAGCGTTTGCACACCGTTGAGAGCCAGGAAGGGTTGGCTGTCCAGTGTCTTGACTGGCAGCCCGTCCGGTTCCTCACCGCATACGAATTGACAATTGTCCTTTATATGGCCCTTGGACCGGGCATGCGCGCAACGGGCTGAAATGGCGAGCGGCACGCGTCCGAACGTGAATATCTCGAAAGCAATATCCGGTGCAGCTTTGACAATCTCCCGGATAGAGCTGATCGGCAACTCGGGCGGAAGACAAATCGACTGCGCGCCGCGGGCGGCGAGAACCTTGGCGGTTGCTGCATTATAAACATTGACCAGCGGACCGACCATGTGCGGCACACCGGACAACAGTCCCAACGCAGACAGGTCGTTCGCCTCAACAGGCAATGTCGCTTCCCTGATTGTTTGACGGACCTGTTTTGCTTCGCGCTCAAGCATGACCAGTGCCAGCGAACCCAGGCTCACTATCTTTCCTGCCCGCTGAAGCCGCTCTGTCACTGCGTCCATATAAGGCGTGAGGAAATGGAACCGCTTGGAACAGACGATTTCACCGACCGTCACATTGGTAATTGGCGCTTCGTCGGCGATACGGAAGTAAAAATCGCGCCATTTCGGGCCATCCCACAAAAAGAGAACGGGGCCGAGGCTGAGGCTCGCTGCTGACATGTCTATCTCCAGCGTTTGTCGTAAGCGCCTGAAGTCGTCTGCTGGCCTTCGCTCAGCAGTCGCAGACGCGAAAGCAAGGCTGCGCGGCTTTCAGGAGACGCAGCTAGTGTCTGACGCAGCGTGGATACGACCTCGCCAACATAAGCCTTGCCGCGCTGGCGTCCTTCAATCTTGAGCGCCGAGACACCCGCCGCCCGCAACTCGTCAATATGGTTCATGACGTCAAGTGAAACGGGGTCTTCGAAAGCATAACCTTGCTCATCTGCAATGTTGAACCGACCCTTGCAAAGCGTCGGGTAGCCGGTGGGTTCCCCCACTGGAAAACGATTGATCGTGTATTCGCCGAGTTCGGAAACCAGTTCCTGCCCATCCTGCCGGTAGCGGACATGGCTGGCCGGCGAACAAACGCCGTTCATGTTGGGTGATCTGCCCGTTGCGTAAGAAGACAGCGAGCAGCGCCCTTCCGCCATCACGCATAATCCGCCGAATACGAAGACCTCCATCTCGCAAGCGATCTTGCGGCCCAGTTTCGCAATGTCGGGGATTGTCAGAACGCGGGGCAGCACGACACGCTTTGCCTTGAACGCATCCACGAGAAACTGGATTGCGTCTGCATTGGAAGCGGAAGCCTGTACGGATACATGAAGCCGCTGCGTGGGATGTTTCTCGGCCGTATAGGCCATCAGTCCAAAATCAGCGAGGATTACAGCATCGGCGCCGAGAGCCGAGGCATCGTCAACGGCCCGATACCAGATGTGTTCATCGCCCGCGCGCATGAACGTGTTGATGGCAACGAAGACCTGCGTTTTGCGGGAATGGGCGAACTGGATTGCGTCTCTTAGCTCATCGCGATTGAAGTTAAGGCCGGGAAAATTACGCGCATTCGTTTCGTCGCGAAAACCACAATAAACGGCATCTGCGCCAGCACCTACCGCTTCGCGTAAGGCCGACGGCGTGCCTGCAGGGCAGATCAGTTCCATCCGGCAGTTTCCTCGCCCAAGGCTTTGCTTCGCACATAATTTGCGATTCCGCGCACCATCGGCGCAAATGGCCCCGCGCTTGTGCCGAGATCGGACGGAAGATCGATGTTGCAATCATCCAGCGCGTTGCGAAGCGCGAGCATGGCTTCCATGTCGCCCGTCACGGTAATATCCCGCGAGAAGAACAGCGCGTCCCCATCCAGTTTGCCCTCCAGGAGCGCAAGCAACATAACCAGCGGCCCTTCGATGCCCGCATCGGCCAATGTCGCCTCATCATCGCGCACGATCGTGATGCGCGGCTTGTCCGGCTCGATCACAAAAGCGAACGGTATGTCGGACGGGTGAAAACGGAAACGCTTCGTCGCATAATCCCCGAGACGTTCGAAGAGACCGGGGTGGGCGCGCATCACGTGAAAGAAAATGCGCGAGACAAACGGGGCGATCAGAAACGGCGGAACAAGCCGGGCTGGAACAGCCACAGCCGAGGGTATTTTCATCATCATCCAGCTCCGGTGAGCCTTACAAGGTGCAACCAGAACTAGGCGATTCATTACAAGGACAGTTTGATCCAGATCAAAGACGGCGAAAGAATTCGATATTCAAGAATGGGCTATGAAAATATCCCAATCCTTTCCCCCTTATTACGACTGCCTGCAAAGCTTCTTGTTGGAGCTTGAACGACGCAACGATCTGGTCAGGATCAGGCGTCCGGTATCGCTCGTCCAAGAGATAACAGAAATCCATAAACGAGTGCTTGAGAATGATGGTCCGGCGTTGCTTTTCGAGAAGCCCGTCGAAGCAGATGGGCGCCAGCACTCGATACCTTTGGTAGCTAACCTTTTTGGCTCCAGGCGGCGTATTGCTTTGGGGCTTGGCCGTTCTGCCGAAGAGATTCCCGACCTTGCCGAGATGCTTGCGGAACTGCGTGCGCCCAAAGCGCCGCGTTCGGCAGGCGAAATATGGAGCAAGCTGCCTTTGGCAAAGGCCGCATTGAACATGCGCCCCCGTCATGTCCGACATGCGCCGGCACAGGAAAAGATACTGGAAGACGAAGCCGCCAATCTTGATCTCCTGCCGATCCAGTGGTGTTGGGCGGGCGAGCCGGCACCGCTTGTAACCTGGCCGCTGGTCATCACACAGGCACCGGACGATCCATCCGATGTCAATGTCGGAATTTATCGAATGCAGAAGCTTGGACATGACAAGCTCATCATGCGCTGGCTTGCCCATCGGGGCGGCGCACGCCATCACCGCATGTGGCAACGTCGCGGCGAGGATATGCCTGTTGCCGTTGCCATCGGGGTCGACCCGGCGACAATCCTTGCAGCCGTCATGCCCTTGCCTGAAGGGATGAGCGAACTTGCCTTTTCAGGCCTGCTTGCCGGACGGAGGCCCCCGGTGGTCGATGCGCGCACCGTGCCGCTTTGCGTGCCCGCCAATGCCGAGATCATTTTGGAGGGACGGGTTTGCACATCTGCTACCGCTCCGGAGGGACCGTATGGGGATCACACCGGCTACTACAACAGTGTCGAGGAATTTCCGGTCATGCAGGTGACGGCGATCACCATGCGGAAGAATCCCGTCTATCTGTCGACCTACACGGGCCGCCCGCCAGATGAGCCCTCAAGGCTTGGCGAAGTGATGAACGAACTGTTCGTGCCGATTGTGCGAAAACAGTTCCCGGAAATCGTCGATCTGTGGCTTCCCCCGGCAGCATGTTCCTACCGCGCAATGGTGGTTTCGATCGACAAGCGCTACCCCGGTCAGGCGCGGCGCGTCATGATGGGACTTTGGTCCATGCTGCCGCAGTTCAGCTACACGAAGCTCATAATCGCGGTCGATCCCGATATAAACATCCGCAATTGGGATGACGTCATGTGGGCGCTTGCCACTCGTTTCGATGCTAGCCGCGATGTCGTTACGTTGACCGACACGCCAGTGGATTATCTCGACTTCGCATCGCCGCGTTCGGGTCTGGGCGGAAAGCTTGGACTTGATGCGACCAACAAGATCGGCACTGAAACCGAACGGGAATGGGGCGCTGTGCTGAAGATGAGCAATGATGTGATTGCTCGCGTGGATGCGATGTGGAGCGAGCTGGGATTGGATAAGGAAAACATGCGGTGAAACGGGTTGTTGTTGGCATTTCCGGCGCATCGGGCGCTCTCATCCCGCTCAAGCTGCTTGAGCAGCTTTCAGTCTTAAGTGATGTCGAGACCCATTTGGTTGTGTCGGACGCCGCTCAGCAGACTTTGCGGCACGAGTTGGGTCCTGATGGTTTTGCACTTCTGCACAGGCTTGCGAACAGAAGCTATTCTGTCGGCGACATAGGTGCTCTGATCGCGAGTGGATCAGTCGCAACCGCTGGTATGATCATTGCGCCGTGCTCCATGCGGACACTCGCAGCGATCGCAACGGGGCACAGCGACAGCCTGTTAACCCGCGCTGCTGACGTTCATCTGAAGGAACGACGCAAGCTGGTGCTCATCGCACGAGAAACTCCGCTGCATCTGGTCCATCTGCGCAATATGTGCACGGTGACCGAATTGGGGGCGATTGTGATGCCGCCGGTTCCAGCCTTTTACTTCAAACCACAATCGGTCGACGAGGTGGCCGATCAGATCGCGGCGCGCGCCATCGATCTGATCGGTATTGGTGAAAAGAAATCGGGAAGCTGGGCGGGTATACCAGCCGTCCGATAACAGCGTGTGCAGACCTATGCGAAAGGTTCCGTTGGGCTTTTCGCTGGCTGGGTGAACCATTTCGGTCCGGTTGCCGTCATATGGATATGGTCTTCAAGGCGGACGCCGAACTGGTTCGGCACCACGATCATCGGCTCGTTGGAGAAACACATACCTTCTGCAAGCTGAAGTGAATTGCCGCGAACGATATAAGGAGCCTCGTGAATTTCCAAGCCAAGGCCGTGACCGGCGCGATGCGGAAGGCCCGGCAACGCGTAATCTGGTCCCAGTCCGTGTTTGATGAGCGTGGCGCGAGCTGCATCGTCAAGGGTGGAACAGGCTGCACCAAGCTTCGCCGCGTCGAAAACGGCCTGCTGCGCTTCACGTTCGATTGCCCATATGCGTGAGAATTCGGGAGTTGCCTCTTCGAGCATGTAGGTGCGCGTGAGATCGGAATGATAGCCATCAATGCGGCAGCCGGTATCAACGAGAATAACATCGCCTGGCTGATAGAATTGTTCTCCATCTGCGCCATGCGGCAGCGACGTCGCTGCGCCGAAAGAGACAATGCAGAATGTCGAGCCGCCAGTAGCGCCGAGGGCACGGTGCTGTTCATCGATAAAACGCACTACTTCGCTTGCGGCGATACCGGGTTTGATGAGCGCGTGGGCGCGGCGATGGACTTCAAGTGTCAGATCCATCGCGTACTGGATGATCGCGATTTCTTTGGCTGACTTGCGGATACGTTGTTCACGGATCAGTTCGCCGCCGTCGAGCAGCCGGTCCGGCTGGATTTCTTGCCGGAGAGCGTTATAGAAAAACAGCGGGATAGCATCATCGACTGCAAGTTTAGCACCTGCCGGGAGGAGCGATGAGATCAACGCTGCGGGGCTTTCTTCTTCCTGCCAGATGTGGATTTCCCCCGTCAGATGCGGCAGGCTCTCGACCCGGCTCCGTTCGAAACCGGGAACGATATAAATAACTTCCGAAGGGGTAACGATGGCGCCCAGAAAACGTTCGCTGATGTGCCAGACGAGCCCGGTATAATAACGCAAGCTTGCCGTTGGACCCAGCAAAAGCGCGCCAATTCCGCGTTCTCTCAGTTTGCCTTGCAACAATGTTATTCGTTCAAGATACTCTTCCTGTCCGATGCGTGGAAGAGACGACGGTGAAGTCATAATGCATACCTTTGTGATTTATCTCTGGCAAAGCCTTCGCCTGGGCGCTGCTTTCTGACCGACAGATATATCACGGCTTTCATCATCTGAAAGCTGTCTCTCCAGCCTTGTATCCAAAAGCTGCTGCTTTGACCGTCTGCCACATTGCATGCCAGATCGGAAAACAATAAATGGAGCACACTGCGGTAGTGAAATTTCGGTAAAAATGGTGCAGTATCAAGCATAGGTCAGCGTCTGTGAGGTGTTATGCGTGAATTGTGGCAATGGGTTTCTGCCCTTGGTTTTTCGTTTGTTATCATCGTAGCGGCTCTCGTCTATCTCAACATGTCAAACCGGGAGACACCGGGTGACACGTTTAACCTTTTCACGAAAGTGGGTGCTGTTGCAGCCGCATGCGTCGCCGCTTTTGCAAGCTTTGCCGCCGCAGCAATTATTGATTGATTTCTACTACTTATAGCTTCAGCGAAGAAACTGCTGCTTCGCTTTTATGCACGTAATCAATGGCATCTTGTTGTCGCTGAAACAGCAGAATGAAGAGCAGGTCCGTCAGCACCAGTTGTGCATCACGTGCTGTAATTGACGATGACCGTACACGTTCTTCGTCAGCAACCGTGTACAGGCGAATATCAGCGATTTCATTCAGCGGGTTTTTGTTGAGGCCCGTAACAGCAATCACTGTCGCGCCCCACTTCCTGGCTTGTTCAGCGATGCGAAGGGTTTCGACGCTCGTCCCGGAATAGGATAGGGCAAACAGCACATCGCCCTCATGTAATGTGGAAACATTGGCCATTTGTATGTGGCTGTCGCTGTCATGCATCACATTACGGCCAAGCTTCATCAGCTTGTAGGAAAAGTCACGCGCGACAAGGGATGACGCACCGACGCCGGCAAGGTGAATACGCCGGGCGCTGATCAAGGCTTGCAAAGCGCAGTCAATGTCTTGTTCATTGTTGGCGGAAATCGTCTGCTGCATCGATTGCAGCTTGCTGCCGATCAGTTTTTGCAGAACCGTAATATAATTGTCGCCGGTTTCGATCGTGCCATGCACCACGCCTGCGGGAACCTGCCACTCCTTGGCCCGAGCCTCACTGACGGCGAGTTTGAGTTCCTGATAGCCGTCAAAGCCGAATTTCTGGCTGAATTTGACAACGCTCGACTGGCTGCGTCCGGTTGCTGCTGCCAGGGCGGAAGAGGAAAGCTTCAATACCTGTTCCGGATGATCGACGATAAACTGGCCGATCTTTCGATCCGCAACGGTCAGTTCGTTCAGTTTGGCGCTGATCTTTTGTAGAATCGACATGTGCAATTATTCCCCATTCCGGTGTCGGAAGGTTCGATATTCGATAACCTTGGTTCGTAAGACAATTTGCATTGCTTTGGAATATAAAATTCCAACATGAAAAATTGTGAGGAATTATCTCACGGTATGTATTCGAGTACGCGGCAGCACTTTAGCGAGCATATCACGGTAGATTCACGGATGGACCCGGGAGGTCACCTTCCTGCATGGGTTGAATAAATTATTCCGTCTGTAAGTTGACGAGAAGAATTTTTAATCCTAGCTTATTAACCATAAGGCGGCGCGCTTTGAACGTCGCTCGACAGGTAGGCAGGGGCATGACAGAGCAGGCATTATTATCTGAACTGGATAAGCTGGTTTCAGAAGAGCGCAATCCGCGCACCATGGATATCGATCTCCTGGCCAGTCTTGCTATCGTGCGCCGCATTAACGACGAGGACCATCTGGTACCTGCCGCCGTTGAAAAAGTTCTGCCTCAGGTCGCGCAGGCTGTCGACAGAATTGTGAACGCCTTTCGGAGTGGCGGTCGGCTTATTTATTTGGGTGCCGGGACTAGTGGGCGTCTTGGGGTTCTCGATGCATCGGAATGCCCGCCGACATTCAGCGTGTCGGAAGACATGGTGGTCGGGCTGATTGCGGGTGGCGCGGACGCATTGCAACATGCAATCGAAGGCGCGGAGGATGATCCATCCCAGGGAGAAGCCGATCTGCGCAATATAGGGCTGGCGTCGAACGACGTCGTTGTAGGAATCGCGGTCAGTGGACGCACGCCCTATGTAATAGGGGGGCTGGCTTACGCGGCATCAATTGGTGCTACGACTGTAGCGCTTTCCTGCAACCCTAACTCCACGATTGCGGCTATGGCTGAAATCGCAATATCGCCGGTTGTCGGACCAGAAATACTGACGGGCTCGACACGGCTCAAATCCGGCACAGCGCAGAAGCTGGTGCTCAATATGCTGACGACGGCGAGCATGATCCGAATAGGGAAAACATACGAGAATCTCATGGTGGATGTCAGCGCCACCAACAACAAGCTAATTGCGCGTGCGTCGCGAATTGTCATGCAGGCAACAGGCTGCGGAGCGGAGGAGGCGAAACGCGTCCTCGCCCTCACGGATAATGACGTCAAGCTCGCGATTCTTATCACCATCACCGGAATGCCGGTGGATGAAGCAAGAAAAGCATTAAAGAATGCTGGGGGATTTCTTAGACAGGCGATAAATGCCAATAAAGCGTGAGCCGAAGCGGGGAAGCGGTCGGACATTTGCATTGCAGTGATTTGCGAGGGAAGAAAAATGGGAGCGAGTTTCAAGAAAAGCCTTATTGCGGGCGCGGCCGCAATGGTATTGGGCATTGGAAGTTTTGGGGGATTGGGTGTTTCCACGGCTTTCGCCGCGACGCTACGAATGGCCTGGTCGCAGGATGCCACCGGCCTTGATCCGCACAAGCAGCCAGCATTTTCGTCGATTCGCCTGCTGGAGCTGATCTATGAGCCGCTAGTTCGTCTCGGTGCCGATCTTCAAATTGCGCCTGCCATTGCAAAGAGCTGGGAATTTTCCGACGGCGGCAAGGTTCTGACATTCAAGCTCGACACGAATGCGAAGTTCCAGAACGGCCAACCGGTAACGCCGGCCGATGTGAAAGCATCCTTCGAACGTATTCTGGATGAAAAGACAGGCGCAGTGGCGCGTGCGAATTTCGGTTCCATCGCGGCCATTGAAACTCCGGACGCCGAAACGGTTGTCTTCAAACTCTCTCAGCCCGACGTCCCGCTATTGGCTGCCATTGCCAGCATCAATGCGGCGGTCCTTCCTGAAAGTGAGATCAAGGCCGGCAATATCGGTACAAAAACCGTTGGATCAGGCCCATTCATTCTTGAGCGTTGGGAACCGAATTCCAAGGAAGTGCTGAAAGCCAACCCCGATTGGGCTGGCGGCAAGGTAGCGGTGGACGGGATCGACATCAGTGTTCTGCCGGATGAAACAGCAATTCTCGCAGCGCTTCGCGCCAAGCAGATTGATTTTGCGTTCCTCAACGATCCGCTTGTTGCAACCATGGTGCCGAACGAAAGTACCCTCGAACTGGTGCGCACTCCGGCTCTTGCCTACCATGTCCTTCAATTGAATCCATCGCGCAAGCCCATGACGGAATTGGCTGTGCGGCAGGCGATTTCCTGTGCTGTTGACCGTCAGGATGTGCTCGACACTGCATTGCTTGGCGAAGGCAAGGTGACGGGCCCCCTGACAATGCCCGCCTATGCCAGCGACCCCGACACGCTCGTCTGCTACAAGCGCGACGTCGAAAAGGCGAAGAAGCTGATGGCGGATGCCGGTTATGCAGATGGCTTTTCAGCAACAATCATTGCTGCAAATGGGGAGCCTGCAACCGCTGCCGCCGAAGCCCAGGTGCTCCAGTCGCAACTCGCCGAAATCGGCATCAAGCTCGATATCCGCATGATGGAATTGAACGTCTATGTCGATACCTGGCTGAAGGGCGATTTCGATATGGCGGTGGCGCTCAATGGCGGTTCGGCTGATCCCTATACGATGTATGGCCGTTACTGGACCAAGGCGGGCAATCTTCAGAAAGTCGCGCAATATATCGACGATACGCTTGACGATCTGATGCAGAAGGGAAGAGCCGAAACGGACCCTGAAAAGCGCAAGGTGATTTTTGCCGACTTCGAAAAGCATATAACGGAAGTTTCTCCGTGGGTTTGGCTCTATACGGCCAACAATTATGTTGCTCATCAGAAGAACATTACCGGTTTTGAGCCTCGCGCCACGGGATCGCTATTCGGCGTAACCAAGCTGCAGATCGGGCAGTGATGTCCTGAAATCCGCCACGTCTTCATTGTGGAGGCGTGGCTTTCAAGCGCCTTCCCGGACGGTGGGCCGTGAGTAATCTGACATGAATTATCTGACACGTCGGCTGCTGACATTTCCTCTGGTCATGCTGGGGGTGTCGATCCTTGTCTTCGTCTCGATCCGTATGGTTCCGGGTGATTCCATCACGGCGATGCTCGGAACCGAGGCAGGGTTGCTGACGCCGGAACAACGCCAGTCCCTCGCGCAATATTTTGGCATCGATCAAAGTTGGACCACACAGTACTGGCGCTGGCTGGGTGACGTGCTACAGGGAAATCTGGGCGTCTCGGTCACATTCGGAAAGCCGGTGCTAACAGTCATTCTGGAGCGTTTTCCGCTGACTCTGCAACTGGCGGTGATGTCGATGATTATCGCATTGCTCGTTGGCCTGCCTGCCGGTGTTTATGCGGCAACGCGCAGCGAAAAAATGTCCGATCTGGCGGTGCGCATTTTTGCAATGATTGGCCAGTCAACCCCGAGTTTCGTTCTTGGTCTTCTCTTTATTTACATTCTGTCGGCAGGGTTTGGCGTGTTGCCCACCATGGGAGAATTTACGCCATTGTGGGTAAATCCGTGGCAGAACTTTTTGCAGATGATTTTACCCGCCGTAACGCTCGGCTTTGCATTTGCGGCGTCGGTAACACGCATATCGCGGTCGGCCATGCTCGATGTTCTCAGCGATGATTATGTCCGCACAGCCCGCAGCAAAGGCGCTTCGGCCCGTTCTGTTGTCTGGCGGCACGCATTGCCCAATGCACTTATCCCGGTTGTGACATTGAGCGGAGTGGAATTCGGTTATCTTCTGGGCGGGGCTGTGCTGGTTGAACAGATTTATGCCCTGCCAGGGCTGGGGCGCATGGTGCTCGATGCGATTTTGCAGCGCGATTATGCGCTGGTGCAGGGCAGCATCCTCTTCATCGCCTTCAACTTCATGATCGTCAATCTGCTGGTTGACCTTCTCTACGTTGCGCTTGATCCGCGCATTCGGTTGGGGGAAAACTGATGCAGATACTGCGTTCCGTTTTTGCTCACCCGAGTGGCCGTATCGGTGGGTTCATCGTACTGATCTATCTGATTGTAGCCTGTCTCGGCTATTTGGGTTTCACGCCGGATGATCCATTGATGCAATACCGGATAGACAGGCTGCGTCCTCCAAGTAGCGTCCACTGGATGGGAACTGACCTTTTCGGACGCGACGTCATGAGCCGCCTGATGGCAGGCATCGCGCAATCCTTCATCGTAGGCTTTTCTGCAGTCGGCATTGCCGCTTCTGCGGGAACAGTTCTGGGATTGACTGCGGCATGGTTCGGGCGCTGGTGGGACGGTGCCGTCATGCGCATCATGGATGTGCTTCTGGCGTTCCCGGCAATCTTGCTCGCGCTTCTTATCATTGCCGTTGTTGGACCGGGAACAGGAACAAGCATCGCCGCCATCGCCATCGTCTACACCCCGATTTTCACGCGGGTTGTGCGTGGTCCGGCCTTGTCGATCAAAACACGCGAATTCGTTGACGCGGCCCGTACGTTCCACAGCAGCAACCGTTATATCCTTTCCCGCCACCTGCTGCTTAATCTGGTAGCCCCTTTGACCGTGCAGATCACATTGGCGCTCGCCTGGTCGCTGTTGACTGAGGCAGGCTTGAGCTTTCTGGGGCTCGGCACACAGCCACCCGCTTCGTCGCTTGGTCTCATGCTGGCCGATGCGCGCAATCTCATGGAAACCGCGCCATGGCTGCTGGCATTTCCGGGACTGGCGATCATGATCGGTATTCTCGGCTTCAACCTTCTGGGCGATGCCCTGCGCGACATCCTGGATCCCAGAATGCGGAGGGTCGCAGCATGAACGAGCTTTTGTCCGTCTCGAATCTGCGCGTGGGGTTCGGCCGCAATCCCGAAGCCAACGAGATCGTGCGCGGTGTGAGTTTTGATCTCGCTGCCGGAGAAACGCTGGCGATTGTGGGAGAAAGCGGCTCCGGAAAATCTGTAACGGCTCTGTCGATCAATCGACTTGTGGATTTTGGTGGTGGCCGCATCATCGACGGGACGATCAAGCTGAATCGCGCCGATGGCACCACGATTGATCTAGCCACTGCGAAAGAAGCCGAGCTGACGAAAATCCGCGGCGCCGAAATTGGCATGATCTTTCAGGAGCCGATGACGTCGCTTAATCCTGTGCTCACTATCGGGACACAAATTGAGGAATCGTTCCGTCTCCATCGCGGGCTGACCGGAAGGCAGGCCGCGGCTGCTGCCAAGGACGCACTTGATCGCGTGCGTATTCCCGATGCCGCACGACGGCTTAAATACTGTCCGAACCAGCTTTCCGGCGGCATGTTACAGCGGGTAATGATTGCAACGGCGCTTGCCTGCAATCCGCGTCTCATGATCGCCGACGAGCCAACAACCGCACTTGACGTTACGGTACAAGCGCAGATCATGGCACTGCTCGCAGAGCTGAAACGCGAAACCGGCATGGCGATGATCTTCATCACGCATGACATTGGTCTGGTCGCGGGAATGGCCGACAAGGTCATGGTGATGCAGCATGGTAAGGCGGTTGAACAGGGACAGCTGAGCGCTGTTCTCGACCGTCCTCAGCATCCATACACACAACATCTCCTGAAGGCTGTACCGCATTTTGAAAGTGGGAAAGCGGTGCGAAACGATAGCGTGCGCACAACGCTATCGGGAGCAAAACCAATCCTGTCGGTGGAAGGATTGACGGTCCGTTTTCCGGTCAAAGGCGGTTTTCTGGGTCGCAGGCTGGGGGCAGTGCATGCGGTGGAGAACGTCGATCTTGATCTCATTCCCGGTGAAACGCTGGCGATTGTGGGGGAGAGCGGTTCTGGAAAATCGACAACGGCGCGAGCCATTCTCGGACTTGTCAGAGCTTTACGCGGGAAGCTTGAAATCGGTGCAACTGGCACCAGCGATGCCCGGGACACATCTTCGGTACAGATGGTTTTCCAAAACCCCTACGCATCGCTCAATCCGCGTCTGCGTATAGAGAGTATCCTTGCCGAGCCGGTGATCGCGGCTGGCGGGCGCGACGGGCCGGAGACGCGGCAGAAGATGCTGCAATTGCTTGAACGCGTTGGTCTGCCCGCCAACAGCTTGGATCGCTACCCACATGAGTTCTCGGGCGGGCAACGCCAGCGGCTCTGTATCGCTAGGGCATTGATGCTCAATCCTTCCGTGGTGGTGCTGGACGAGGCTGTTTCAGCCCTCGATGTTTCAGTGCAGGCCAAAGTTCTGGAATTGCTGATCGATCTCCAGAAAGAGCGTGGCCTTGCTTACTTGTTCGTGTCGCATGACATGGCAGTAGTGGAACGCATCGCCCACCGGATTGCTGTCGTCTATGCCGGGCAGATCGTGGAAATCGGCGATGCCGGAGCAGTCCTTTCTGCGCCGAAACACTCCTATACGAAGCGGCTGATTTCTGCTGTTCCAAGTATTGATCGTCGCAATCAACATTTCAGCCTGGACACACGGCAAGTGCCGTCGCTCGTTCGCCCCTTGGGTTATGAGCCGGCTCCGGCACAGTGGCAGACATACGGCCATGACCATATGGCCCGAACCGAGGCGTAGTCACATGGCAGAATCAAGAGGTGGCCTTCCTGTCGATACGGCCTTCACGGCTCGTTTCGAAAGAGCTTTCGCTTTGCTGATGGAAGCATGTCGTTCCAGTCGTATTCCTGGCGGGGTTCTTGGGATGGTCGATCTCTCCGGAAACCGGGCTGTCCGGGCGACAGGTCATGCCCAGCTTATCTCGGCCCGGCGCGCGATGACAACGGATACCTGGTTCGATCTTGCATCGCTGACAAAAGTGATTTTCACCACTCCCCGCATTCTGGCGTTAGCCGAGGAAGGCGCCATTGATCTTGATGCGCCATTGACAACGTTGCTTCCTGATCTTCGTCAATATGACAACGACGCGTGGGAGCGCAGGGTCACGTTCCGTGAATGCCTTGGTCATCAGACGCCCTTTCCGTCAGTCGAACCGATATATACCTACGGGCGCGATCCGAACCTGTTGCGTGCATTCGTTCTGCAGCGCGAGTGGCGCAAATGCGAACCGGTTTACTCGGATATCAATTTCATCTTGCTTGGCTTTGCGTTGGAGAGGCTCTACGGCAAGACCATTCGCGAGATGGATCCCGGCGAAGGCTTTGCATTTTCGGCGGAGCCGGAAGTAAGTGCGGCAACTGAAAATTGCACTTGGCGGAATCGGGTGCTGTGTGGCGAGGTACACGACGATAATTGTTCGGCGCTGCAGGGGGCGGCTCATGCGGGTCTGTTCGGGACCGCGGCCTCCATACTCGACTTTGCGCTTGGTTTGCTTGATGGCAGCGGCGCGTCGCGAAACGTTATCGAACAGATGCGCCAGCCACTATCGGCTACCCGGACACATGGCTGGGAACGGCCTTATGACGGCTGGTCGGGCGGCAATTTCAATTCAAAGGACACGATCGGCCATACCGGTTTCACGGGAACGGGCTTGTGGATCGATTTTGAAGCGGGCAGGGCATGGACCCTGCTCACGAACCGCATTCACCCGACGCGCCATTTCGACAGCGGTATTCTTTCGCTGCGGCAGAGCGTCGGCGACGCAATTTCATTGGGATAGGAGACGTCTATGCAACCAATATGGGCCGTAGGTCTTATGACCGGCACTGTTCTCGATGGGAACATCGATGTTGCCCTCCTGAAAACCGACGGTGAAACCATCGCTGAATTTGGCGCCTATGCGTTGAAACCTTATTCGCGCTCGATTCGCGATCTTCTGGAACAGGCGCAGGCCGAAGCCCGCCTCTGGAATTTCGAAGGTCCGGAGCCTGCCGTGTTTGCCGAGGCTGAAGAAGCGCTGACGCGCGCGCAGTCTGCAGCGGTGCGTGAACTGGTAGAGGAGAGCGGACTGTCGATGACGGAAATCGGCGTTGTTGGTTTTCACGGCCAAACGGTGCTGCACCGTGCGCCGCAAGGAGACCGGTTGGGCGATACCCGGCAACTTGGCGATGGAAAGCTAATGAGCAAATTGTTGGGAACAAAGGTCGCTTATGATTTCCGGACAGCAGATATTCGTGCTGGTGGGCAAGGTGCGCCGCTCGCTGCGGTATATCATGCTGCCTTGCTGCGCAGTGCCGATGACAGCGGGAATACCGCGATTCTTAATCTGGGCGGCGTCGGTAACATTACCTGGTGGGACGGTGGTGACACGCTGGTGGCATTCGACACCGGTCCAGCCAACGCGCCTCTTAACGACTTTATGAAGTCGCGCGGATTGGGTGAGATGGACCGGGACGGAGCGCTGGCAGCAAAAGGTTCGGTAGACGAGGCTCGGCTGGCCCGATTGCTCCAGCATCCTTATCTCACCGCGCCATATCCCAAATCTCTCGACCGGTTCGATTTTACCGATGCGATGGCGGATGGCCTGAATGATGCAGATGGCGCGGCGACATTGACTGCGTTCACAACCTCAGCAGTGGGCAAGGCGCTGGACATACTGCCGCGCCGGCCGCGACGGCTGGCTGTGAGCGGAGGAGGTCGCCGCAATCCGACGATGATGCGTATGCTGGTCGAGCGTGCGAAAGTGGAACTCGTTCCTGTTGAAACGCTTGGCTGGCGGGGGGATGCCGTGGAAGCGGAGTGTTTTGCATTTCTCGCGGTCCGGGTTCTGCGCGGACTACCCATCAGCTTTCCAAGCACAACGGGTGTGCCGAAGCCAATGACGGGGGGAGAAATGGCAGGCTGAATTAGGGATTCCGGTCGGCTATTTTCTACAGGGCAACGTCATTACGTTGCCCTGTTTGGTTAGGGCGGACATTCGAACCTCAACTGATTATCAGGCATGGCATGTTAAACGTGGCTATTATATAAAAGATATCTAATATTTGCGAGGGTCGCCTACTGCGGCCATACGAAGTTACGTTGCATCATGGGCGCTTTTGATATTTCAATTTATTGCAGATAAGCATGAAAAGGTACAAATTCCGTGCAATCTTCACGTTGATTTAGGCATTTCTATTTAATGGTTTAATTTAACATGGAGAATGCAATGAAACTCATCCGGGCCCTTTTCTGTCTGGTCTTGCCCCTCGCCTGGTTGTCCGGGGCAGCCGCCGACCCCCTGGCGAAGCCGACGGGTAAACCAATTCTCGTCATATCCGGCAAAATCTCGAATACGAATGTTGGCGATACGGCCCAATTTGATCGGGACATGCTGGAATCAGTTGGATTGGTGACCGTGGAAACGGCAAATCCCTGGTATGACGGTCGCGTACGTTTCGAAGGCGTATCGATGGACAAGCTTATGTCGCTTGTCGGCGCGAAGGGAACGAAGGTGACCGCTGTTGCTTTGAACGATTACGTCAGCTCGTTGCCGTTGGACGACTTCAAAAGATTCAATGTCATTCTTGCCATGAAGCGGGATGGGAATTACATGCCGGTTCGCGACAAAGGACCATTGTTTATAATCTACCCTTATGACAGCGACCCACAGCTCCAAACTCAGACCTATTACACACGTTCTGCCTGGCAAGTTGCCAAGCTGATAGTTGAATAGAGGCAAGTGTGAGACGGATTCTAGGCGTCATTATCTGTTGTTTTGTAGTGGCGACGGCGTATATCGCCTATGTCATTGCCGAACGACAGACTGCGCTTCAGAAATTCTCCCGTTATAACGACTCCTGGGCCATAGGGCAGACGGTGTCTGAATATATGCGGCTCGAGCACGTTCTGGCTGGGTATGCCCTGAATATGAACGAAGAAAGCCGCGACGAATTACGGCTTCGTCTTGATATCATGTTGGGTCGGCTGGAATTGCTGCAACAGGGCAATCTGCGATCTTTCATTCAGGACGACCCGGAACATCGCGTTTTGTTTTTGAAACTAAGCGATGTTCTGCATGCGCTTGATAGTCAGCTGGACAAGTTGGATGTAGACGGCATCAAAACGATTCTGCAATCAATGAGTATACTTGATGGACCGATGACAGCGCTTGCATCAACGGCCGTCGAATATGACGTAGGGCTTATCGATGCCGCACAGGCCGAAGTTCGCCAGTTACATCTCATTTACACCGGTTTAGCGGCTGGCCTCATACTTTGCGGCGTGGTGCTGGTTATTCTTCTGCTTCGCCATAACAAGCTGCTTGATCGGGCGCATGGCAGCATGCAACGCCTGACGAGCGACCTCCGGCTGGCGACAGGTGAACTTCAATCTCAGAATTTCCGGCTCGAGCACGATGCTCATCATGATGCTTTGACCGGTTTGCCCAATCGCGTTCTCTTCCGGCAGGATTTGCAAAAAAGGCTTGAGGCTGCGCAATCTGGCGGTCCATCGGCGATTATTCTTCTTCTGGATCTCGATGGCTTCAAAGACGTCAACGACACACTTGGGCACGATGTCGGGGATGCATTGCTGCAGGCGGTCGCCGGGCGCCTCACCAAGCTCGGCGAACGGGGCGATATGGTATGTCGGTTGGGGGGAGACGAATTTGCTCTCCTTTCGACAGGGCTGCGGGGTGAAGCAGCCCTGGAGCTTGCAGACCGCCTGATGAAAGCCATCAGCCAGCCTTATCATGTAGGCGAGCTGGAGATAAAAATTGGAACTTGTGTCGGTGTCGCAATCTCTCAGGGCGAGCCGGATACGGAAGAGCTTTTCAAGCATGCCGATCTTGCGCTTTACGAAGCAAAGGCGCTCGGGCCTGGCCATGCAAGTGTGTTCGAGACGCAGATGCAAACACGTTTGCGGGAAAAGAAGTCAATCGAAGCCGATCTTCAGAAAGCGTTGGAGAACGGTGAGATGGAAGTTTATTATCAGCCGCAGGCTTGCACCATAACACGGGAGATATGCGGTTATGAGGCCTTGCTCCGCTGGACCCACCCGATCCGAGGTTCTGTTTCGCCCGTCGACTTTATCCCCGTTGCCGAAAAGATCGGCTTTATTCATGCTCTTGGAGACTGGGTGCTGAAGACTGCCTGTCTGGAAGCTGCCCATTGGAACAAGCCGCTCAAGATCGCCGTCAATCTCTCTCCCGTTCAGTTTCGCAGTCTGAACCTTATTCAGAGCGTCATTGATGCGCTGGAGAAAAGCGGACTTGGCGCGAATAGGCTGGAACTTGAAATCACGGAATCAGTTTTGCTGGATAAAAACGAGCAGACCTTGAGTACGCTACGCCAGTTGAAAGCACTCGGCATCCAGATCGCGATGGACGATTTCGGAACGGGCTATTCATCGCTTGGCAGTCTCAGCGGCTTCCCCTTTGACAAGATCAAGATTGATCGCACTTTCGTGCGCGATGTGACAACCCGACCAGATGCACTTGCGATTGTCGAACTAGTAACCGGGGTAGGGCGCAGCCTCAGAATGATAACAATTGCGGAAGGCATCGAAACCGAGGAGCAGTTCGAATGCCTCAAACGGTTGGGATGCGATCAGGTCCAAGGTTACCTGATAGGCAAGCCGATGCCGGCATCAAAGCTCAGGCATCTTCACGGTCGCGGTCGGCAGCACGTGAAGCCAGTCGACCTGGTTTCACATCGTGAATGATAGCTTCGCATGGAACTGGCTTCAAAGACGCAAATCAGTTTATGCTCATACTTAATCGCATCGCAATCTGTTCGTTCGAACATAATGTTCTGATGCTGGGGAATTGGGGCTTAGGAATTGCTGGAAGTACACGGGATACACGTACCGATTACGTCAGACGAGGTTTCGCCGGTTATTTGGCGGGCTTTGACGAGCGGCAGCTATGAAGCCAAGGAAGCACGGTCGATTTTCAAGGCGGTGAAGCCGGGAGATCGTGTCCTTGAGCTTGGATCGGGCATTGGGATCATCACGTCTATCATCGCCAAGATCTCAGACGTGACAGTTTGGGCGTTCGAGGCTAATCCGTCCACTGCGGCGCTCGCCCGACGTGTCATTGATGCTAATGATCTCGACAACGTCGTCCTCTCGCAAGGTATTCTCACTGCGGGGGAGCCTTGCTCGTTCCGTTTTTATGTACGGCGCGACCTGTGGATGTCATCCATGGATGAGAACCAAGGGCCATATGAACATGTCATAGAGCTGTCCTCGGCCAACATTGATGAATTCATTGCTCGTTACAGTATCAATGTCTTGGTCATGGATATTGAAGGTGCTGAGTGCGATCTGCTCCAAAAAGCGGATTTGACAGGCGTGGAGCGTATCTTCCTCGAACTGCACGATCATCTTTATGGCTTGGCGGGTATCCGGGATATCACGCAAGCGCTTGCTGGCAAGGGTTATGCATATGATCCCCGTGGCTCCCAGGGCGCATGCGTCTTGTTTGCCAAGGATGACGGTATACGCGAATACGAACCTGAATAGCGCGTCGCACCCTTAACCTTCTGTTTTTGGAATGAGCCGCCCTGAGCGGCTTATTTTGTTTGTTGGCCTGTGGAAAGAAATTTTGAAAAAAGTTATGATTGGTCGTTGACAGTTTTGCTTGGTGGGGTCTATATGGCGCCACAACGAGGGCGGCGGCGCCGCAAGCGGCAGGCTGATGCGTCCTTGGAGTTGGTTGAAAGAGTTGGG
>NZ_JBVPGS010000027.1:0-94762 GCF_055816855.1 Ochrobactrum sp. PL_is483
CCTCATCAGGCTACGCCTGACTTCGCTCCCGGGCCAATAAGGTTCGCAACTAATAGCGCGGGGTGGAGCAGCCCGGTAGCTCGTCAGGCTCATAACCTGAAGGCCGCAGGTTCAAATCCTGCCCCCGCAACCAACGATCCAAAACCCCGTTGCCCACGCAGCGGGGTTTTGGCGTTTTGCCAATCTTTCCAATGGCTTGATGCTCAGTCCATTCGAGGATTGTTGCTAGTTCTCCGTGCAGTGTTGCGAAAACTTCGCCCCGTTCTGGCCCCGGCGTCAGCACGATCCTGTAGATTAGCAGTCGTAAAGCCTCCGCCGCTTCCTGCCGCTCTCCCTTGCGGTTGAGCGCCTTCGTCAGGGCCGAAACCTTCTTCGCATAGATCGCCGAGGCGCTCGGCAGAATGTCTGGTGTGTCCTCTGGCGCGTCGGCCAGCAGGCGGTTCAGTTCGGTCTTGCGTGCCTCAAGCGTGTTCATCTCTGCCTTCATGCTCTCATGGAACATGCCAGCCTTGATTGCCTCCATGATGCCGCGGATCTATTATCGATCTTTACCAGTTCCGCTTTCCAGGTATCACCGCTGGACCGGCGTTCCCGGTTCAGCCGGTTGGTCTCCTCCGCATAGGCACGCATCGCCTCCTCAACGATCTCCGGCGCCATCATCCGGTCCTTCAGGCCGGAGAGCACGCGGGCTTCCAGATCCTCGCGCGGGATCGTGCGGCTGTTTGAACAGGCGCCCTTGCTGATGTGGTTCGAGCAAGCGAACCGATCCGCGCCGCGAAGCGAGTAGGGCCTCCGCAGCAGCCGCAGAACACCAGGCCGGACAGAAGGGACTTCGGCCGACGTGTGCCGTTCAGGCGGTTCTTTTTGTGGTGCTTGCGCACGGCTTCGGTGACGTTGGCAAACTTCTCGGCGATCTCGTCCTGCCGGAGACGGACCGAATGCCAAAGTTCGTCATCGACAATACGCAGCTCCGGGACATCCTTGATGATCCATTCCGATTCCGGGTTCAGGCGTGAGACGCGCTTTCCGGTCGATGGATCTTTGATGTAGCGAAGCCGGTTCCAGATCAGACGACCGATATAGAGTTCATTGTTCACCAACCCCGTGCCGCGCTTCACATGGCCCCGGATGGTGGTGTCGCTCTAGAGCTTGCCAGCCGGACCGGGGATACCTTCCTCGTTCAAGGTGCGGGCGATTGTGCGTGGGCCGACGCCGGCGGCGAACTCGCGGAATATGCGCCGGACAACATTCGCCTCGGCTTCGTTGATCTCCCGGTCCCCGCGAATGGGATCGCCGCGCGCGTCGAGCTGCTTGATGACATTATAGCCAAAGCACAGGCCGCCGCCTGACTTGCCGTCCTCGACGCGGCCACGGATGCCGCGATGGGTTTTGGCGGCAAGGTCTTTTAGGAACAGCGCGTTCATCGTGCCCTTGAGGCCGACATGAAGCTGGCTGATCTCGCCCTCGGACAGCGTGACAATCGGAACGCCGGCGAATTTGAGGCGCTTATAGAAGGTAGCGACGTCAGCCTGGTCTCGACTGATGCGGTCGAGCGCTTCTGCCAGCACGATGTCGAACTGGCCTGCCTGCGCGTCCTGCAGGAGCGACTGAATGCCGGGGCGCAGGATCATACTCGCGCCGGAGATGCCCGCATCCTTGTAGGTTCCGACGATCTTCCACTGTTCGCGCTTCGCCTGCTCGCGGCAGATGCGCAACTGGTCCTCGATCGACGCCTCGCGCTGATTGTCGGAAGAATATCTGGCATAAAGCGCAACGCGGGTCATATCGCCAGTCCTTTCAAGCTCCGTGTCAAGGGGAGAGGTTAATTCGGTTCAGGGTCGGAGGCGGCTTCGACGGCTTTGCTGCTGCGCTGCGCCGCTGACAGTAGTTCGTCATATTGGGCGGCCGACATCAGCACAAACTCGCGACGGCCATGTCGCGTGATCTCTACCGGCTCACGGTGAGACTCGTTCAGATACTGTCCGAACTTGCGCTGAAATTCGAGGGAGGTTGTGGTTGGCATCGCAGACTCCAGGAGAATAGGCTGCTGATATAGTACGTATTACACGTATAAATGCAAAGGAATTTGCAAGTCAGCTACGCAGGTGGCGTTGTGCTTTGCGCTCCGCTGCCAGTTTACGATCGAACTGTTCGCGGGCAATCTGGCGACCGATCAGGCGAGCCAGCGACATCAAGGCCGCGTCTTTGCGCGCAGGATCATTCCGGTTCGTTTCCGGTCCGGTCGAGGCTGTAACCTCAATATTGATCCTGTTCCGTTTGACCGCCATTGTCTCCAATATCCCATGCCCGGAAAGGGGCTCGGAGGATGGAAGCGCGAAATGTCACGTCTGAAAAGGCTTCCGGCACCGCTGTGCGGTGAATAGGATACCGTAGCGTAGGAAAGGGAGGGGGCGTCGCGGGAGGGGCGTGGTCCTGTCGCCTTTCGAACTGCGACGGCGTGAAGCTTCCTATCGCCCAGTCCAAAGTTGCTCAGGTAAATATTCTTTGGCGGCGGCCCGAGCCGCAGTTAGGTAAACGCATACTTGCGGAATTCGATCAGAAATATTTATAAAGATTAGATAGTGCTATAAATTTCTATGGCGAAAATAAAAAACTAAGGAGCTGGCTTGATATGGCTGATGGTAACAATCTGCCGCGAATACTGTATAAATATCGCGGTTTCAGCTATCGCCTGCTGGATATGCTGGTCGCGGACGAGCTGTATTATTCAGACCCCGGTGACTTCAACGACCCCCTCGACTGCCGCCCAACTCTCGATGCTAACCTCCCCAACGATCAGCTTGAGCAGGTTCTAAGCCGTCTGCGCGAGCAGCGTATCCTCGCCGAGATGCAGGCTGCGGCGAAATCCCTCAAATATCGTGGCCCCAAAACCATCGATCATATCGCGCGGCATAGCCAGAAGGATGCCGCTCGGCTGCTTGACGAAATCCGCTATCACGCAACCGATCCCAGCTACGAGATCGCCGATCCCCTGAAATCGCTGCTGCGTCAGTATCTCGAAGAAGAACTGCTTCGCCGCTATGACCGTGGCATCGTTTCGTTCGGATCCCGGGCCACATGCCCGTTGATGTGGAGCCACTATGGCGATCAGCATAACGGGATTTGTGCTGGCTACTCCGTTCCGGCCGGAGCGGAAGCCGACCTCAACAAGATCCGCTATGGAGGCAGTCGCAAGGTGCTGGCCAGCGATGTGGCTATGATGGAGAACGACAGCGCCGCACGACAGCGCGTCGACGAAGCCGTCCTACTCCGCAAGGCTGCGAGTTGGCGTTATGAGCGGGAATGGCGTCTGATCGGTAAACGCGGAGCACAGGATTCACCGCTGGAACTCGAAGAAGTCGTCTTTGGCATTCGCTGCAAATCAAGCGTCAAATTTACAGTCGTTCAGGCTCTGGCAAACCGGGACCGCCCCGTGCGCTTTTTCGAGATGCGCGAAGTACCCGGCACGTTTCACCTCCGGAAATACACGCTCGACACAGACGAACTTGGTGCCTCGCTTCCCCGGCGATCGCTCGCAATTTTTGAGGCTTTTGAAAATCTCGATGAAGAATAACAACAAATCTGATGGGAAGATTTTTTACAAAACAACTTGCGGATGTTAAACATCTCTTGAATCACACGAATTCGGACAGAGCATAGACCATCTATTTCTGCCGACACACGCGGAGGGGCAATGATCGGCAGAGGTTCGCAGTGGCGGCGTTGGGAGCCACACATCCATGCACCGGGGACAATCCTGAACAATCAGTTCGGCGGTGGCGATCCCTGGGAGACCTATCTAACATCTCTGGAAAGCTGCACGCCCGCAATCGGTGCCATAGCTGTCACCGACTACTATGTTACTGACACGTATGAGGAGGTGTTGCGACGCAAGCAGGCGGGGCGCTTGCCCAACGTCCAGCTCATCTTTCCAAATGTCGAACTGCGGCTCGACATCGCCGCCAAGACCGGCTTCGTCAATGTGCACCTGCTAGTCAGTCCGGAAGATTCTGATCATTTGGCCGAACTGCATCGCATTCTCCAACGATTGCAGTTCCAGGCGCATGGCGACACCTATAACTGTACTCGCAACGACCTGATTGCGCTTGGCAAGCGCGCCGACACCACCATCATCGACGATGGTGCGGCTCTGCGCCACGGTGCCACGCAGTTCAAGGTCAACTTCGTTCAATTGCGCCAGGTGCTACGAGACAGCGACTGGGCGAAGGCCAACATTTTGGTCGCAGTGGCTGGCGCAGCGGGAGATGGAACGTCGGGGTTACGGCAGGCGGCCGATGCGACGATGCGCCAGGAGATCGAGCGGTTCGCTCACATCATCTTCTCAAGCAGCCCCGCACAGCGCGAATTCTGGTTCGGCAAGAGGGGCGTCAGTGTTGAGAAACTACGCGAGGACTATGACGGTTGTAAGCCAGTCTGCATGGCAGCGACGCACATGACCAAAAAACCGTCGGGCAGCCGGTGGAAGAGCGCTTCTCTTGGATCAAGGGCGGTCTCGAGTTCGATGCACTGCGTCAAGCCTGCATCGATCCCGAAGGTCGCGCTTACGTCGGAACGGAACCGCCGCGAACCGCTATGCCCTCGCAAGTCATTTCGCACATCTCCATCGCCGATGCAGATTGGGCTGCGACTCCCGAAATCCCTCTCAACCCCGGCCTGGTAGCGATCATCGGGGCTCGCGGTTCCGGAAAAACAGCCCTCGCTGATATGATTGCTGCTGGATGTGATGCCATCACGCCATCTGGATGGAGCGCCAGCGAGAATGCTAGTCCCTCCTTCCTTGTCCGCGCCCACAAGCTGGTCGGCGATGCGACGGCCACGTTGACCTGGGGTGGTGGCGCCGCCGTCACGCGCGCGCTCGATGGTCGGGACGCTAACAATCATCTATCCTTTCCGCGCGCCCGATATCTGTCGCAGCAATTCGTGGAAGAGCTCTGCTCTTCCGGCGGCTTCTCTGACGGTCTGATCGCCGAGATCGAACGAGTGATTTTCGAATCCCACTCCGACGATCAGCGGGACGGTGCGATCGACTTCGCCGAGTTGCGCAGCCATAGCACAAGTCGCTTCCAGCATGCCCGTGAGCGAGAAGCCGAAGCTATCGCCGACATTTCCGATCGCATCGCTACGGAACTGGAAAAGGAAAGTTCTGTCGCGACTCTGACTGCACAGGTGACCCAGAAAACCGGCTTGATTAAAAGCTACAATGAAGATCTCGCCAAACTCGTCGTCAAAGGCACAGAAGCTCAGGCACAACGGCACACGCAACTCAGTCAGGCGGTGCAGGCCGTACGCGGTAAGATCCAGGGATTCGGCAATCAGAGGCGGACCTTCCTCGCCCTACAAGATGAGGTGAAAAGTACCCGAGCTACCAAGGCGCCCGAATTGTTGCGGCAGGCCAGGGAACGCCATCAGCAGGGCCATATGAACGATCAACAGTGGGACGAATTCCTGCTGGTGTATCAAGGCGATGTCGACAAGAGTCTGGCGGGCTATATCACATGGGCCGATCAGCAGATTGCTGCTCTCAATGGTCCGCCCCTGCCACCGGGCATTCCCACGCCACCCATAGCCGACAGCGCCGATCTTGCCACGCTTACACTCAACGTCCTTCAAGCCGAGATGACGCGGCTCGAAGCCTTGGTCAGCGCAGACAAACTGGTGCGGGATCAATATTCTGCGCTTTCACTCCGCATTGGTCAGGAAAACACCGCTCTCCAGAACCTGCAAGCCCGTCTCACCGATGCGCAGGGTGCCGCGACCCGCAAGAAAGACCTGCAAACCGAACGTGATGCGGCTTATGGCCGTGTGTTCGAAGCCATCATCAATGAACAGACGGCGCTCGCCAGTCTCTACGCGCCGCTTATGAGCCGTCTGGCAGCCTCATCAGGAACCTTGCAAAAACTCGGCTTTTCCGTGCGCCGTATAGTTGATGTCGAAGCCTGGGGAACGACTGCGGAAGAGAAACTTCTCGACCGCAGAAAGGCCGGTCCCTTCAATGGCCGTGGATCGCTGATTCAGTTGGCCAATACTGCGCTCAAGCCGGCTTGGGAGCATGGGACGGCTGCGGACGTGCAAGCCGCGATGGCCGCGTTCATCTCAACGTACCTGCGAGACTTGATCGGACACGCGCCCATTGCTCAAACGCAGCAGGCTGAGTTTCGTGCCTGGCTCAAGGAGTTTGCCCACTGGCTGTTTGCGACTGACCATATCTCGGTACGCTATGAGATTGTCTATGACGGCATCGATATCCGTAAACTCTCGCCTGGGACGAGGGGGATTGTGCTTTTACTTCTGTACCTCGCTCTGGACGACGCAGACGACCGGCCACTTATCATCGACCAGCCAGAGGAAAACCTCGATCCTAAGTCTGTCTTCGATGAACTCGTCTCACTGTTCATTGCCGCCAAATCCAAACGGCAGGTCATCATGGTCACCCACAACGCGAACCTTGTTATCAACACCGACGCGGATCAGATCATTGTCGCAGAGGTTGGCCCGCATCAGATCGGCGGCTTGCCGCCCATCACTTACAAGGCAGGCGGCCTGGAAAACGCAGATATCCGCAAATCGGTGTGCGATATTCTTGAAGGCGGTGAAGAAGCATTTCGCGAGCGTGCGCGGCGTCTGCGCGTCAGACTGGAAAGATGAAATGCGTCGATCGATTTGACGGTTTTCAGGCACTACAGAAAAACGGCTTTGTGGAGGGAAAACCTTCCTCCCGGCTGGCGCCGAGGTCGCCGGCCATTCGCCGGAGCGCATCCTCTCAGCCTGGCCGAACCTCGATGCCGAAAAGGTCAGGCTCGCCACGATCTACGCAGAGGCCTGCCCGTTGCGCGGCCGTCCTCGCACATTTCCTGATCTTACAACGATGATGGCCCGCAATGGCGGTAACAATGAAGGATGGACATCCCATGACCAACGCGGTTCGACAGGATGAAATCGTACAGCAAGCAATCCGAAACCTATTCATCGGTTCCGTGCCGGAACGGGCGGACGAGCTTTCTTCAATCTGGGAAGACCTCGACCTAGTGTTTCGGCTCCTTCCTGATGACCACGAAGATGGTCGGCTTATCATGGACGCCGGTAGCTATCGCTACATCCGGTTCAATCACCGCGTCGTGCGGTCCTTCTGGATCGGCGCTTTCGCCGCCTGGGAGGGCCACAGGGCCGTTGCGGAGAGCGAGGACTTCCCTACGGTGGATCTGGCCCGGTTTCAGGAACTAATCGCGGCATTTGACGCTGCCCTTCAGAACGATCAGTCGGACGAAGCCCCTTTGCCGGATGGCGTTCCCGAACCCGGGACACTGCCGGACAAGAACGAAGATCCTCAAGGACGGGCAGCCTCAGAACTGTCTATCATTGCGGTGGCCTGGGCCTTGCTGCATGAGGTCCGGCACATCCGGCACCAGCGGGAAGGCACGAGTGCGAGTGTCCATGGCGACACACAGGAGGCGCGACATCGGGAGGAATTCTCCTGCGATGAATTTGCGACCCTGTTCATTCTGGAGCATGCACGGCGCTATTCCGATGAAAGCGGCGATGATCCTGTCCTTGTCCGCCGCAAGCGGGAGATGGCGATTTATTTCGCCCTGTTCTCGCTGACCCTTCTTGCGAAAGACAGTTGGGCAGCGTCCGACACGCACCCTTCGGTTCAGGATCGTATCAACGCGGTGTGCTGCCTGATGGGAAATGATCGTGACGAATTGGCCGAGGCTATTGCTCATACCGCCTTTGCGACGTTGCGGACATTGTGGCCGTCGGCGCCCATGATCGTGGTGGGTGAGCGTTCTGCTTAAATCGCTTTGTGCAGCAGGTTGCTGCACTCTGTCATGGCGGGGAAAGCCTTCCCCCCGGTCAGCACTGGCGTTGCCGACGCACCCCCTTCTGCGGGGAGACCCCGCAACGCCCCCTTCAGAGTGAGAGTGTGGACGGCATTTCCGTGACGGGTTGAGGGCTGGAAGAGAGGCTTCCGGCGCCCGTCGCGGAGATCATCCCGATGGCCAGACAGGATCGTAGCCCCGCTGACGGTGGCGCGCGCAGCAACCTTTACGACGACATCACCAACAAAATCATCGCCGAGCTGGAGCAAGGACGTCTGCCCTGGGTCCAGCCCTGGGGTGCGTCGCCGGATACCGCCCCGCTGGGCCTGCCGAGAAATGCTTCAACCGGGCGGACCTATTCCGGTATCAATATTCTCATCCTCTGGGGCGCTGTCATCCAGCACGGCTTCCCGGGTCAGGCGTGGCTGACTTTCCGCCAGGCGCTTTCGCTTGGCGGAAATGTCAGGAAGGGCGAACGCGGCAGCACCGTCGTTTATGCCGACCGTTTCACCCCTGAGGACGAAAAGCGCCGTGCCCGCGAGACGGGTGAGGATGCGCATGCCATTCCGTTCCTGAAGCGGTTCACGGTCTTTAACGCCGCGCAATGCGATGGCCTGCCCGATGAGATCACGGCAGTCGCGCCGCCACCGCCGCCGGGCCTAATCGAACCTCGGGTCGAGGCGCTGATCCGAGCCACCGGCATCGACTTCCGTATCGGTGGTAATCGCGCCTTCTATATGCCGTCGCTCGACTATGTGCAGGTGCCGCCTCCGCAAGCCTATTTCGAGCCGATCAACTGGCACCGGACGGCCCTGCACGAGCTGGGTCACGCCAGCGGCCATCACAGCCGTCTCGACCGCGATCTGACCGGCTCGTTCGGCTCGAAGAAATACGCCTTCGAGGAAATGATTGCCGAGCAGACCTCGGCCTTCAGCTGCGCCGCGCTCGGGATCGTGCCGACCGTTCGCCATGCCGATTACATCGGGTCGTGGCTGGAGGTCATGCGCGAGGATTCCCGCGCCATTGTCCGCGCAGCCTCGCAGGCCAGCAAGGCGGCGGACTGGCTGCTATCGCATCTGCCGGCCGAGGGCGCCCGGGAGCCGGATGCTGGCGTAACCGTCCGAAGGGCTGCGGCATGATCCTCCTGACCGGCACACAGCGCGACCGCCTGCTGGCCAATGGTCGTCAGCGCGATCAGGATCACATCCCGGTCGTGAAATTCTTCAACCCTCTCGGTGAAGGCGTTTGGCTCGCCACCGAACTGGATGAGGATGGCGACATCATGTTCGGTCTGGCCGATCTCGGTTATCCCGAACTGGGGTTGTGGAGCCTTGGCGAGATGCAGTCAGTCCGGCTGCCCTTCGGCATGGGCATCGAGTGCGATCTGCTGTTCAACGGGGATTTCCCGATCTCGGTCTGGGCCGAGGCCGCCCGTGAGACCGGCAGCATCCGCGCCGCCGAGCGTCTGCTCTACCGCGTCGGCGCGGGTTTTTCCTTTACATCCGCCGATACAGAAAACCGGAGTGCCTGATTTCCGGGTTTCAGGTCCTGCGGCTGGCGTCGCTCTCTTCAGAGGAAGAGGGCGGCGCTTCGCTTCGTGACGGGCTGATAGCCGGAGAGAGAGGCTCACCGGCGTCCGTCATGGAGTCACTAACATGGCCACTGCCGTTCAGAAGATCACCCTTTCGTCTTCGCGCGACATTCCCTTCAACAAGCTGGTTCTCAGCCAGTCCAACGTCCGGCGCGTCAAGGCCGGGATCTCGGTCGAGGAACTGGCCGAGTCTATCGCCCGTCGCGGCCTCATACAGTCCCTGCATGTCCGCCCGGTCGTGGATGCCGAGGGCAGGGAAACCGGCATGTTCGAGGTGCCCGCCGGCGGTCGCCGTTTCCGAGCGCTGGAGCTGCTGGTCAAGCAGAAGCGCCTCGCCAAGGTCGCGCCGGTCCCGTGCGTTGTGTCGGAGGCCAGCGCCGATGTGCTGATCGACGAGGTATCGCTCGCCGAGAATATCGAGCGCGCACCGTTGCATCCGCTCGACCAGTTCCGCGCCTTCCAGGCCATGCGCGAGAAGGGCATGACCGAGGAGGCCATCGCCGCCGCCTTCTTTGTGGATGCCAAGGTAGTGAAGCAGCGCTTGCGTCTGGTTTCCGTCTCACCGGCATTGCTTGACGTCTATGCCGAGGACGGCATGACGCTGGAACAGCTCATGGCCTTCAGCGTCAGTTCTGACCATGCCCGTCAGGAGCAGGTCTGGGAAGCGATCAAGGATGGCTGGCAGAAGGAACCCTACCACATCCGCCGCCTGCTGACCGAAACCACGGTCCGCGCCGCCGACAAGCGGGCAGTGTTTGTCGGCATTGCCGCCTATGAGGAGGCTGGGGGCTGCGTCTTGCGCGATCTCTTCCAGCAGGACGATGGCGGCTGGCTGCAAGATCCGGTGCTGCTCGACCGGCTGGTGGGCGAAAAGCTGAAGGCCGAGGCCGAAGCTATAGCCGCCGAGGGCTGGAAATGGGTCGAGGTCGCCATCACCTTTCCCTATGGTCACGATCATGGCCTTCGCCAGATTGTCGGCACCAAGGTCGATCTGAGCGACGAGGAACGCGCCACCCGCGAGGCTCTGCGCGACGAATATGATCGGCTTGAAGCCGAATATGGTGAGGCGGACGAACTGCCTGACGAGATCGACGCCCGCCTCGGGGAGATCGAACAGGCGCTGGAAACCTTCGAGCACCGTCCGATGACCTTCGACCCGGACCAGATCAGCATGGCAGGCGTCTTCGTCAGCATCGACGCCGATGGCGCATTGCTGGTCGAGCGCGGCTATGTTCGCGCCGAGGATGAAACGCCTGCGGAACCGGAAGCAGAGATCGTTGACCCGGAAACCGGCGAGGTGCTCCAGCCGGCGGAATCGGCGGTGAACAGCATGCGCGCGGTTATCACGCTTGGCGGCAAATCGACCGAACCGGAGGAAGAAGACGAGGCCGACACCATCAAGCCGCTGCCCGATCGCCTGGTCAGCGAGTTGACAGCGCATCGCACGCTGGCGCTGCGGGATGCGGTGGCGGTGAACCCGCATGTCGCCATGACGGCACTGCTCCACCGGCTGGTCATGGATTGCTTCATACCGCATTCCAGCAAGGGATGCCTCGAAGCACAGGTCCGGGAGGTCCATCTGCCCGCACAGGCCGAGGATCTGCGCGATAGCGCGTCGGCCAAGGCCATCGCAGACCGGCACGAGTGCTGGGGCGATCATGTCCCGGCAGACGATGCCGCCCTCTGGGATTGGCTGACCGATCTGGACGATGGGTCGCGCATGGATCTGCTCGCCCATTGCGTCAGCTTCGGTGTCAACGCGCTCTATGAAAAGCCCAACCCCTATAGCGGCACGGGCGTCAGTCAGCGCGGGCTGGACATCCGCCTGTCGCAGGCTGACCGGCTGGCCCGTTCAACTGGCCTCGACATGGTGGCCGTGGGCTGGCAGCCGACGGTTGGCAATTATCTCGGCCGCGTGACCAAGCCGCGTATCCTCGAAGCCGTGCGCGAAGGGGCCGGTGATCGGGCCGCCGAGCTGATCGGACACCTCAAGAAGGGCGACATGGCCAAGGAAGCCGAACGCCTGCTGACCGAGACCGGCTGGCTGCCTGAGCCGCTGCGCATGCTGGACGATGGTATCGAAGTCGATCCGACATCGGGCGCTGCGGCGGAAGTCGACGATCTGCCCGATTTCCTTTCCGGCGATGGTGAGGACGACCCGGCTGACGACGAGGAAGAACAGCATATGGTCGCTGCTGAATAGCACTCATTCCGGGCGGCTTCGGTCGCCCCGTCCTCTTTGCACTTCCACGGCAAGGCCCGGCACTCCGCCGGGCCATTTTTGTTTAAGGAGACAAAATCATGCAGCACAACGCCAAGGCTCCGAACCACCAGGGCAGCCGAAAGTCGGTTCATGTCGCCATCTATGATCATCCGCACGGTACGGATGTCCGTGTATTTCTCGCCAGAGATCGGGCTTTGAACTGGCGTACAGGCATTGCCAAGGAATGGTGGAGCAATGCCTATGACGACGATCCCCCGCCGGATGGGGAGATCGGAGAGAAGTATTTCGACCGAATGCTGGAGAGCGGAGAGGAATTTTTCTCGATACAGCTCTGTGACGTCGAAGTCGGCGACCACGCTCCCACCGATCCGAGCGTTCTCGCTCCGCGCAGTGCCAGCGGAGGTGCATCATGCTGACCACCAATGAGATATTTACCCAAGATCGGGAAAACCATCCAACGGCGCGGACACTGCCCTGGGAGGAAACCCGCGACGGCATCACCGTTGTCGTGGAACCTAAACCCCATTGGGCCGAAGACATGCGCGTTTTCCGCCTCGATGCACGCGAGCATTGCCGCTACGCCGAATGGACCGCCCATGGCGGCCGTGCGCGCTTCTATGGTCATATCGACACTTCGGGCGACGATCTGATGATGAAAGCGCGTGCGATGATTGCCCGCGAAATTGCCGATGGGCTTTGGAGTTGAAAACCCGACCGCAGGGTGTCGGGCCGTGAGGATGGGGGCTGCACCAGACGGGTCCAATCCGCCGTCCGCATCAGGACAAGCGGCGTGGGTGCCGTCTCCGGCCTGAAGGGAACACGATCCTGATGCCAACATGGTGGCAAGGCTGGCGCGGCAGAGCATCTGCGACAGGTATCCGGCATCCAGTCAGATGCGAAAAACCACCACCGCTTCCATTCGCAAACCTTGGTCCGATCCGTCTCTTTGACATTCAACCCCAAAGGGGTCGGCTTACGCGCGCGTGCCGCCCTCGGGGATTCGGAAAAAGTCCGAACGCCCTCGGGTGATTGCAGATCCGGTCAGACACTTCGGGCGCCTGTCGCGCGGGGGATGGTCCCCCGCCTCCAAAGACAGGAGCCGGAACCCATGTCCTATGCAGATGCCACCGCCTTCGCCGCCAGCCTCGCCACCACGCTGATGGTTTCGATCGTTGTGTTCCAGGCCGGAGACGGCACCCACGCCGCTTGCCCGGCCGCCGAGTTCGACGGCGACGACGACATGGTGAAGCTGGAGCTGGACCCGTGGGAGTAAGGCGCGAAAGCGCCTCATCCCCGATGGCCCGAGCGCGGAGACCCGCATTTCGGGCCTTCAGTGCCTCACGATGGTCCCCCATCGTCGGCAGCGGAACCGGGAACAAGCCCGGTCAGAGAGGAAGAGTGCGGGCCGTTCGGCTGTGACGGGTTGAGGGCTGGAGAGAGAGGCTCACCGGCGCCCGTCATGGAGTGCTTCCGATGACCTTTGCCCGTTCCGAAACCTTCCGTTCCATCGGTCAGATTTTGGCTGTCGATGTTCTGCCCGCGCTTTATCGGGCGCAAAAGCTGCCGCTGCGCATCTCATGCCTTGGCGTCGCCAGCTATGACGCCAGTGACGTGGCGAACAGCTTTGACCGCGTGATCCCGCTTGGCGAATGCCCGTCACCGGAAGAAGCCATACAGGCCGCGGCCTTGCGCCTGTCGCGCGGCGATATTTGCACGGGACCAGACAGCTTCCCGTCTTTTCAGCCGCGCATCATGCTCATTCAGGACCGTGATCAGCGCCTGGTCCTCGCCGGTGAAATCCGCGCCGGTATTATCCTCTGGCAGCAGCCGGTCGCCTCCGATGCCGAGGCACGCAGGGTCGTGACCGAGGCCAGCCGCCTGCGCGGTATGGCATTCTGCGCAGCGGCATCAACCGAGGCCCGCGCGCTGCGTTACCGTGCCGCTGCACTGGAAGCCCGGTTGGTCGATCCCTTCTGGCGCGATGCCGCGGCTGATCTGCTCCGCCTGCCACAGGCCGCGTGACCGTTGCCCATCCCCGTGATTCCGCCCGGTGCCATGCCGGGCTTTCTTGTTTCAGGAGGCTGATATGGCCGATTACCACACCCACTTTTCCTGCCTGCTCAATGTCGGGACGCATGAGAATGCCGTCCGTGCCGTCGATCTCCATAAAGCCTTGTCGGACGGAAGCAGTGCCGAACATGAACCCACAAACAGCTTCCTGCTCTCGATCCAACCTGAGCATGACGGTACGCAGCTCTAGATACGTGACGATGATACCGGCGACCCCGAGCATGTCATCCGGTTCGTCATACACTGCGCGGCGACCCTCGGCCTGACCGGATTATGGGGACTGCAATGGGCAAACAGTTGCTCTCGACCCCTCCTGGATGGCTTCGGCGGCGGCGCGCATGTCCTCGATCTCGCCACCGGCGAGACGGTGGACTGGATCGACACCGATGGCTGGCTTTCCTCGGTTCTCGAAGGGAGAGATCCCAATGCCTGAGATCATCGAAACCACCGTCTATCGCTTGGGCGAATTGTCCGATGCGGCGAAGGATAAGGCCCGCGCCTGGTATCGTGAGGGCGGCTTAGACTATGACTGGTACGATGCTGTCTATGAAGATTTCCAGCGCATTGCGGAAATCCTCGGGCTGAACCTCAAGACCCGCACCATCCGCTTGATGGGAGGCGGCACGCGGCAAGACCCCTGCTCTGGTTCCGGGGCTTCTGGTCACAAGGTGACGGTGCTTGCTTTGAATCCTGGTACTCCTACCACAAACATGCGCCGCGCCTGATCCGGGAATACGCCCCGCAGGACACCGAACTGCACCGCATCGCCGATGCCCTTCAGGCGATCCAGCGCCGTAACTTCCATCAGCTTCGCGCAGAGGCCAGCCATCGCGGCTATTATTATCACGAATACTGCATGGCGGTCTCGGTCGAGCGACACAGCCCCACCGGGCAGGACATGACCGAGGATGCCGAGGAGACGATCATCGAGGCGCTGCGCGATCTGGCCCGCTGGCTCTACCGCCAGCTTGAGCGCGAATATGATTATCTGTCCTCGGACCAAGCGGTCGATGAAACCATCGCCGCCAACGAATACACGTTCACCGAAGCCGGTCGCCGCTTCGGTTGATCCCGAGAAGACACTGCCAAGCGCCCCACCGTCCGGTCGGGGCGCTTTTTTCATGATGCGCTTCGAGAGTCAGAGATGGGCCGGAAGGGGTTAAGTCCGGGTGGTCGAGAGAGAGCGCTGTCCGGGCTTGTCCTTCCCGCTCTCCTGAGGTTTCCGACATGAACATGGTGTTTCCCGTGGCCGATCCGGTCACGCCGCTGGCAGCTGCGCCCGCCATCCTGGCTGCGGCCAATCATCTGCTCCCCCATCTCGAACGCGGCCAGCGCGTCGATGCTGCCACCTTGCGCGGTGCGATGGAAACGGCCTTCGGCGCATCCGACACCACCGGCGTCTGGGACTGGAAGCTGGCCTATGAGGCGTGCGAAGTCGCTACCGTCTTTTTCTTACGCAAATACGGAAAGGCGCTTTTCCGTAAAGCCGCGTCTCCGGCTGCACGGCTTTCCGTGCTGGCAAAGATCGCAGGACTGTTGCCCACGCAGACCCGGCGTTCCGAGGAAAGCCAGAACTTCCAGCAGTTTTCGACGCCGATTCCCCTCGGTCTTGCCGCTCTGACGGCTGCTGCGATCACACCTGATGACAGGGTTCTGGAACCATCGGCGGGCACCGGCCTTCTGGCGGTCCTCGCGTAGACCATCGGCGGTTCGCTGATCCTCAACGAACTGGCCGATACCCGCGCCTTACACCCCGGAGCGCCATGCCGCGTGGGTCAGCCGTCGGAGGATCGCACCATGAACCGCCGTCATAACCTCGCCGTGTCCATGCTGGCCGTCGGTACGCTGGTCGGCACGGCTGTTGCCGATCTGCCAACCCGGCTGATCTGGAATGCAACCGCCAGCGCGCCCATTGGCTTCTACACAGTTGCTCACGCCGATGCGCTCGAACTTACCGAACTGGTCGCCATTATGCCGTCTGAGCCGCTAGAGCGGTTCATGGTCGAGCGTGGCTATATCGGACGTGGCGTACCGCTGCTGAAGCGCGTCCTCGGCCTGCCAGGACAGCGCGTCTGCCGCAACGGTGCAACCATTACCGTCGATAATGTCGAGATCGGGGACGCACTGGAGCGCGACCGCATAGGTCGCGATCTGCCGGTCTGGCAGGGCTGCCGCATCATTGGCGACGGTGAACTCTTCCTCATGAATTGGGACATCCGGGACAGCCTCGACGGCCGTTACTTCGGACCTGTTCCCGCCAATTCGGTCATCGGCCGGGCGCTCCCGCTCTGGACCGATGAGGAAGGTGATGGCCGCTACGAGTGGCGGGCGGCCACGCATTGATCTCACGCCCAACCCACAAACATAGGAGACATACCATGCCACAGATCGGATTGTTCACGCGGGATGAAAGTGGCTTTTCAGGGCGCGTTCACACGTTGACGCTTTACCGCGAACTAAGCATCCTGCCCGCGGAGCATTCAGACGCCGAAAATGCGCCGGACTACCGTGTCCATCACGGTGCTGATGACGGCCCCGAGGTCGGCGCTGCATGGAAACGCACCGGCGAAAAGGCTGGCGAATATCTCTCCGTGCTGCTCGACGATCCCGCCTTGCCGCAGCCGATTCGCGCCAATCTGTTCCGCGATGACGACACAGGCTCGTCATGGTCACTACACTGGAGCCGCCCGCGGCCCCTTGAAGATCGGGATTGAGATCATGCGATCCCGCGCCCTTCTTCACTTCACGGCCCTGCTGTCGCTCGGCTGTGCGACAGCACAGTCAGCGGCACAGTCGCCGCCGCCCACAACGCGCGCAGCAACTCATCCTTATGCGGCCTTCATTACGGAAGGAGCCCAACGCTTCGGTATTCCCGAGCATTGGATTGTTGCCGTGATGCGCGTCGAGAGCGCGGGCGATGTGCGCGCCCTCTCATCGGCGGGTGCAATGGGACTGATGCAGGTCATGCCCGATACCTGGGCGGGCCTGCGAAGCCGCCATGACCTCGGGCGCGATCCTTACGATCCGCGCGACAACATCCTCGCAGGTACAGCGTATCTGCGCGAGATGTGGGACCGCTATGGTGATGTCGCGGCCATGCTTGCCGCCTACAATGCCGGTCCCGGTCGCTATGACGAGCATCTGGCGACAGGCCGCACTTTGCCCGCAGAAACACGTGCCTATGTCGCCATGCTCGCACCTGTTTTCGGCAGTGCGACTGCGCCTGATGTGCCGACGATCGTGCCGCCTCCACCGCCGGATTGGCGCGAAGCTCCGCTCTTCGTTGCGCAATCCAGCGGCAATTCGGCGGCAGCCAATCAGTCTTCGAACGACGTCCGCGCAACCGTTTCTATGCGCGTTTCCGTCGATCAGGAGCCGCAGGACGGCGGCATATTCGTAGCCAGCGCGAGCAATGGAGATGCGCCATGAGCATGGCGTCTCGACATTGCTTCGGTCCGCTTCCGGTGTGCAGTCAGACAAGGGGTCGCCTGGCTGTATTCCCGGCAGGAAGGGCAAAAAGGGCGGAGAAGGCGGAGGGCAAGATTAAAGAAGACGGCACCATATCGGGCCGCTTCTGGAAATTATTGTTGTCTGCACACTGGTTAGGTGGCCAGTTCCGGCACCATGGTTTTGAGGGGCCGCGTGCCGCGATTTCGCGCAAAGCCTTGACTTTGCAGGGTTTCGAGCGGCACCATAGGCCCATATCAGCCTGTTTTCGACGGTTTTGGCTGGAGCCGCCCCTATGAGCGCCGACGACGAAAACCGCTTCCGACCGAAGCCCGGCCGCATCCGATCCGACACGCCCAAGGCCGGCAAGACCAAGAGCTTTTTCACGCAGGTCAGGAAGATCACCCGGCAGCATCAGGCAGCAGCCTCCCGCGATCCTTCCATGCCGTCATCGCCGGGCCGTTCCCGTGCCGTGGTCGCCAGCGGAAAGGGCGTGAAGCGTGGCCGGGGCGCGAGCTTCGTGCGCGCCCGTAACATCTCCGGCCATTGGCATCATCTACAGCCGAGCAGTCGCCGCGTGATCGTCAAGCAGCGCAGCGTCAGGGCCGCATGGAAAGGCGGCCGCGCCCGCGCGCATCTGCGCTATGTCCAGCGCGACGGCACGTCACGCGACGGCGAGCGCGGCCGGCTCTATTCGGCGACCGAGGACCGCGCCGATGGCGATGCCTTCCTTGATCGCGGCAAGGACGACCGCCACCAATTCAGGTTCATCGTCTCGCCCGAGGATGGCGCGGAGCTATCGGACCTCACGGCCTACACCCGCGATTTCATGAAACAGGTGGAAGCCGACCTCGGCACGAAACTCGATTGGGTTGCTGTGAACCACTACAACACCGGCCATCCCCATGTGCATGTCATCGTCAACGGCCGCGACGATACGGGCGGGGATCTGGTCATCAACGGCGATTACCTTTCCGCCGGCCTGCGCGAGCGCGCCAGCGAGCTTGCCAGTCTGGAACTCGGCCCCGTCACCGAGATCGAGCAGACCCGCAAGCTGTCCGCCGAAATCGACCAGGACCGCTTCACCCGGATCGACCGCGCCATAGCCGAGGAAGCCGATGCCCGTTTCCTCGACTTGCGCCATGAACCGGCAGAGCCGAGGTGGCAGTTCGAGCGGACGCTACGCCTGCGCCGTCTCGGCAAGCTGGAGAAGATGGGACTGGCGACCGAGCACGCGCCCGCCGTTTGGGAATTGAGTAAGGACATGGAGCCAGCCCTGCGCGAGCTAGGCGAGCGTGGCGACATTATCCGCACCATGCAGAAGGCGCTCGGCCCGCAGGGCGGCGAGCGCGATCCCATGACCTTCCAAATCCATGATGGAGCGCCCGAGACGCCCATCGTCGGCCGCGTCGTGGACAAGCACCTGTCCGACGAGTTGGGGGAGAACCTGACAATCGTGGTGGACGGGATCGACGGCCGCACCCACCACATCGCCGGCATCGCGCCCGAGCGGCTGGAGGACGCCCGCATCGGCAGCGTCGTCCAGATCGGCCCGGCCGAGGTGGCGGCCCGCCCATCCGACCGCAGCATCACGGCCATCGCCGAAGACGGTATCTATCGGCCGAGCCGTCATCTGGAGCAGGCGAAATTCGAGGGCCGCGTTCCGGGCGGCGACTATGAGGGCTATGTCGATGCCCATGTCCGGCGGCTGGAGGCATTGCGCAGAGCCGGGATCGTCGAGCGGATCGACGCCGACCAATGGAGTATCCCCGACAACTTCGAGAGCCGGGCCGCCGAATACGACGCCGGCCGCGACCGGCAGGCCAGCGTTCGCGTCCTTTCCCCGGTCGATCTGGACAGGCAGATCGGATCGGACGGCGCGACCTGGCTGGACCGGCGGCTGATCCACGGCGAAGTCGCCGACCTTGCCCCCGCTGGCTTCGGCCAGCAGGTGCGTGAGGCGATGGACCAGCGCCGCGAGTATCACATCGAACAGGACGATGCCACCCGAGCACGGAACGGCCGCATCTTCTACAGGCGCAACCTTTTCGCCACCTTGCGCGAGCGCGAGATTTCCCGAGTCGGCTCGGAGATGGCCGAGGGCAAGGGGCTGCCTTTCCGCGCCGCCACAGACGGCGAGAACGTCAGCGGCAAGTTCACCGGCACCGTGCAGCTATCCAGCGGCAAGTTCGCCGTAGTGGAAAACAGTCATGAGTTCACGCTTGTTCCGTGGAGGCCGGTTATCGAACGCCAGCTCGGCCGCGAGGTCGCGGGCGTCGTGCAGGGCGGATCGGTGTCGTGGCAGTTGGGACGGCAAAGGGGACTCGCTATCTAGAGACCAGTCACAGAGTGTCACATGCCTAGAGTTGCCGTTGTGATGTAGTATCAGCGCAATGGCAAAGGGATGGTTCAATATAATTCGTTGCGGGATGAGCGGCGTGGACGCGGTATCGGCCGACACCTCGCATGCGTTTGGCCGCCACACCCACGACCAGTTCGGCATTGGTGTCATTCTGCGCGGCGCGCAGAAGTCCATGAGTGGACGCGGCATCGTGGAGGCGGAAGCCGGTGATGTGATTACAGTCAAGCCCGGCGAGGTGCATGACGGCTTGCCGTTGAGCGAGAACGGCCGGTCTTGGCGGATGCTTTATTTCGATCCGGGGGCATTGGCTGATACGTTTCTCACTTTTACAGACAGCGGCACCGATAAAGCCGAGCTTGCGCATCCGGCGATACGCGATGCGACTACCGCCAAGTATTTTCTGTCGCTCTTTCGCGCGATGACTGATCCGTACGGCGGCCATAGCGAGATCGAGGGCGGGGAAACTTTGCTGCTGCTGCTTGCGCGGCTTGTCGAACGCCGAAACCGGGAACAGGCCGGAGCGCCCATGGCAATCGAACAGGCCCGCGCGCGCATCGACGACGATCCCGCCGCGCCGCTGTCGCTTGGCGAGCTGGCAGCCATTGGCGGCGTCAGCCAGTTCCAGCTTCTGCGGGGCTTCTCGAAGATGACTGGCCTCACGCCGCACGCCTATCTTGTCCAGCGCAGGCTGCAGAAGGCGCGCAAGATGATTGCGGGTGGCACGTCCCTCGCCGATGCGGCGCAGGCTGCCGGCTTCGCGGACCAGAGCCACATGACGCGGCTTTTCGTCCGCACTTACGGCATGTCTCCCGGCGTCTATGCGGCCGCGATGAACTGACCTGCAATTTCCTTCAAGACGGCGCGTGGCGACTCCCGGCATATGGTCCGAAAACATCCGAGCCAAGAGTATGCCTATACAGTTTCGCTACGCCCCCGAGATCCAATCCCGCTTTCCGCAACTTCGCTCCCGCACGCTCCTTGTCGATGGGGTCAACGCGACGGCCGATCCATCAGCCGAGATCGCCCGACTAAACGCAATCGCTGACCAGCGGCTTGCCGCTGCCAGCGAGGGGGAGTTCCCCGAGATACAGGCTTGGCGGCGCGCCTTCTCCGCGATGGGATTTAAGCCCACGCAATACCGTTGCGCGTCGGAGGCTCTGCTGCGACGCTACCGCAAGGAAGGGGCACTTCCCGCGCTTCATCCGCTGATCGACCTGTGCAATGCCGCCTCTCTCACCTTCGCCATTCCGGTCGCGGTGTTCGATACGAGCAGGATCACCGACATGATGACTGTGCGGCTCGCCCGCGGCAATGAGACCTACGAAACCTTCGGCGGCGAGATCGAGCATCCCGAACCCGGCGAAGTCATCTTCGCCGATGATGATGGCCGCGCCCATGCGCGCCGCTGGACCAACCGGCAAAGCGGCTGGTCCGCCGTTCGCCCGGAAACCACGCAAGCCCTGATCGTGATCGAAGCCCTGCATGAGACAGCCGACACCGATGTTGCGGCCGTCATGGCATCGCTCGCCGGCGCGCTGGCCGCGATCTGGCCCGCCGCTGCGGCGACAGGAGTGGAACCCCAATGACGCTGGAATTTCTCTTGACCTCTCTGGTCATTGTCGCGTCGCCGGGAACCGGCGCGATCTACACGGTGGCAGCGGGTCTTTCGGGCGGTGAGCGTGCAAGCCTCGTTGCCGCCTTCAGCTGCACGCTCGGCATCGTGCCGCATATGCTGGCCGTGATCAGCGGGCTTGCCGCCCTGCTGCACACGAGCGCGCTGGCTTTCCAGATTCTCAAATATCTCGGTGTCGCCTATCTGCTCTACATGGCATGGGCGATGTTCCGTGATCGCGGAATGCTGAGTCTGAACGATGAGACAAGCGGCAAGAGCGTCCGGCAGGTGATCGTCTCGGCGATCCTCATCAACCTGTTGAACCCCAAGCTCTCGATCTTCTTCTTTGCCTTCCTGCCGCAATTCGTCCGGCCCGACGATGCAGCACCCGTGACCACGATGCTGGAATTGAGCCTCGTGTTCATGGCGCTGACCTTCGTGATCTTCGCTGCTTATGGAGCCTTCGCTGCTGCTGTCCGACGGCATGTCATCTCTAGCTCCCCCGTGCAGGTCTGGATGCGGCGCGGCTTCGCGGCAGCTTTCGCCGGCCTCGCGGCGCAGCTCGCGTTCACCCAGCGATGAGGCGGCGATCCGATGATCCGAAATAGACGATCATCTTTAGATGGCGATGCTCGTCCACGATCAGCATCTCGTGGTCGAAGTTGTATCGAACGTCAGCATGGTCAAGAAGAGCCTCGATTCCCCGGCTGTAGCTCTCCATCTCGGGTTGCTCGAACCAGCGACGAAAGTCAGGCGACACCATTTTAAGTTCGTCAACTAACGCGAGCATGGCGGGATCATCCGGGGCGGTGGTCAGGTCGGCACGAAACTGCGCGAGCAATTTCGGAGCATCTTCTCGCCACGCTGGCAGGCGACGACGCATATCGGGATCCGCGAAAACTATCCGCATGACGTTACGATCCGTTTGCTCCTGACCGGAAAAGCCGAACAGGTCATCGGCCGCGGCATTCCACGCGATCACGTCCCATCGAAGGTTCAGCACATAGGCTGGACGAACCGTCAGATCATCAAGCATCTGCTGGATCAGCGGCTTCACGGACGGCCACTGATAGGCCTCCGGGGGCGGAGGACGACGGTGCGCCAAAAGGAACAAGCGGCTGCATTCCGAGTCGTCCAGGCGGAGCGCCTTCGCTACCTTGAGCAGAAAGCTCTCCGAGACCTGAATGTCGCGGCCTTGCTCGAACCACGTATACCAAGTGAGCCCGACGCCAGCGAGCCCTGCCACTTCCTCACGGCGTAGCCCCGACGTGCGGCGACCACCGGTGATCGGAAGCCCTACTTCGGCGGGCGTGAGCTTTGCCCTGTGTCGGGTGAGGAATTCGGAAAGATCGCTTCGCGTGCGTGCAAGGGTTCGGGTGGACAAGGCGTTACTTTCGGTAATAGGATAATTTCTAATATTGTAACAGTTTTTATTCTGACTCAATCATCCGTCTCTGGCAAGGAGACGATGATGAGTTCACAGCACGAGACCAAAGTACCCAAAACCCCGGCACTAACGGATGATCCTTCATCGCTTGTCTCCAAAGCCGGCCCGCGTGAGTGGATGGGACTGGCGCTGCTCTCCTTGCCCACCGTTTTGCTCGGCCTGGATCTGACGCTTCTGCACCTCACATTGCCGGCTCTCGCGGCGGATTTGCAGCCCACCAGCACCCAGGCGCTTTGGATCATGGACGCCTATGGCTTCATGATCGCCGGCTTCCTCATCACTATGGGCACACTCGGCGACCGCATTGGTCGGCGTAAGCTACTGATGATAGGCGCGACCGCCTTCGCCATCGCTTCCGTATTCGCTGCCTTCTCAACGAGTGCGATCATGCTGATCGCTGCCCGCGCTATGCTCGGCATATCGGCAGCGACGCTCATGCCTTCGACACTCGCGCTCATCAGCAATATCTTCAAAGACCCGCAACAGCGCGCACTCGGTTTCGGCATATGGGCTACCATGTTCGGTGTCGGCTATGCGCTGGGGCCTGTCGTGGGCGGCTTCCTGCTGGAATTGTTCTGGTGGGGCGCGGCGTTTCTCATCGCGGTGCCTATAGTCGGACTGCTGCTTATCCTGTCTCCCATCCTCCTGCCGGAATACCGCGCCCCGAACAGTGAGCGGCTGGACCTACCGAGCGTCGCACTATCCCTCGCGTTGATGTTGCCGGTCATCTACGGCATCAAGCAAATCGCCAAGCATGGCATCGCGGTGGATGCATTCATCGCCATCATCGTAGGACTGGTCTTCGCTGTTCTCTTTGTCAGGCGGCAGCGGCGGCTGGTCGATCCGCTGCTCGACTTATCGCTGTTCGCCAACAAGGCCTTCTCGGTGGCCCTGATCGTCTTGCTTGTGGGTCTGATCGCCGTTGGTGGAGCCATGCTGCTTGTCGCGCAGTATCTCCAGCTTGTTGCGGGCTATTCCCCGTTCGGCGCCGGTCTTTGGATGGGCCTTGCTGCGTTGGTAATGATCGCGGGTGGTGTCACCGCGCCTCTGATCGCCCGCCACATCCGGCCCGGTTACGTTGTCGCCGCTTCGCTCGTTCTATCAGCGCTCGGCTATATTCTTCTGGGGATCATCGGCAGTGATACGTCGTCCGGTGTGGCTTTGGCGGTGGCAGGACTAGCACTCGCCTATCTCGGCAACGGCACAATCGCGGCGCTGGGCACTGACCTCGTTGTCGGTTCCGCCCCACCTGAAAAAGCGGGTTCGGCCTCCGCCATGACTGAAACCGTTCAGGATCTTGGCATCTCGCTCGGCATCGCCGTGCTTGGTAGCATCAGCTCCGCCGTCTATCGTCATATGATTGCCCTTAGCGCACCCGAAGGCCTGAGCGAGGCAACACACAATGCTCTCAGCGATAGCCTGTGGGCGGCGCTGGCCGTGCAGTCGGAACTACCGGCAGGGCTGATCGAGCAAGCGCAGGCGGCATTTATTAAGGGCTTCAACGATGCATCCGCCGTTAGTGCCGTAAGCGTCGTCGTTCTCGCGTTCCTCTCAGCCGTGGCATTGCGTCATGTCGGCAAGCTCGGGCAGCCTGATGATTAACTACGCGATCTCAAAAGGCTTTGTCCCAATCCGGCAACGGCGACCAGCTTTCTGCAATCAGGTCGATGAAACGACGCACCTTAGGCGACAAGTGGCGCGGCGACGGATAGACGACCCGGATTGGCTCGCCCTCTATCGCGTGGCCTCTCAGGAGGGGGATGAGCCGACCAGCACGCAGATCGTCACCAATGAGGAAGGTCGCAAGCTGGCCGATGCCATAACCAGCCAGGACACCGTCGCGCAGGGCCTCCGCATTGCCGGCGCAGAAACGGCCATGGACTGGAAACAAACGCAGCACACCATCAACGGTGAACCGCCACTCTGCCGGACGACCGCCATGAATGTAGGCAAGGCAGCTGTGGCCCGCTAGATCATCGAGGCTCGCGGGCGTTCCATGAGCTTCGAGATAGGCAGGCGTCGCGCAGGTGACGAGCCGCTGTGGAGCAAGCGCCCTTGTCATCAGGCGGCTATCATCCGCCCCGCCGATCCGAATGGCAAGATCGATGCCTTCCTCGATCAGATCGACATAGCGGTCGTTGAAGCTAACATTGACCACCAGTTCCGGCCATTCCGCCATGAAACGGTGCAGGACTGGCAGAACATGCAGTCGACCGAAAGAAACCGGCACATCGAGCCGAAGCCGCCCGCGTGGTTCTTCCTTACGGGTCGCCATCACCGCTTCGACTTCATCGAGATCGGCGAGGATCCTCTGGCATCGGTCGTAGAAGGCCGCGCCTTCGTCCGACAGGCTGACGCTGCGCGTCGTGCGATGCAGAAGGCGCAAGCCCAAGCGTTCTTCCAGCCGCACGATGCGCTTGCCCACGGCCGAACGCGACAGGCCAAGCTGTTCGGCCGCCACCGTGAAGCTGCGCGCATCCGCCGTGCGGATGAAAGCTATGATGTCACCCATACGATCAAGGTTCATGATTTCATTTATTGCACACTTATTTTCCCCAATGAAGGGAGATATCGTCACTTAATATACAGAAATTTCCCTAATAGGCTCTGTCGGATCGAGCTCGAATCCGAAAGAGATCTAATGACCACCTTCCTTCATAACCGCCGATACTGGCTGCTTCTGGCCGTTTGTATCGCAAGCTTCCTCGAACCGCTCGCAACGACGGTCGTCACTGTTTCCCTGCCGCAAATCCAGCGCGCGACCGGAGCGAGCTTCGCAGAGCTGCAATGGGTGCTGAACGCCTATGTGCTGACCTTTGCCGCACTGGTACTGACCGGTGGCGCGCTGGCGGACCGCTTCGGGCGCAAACGCATCTTCAATGTCGGCCTCTGGATGTTCATCGCCGCATCGCTGGTGTGCGGTATCGCGAATGACCCGTTGTTATTGATCGTCGGGCGCGCCGTCGCCGGCACCGGATCGGCGTTTATGTTGAGCGCGGGCCTCGCGTTGCTCGTGCAGGTTTTCCACGGCAAGGAGCGCGTGCGGGCTTTCGCGATTTGGGGCGTGGTAGTCGGCGCGGGTTCGGCGCTCGGCCCACTCGCCGGTGGCCTGCTCACCGACAATCTCGGCTGGCGCTGGATTTTCTTCGTCAACCTGCCGGTCTGCCTGCCGCTGCTCTGGCTCAGCCATTGGAGTGCGGGGGAATCGCGTGATCCACAGTCGGGCGCAATCGACTGGATCGGCCTCGGCAGCTTCACGGGCATGTTCCTGCTGCTGATGTATGCCTTGATCGAAGGCAACAACCTCGGCTGGACCAGCCCCGCCCTTATCGCGCTTCTCATCGTGTCCGCGGCTCTGCTCGCGATCTTCATCCGCGTGCAGCTTCGTCGGTCGCGCCCGATGTTCGACCTGTCGCTATTCGCCAATCCGACCTTCACGGGCGCGTCCATCGTCGCTATCGCAATCGCGGCCGCCTTCTTTACACTACTGGTCTATCTGCCGATCTACATTCAGGGCGTGCTCGGCTATAGCCCGTCTCAGACCGGATTGGCGTTGGTGGTCATGGCGGTGCCGCTGCTCGTCATGGGCCCGGTCAGCGCCCGACTGGCGGTTGTCATCTCGCCGAGGCTGTTTCTGTCCTTCGGCCTGCTCGTCATTGCAGGGGGCGGCTTTACGCTAAGCCTCGTCGATCAATACGGCGTTACGGCCCTCTATGTGGGGATGATCGCCACCGGCATCGGCGCGGGCCTCATCAATGGCGAGCTGTCGAATGTCGCGATCAGCGTGGTTGCGCCGGAACGCAGCGGCATGGCGTCGGGTATTAACAACACTATGCGCCAGCTCGGTTTTGGCATTGGCATCGCTGGGCTGGGCGCGATCTTCAGCGCCAACCTCACGCACGGTCTCTCACAATATGACCGCACCTTTGTCGAGCGTGTGGCTTCTGGCGACGTAGTGGCAGCGGCTTCTGATATTGGCAGCGACCCGGCGGGTGCGGTCGATACGGCCATGGCAACACTCGCCTCGGCAATCTCTGATCTGTCACTCTGGGCGGCAGCGTTAGCGGCAGCAGCGGCCGTGCTCGCTTTCTTGCTCATCCGCCCCGCGACTGTCGCGAAGGTAACGCGCGAGGCCGGGTAGTACATGCGACGGCGGAAATCAGCACCGATCATCGATCGCTAATGAGGGATGCCGACCAAGTTAGGCTCGCGCATCCTCTTGGCGTCCCTGATCCAGACGTTCGCCGTTGCCGAATATCTGAACTTCCGCCATGCCGCTAATGCGCTGGGCGTGGCGCAATCCAGCGTCAGCGCCCGCGTAAAGGCGCTGGAAGAGGACCTTGGCATCCTCCTATTCGAGCGTCACGTACGCGGCGTCCGGCTAACAGAGGCCGGACAGCTACCGTGATGCAAGGAGCAGAGTGACGATATGGGCAGCGATCTCTCCCAGCACACTTCCCATACCCGCATCCGGCCAAACCGGCTGACCTTCGGTTTTATCGCGCAGCTTGAAGCTATCCCTTTAGCCCCGTCCCGACATTGGCGGATTACACAGCTATGGCGCGTAAATCCGGTGCACTCGACTTTCCCGTCATCTGGCTCGTGATTTCCTGTTCTTCGATCTGATTTTCGGGAACATCGCACAAGTGACGAACCCGAAGTTTAATGGCGGTTGGCTGGCCGGACAAGCCTGCAAATTCGCTATCAGCCCGCCGGCATCGACCTACTCGCGGGAGGGCGCTTTCTTCTTGGCCCTTCCACCACGACCACCCAGGTGAATACTTTGCTTTCAGCCTTCCGTTCGAGAACCCGACAGCGCGGTGGCATCTCAGCGATTTCGCTGGCGTCGTGCAGGTCGGATCGGCATCGTCGCAGTTGAGGCAACAACGAGGAACCTGATCGCAGAGAGCGGTCAAATCACTGCTCGGCTAAAATTACCGGTGATATGGCGTAATTTACTACCGGTTAATAATGCTGTCCGTAGCGCCAAGAAATGTATCGCACTCGTCTGGAGTGCCGATAGAAATTCGCAGTCGGTTTTGTGTCCGGGGTTCTGGGAAATGCCGAACCAGTATGCCCAAGACACGCAAGCCGGAAGCCATTTTTTCGGCGGGGATGTTCGGATGGGAGGCGAACAGGAAATTCGTGACAGAGGGCAAGACGTCGAACCCTAGTCCCACCATTGCGGCGGCGGTCCTGTCACGCTCGCTCATTACGCGCTTTCGCGTGAAATCGAACCACTCCTGATCGGACCAGGCCGCGACAGCGCCGGCAAGCGCAAGCCGGTCCAATGGGTAAGAATTGAAGCTGTCCTTGATCCGGCGCAGCGCCTCGATCAAATGCGGCTGACCCACCGCGAAACCGACTCGCAGCCCGGCAAGGCTGCGCGATTTCGAAAATGTCTGCACGACAAGAAGATTGTCATAGCGGGGAACCAGCGTGACCGCGCTATTCATGCCAAAATCGACATAGGCCTCATCGATCACCACCACGGCATCCGGATTTCGGCGCACGATCTGCTCGACCGCATCCAGAGGCATGGCGATACCGGTCGGAGCGTTGGGATTGGCGATCACGATGCCGCTCCTGGAATCATCATAGTCGCCCGGATCGATGCGGAATCCATCGTCCACCGGTACCGGCCTGAAGGGAATCTCGTAGAGACGGCAATAGGTCGAATAGAAGATGTAGGTCACATCGGGAAACAGCACCGGCCCTTTATCGCGGAAGAAGGCGTTGAAGGTGTGGGCCAATATTTCGTCCGAACCATTGCCCACGAAGATGCTGTCGGCTGACAACCCGAGGGTCTGCGCAATGGCGCCGCTCAGGCTTGCCGCGGTCGGGTCAGGATAAAGCCTTAGATCATCACCAACGGCATCCCGAATTGCGGCGAGCGCCCGCGGGGACGGCCCATAGGGATTTTCGTTGGTGTTGAGTTTGATGTATTTGCGCCCTTTGGGCTGTTCCCCAGGAATGTAAGGAACCAGGGTCGCGACGAAGGGGCTCCAGAATCTGCTCATTGTTTGGCCTTCAGCGGAACTCACGGACCGCGCCGATGATCTGGTCTTGGATACCGGCATCGAGATAAGGCCCCATCGGCAGGCTGATGACGCTACGGGCCTTCGCTTCCGATACCGGCAAGCCCCCCGGACCAGACCGGTACGCGGCATATGCCGGTTGCCGGTGCAGCGGAACCGGGTAGTAGATCGCGGTCGGGATGCTGAGCGATTTCAGATGTGCCGCCAGGGCATCACGGTCCGAGTGCTCGATCGTGTATTGCGCCCATACCGAACGCCCGCCCTCGATCACCTTGTGCAGTTTCACGGCCGCACCGACGAGGCCACGGTCGTAGCGGTCAGCGACGTGGTTTCTCAGTTCGATTTCCTTGTCGAAAATCTTAAGCTTTTCCAGGAGGACTGCTGCCTGGATCGTATCCAGTCGGCCAGTTATGCCCAGTCGGAGGTTCAGGTATTTGGGATCATAAGCAAATCCGGAGTTCTCGACATCTCTAGCTGTCGCCTGACCGTGCACGCGAAGCGATGTCAGGTGGTCATGCAGTTCCTCATCCTTCACCAGAATAGCCCCACCGTCGCCATAACAGCCCAGCGGTTTTGCGGGGAAGAAGCTGAGCGTCGTGGCATCTGCCCAATAGATAGGGTGACGCTCATGCAAGGTGCACCCGAAGGCCTGAGCGGAATCGGCCACCAGCTTCAAATCATAGGTATCGGCAATCGACCTGAGGATCGGATAGTTCGCCGATTGCCCAAACAGGTCGACGGCAATGATCGCTTTGGGTTTGGAAGATGCATCGCGCTTGAGATCCTCAATTGTTTTCACCAAATGGCCGGGATCGATCGTCAGGGTATCGGGCAGGATATCCACGAAAACCGGAGACGCACCGGTAAGGGCGACGGTCTCGGCTGTCGAAGCGAACGTGAATGAGGGACACAATACCGCATCGCCGGGCCCGATGCCCCAGGCCCTCATCAGGAGCGTCAATGCGTCGGTGCCGTTGGAGCAGGACAAGGCGAAGCCTGCCTGCCCGAATTTGGCGAGTTCCGCTTCGAAAGCAAAGACTGCCGGCCCCATGATGAACTGGCCACTTTCCGTGACGGACAGAATGGCCGCGTCAATGGCGGGGCCGATTTCCCGGCGCTGTGAAACGATGTCTATAAATGGTGTAAGCACTGGTCAGTCCTGTTCTTGATCAGACGATGAATGTTGGCCGTTTAGTTCCGGTTGTTCTTGCTCGAATACGCATGAGAGATCCTTGTCACCGCGCCCGGATATATTGACGACGACAATCTGGTCTTTCGGCCGGCCACCAGCGACATCGGCAAGACGGGCCAGCGCATGTGCGGATTCGAGGGCCGGTATGATGCCTTCTATCCGCGAGCACAGATGGAACGCTTCGATCGCTTCCTTGTCCGTCGCCGAGAGGAAGCTGACGCGCCCGACATCATGCAGCCAGGCGTGTTCGGGGCCGACACCTGGATAATCGAGGCCCGCCGAAATCGAATGCGCCTCCTCGATCTGGCCGTCCTCATCCATGAGGAGATAGGTCCGGTTTCCGTGAAGGACCCCGGCTCTACCTCCGGTAATGGCGGCCGCATGGGCGAGGTCGAGACCAAGCCCGGCCGCTTCCACACCATAAATATCCACGTCAGGGTCATCGAGAAACGGATGGAAAAGGCCAATCGCGTTGGAGCCGCCGCCGATGCATGCCAGTAACGCATCGGGAAGACGGCCTTCCGCTTCCATCATTTGTTGCCGAGTCTCAACTCCAATGACGGTCTGGAAATCCCGAACCATCATCGGATAAGGGTGAGGACCAGCTACTGTGCCGATGCAATAGAACGTGTCATTCACATTCGTCACCCAATCGCGCAGCGCCTCATTCATGGCATCCTTGAGCGTGGCGGAACCGGAATGAACCGGCCGGATTTGCGCGCCGAGTATCCGCATCCTGGCAACATTCGCCTGCTGTCGCTCAACGTCGACGGCGCCCATGTAGACGATGCAGTCGAGGCCGAAGCGTGCGCATAGGGTGGCCGTTGCAACGCCGTGCATACCGGCGCCAGTTTCAGCAATGATGCGGCGTTTCCCCATTCGCATAGCGAGTAAAATTTGACCCAGGACATTGTTGACCTTGTGTGCACCCGTGTGATTGAGGTCCTCGCGCTTGAAATAGACCTTGGCACCTCCAAAGTGATCACTGAGGCCTTTGGCGAAGTAGAGAGGCGACGGACGCCCGACAAATGTTTTGAGATAACCCATCATTTCTGTAGCGAATGTTGGGTCGCGCCGAGCTTCCTCGTAAGCGTCCGCCAATGCCAGAATAAGCGGCATCAGCGTTTCGGAAACAAACTGGCCTCCGTATTTGCCGAATTTACCGTCTTCGTCAGGGCCATTGCGAAGCGAATTGATAAGCAGTTCGTTCATTGGCCATGTACCCGTTTCGCCGATAAAAGTATGGCCGACAGCTTGGAGCTATTGTTCAGTGAAATAAGACCCGCGTACGACGCACGCGGTCAGCATATTCGGTCGCTGTCATGAGTAATTGCTAATCAGTCTTCCAAGGAGGACCGGATTGGGCAAACTCGATGGGCCGGATTCTTTCTTTGCAGAAGTCCGAGTCACGAGTGGGAGCCACCACATCATCGCAATCGAAGATGTGGGAGCATGACACCGGCCTAGCAATATTTGTCAACCCGGCTGATAACAAGAGCCGGTTGGGTTGTTAGGAGATAGCTGGTGAGGCCGGATGGCGGAGTGGTGACGCGCCGGATTGCAAATCCGTTTAGCCTGGTTCAAATCCAGGTCCGGCCTCCAATATCCGACAGCATGGGCGCAAAGCATGCTGTCGGCTGCGCACGACGCGGAGCGAGCTCTCGAAATTACCGGGGACTGTCGACGTGCGATCCTGCAATCGGCGATGTAGTCGCGCTCGGTGAGGCGCTGATAGATCTCGACCGAATGTTACGTGAATACCAAGTTGAGCTCACCATACGCCGGTCGTATGCTGGACTATCGAATAATTCTGAAATGGGCAAAGAAGACATGCCGAATGGGTAAAGGAACCACGCTCGCGATCGAAGTCAAACCGCAACCGCGCGAACCTGTGTTCCTTGCCTTGGCGAGGACTATCATTCAGGAGATCGAGCGTGGCCGACTGAAGGCTGGTAGTCCACTGCCGGGAACACGGGCGCTCTCGCGAACACTGAAGCTCAACCGCAATACGGTCGACGCTGCCTATCACGAACTTGCAATGCAAGGGTGGTTGGTGACGGAGCCATCGCGCGGCACCTTTGTTGCGTCAGATCTACCCGATGTGACCATGCATCCAAAAGCAGTGCGATCAAATGGTCCGGTCGGTGTGGTCGGCCGAGTGACAGAGCCCGCACTTCTACGCTTGTCCGACGGCTCTCCCGATGTGCGCCTGGTTCCAACCACAGCCTTTTCACAAGCGTTCCGCCGCGCTTTAGCCAGCAATTCCTTCAATTTAGGCGGCACTTATGGCGATCCGCGTGGCATCGGCAAGTTGCGCGATGCATTGTCATCTTACCTAGGAAGCGAACGCGGCCTGACAGCGGCAGCCACCGAAATCCTTCTGACGCGCGGCAGTCAGATGGCGCTCTTTCTGGCAGCGTCGGCGCTGGCCGATTCCGGTTCCGTCATCGCCGTGGAGCGGCCCGGCTATCCTCTCGCGTGGTCGGCGTTTCGCGCGGCAGGCGCCGATGTTGTCGGTGTTCCCGTCGATGCCGGCGGCATCGATGTCGATGCATTGGAGAAACTCGCGCGAAGCAATGGCCGCTTGCGCGCCGTCTATGTCACTCCCCACCACCAATACCCGACAACGGTGACGATGGGCGTTGCCCGGCGGCTGCGCCTGCTTGACGTCGCGCGGCGGTTTGGCCTCATCATCATCGAAGACGACTACGACAACGAATACCGTTTCGATGGTAGGCCGATCCTGCCACTTGCAGGGCGGGCGGAAATTGATCTGCCAATCATATATATTGGCTCCTTGTCCAAGCTGATGGCTCCAGGTATCCGCCTTGGTTATGCAGTTGCGCCTCCCCAAATCCTGCTGCGGATGGCGGACCGGCGCGAGGCCCTGGACCGCCAGGGCGATCTGCCGCTGGAATACGCGCTTGCGGATCTTATTGAAGATGGAACTCTCAAGCGCCATGCCCGCAAGGCGCGAAGGATCTATCTTGCGCGACGCGATTTTATGGCACGGTTGCTTAATGAGCGGCTAGCCGACAAGGCACAATTCGCACTGCCGGCCGGCGGTCTGGCAATCTGGCTGCGCCTGAAAAATGGCATCAGCGCCGAGACATGGGCCGCCAACGCCGCGAAACTCGGTCTATCAGTCATGCCGGGCATTCACTTCGATTTGGAGACGGTGAAGCCTGCCGAAGCATTCCGACTGGGCTTCGCCAGCCTCAACGAAGATGAAATCACGCGCGCCATTGACATATTCGTTCGCTCGATACCCTCCGGCTAATTGGGCCGGTTCCGACAGTGCTCAAGCCATAACCGGCCCAGGTCTTTTCTCCAATCCGCCTCTGATTGACGATCCGTTTTCAGACTAACTCTCTACATTTTGCAGGAGGGTGTCGTGATAATCGGCAATGTTTTATTTCGCGAAGCAAGGATAGGAAGCGGAACGTCGGAATACGGTCATGTCTGATCCGCTCTTGCAGGTGTTCAAGCGGACCGATCTGTCGTTCGAGTTCGGAAAGGGATCGTGGCTCTTCACGCCGGATGGCGATCGGTATCTGGACTTCGCATCCGGCATTGCCGTTAACTCACTCGGACACGGTCATCCGCATCTCGTCAAAGCCGTGAAAGCCCAGCTGGGTAAACTCTGGCACACCTCGAATCTGGTGCGTATTCCCGGGGGCGAGAGATTGGCCAAGCGCCTGACCGATGCGTCCTTCGCCGATGTCGTCTTCTTTGCCAATTCCGGCGGCGAGGCAAATGAGGCAGCCGTCAAAATGGCGCGTCGCTTTCATTCAGCAGCCGGTGCGCCCGAACGTTATCGCATCGTCACCTTCGCCGGAGCATTCCACGGACGCTCGCTCGCGATGATCTCGGCAACCGGCTACGAGCCTTATCTCAACGGTTTCGGTCCTGCCATCGACGGATTCGATCAGGTCCCACTCGATGACTGGCTGACGCTTGAGAGGGTTATAACCGCGCAAACCGCGGCTATCATGCTTGAACCCATTCAGGGCGAAGGCGGTTTGCGCACAGTGGCTCCTGAAACATTGCAACGCTTGCGCGCCATCTGCGACACGCATGGGCTTTTGCTTATTCTCGATGAAATTCAGTCCGGCGTCGGGCGGACCGGCAAGTTCTTCGCCCATGAATGGAGCGGCATTCAACCTGACATCGTAACAGTCGCCAAGGGCATCGGCGGCGGCTTTCCCATGGGCGCGTGCCTTGCGACGACCAAGGCAGCCAGCGGCATGACGGCTGGCGCGCATGGTACCACCTTTGGGGGCAATCCACTCGCCATGAGCGCTGGCAACGCCGTTCTCGATATAGTGCTCGACGACGCCTTTCTGAAACGTGTGTTTACAATGGGCAAGATGCTCGACGACGGGTTAAACCGCATTTTCGTAAACTACAAGGATATTGTTGCGGATGTGCGCGGCATGGGCTTGCTTCGTGGGCTTCAAATGCGCAGTGAGCCGAGCGAATTCGTTGCCTTGCTGCGATCGCAGCACCTTCTGGCAGTTCCCGCTCGTGACAATGTCGTGCGGTTCGCGCCCCCGCTGACGGTGCTGCCCAGCGAAATTTCTCAGGCCATGCACAGGATCAAAATGGCCGCCGACCTGTATCGCGACACAAAACGCGAGGGCGCGGGCAAGCAGCCGACGGGCAAAGACCAGGCGATGTCCAAGGAGGTCTCTCCTCTATTTTTGGATGCGGAGCCGCTAGCATGAGTATTCTGTCATCGATCAAGCACGGCATCGTGCCGATTCACAAGGCGGGCTATCCGTATATCGCTATCGGTATCTTCGCGACCATAGCGCTCGGTTTCGTGTCGGCTTCGCTGTTCTGGCTGGGCGTGATCGTGACGGTTTGGATCTGCTATTTCTTCCGCAACCCGCTTCGCACGACACCGGTTGAGAATGGCGTAGTGGTATCGCCGGCAGAGGGACGTATCAGCATGATTGCAGAAGTTGTGCCACCGCGCGAATTGGCACTCCCTGCCACGCCGATGGTGCGGGTTTCGGTTTTCATGAGCATTTTCGATTGTCACGTGAACCGCGCGCCCGTAACTGGGCGGATACGGCAAATCGCATATACGCCCGGTCGTTTTTTCAACGCCGATCTCGACAAGGCGAGCGAACAAAATGAGCGTAACGCTCTTGCTATCGAGACGCCATTTGGCTCCGTGGCCGTTGTGCAGATTGCAGGGTTGATCGCTCGACGCATAGAACATTGGGTTGCTGAAGGCGATGACGTTGAAGTTGGAGATCGCTTCGGCCTAATCCGTTTCGGCTCTCGCCTCGACGTCTATCTTCCCCTCGGTACATCGCTTTGCGTCGCTGTCGGTCAAACCGCTACCGTTGGAGAAACGATCCTCGCGAGACTGGACGGTGAAACCGCCGACCGATCGTATAAGACAAGTTAGGAAATAGTTCGAGATGGGGGCGGGCTATCACTCCGTCCCCTGAAGCCATTCGGTGAACATTTTTCGACCGGCTTCGCGCAAGTACGGTCCTTGCCTCACGGCATCGTCCCTAAGAGCACAAGGATCGATACAAGCGGCTGCCAGTTCCGCGGCATGTCCGATCAGCCAGCGTTCGATCCCTGCGCAGGCATTCACCTCTGGATGGAACTGCAGACCAAGAATGTTCGGCCCGATCGCAAAGCCTTGCGTTGCGCACAATGCGGTTGATGCAAGGCAGGATGCCCTATCCGGAATTTCGAAAGCATCTCCGTGCCAATGGAGCACGGAAACGCCTTCCAGATGCCGAAGCGGCCCAACTCGTCCGGCCTCTGTCAGGACAAGAGAAGAAAAACCGATCTCCTTGTGTCCCATCGGTACGACCTTCGCTCCCAGTGCTGCAGCGATCATCTGGGCACCCAAACAAATGCCCAGTATCGGACGCCCGGACGCCAAGCGTTTTTTAACGAGCTGGCGTTCTTCTTCCAGGAATGGGTAGGTATCGGCCTCGTAGACGCCAACCGGCCCTCCCAGAACGACCAAAAGATCTGGTGCTACGGGATCGAGCGTCCATAACTCGCTCATACCCAGATCATAATAGTGAATACGATAGCCGGAAGCCGTCAGAACAGCTTCGAATGTGCCGAGATCTTCGAAGTGAACGTGGCGAATGACGGCTGCGGTTCTCAGCATGCCCTGGGATCCGGGTGCGGCCAAAAGTTAGCCCACCGCCGACAGGTCAGCGCCATGATTGATGTGATATACGGCGCTGCCGATCACTAGGGCGGGAACAGACTTGATACCGGCCGCACGCGCTTCGGCAATCCTGTCCTTGGCGGTGCCGAGATGGACTATCTCAACATCATAACGGCTACGGTCTAGCGCATCGACAAACCGCTCCTCCGCGTCGACGCAAACCGGGCAGCCAGCGTGGTAAAATACAGCCTTCTCAACCATGATAAATGCTCCTCTGATCATTGAAGCGGTTTCGATGAAACCCGCACATCAAAGGAGTATTAACCGGGCAGTCACTTCGGGAGATCCGGTTGGCAAACACGAAATGGGCCGGTTTAACCGATCGGCCGCAGCCTCCGTTTCATGCCGGCTTCCTGAATTAGTACGATGAGTGTCGTCATCATCATGAAACCTGCTGCTGCCCACAGGACCGCGCTGGCAGCTCCGTTGTCGAGAAAATCACCGAAGAGGATTGGGCCGATGACGCCGCCGACATTGAAGCCTGTCGATACGATTCCAAACATGCGTCCCTCGTGACCCGGCTGTGCGGCCGCACGAACCAGCATGTCACGTGACGGCGCGATGCTCCCGGAAAGAAAACCGGCCATTGCCAGGGTCAGAATCAGAAGCACGGCTGGCAACGGCACAACGATCACCAAGATTATAAGTAAAGCGGCCACCCCAAACACGATGCCTGCAACCATCCCATGTCGCCTTGTGCGATCTGCCAGCACGCCCCCCGCCAGAACGCCGAAAGCTTCGGCAAACAGGAATGCTGTGAGCGCCGAGGTGGCGGTTGACAAATTCACATTGAACCCCTGCACCAGAGCAGAGACGGAGAACTTCTCGATGGCGCCTGTGCTTAGGCTGAGCAGCATAAAGAAGAGTATCAGCCCCATCACCGCCAATGTTGTGGCTGGTCGATGCGGAATGGGATTTGATTTGAGCTCGAGACTTCGGGCTACAACACCATCGCTGCAAAGATTGCGGCCGCTGAGGCCGATCATCACGAAAGCAGTCAGTCCGATCAGGCTGCTCACAGCAAAGGCCCACCGGATGCCGAACATGCTACTGATCGAAATCAAAATGAACGGCGCCAATGCTCCACCAAGAAATCCTGCAAAGGTGTGGACGGAAAACGCCCTGCCCATGCGTTCGACGTGGATGCCTCGCGACAGAAGCGCGTAATCACTTGGATGGTAGACGCCATTGGCGATGCCGGCGAAAACCATGGCGAGTACGAGAACCTCAAATGTGGGATAGAGGAAGACGAGTGCGAAACTCGCACTGCCTAGCGCCAGACCACACAGTAATAATCTGCGGGCGCCGAGGCGGTCCACAGCGTAGCCCATTGGAATTTGAACCAGGGCCGTGACGATATTGAAAATACCGAGCGCGATACCAAGATCGACGAAACTTACGCCCATGGCGACCGGAAGCAGCGGAAGCAGTGCCGGAAGGGTCATGATATGAAAATGGCTGACGAGATGCGCTGCGGACACCTGCGCCAGTAGCCCTCGCTGTCTGTTCATCATCGTTTCTTGATGGTGGCAGGCATATCGCTGGTTGGGGTAAGGTCCGGCCAATAGAAGCCATTGCCGGTTGGGCGCGGACCGAAGATGGCTTGACCGACCCTCACGACGTTCGCACCTTCCTCAATGGCAATCTCGAAATCTCCTGTCATGCCCATGGAAAGCTGCGTAAGGCCAGGATGGGCCGACACAGCGCGATCCCGCAGATCGCGCAGCAGGCGGAAGCAGGTGCGTACCCGCTCATGATCGGTGCTGAAGATCGCCAGTGTCATCAAACCGCGCGGCTTCAGCCGGGGATATTCGGACAGGCGATTGACGAAGGGCATGAGATCATCGGGGTGCAAGCCGTATTTGCTTTCCTCGCCCGACGTATTGACCTGAACGTACACATCCAGATCGCGCCCCACGGCATCAAGTCGACGGTTTAGTTCTTCCGCCAGCCGAAAGCTGTCCAGTGCATGGAACTCCGATGCGATCCGAACCAGATATTTCACCTTGTTCGTCTGGAGATGGCCAATGAGGCTCCAGTTGATCGGCAAATCGCTCAAGGTGGCCAGCTTGTCTCGGGCCTCCTGGAGCTTGTTTTCTCCGAAATCGGAAATCCCTGCGGCATAGGCGAGCCGCAGGACATTGGCGGGAACCGTCTTGGTGACGGGGAGAAGACGTACATCGTCCGTGGATCGCCCACAACGATGACAGGCGGCCGCAATGCGCGCCTGCACAGTTTTCAGGTTTGCCGCGAATGTCGTTGCCGGATCGTTACCAAAGCGGGCGATTTCCTCGGGCAGAAGCTCAATCTTGGAGAGTGTTTCCATGTCGGCGCCGCTTCCACTCAATAAGGCAGCGGGAAACGCGCGACGAGCTGGCGTACACGGTTATTGATGTCCTGTTGGCGGGCATCAAGCATTCCGTCACGGGCGGCGGCGAGCGTATCGAGCATGAGAGCGGCGATCTGGCGATATTCGTCGGCACCAAATCCGCGCGATGTTCCTGCAGCGCTGCCGACACGGATGCCCGACGTGACCATCGGTTTTTCAGGGTCATTGGGGATGGCATTCTTGTTGAGGGTGATGCCGACCGATTCCAGCGCCTTCTCGGCGATATTGCCGGTTACGCCGACGGGGCGCAGATCGACTACGGCCAGATGGCAATCCGTACCACCGGAGGTGATCTTCAACCCGCCATCGGCAAGCTCTTGCGCCAAAACCCGGCAGTTCTGGACCACTGCTTGCGTATAGGTTTTGAAGGATGGTTGCAGCGCCTCCCCAAAAGCTACGGCCTTTGCGGCGATGATATGCATGAGCGGACCGCCCTGCAGGCCGGGAAAGGTCGCGGAATTGATCTTTTTCGCGATCTCCGCGTCATTGGTCAGGACGAAACCGCCGCGGGGGCCGCGCAATGTCTTATGCGTGGTCGAGGTAACGACATGCGCGAAAGGAACTGGAGATGGATAGACGCCACCAGCGACCAGGCCCGCGAAATGCGCCATGTCAACCAATAGGACTGCTCCGACATCGTCGGCAATCTGACGGAAACGCGCAAAGTCCATAGTGCGAGGATAGGCCGAGCCGCCGGCAATCAGCAATTTGGGCCGGTGCAGGCGTGCGAGCGTGGCCACCTGATCCATGTCGATGCGGTGGGTTTTCGGGTCCACGCCATAACTGACGACGTCGAACCAGCGGCCGGAGATGTTGACCGGTGCTCCATGGGTAAGATGTCCGCCCGCCTTGAGGTCCAATCCCAGGATCGTGTCGCCGGGATTGAGCAGCGCGAGAAAGACCGACTGATTGGCCTGGCTGCCTGAATGCGGCTGGACGTTGGCATAGCTGCTGCCGAACAGCCTGTTTACTCGCTCGATAGCCAGATCTTCAACCACATCGACATTCACACAGCCGCCATAGTAGCGCCGGTGCGGATAACCTTCGGCATATTTGTTGGTGAGCACCGACCCCTGAGCATCAAGCACAGCCTGGCTGACGAAATTCTCCGATGCAATCAGTTCGATGGATTCGCGCTGGCGCACCTTTTCATTGGCGATCGCGGCCGCAATGACATCATCGGATACCGACAACCCCGCTGCACTCACGCCATTGATTTCGGAGTTCTGAACTGCGCGAGATGTGGCCGATATTCCCATTGATGATCTCCTTGAAGACATTGATAGCTGATGTCGCCGCGCTCAGATCGCATAGACGCTGAACTAGGCTTCTATCATGGTCATGGTCTGCTTTTTCCATCCACTTTAACGGGCGAGAGCAGACCATTGATTAGGATGATGAGGCTCATGCCTCGGTTGACCCAATGGCCTCACGTCCCTATGGTGAGGGTTCTCGGCAGAAGGAGATTTATGCGCAGAGGTCCAGTTTGAACCGCAAATGGCGGTCTCACTCAGCACCATCAGGGTGTTGAACCTCTTTGCATGACTTTTTCTGCGGAGTTCTCATGAAAAAGCAGACTATAGTGATCCGGCCCTTCGGTGGGGCAGCGGATATTCGAAAACTGTCCGGTATCTGGCTTGATGCGTCCTTGCTCGCTCACCCCTTCATCGGTGAAAAAAAGCTCGTCGAACAGAAGCAGCTGATTGAAGAAAAATATCTTCCTGCCGCCGAAACATGGGTGGCTTGCCTGGCTGATGAACCGGTCGGGTTCATCAGCCTGCTGGGCACATTTGTCGGAGCAATTTTCGTCGCCCCCGACAGCCAGGGACAGTGTATTGGTCGTCAGCTCATTGCTTATGCAATTGATAGAAAGAGTGAGCTTTCACTCGAGGTCTATACACGCAACGAGCAAGCCGTTCAGTTTTATACATCGCTTGGTTTTCAGGAAGTGTTGCGAAGACCGGCTGATGATGAAGGCCTTCCATTCGAAAATGCGCATTTTCATTTGAAAGGCTGAAGCAACGGCTGGGCAATGCGCTTATTGCCCAGCCGTTACGCACGCAAATGCTTCAATGATTTCGCATTGAACCGGACGTGCTTTTAAGTGTGGTGAGTGTGTCGGCCAGCTTCCTGACTGCGGTCTCGATTTCGGAAGGCGTGTAGGCGGCAAAGCCCATCAGGAACCCAGCCTTTGCTTTGCCGGTCGCATGAAGTGCCGATAATCCAAGAAGCTCAATGCCGACACGTCGTGCAGCATCAATGGTGACACGCTCCGGGAGATCGCTTGTCAAAACGCATGGCATCTGCAGGCCGCCGGTGGGAACGCGAGCTTCGACAAAGCCGGACAAATGCTTGTCGATCAGCCTGACGAGTACGTCGAGCCGTTCAGCATAGACGCCCCGCATCGAACGTACATGCGCTCCGAAATGCCCACCCTCCATGAAACGGGCCAGTGTCAGTTGCGCCATCGGGGCTGTATGCCCGTCAAGAAGGGTGCGCGCTGCGGTCATCGGTTTCACCAGTTGCGGCGGCAAGACCATGTAACCGATACGCAAACCAGGAAAGAGCGACTTGGTAAAGGTGCCGATATAAATAGTGCGGTCGTGTGGATCGAGGCCTTGCACGCAGGCGGTTGGCTTGCCGGCATAATGGAACTCGCTGTCGTAATCGTCCTCGATGATCCAGGTCTGATGCCGCGACGCCCATTCGATTAAAGCCAGGCGGCGATCCAGGGCCAGCGTGGCACCAGTCGGGAACTGATGGGAGGGCGTCAGAAAAACAGCCTTGGCCCTCTGTGGTTCGGCCATGATCTGCTCGATGACGAGTCCTTGCCGGTCGAGGCGGATCGGGACGCATTCGAGTCCCGCGGCATCGAACGCCTTGCGCGCGCCATAGTAGGCCGGGTCTTCAATGAAGATCGCCTCGCCAGGATCAAGCAGCATATTGGCACACAGTGACAGGGCTTGCTGCGAGCTGGTCAGCACCAATACACGGTCGGCGGTAGCGCGCGCGCCGCGTTCAAGGTTCACATAGTCAGCAATGGCGCGGCGCAATGGCTCGGTTCCCTGAGGATCGCCATGAAGCAATGCCTGCACCCCGGCCTCCTTGCGCACCTGCCGTTCCAGCCGCTCCCAGGTCTGAAGTGGAAAGGTACGGGTTTCCGGTACGCCATGCGCGAAGGGCCGTGGGATCAGCATTTCGCGTACCCCGCCGCTTCGGAACATGGCATTGCCCCGTTTGCTGAGATTAGGCGCCTGATTGCGCAAAAGCGCATCCCGCTGGGAAATGCGATGACCGGGTGTGAACTCCGTAATCTGCGCCACAAAACTGCCGCTGCCGACCCTGCGGTCGATAAAGCCCTCCGCATGCAACTGCGCATAAGCCGCCTCGACCGTGTCGCGTGATACGCCCAGCGACTTGGAAAGCGCCCGAGAGGCGGGCAGGGCTTTGCCCGGTCCTAGTGCCCCATCGACAATCAGTTGCCGGACCGCCCGTTGAATCCGTGCGTGGAGCGGCATGCCTGCATGGGCAGGGTGAGCAATCCATGCCTTCACGGATTCAAGTTGAGAGTGTTTGAACAAATGGACTGACCTTATCCAATAAAGTGGATGGGCGCATCCTGCCATTGATCATTTATTTGTCAATGCATCTTATCGGCCGCGCGCCTCCAACCTTCGGAGATCTTTCACGATTATGCCGTCTCATGCTTCAACTTCACCTATCCGTTTAAACGATCTTACCCATCCCATAGTGGCCGGGCTGATCTCCGTCATCGTGAACTATGGCGGCACCTTTATTCTGGTTTTCCAGGCCGCAAAGGTTGCAGGGCTAAGCCCGGAGCTGACCGCCTCCTGGGTCTGGTCTGTCTCGATCGGTGTCGGCCTGACCGGTCTTTACCTTAGCTGGCGTTATCGCGAACCGATCATCACCGCCTGGTCGACCCCAGCCGCTGCCTTTCTTGTCACAGCGCTTGCCACCACATCCTATGCCGAGGCGATTGGCGCCTATATAATTTCGGCCCTCGCATTCGTCATTCTCGGTGTGTCCGGCTATTTCGAGAAGGTCATCCGACTGATACCGCCGGGTATAGCTTCAGGGCTGCTGGCCGGTATTTTGTTGCAGTTCGGAATTGGAGCCTTCGGTGGCGCTACCGTCGATCCGTTACTGGTTGGATTGCTGATCGTCGCTTATGTCGTTCTAAAGCGATTGTCTGCCCGCTATGCGGTAGTGGGCATTCTAGTGCTGGGACTGGCTTTCCTGCTTATGCAGAACCGTCTCGACCTGTCGGGGCTAACGCTGGCACTGGCAACTCCGGTCTTTGTCATGCCAGAGTTCTCATGGAACGCTCTGCTGTCTGTCGCGCTGCCGCTGTTTCTCATCACACTGACCGGTCAGTACATGCCGGGAATGCTGGTTCTGCGCAATGATGGGTTCAAGACCAGTGCCAATCCAATTGTCACAGTGACGGGCCTCGGCTCGCTCATTATGGCTCCGTTCGGCTCCCATGCCTTCAACGTTGCGGCAATCACAGCGGCGATCGCGACAGGGCCGGAAGCACACGAAGATCCATCAAAGCGCTGGATCGCCGGTATTGCGGCTGGTGTTTTCTACGTTCTCATTGGCGTATTCGGCGTGACGCTCGCAGCTGTTTTCATGGCCTTCCCGGCGACATTCATCACGACCCTCGCCGGTCTGGCCCTGTTGGGCACGATTGGTGGCAGCCTGGCTGGCGCTATGGCGGACCCTACACACCGCGAAGCGTCTCTGATCACCTTTCTGGCGTCGGCTGCAAACATCAGCCTCCTTGGTATCGGTGGAGCGTTCTGGGGACTGGTGATCGGGCTGGTTGCGTATATCGTTTTGAATGGCCGTCTTCCACGCCGAGAACAGGCTGACCTGAGTGTAAGCGAAGGAGCAGCAAAATGACTGCTCATATCGACGGAATGACCACTTCCGTAATCTCGATACAGAGCCAAGTCGTGCACGGACATGTCGGCAACAGTGCCGCTGTATTGCCCATGCAGGTCCATGGGCTGAATGTTGCAGCGATCCCGACGACTTTACTGTCAAACAATCCGCATTTCGAGACCATGCGTGGGCGTGTTCTCGAATCCGAACTGGTTGGCGATCTGTTGCGCGGCGTTGAGGAACGCGGATTGATCCAGACCAGTCGCTATATCATTTCCGGTTATCTGGGGTCACGGGCCAATGGCGATGTGGTTGCAGACTTCGTAGAACGAGCGCGCCAGATTAATCCGGATATTATCTATATCTGCGATCCGGTCATGGGTGATGTCAACCTTGGTGTTTTTGTCGCCAATCAGGTTGTTGAGTGTTTGCTTGAACGGCTTGTTCCGATGGCCGACATCCTGACGCCCAACCAATTCGAACTGAGCTTGATAGCTGAGGGTGCACCAACTTGCTGGACCGCATTTCAAGCAGCGGCGGCGCGAGCTCAGTCTTTCCGCGGTGCTCAACTGGTCGTGACCGGCTGTATATTCAGTGACACCCCCGCCGGTTCGCTTGAAAATGTCGTGTGCGAGCACCACAGCCGGACGCGGCTATTATCACAACGACTGCCGACGGCCCCCGTTGGAACAGGGGATCTCTTTACAGGTCTCCTGGCCGCTAAACTTGCGGAAGGGGACACACTTGAAAAGGCAGCGCGGGGTGCGGCCGCAACCGTATTGACTATCCTTAGTCGCACCATCGCAGCCGGCGAACAAGATATGCAGCTTGCCAGCGTCATTGACGTGCTGACCCCAAACAATCCGGAGAAACTGCAATGACCAAATTCAACTACCAGGACTTTTTTGCGCGTGAATTAGCGCAACTGCACCATGAGGGGCGCTATCGCGTGTTCGCTGATCTCGAACGAGTGGCGCAGAGCAATATCTATGCTTTCGATCATCGAACCAGCAGACGCGTCACGATCTGGTGCTCCAACGATTATCTGTCGATGGGCGTTCACGATGATGTAATCGCCGCCGCGCGTGGCGCATTGGAGCAATATGGCGCGGGTGCCGGCGGCACACGCAATATCTCCGGCACCAGCCATGAACATGTTCTGCTGGAACAGGAGCTTGCCGATCTGCACCGCAAGCAATCGGCTTTGCTGCTCACCTCGGGATATATCGCCAACGATGCCGCCCTTTCAACGCTCGGCCGCCTGCTGCCGGGGTGCGTGATTTTTTCCGACGCCTTGAATCATGCGTCAATGATTGAGGGCATCCGTCGTTCCGGCGCGGAAAAGCGAATCTTCGCCCACAATGACTGGCGTGATCTGGAACGTCAGCTTGCTGCCGTCTGCAAATACCGGCCGAAGCTGATCTGCTTCGAGAGTTGTTATTCCATGGATGGCGATTTCGCGCCGATGGAAGCAATTTGTGATCTCGCCGCCCAGTATAACGCCTTCACCTATGTCGATGAGGTCCATGCCGTCGGCCTGTACGGAGCGCGCGGCGCTGGTGTCGCCGAGCGGGACGGGCTTCTCGATCGGATCGACATGTTCCAGGGGACACTTAGCAAGGGGTTTGGCGCGATTGGCGGTTATATCGCCGGAAGCCACAAGGCCGTTGACTTCGTTCGTAGTTACGCCGCTGGTTTCATTTTCTCGACTGCGCTGCCGCCATCGGTAGTCGCCGGCATTCGCGCGGCCCTGCGGCATCTAAAGGAAGATGGTCAGGCCCGGACGACGCTTGCGCAGCGTGCGGCATCGCTCAAGACAAAGATGCTGACGCACGGTATTCCGGTTCTTCCAAGCCCAAGTCACATTCTGCCGGTGATGATCGGTGATGCCGGTCTGGCGAAAGCGATTACCGATCGGCTTATGGTGGAAGACGGCATCTACATTCAGCCCGTCAATTATCCGACCGTGCCACGCGGAACTGAGCGCCTCCGCATTACGCCCACACCGCTGCATACAGACGAAGATGAAAACGCCTTGATTGCGGCGCTGATCTCGGCACGCGAGGCCTTCCCACGCTGGCGTGAGCTTGCCGGAAGCGCACGTCCCCGTGCCCACATAATGGAGGGTGCGGAATGAACGCAGCGGCATGACGTCGGGTATTAAAAACACTATGCGCCAGCTCGGTTTTGGCATTGGCATCGCTGGGCTGGGCGCAATCTTAAGTGCCAACCTCACGCGCGGTCTCTCACAATATGACCGAGCCTTTGTCGAGCGTGTGACCTCTGGCGACGTAACGGCGGCCGCTTTCGAGATTGGCAGCGACCCGGCGGGTGCGGTCGATACGGCCATGGCAACACTCGCTTCGGCAATCTCTGATCTGTCACTCTGGGCGTTAGCGGCGGCAGCGGCCGTGCTCGCTTTCTTGCTCATCCGCCCCGCGACTGTCGCGAAGGTAACGCGCGAGGCCGGGTAGTACATGCGAAGGCGGAATTCAGCACCGATCATCGATCGCCAATGGGTGATGCCGACGCAGCTAGGATCGCGTATCCCCTTGGCGTCCCTGATCCAGACGCTCGCCGTTGCCGAATATCTGAACTTCCGCCATGCCGCTAATGCGCTTGGCGTGGCGCAATCCAGCGTCAGCGCCCGCGTAAAGGCGCTGGAAGAGGACCTTGGTATCCTCCTGTTCGAGCGTCACGCACGCGGCGTCCGGTTGACCGAGGCCGGACGCCACTTCGTCGAGCGGATAGCGGTCGGCGTCGATCAACTTGACCATGCGGTGAAGACTGCCGGTATGGCAGCGGCGGGGGAATGCGGGCGGTTGCGCATAGGTATCCACGCCCTGATCCCTGGCAGCTTTCTTGCCGAGTTGATCGGGCAGTATCGGGAAAACTATCCCGGTATTGAGGTTGAGATCGCCGAGGGCATGGCCCGCGATGCGGTCAAGCAGCTGCGCGCCGACCGCCTCGACGTGGCGTTCGTAGCGGGTGCGCCCGAGCTGCCTGACTGCCATACCCGGCCGATCTGGACAGAAATGTTGATGGCCGTGTTACCAGAGGGGCATTACCTCGCGCGGCAGTCTGCAATTACTTGGTCCGATCTGGTCGATGAGGCTTTCCTTGTCCGGCACGGGGGCACTGGTCCGCAGGTTCACGACCATATCATGTTGCGCTTTGCCGGGCGCTGGCCTGCACCGTCGATCCAGCGTCTCGATGTAGGGCGCGGCACGTTGTTATCGATGGTTGGACAGGGGTTTGGCATCACCATCGCCGGAGCAGCTTCGGCACTATTACCGACAGCCGGAACCGTTTTCCTACCCTTTGCCGATGAGCCAGAGCCGGTTGCCTTTACCGCCGTCTGGTCCCCGTTCAATCGCAGCACCGCGCTCCGCAACCTACTGTCGCTCGCCAACGACATGGGCGGCTTGCCCGCATTGACTGAACCTGCAGTTAGCAGCCGGTCATCAAGCGTCAGCCGGTCCGCGAGGCATGTCCGTGCGCAAGATTGATCGGGCTATTGCTTGCTCTGCGATGCCCCCGAACCCTACTTTCTCGCATGTACTAAGGCTTAAGTGCGTCAAAATATCTGATAAGGGCTTTACTGAGACACGTATCAGCCTCGCGCTCCTGGTGCGCTCGATAAATAGCCGAACAAGTTGGCAATGCAGGAAGACCATACGACGTCGGCACTATGGACAGTGTATCGGGTAGTCTGGCGTCGGCGGCAACCGCGATTGCGAGCCCGCTTTCCATGGCCGCCATGATCGCCGCACTGTTTTCACTGGCCACGATGATCCGCCAGGCCCGCCCCGACCGTTTCAAAGAAGAGAGCGCCAATTCCTGGTAAGGGCAACCATCGCCATGAAGGGCTACCGGAAGGGGCTCCTGTGACAACGCTTGTGAGTTGCGCCCGACAGCCCACACCGGTCTTATTTGCGTCAAGATGATCCCATCGTCCGTTGGCTTTTCTTCGACGCTGAGCACCGTGTCCAACCGTTCCTTCTCAAACATGGCTAGCAGAGAGGCGCTTGGCGCCGCCTCCACGTGAAGCTCAATGCCTGGATGCTCCATTGCAAACAGCGGTAGCCCCTGCTTGATGAAGGTCCCAGCATATTCTTCAGGAATGCCGAGCCGGATCTTCCCCGTTACCGGGGCACCGCGAAGCGTCGCAACGATCCTGTCATGCTCGGCCAGCAAAGCAGCGGTTTCCTTGAGCAGCTCACGTCCCCGCACTGAGAGCACCACGCCCTGATTGTCGCGTTCGAACAGGCGAGCCTCTGCAATCTCCTCGAGCCGCTGCACATGAACGCTCACCGCTGAAGTGCTTTTGCCGAGATACGCGGCCGCGTCCTTGAACCTGCCGAGACGGGCAATGGTGTGAAAAGTTCGCAGAAGATCAATATCGAGAGTGTGCATATAATCCATTTTTTAGGGATTAATGGTTGAAGTAATATCGTTTGATTAAATCATCGTCTCCATTGCAATGTCAAGCCATTGACGCAACAGGAGCGAATGGTCGGCCTTGAAGAAACTGCAGATAACCGGACTGAATTCCGTGATCGGACTTTTATTATTGGAAGGTGCTCTGGTTGTTTGCTGGAGTTCTGGCTTTGTCGGCGTACGGTTTGCCATAGATCACGCTCCCGTTTTCCTCATTCTCCTCTGGCGTAGTCTAGTTTCCGGGTTGCTGTTGCTACCTTTCGCGTTGGCTCTTGGACCGAGACTGCGATCGAAAGAGGTTGTTGCACAGGCAATTATCGGCGCTTTGGCGATGTCCGGCTATCTGGCTGGCTTCGCCATTGCCATCGATCAGGGGGTCTCCACCGGTCTCGTTGCTCTGATCGCCGACATGCTGCCCTTGGCGGTCGCCATGCTGTCGATACCGATCCTGGGCGACATCGTTACGCGCGGTCAGTGGTTCGGCTTCATTATCGGATTTTCCGGTGTGGCGATTGCGTCAACCTCCGCGTTTCAAGTCGGGAATGCGCCCGTATGGGCTTTTTGCATGCCGATACTCGGCATGCTCTCACTCGCGCTGGCTACGCTGCTTCAGAAACGCACGATCAAGCTTACGATGCCGATCCACCAAAGCTTGTGCATCCAGTGTCTGTCAGCGGCCGCGATCTTCGCGGTCTTCGCCTGGTGCGAAGGCAGCGTTCTTCCGGTGGCTGAACCCGGCTTTGCGATTGGTGTCATGTGGCTTGTGGTGCTCGCGACCTTTGGCGGTTACGGCCTCTATTACATATGCCTGCGTAAATCATCGGCCGCGCGAGTGAGCAGCGTTCTGTATCTTAGCCCTCCGGTCACCATGCTTTGGGCCTGGATCATGTTCAACGAACCCATGTCCTGGATGATGGTTATCGGTCTGCTCGTCTCACTGACAGGCATAATCATTGCCGCGAGAGCTCAGAGATCCGAAACAGTGGAAAATGTCCGATCTTGCGCGGGGAATCAGACAACTGAAAATCTCACCACGTGATGACATTGTAAGGCCAATTCGATTGGCGGTTATTTCATATTCACATCCATCCTATTTGCCGCCGATAGTATCCGGCCACCCTCCGGCGTCCTCTTTCCTGTTGCTTATCGCGATTTTGCCTACTTTCTGATCGGCTTCGTCTCTTTTGCCGATTGGAGTCTGTATTGCGCGGAGGTCGAATCCTTTGGGGTCAAATCGCCATGGTCTTCACCATCGTTCTGGTGATGACGTGGGCGGCGACGCAGTGGGTGGCATTCCGTCTCGGCTTCCAGCCACGGCTGGGCAATCCGTGGTTCGAGTTGCTGGTGCTCCCGATCTATTATCCGCCGGCTTTCTTCTGGTGGTGGTTTTCATTCGACGCTTACGCGCCCGCGATCTTCTTGGAGGGCGGTATCATCGCCGTATCGGGCGGTTTCCTCGCTATCGCTGCCGCCATCCTCATGTCGATTGTCCGTGCACGAGAGGCGCGCAACGTCGCCACCTACGGCTCGGCGCGATGGGCCGAAGACAAGGAAATCCGCAGGGCCGGATTGCTCGGTCCCGATGGCGTCGTACTCGGCCGGTATGCGCAGGACTACCTGCGCCATGACGGTCCCGAGCATGTTCTATGCTTCGCCCCGACCCGTAGTGGCAAGGGCGTCGGGTTGGTGGTGCCGACACTGCTGACATGGCCGGGAAGTTGCATCGTTCATGACATAAAAGGAGAAAACTGGACGCTGACAGCCGGCTTCCGGGCGCAGCACGGCCGCGTCCTGCTGTTCGATCCAACCAACACCAGATCGTCGGCCTACAATCCGCTATTGGAAGTCCGACAAGGGGAATGGGAGGTCAGGGATGTTCAGAATATCGCGGATATTCTGGTCGACCCCGAAGGGAGTTTGGACAAGCGCAACCATTGGGAAAAGACTTCTCATTCGCTGCTGGTCGGCGCGATCCTGCATGTTCTTTATGCGGAAAAAGACAAGACACTAGCGGGCGTCGCCAACTTCCTGTCTGATCCTCGCCGCCCGGTCGAAGCGACCTTGCGCGCCATGATGGACACGCCGCATCTTGGGCCGAGCGGTGTTCATCCCGTCATCGCGTCGTCGGCACGTGAGCTGTTGAACAAATCCGAGAACGAACGGTCGGGCGTATTGAGCACCGCCATGTCGTTTCTCGGCCTCTACCGCGATCCCGTGGTGGCGCGGGTGACAGCACGATGTGATTGGCGCATTGCCGATCTGGTCAGTAGCCGCCAGCCCGTTACGCTCTATCTGGTCGTGCCGCCGTCCGACATAAACCGCACCAAGCCGCTCATTCGCCTGATCCTCAACCAGATCGGGAGGCGACTGACCGAGGAATTGACCACCTCCGACAAGCGCCATCGGCTGTTGCTGATGCTCGACGAGTTTCCGGCATTGGGCAGGTTAGATTTCTTCGAGTCCGCCTTGGCCTTCATGGCGGGCTACGGTCTCAAAGGCTTTCTGATCGCGCAGAGTCTCAACCAGATCGAGCGCGCCTATGGGCCGAACAACGCGATCCTCGACAACTGCCATGTCCGCGTCAGCTTCGCCACAAATGACGAACGGACGGCCAAGCGGGTGAGTGACGCGCTCGGCACCGCGACCGAGCTGCGCGATTCCACCAATTATGCGGGCCATCGTCTCGCGCCATGGCTGGGGCATCTCATGGTGTCCAGGCAGGAGACGGCCCGGCCGCTGCTCACGCCCGGCGAAATCATGCAGCTTCCGCCCACAGACGAAATCGTCATGGTCGCGGGCACGCCGCCGATCCGCGCCACCAAGGCCCGCTATTACGAGGACGTGCGGTTTCAGGAACGCATCCAGACACCGCCCGATCTGGCCGCCGCTCCGCTGGCGACCAGCCCATCCGCGGATGACTGGTCCGGCCGCATGGTTGGGGCGGAAAGCCGTTCCGCGACGAGCGGAAATGAGGCCGAGGGCGATCCGGCCAATGCGGGCATCCGCCGAGAACCCCAATTGGCCGAACATGAGGAAATCGTCGCTCCGCCGCCATCTCCCGAACAGGAGTTCGAGATCCTGGACGACGAGCCGGACGTCGACGCCGCCAAGGCCCGCGCGATGCGCCAGCGCATGAAGATGGTGGCGCGGCAGGTCTCCATGAACCCCGATGACGGAATCGACCTTTGAGGACACATCAATGGCTACCAGAACCCACCTGAATCTCTATTTCGACCCCGCGCTTATTCCGCAGATCGAGGCATTGGCGTCGCGCCGCTCACAGGCGTTGCGCCGCAATGTCTCGAAATCGGCTATCGTGGAGGCGGCCGTCCTGTCCTATCTGTCTGGCGATTCCGCCGACCAGCTTGAAGCAGCCATGTCGCGCCGCCTGGACAAGCTCGGCCGCCAGATAGACGCGCTCGATATAGATCTTGCAGTTCTCGGCGAAACGGTCGCTCAATTCATCCATTTCTGGCTGACGGCCACCCCGCCGTTACCCGACAATGCAAAGCAGTCCGCACGCATCAAGGGGAATGAGAGGTTTGAGGGCTTCATGCAGCACCTCGGCCGCAGATTGGCGAGCGGAGACAGGTTTCTAAAAGAGCTGTCACGCGACATCGAGCCGGATAGCGAGGCAGGGCCAGGTTAACGGCTGATCCGTACAATCAGGAACCTATACTCGCCGCCGTCAATGCTACCCCGAAGCCGACAAGCAACACGCCGAAAACTCGGTCGATCCAATGACGCACACCGAAAATCTGTTTCTGGATACGGGGAGCGCCGAAGAACAGGCTGACGATGGCAAACCACACCACATGTGACAGTGAGATGAACAGTCCATAGGCGATCCGCGTTGCCAGTGGCGTATCCGCCTGAACAACCTGCATGAACAGGCTGACGATGAAAATCGTCGTCTTCGGGTTCAGTGCGTTCGTCAGGAAACCAACCCGAAAGGCCCCCAGATCAGACAAGGCCGTTTCGTTCGCTACAACAGGCCCTTCAGCTTTAGGGCTGAAGAGCATCTTTGCGCCCAGCCAGACCAGATAGGCCGCACCGATCAGCTTGAGGATGTTGAAGAGGGTTGGTGATTCCCGGATTAACATCCCAATGCCAAACAGCGTGTAACTGACATGAACCAGAACGCCGATGCCAATGCCGAGCGCGGTCAAGATGCCCGCACGCCGGGAGAGTGAGAGCGAGTTGCGCGACACCATGACGAAGTCCGGCCCCGGACTGATAACGGCGAAGATGGTGATAGTGATGACAGCGAACCATTCGGCCATGGACGCATCCTTTCGTTTTCACCTTGGGTAACGCGGCTACGGCTTTAACAAAAACGATGACTTCTGACGGAATGTGTGAGAATAAGTAACACATGAGGCAGTACATCACATCACTTCCGGCGCTCGCTTGCTTTCGGGTTGCTGCTGAGCTTGAAAGTTTCAGTAGGGCGGCGGATCGCCTGAACCTTACACATGGCGCTGTCAGTCGTGCGGTTCGGTTGCTTGAGGAGGACCTTGGTACGCCCCTGTTCGAGCGCCGTAATCGTGCGGTTTTTCTGACCGATGCCGGGCGTAGGCTGGCGCAGGTGGTGGCGCGGGGGCTTGGGGAGATCGAAGAAGAAGCGCAGCGCATCAAGGCCGAACACACCAACGCGCCGGTAACCGTCTCATGTGAACCCACCCTAATGATGCGTTGGCTCATTCCGAGAATGCCGCAATTTCATGCGGCGCACCCAGCAGCCGATGTCCGCCTGCTGGCTGGTGGCGGGCAGGTAGCACTCGGATCAGGCATCGACCTCGCCATCCGCCGCAATGACTTCACCTGGCCAGAAACCTACATTGCGCAACACCTTTTCGATGAACGGATTGGCCCAGTCTGCCGCCCTGACAAGGTTGCGACGTTTTTCGATTCCGGGCGGATGAACGCCGCTGCGATCCTGTTGCATACGCGCACGCGCCCATCGGCCTGGACGACATGGGCTGAAATCACCGGCGGGTCTCGTCCGTCCAACCCCGGACAGGATTTCGAGCATTTCTATTTCAGCCTGCAAGCCGCCGTTGCGGGTCTCGGCGTCGCGATGGGGCCGTGGCATCTCGTGCAGGACGATGTTGGCGCCGGTTTGTTGGCCGCGCCCCAGGGTTTCCATTTGGATGGCAGCGCCTATTGCCTGCTTTCGGCGGGAGAGCCGGAAAGCGCCTCGGCAGCCGCCGTATTTAGGGATTGGCTGGCCGATCTGGTGTCCCAAGAAGCGCGGGGATAGCCGCTGTCACTTCTTCAATCCATCCTATTTACCGCCGATGGCCGCCGATCACCGCTGTCACTTAGATAGTTGTTGAATCAGCCCAATTTCAGGCTTTCTTAATCGACCCCGATGCGGGGACCGTCTGTCGCGCCCCGCGAGAAATCGGGGCCGACGTGACTGCACATCATCAAAAACCGGAGGCGATTGCGCGCGGCGCGCGGATGCTGCGCACGGCGCTCGGCGCGTCCATCGCCCAGTTTCTCGAAGACCCTGCCGTCATCGAGGTGATGCTTAACCCAGATGGCCGCATCTGGATCGACCGGTTGTCCGAAGGTCTAGCCGATACTGGCGAGATATTGTCCGCCGCCGATGGCGAGCGCATCGTCCGTCTCGTCGCCCACCATGTTGGCGCGGAAGTTCACGCCCGATCCCCGCGCGTCTCGGCCGAACTACCCGAGACGGGCGAGCGATTTGAAGGGCTATTGCCGCCTGTGGTCGCAGCACCAACCTTCGCCATCCGCAAACCAGCCGTCGCGGTGTTCACGCTCGACGACTATGTGGAAGCCGGGATCATGTCCGCCGACCAGGCCGTGACGCTGCGCGAAGCCATCGCAGCGCGCGCCAATATTCTTGTCGCAGGCGGCACCAGCACCGGCAAAACCACTTTGACCAACGCGCTCTTAGCCGAGGTGGCGAAGACGGCTGATCGCGTCGTCATCATTGAAGATACCCGCGAGTTGCAATGCGCCGCGCCCAACCTTGTCGCCATGCGGACGAAAGACGGCGTGGCGACCCTTTCCGATCTGGTTCGCTCATCGCTGCGCCTGCGCCCCGACCGCATCCCCATCGGCGAGGTGCGCGGTCCCGAAGCCCTCGACCTTCTGAAAGCGTGGGGCACCGGTCATCCGGGTGGTATCGGCACCATCCACGCTGGCACGGGCATTGGCGCGCTGCGTCGCCTTGAACAGCTTATCCAAGAGGCTGTCGTCACCGTCCCGCGCGCGCTGATCGCCGAGACTATCGACTTTGTTGCCGTCCTATCCGGGCGCGGTTCCGCGCGCCGGCTGGCCGAGCTCGCCCGCGTCGAGGGGCTGGCGCCGGACGGCGACTACCGCATCGGCCCCGCAACCCCCACCAGCACAGGAGAGTTTTCATGATCCGCACGATTTCGCGCGGCTATTGCTTCGCCGCGACCGCCGCATCCACCTTTGCCATCAGCCTCATGCTCGCCCCTCCCGCCCATGCATCAGGTTCCTCGATGCCGTGGGAACAGCCGCTTCAGCAAATCCTTCAGTCCATCGAGGGGCCGGTCGCCAAGATCATCGCCGTCATAATCATCATTGTGACCGGCCTGACTTTAGCCTTCGGTGATACAGGTGGCGGTTTTCGCAAGCTGATCCAGATCGTGTTCGGCCTGTCGATTGCATTCGCAGCTTCCAGCTTCTTCCTATCGTTCTTCTCGTTCGGCGGCGGGGCGCTCGTCTGATGGTGGCCGGCCTTGAACAACTCGACGCGGTGCCGGGATTTTCCGTCCCAGTTCACCGGGCGCTAACCGAGCATATCCTGCTCGGCGGCGCACCACGCGCCATCGCAATCATGAACGGAACGCTGGCCGGGGCCGTGGGCCTCGGCCTTCGTCTCTGGCTGGTTGGCATCGCCATCTGGGCGGTCGGTCATTTCCTCGCGGTATGGGCAGCCAAACGCGATCCGCTCTTCGTCGAGGTCGGGCGCAGGCATCTGCGTATCCCCGGTCATCTGTCGGTGTGAGGGCGCAAGCATGATGAATCTCACCGAATATCGCCGCACCTCCGCTCGGCTTTCCAACTATCTGCCATGGGCAGCCCTGGTCGGCCCCGGCATTGTGCTGAACAAGGATGGCAGTTTCCAGAGGACTGCGAAGTTTCGTGGGCCGGATCTGGATTCTGCTGTCGCCGCTGAACTGGTTGCGGTCGCCGGTCGCATTAACAACGCCGTGCGCCGTCTGGGTTCGGGCTGGTCGATCTTCGTCGAGGCACAACGCTCCGAGGCTGCGACCTATCCCAACAGCCGTTTTCCAGATGCCGCCTCCGCACTGGTCGATGCCGAGCGCAAGGCCGGTTTCGAGGAAGCCGGGACGCATTTCGTAACCGGCTATTTCCTGACCTTCCTCTGGTTGCCGCCTGCCGAAGATGCCGCACGCACTGAGGCCTGGCTTTACGAAGGCCGCGAGCAATCCGGCGTCGATCCATGGGAGCAGCTGCGCGGCTTCGTAGATCGCACCGACCGCGTGCTGGCGCTGTTTGACGGCTTCATGCCGGAATGCCGCTGGCTCGATGACACGGGCACGCTGACCTATCTCCATTCCACCATCTCGACCAACCGGCATCGCGTGCGCGTGCCGGAGGTGCCGATGCACCTCGACATGCTGCTCGCCGACCAGCCATTGACCGGCGGGCTGGAACCGCGCCTGGGCGACCAGCATCTACGCGTCCTGACCGTCATCGGCTTCCCGACAGCGACGACGCCCGGCCTGTTCGACGAGATGAACAGGCTGCCATTCCCCTATAGGTGGAGCACACGCGCCATCCTGATGGATAAGACCGATGCGACGCGGCTACTGACCAAAATCCGCCGCCAATGGTTCGCCAAGCGCAAGTCCATCGCCGCGATCCTGAAAGAGGTGATGACCAACGAGGCGTCCGCCCTCGTGGACACCGACGCGGCGAACAAGGCCGCCGACGCCGACATGGCGTTGCAGGAACTCGGCGCAGACGTGGCGGGCATGGCCTACGTCACGGCCACCGTCACCGTATGGGATGCCGACCCGCGCATCGCCGACGAGAAGCTGCGCTTGGTCGAGAAGATCGTTCAGGGCCGCGACTTCACCGCCATGGCCGAGACGGTCAACGCAGTTGATGCATGGTTGGGGAGTCTTCCCGGCCATGCCTACGCGAACGTGCGGCAGCCACCCATCAGCACTTTGAATCTCGCCCACATGATCCCGCTTTCAGCGGTGTGGGCGGGGCCGGAACGGGACGAGCATTTCGGTGCACCCCCTTTGCTCTTTGGCAAGACCGAAGGCTCAACCCCGTTCCGGCTGAGTCTTCATGTCGGCGATGTCGGCCATACCCTTGTCGTCGGCCCGACCGGCGCGGGCAAATCCGTTTTGCTCGCGCTCATGGCCTTGCAGTTCCGCCGCTACACAGGCTCGCAGGTCTTCGCCTTCGACTTCGGCGGTTCGATCCGGGTCGCATCGCTCGCCATGGGCGGCGACTGGCACGACCTCGGCGGCGGACTGACGGAAGGAGATGAGACATCCGTCTCACTCCAGCCGCTCGCCCGGATCGACGATACCTATGACCGCGCCTGGGCAGCAGATTGGATCGCCGCCATTCTTGGCCGCGAGGGGGTGCCCATCACGCCCGAGACCAAGGAATATATCTGGACGGCGCTGACATCGCTCAGCACCGCTCCGGTTGGCGAGCGCACCATCACCGGCCTCACGGTCCTGCTGCAATCCAACGATCTGAAACAGGCGTTGCGGCCCTATTGCATCGGCGGCGCTTATGGCCGGCTGCTCGACGCCGAAGTGGAACATCTTGGGCATGCGGATGTGCAGGCGTTCGAGATAGAGGGGCTTGTCGGAACCGGCGCGGCTCCAGCCGTGCTCGCCTACCTGTTCCATCGCATCGGCGATCGGCTCGACGGCCGGCCAACCCTGCTTATCATCGACGAGGGCTGGTTGGCGCTGGACGATGAACGGTTCGCCAACCAGCTTCGCGAATGGCTGAAGACGCTGCGCAAGAAGAATGCCAGCGTCATCTTCGCTACGCAGTCGCTATCGGACATCGATGGCAGCAATATCGCGCCGGCCATTATCGAAAGCTGCCCCACGCGGCTGCTCCTGCCGAACGAACGGGCCATCGAACCGCAGATCACGGCCATTTATCGCCGCTTCGGCTTGAATGAACGCCAGATCGAAATCCTCGCAAGGGCCATGCCCAAGCGGGATTACTACTGCCAAAGCCGCAGAGGCAATCGCCTGTTCGAGCTTGGTCTGTCCGAAGTCGGCCTCGCGCTCTGCGCCCCTTCCGCCAAATCCGACCAGACCGAAATCGCTCGCATCCATGCCGAGTATGGGCGCGACGGCTTCCTCGCTGGCTGGCTGCGGGCGCGCGGCGTTGATTGGGCGGCAGACCTGATCCCGGCTCTCACCAATCTCATCCCCCAGCCCGAAAAGGAGTCCCAACCATGATCATTCGTCGGTCCCGCTTGCGCGCCATTTTCATGACGGCGACAATGCTCGCGGCGCCCATCGCGCTGTCGCCCATGATGACCAGCCCGGCCCATGCACAATTCGGCTTCGGCCGGATCGTCTATGATCCGAGCAACTATGCGCAGAACGTGCTGACAGCTGCACGGACGCTTCAGCAGATCAACAACCAGATCACTTCGCTTCAGAACGAAGCGACCATGCTCATCAATCAGGCGAAGAATCTGGCGAGCCTGCCATATTCATCTCTCCAGCAGCTCCAGCAGAACGTCCAGCGTACGCAGCAGCTTTTGAGCCAGGCACAGAGCATCGCGTTCGACGTGCAGAAGGTCGATCAGATATTCCAGAGCCAATATGGTAATGTCTCGCTGTCGGCGACCGACGTCCAGCTCGTCACAGACGCACGATCGCGTTGGCAGAACACGGTCGGCGGCTTGCAGGACGCCATGCGGGTGCAGGCTGGAGTCGTCGGCAATATCGACACCAACCGCACGCAGATGTCGGAACTGGTCGGCCAGAGCCAGGGCGCGACCGGCGCGCTGCAAGCCACACAGGCCGGCAACCAGCTTCTCGCTCTCCAGTCGCAACAGCTTTCCGACCTGATAGCGCTGATGTCCGCCAATGGCCGGTCGGAAGCGCTGATCGAAGCTGAACGCGCCACTACCGCCGAACAGGGCCGCGTCCAGCGTGAGCGCTTCCTGACGCCGGGATCGGGCTACCAACCCGGCAATGCGCAGATGTTCGGAAACGGCAATAACTGACCTGACAGGAGGGGCGCGACATGGACGGCAAGATGCTGGCCCGGCTGGGCGCGATTATACTCGTTGCTATCGCCATCACCGCCACGGTGGTCGAGATGACCCGGCAGGACGAGCCTATGCGTGGCAGTCCCGTGCCGGAGCTGCAGCGTCCCGCCGATCCACTGCGCCAGAGCCTGCGCGATTGCCAGCGTCTTGGCGAAGTGGCCGCGAGCGATCCCGGCTGCCTCGCCACCTGGGCAGAGAACCGTGATCGGTTTCTCGGCCGGACGCCAGTGCCCGCCGCCCCGCATCAGAACGAGGGACAGTGAATCATGGGCGGCACCGGCTCATCGACAACTTCCTCGGAGTCTTCACCAGCTACATCGACAGCGGCTTCGGCCTGCTTGGCGGCGAGGTCGGCTTCATCGCCACGACGCTTATCGTCATCGACGTGACGCTGGCCGCGCTGTTCTGGAGCTGGGGCGCGGACGACGACATCATCGCCCGACTGGTCAAAAAGACCCTGTTCGTCGGTGCATTCGCCTACATTATCGGCAACTGGAACAACCTGGCGCGTATCGTCTTCGAGAGTTTCGCCGGTTTCGGCCTGAAAGCATCCGGCACCAGCTTTGCCACCGCAGACCTCATGCGCCCCGGCAAGGTCGCTCAGACCGGCCTCGACGCGGGCCGTCCGCTGCTCGACTCCATTTCCGACCTGATGGGCTACTGGTCCTTCTTCGAGAACTTCATCCAGATCGCCTGCCTGATGTTCGCCTGGGCGCTGGTATTGCTCGCCTTCTTCATTCTCGCCATCCAGCTTTTCGTGACGCTGATCGAGTTCAAGCTGACCACGCTCGCTGGCTTCGTGCTGATCCCGTTCGGCCTGTTCGGCAAGACCGCCTTTATGGCCGAGCGCGTGCTAGGCAACGTCATCTCGTCGGGGATCAAAGTCCTCGTGCTCGCCGTCATCATCGGTATCGGCTCGACGCTGTTCTCGCAGTTCACCGCAGGCTTCGGCGGCGCGACACCAACCATCGACGACGCCATAGCGATCGTGCTTGCCGCGCTCTCACTGCTCGGCCTCGGCATATTCGGCCCCGGCATCGCTTCCGGTCTCGTCTCGGGCGGCCCGCAGCTTGGCGCGGGCGCCGCCGTTGGAACCGGCCTTGCCGCAGGCGGCATGATGCTTGCCGGGGGTGCCGCCGCAGGCATGGCCGCGAAGGGAGGAGCCGCTGCGCTCTCTGGCGGAGCGGCTGTCGTCCGGGGTGGTGCTGCCGCAGGAGGTGCGGCGAGCGCGGCCTACAGTGTCGGTTCGCTTGACCAGTCCGGCGCTGCCGGTGTTGCCTCCGGTCTGGGTGGTATTGCCCGTGCCGCAGGCTCAGCCGCCGCATCGCCCCTGAAACGTGCTGCCTCGAAGGCATCGGAAAGCGTCAAGTCCAGTTTTTCCGATGGAGCGCGGGCCGGCTTCGGCGTCACCGGCGGTTCTTCCACGGCCGGAACAATCGGAGGCGCCAACGAGGCTGCAAGCGCTGGCCCGTCACCCGCCACGCAGGCTGGCGGCTCTCCGGCATGGGCAAAGCAGATGCGGCGCAAGCAGACACTCAGTCACGGCACGACGATGGCCGCCCATGCCGTGCGCTCCGGCGACAGCCATGGTGGCGGCTCCTCCATCAATCTTTCTGAAAGTGACCGCTCATGAACATCTTCAAACGTCCATCGGCCCATTACGGCAAATCGCCCGAACCCGAGACGCCCTATCAGAAAGCTGCCCAAGCCTGGGACGAGCGTATCGGTTCGGCTCGCGTGCAGGCAAAGAACTGGCGCATCATGGCCTTCGGCTCGCTGATCCTCTCGGCCGGTTTCGCCTCCGCCCTTGTCTGGCAATCGGCGCGCGGGACGGTCGTGCCCTGGGTGGTGCAGGTCGATAATCTCGGCTAGTCGCAGGCCGTTGCGCCCGCCGTGGCTGAATACCGTCCGACCGATCCCCAGATCGCCTTCCATCTCGGCCGCTTCATCGAGCAGACGCGCTCGATCCCGTCCGACGCAATCATAGTGCGGCAGAACTGGCTGCGCGCCTATGATTTCACCACGGATCGGGGTGCGGCAGCCCTCAATGATTATGCCCGTGCCAATGACCCCTTCACCAAGGTCGGCAGGCAACAAATTGCGGTCGAGGTGTCGTCGGTGATCCGCGCCTCGAATGACAGCTTCCGTGTTGCCTGGACGGAGCGCCATTACGAAAATGGCCAGCTCTCCACGACCGAACGCTGGACCGCAATTCTGACCATCGTGATCCAGACGCCGCGCGACGCAGAACGCCTGCGCGCCAATCCGCTCGGCATCTACGTCAATGCAATCTCATGGTCGCGGGAGATGAGCCAATGACCCACGTGATGGTTCGTAATTCCGGTTCGCACGTTTTCCGTAAACCTGCTTTGGTGGCTTTGCTGCTGTCGGCGACTGTGTTGGCCGGCTGCGCCACGAACCGCACCCCGCAGTTCAGCTATGATGCCGATGTGCCCGCGTTGCCCGTGGTGCCGGCAACCGTTACCGATGACCGGCCCCGGCCTTTGCACACACCCCCGGCATGGACTGTGGCGCGCGGCGGGACTGCTGCCGGAACACCGGCAGGCCGCGTCGAGAATGCGAATGCCGCCGCCCGTGTCGAGCCGCGCCGCGAGGGTTACTATAACGCGATCCAGATCTATCCGTGGTCGGAAGGCGCTCTTTATCAGGTCTATGCTGCACCAGGGCAGATCACCAATATCGCGCTGGAGCCGGGCGAGGGCCTGACCGGCGCAGGGCCGATCGCCGCAGGCGATACCGCGCGCTGGATCATCGGCGATACCGAGAGCGGCAGCGGAGCGTCACGGCGCGTCCACATACTCGTGAAGCCTTCCCGATCTGACATTTCCACCAACCTTGTCGTCACTACCGACCGGCGCACCTACATGATCGAGCTGCGCGCCCGCGAGGCACTCTACATGCCGTCCGTGTCCTGGTCGTATCCCGCGCTGCCTGCCGGTCAGCGTGTGACCGCTCCGGCAGCGCCCATCATCCCTGTCGAGGCGGCGCGCAACTATCGCTATGGCCTGACCGGAGATAACCCGCCATGGCGACCGATTTCCGTCTTTGACGATGGCCGCCGTGTTTATGTCGTCTTCCCGCGCGGCATCGTGCAGGGCGAGATGCCGCCGATCTTCGTCATCGGTTCGGACGGCGAAACGCAGATCGTCAACAGCCGCATCCACCAGAACATCCTGATCGTGGATCGCATCTTCGGTGCTGCTGAGCTGCGGCTCGGCAGCGGCGATCGCCAGCAGACCGTCAGGATCGTCCGAGTTGAACAAAGGCAGGCGGCCCAGCCCGCGAAGACCGGGGAGAATCCGTCATGAGCGAAGAGACGACCACCAACGTGCCTCCTATGCGTCTGCGCGCCGAGCCGCCGCGCGTCACCCGCCTGTCGCGCAAGATGCTGGCAGGAGTTGGAGCTGTCGCGCTCCTCGGCATTGGCGGCGCATTGATCTATGCGCTCCAGACCCGCGACATGACCGGAAATGGCGAGGAACTTTACTCAACCGAGAACCGTCCCACGGGAGACGGGCTGGCCGGCCTGCCGCGCGATTATACCGGCCCCCTCCTGGGACCAGCTCTGCCGGGCGACCTCGGCGGCCCGATCCTCGACGCCCAGAACAGGGGGCAGCCCGTTACGCCGCCCGCGATGGCAACACCAGCCCGCGATCCTGCCGAGGAGCGACGTCTCGCCGAGGAAGAAGCCGCACGTCTTAGCACTGTGTTCTTCCAGTCGGGGCAGCGATCAGCGACGATGTCTGGTTCGGACATGCCGGGCCTTTCGGGCCTTGACCTTGGCGGTCAGCCCACAACGCAGGATCGACACACGGCTTTTCTGAATGGTCCGGTGGATCGTCAGACCGTCGCCATGGATCGGATCATGGCGCCAGCGTCGCCCTACATTCTTCAGGCCGGGGCCGTGATTCCCACTGCGATGATTACCGGCATCCGTTCCGATCTGCCTGGCCAGATCACCGCGCAGGTCACGGAGAATGTCTATGACAGCCCGACCGGCGCGCTGCTCCTGATCCCGCAGGGGACGCGCATCATCGGCCAATATGATGCCGGCGTGACCTTCGGCCAGCGCCGCGTCCTTCTCGTCTGGAACCGGCTGATCCTACCCAACGGCCGCTCCATTGTGCTGGAGCGTCAGCCGGGCGCGGACGCTTCCGGCTATGCCGGGCTTGAGGATGGCGTCGATTATCACTGGTGGGATCTGATGAAGGCCGCTGGCCTCTCCACGCTGCTCGGCATCGGAACGGAACTGGCGACCGACGACGAGGACCGGCTGATCCGCGCCATCCGTGACGGGGCGCAGGACACCATCAATCAGGCCGGACAGCAGATCGTCCAGCGCCAGTTGCAGGTCGCGCCGACGCTGACCATCCGGCCGGGCTTCCCTGTCAGGGTCATTGTGACCCGTGATCTCGTACTCGAACCTTACAGGAACTGACCATGACAAAGCTGAAACTTGGGCCACTCATCGAAGACAAACCCGTCAAAGTGACGGTGGAACTGCCTGGATCGCTCCACCGTGATCTTATCGCCTATGCCGAGGTGCTGGCCCGCGAAAGCGGCCAGCCCGCCGCCGATCCCGTCCGGCTCATTGTGCCGATGCTGGAGCGCTTCATCGCCACAGATCGCGGATTCGCAAAGGCGCGGCGAGCTACCTGAAGGATGATCTGGATAAATTAAGGGTCACATATGACCCGTTATATGCTTTTTTACATTTAATGGGCCGATTATGGCCCTTAGTTTGATTTCCATTGAAGAATGTGATTGCGGGCCATATAATGCACTCTAACTGGATTTTTCTGGATAAGGTGCGGAATATGGCCCCAATTTTGGCGCAGGGCTTCACAACGGTAGAGCGAGAATTGCGCGACCTGGGTACGCGAATTGCCCGTATTCGCCTCAGCCGGAACGTCACTCAGGCGAGCCTTGCGCGCGAGACCGGGGCATCAGTCCGCAGCATCAAGCGGCTTGAGGCTGGCGAGAATGTCTCTCTCGACACGCTGATACGTGTGCTGGCGGCGCTCAACCTCGGCGATCGGCTGGCAGCAGCCTTGCCAGATCCCGATGTCAGGCCGGTTGAACGTATCAGGCATGAGGGACATGAACGCCAACGCGCTCGTGAGCGCAACGCCGTCCAGAAAGCAACCGACTGGGCGTGGGGAGAAGATGAAGAATGACGGACGCAACCGTTCGCCTTTGGGGCAAAGACATTGGCGCTGTGAGCTGGATCGAACAGCGTGGCGTCGGCGTATTCCAGTATATGCCTGAGTTCGTTCCCAGCGACATTCAACTGGCGCCGATCATGATGCGGCTTGGGCCGAACCCTTATGAGTTCCCGGCCTTGCCGCGTGATGCCTTCAAAGGTCTTCCGGGCCTTCTTGCCGACTCCTTGCCTGACAAATTCGGTAATGCCCTGATCGACACATGGCTTGCTGCGCAGGGAAGATCGGCCGGGAGTTTCAATCCGGTCGAACGCCTTTGCTATATTGGAACGCGCGGCATGGGCGCGCTGGAGTTTCACCCGACCATCCTCAAGGCTGCCAGAAAATCCCGTATCCTTGAGATTGATGCTCTGACGCAACTCGCCAACGATGTCCTGAATAACCGTGAGAAGCTCACAGGCGTTTTGCAGGGTGACGATGATCGGGAAATGCTTGAAGAAATCCTGCGGGTTGGAACGTCCGCAGGTGGCGCTCGCGCGAAGGCGATCCTGGCTTGGAACGAGAAGACCGGAGAGTTCCGCTCAGGTCAGGTCAAGGCCGGTGAGGGTTTCAGCTACTGGCTCATGAAGTTCGACGGTATCTCGAACAACAAGGACAAGGAACTGGCAGACCCGCAAGGGTTCGGGCTGATCGAATACGGCTTCTATCTCCTTGCGGTCGCCGCAGGCATCGACATGAGTGAATGCCGTATTCACAGTGAGGGCGGCCGTTCGCATTTCATGACACGGCGCTTCGATCGCAGTGCCAGCGGTCAGAAGCTGCATATGCAATCGCTTGCGGCGCTTCGCCATTACGACTTCAACGCGGCCGGCGCCTATTCCTACGAGCAGGCTGTCGAGACGATCCGACTGCTCGATCTTCCCGCTTACGACATTGAACAGCAGTTCCGCAGGGCTGTGTTCAATATCCTGATCCGAAACCAGGACGATCACGTCAAGAACATCGCGTTTCTCATGAACAGGAAAGGCGAATGGCGATTGTCGCCCGCATTTGACGTGAGCTACGCCTATAACCCCGACGGTAGCTGGACACACCAGCATCAGATGAGCCTCAATGGCAAACGTGATGGTTTCGACCTGTCTGATCTTATTCAGTTTGGCGTCTTTTGTGGGATGAAGCCCAAGAAGGCTGAGAGCATCGTCCAAGACATGCGTGCCCATGTCGAAAACTGGATAGAATATGCCGATAAAGCAGGCGTTAGCGAAAGCGTGGCAACTTCAATCCATAGAATGATGCGAAGGGACATAGCTGATCAAACTTGATTTGCGCCAATACTGGTAAGAAGTATATCTGGGCTCCATGGAGCGTTTTTAGAAAATCTGGAGGGGCATTGCTTGTCTATTAAAATTACCCACGAAAATGGTCGTTTCCATTTTTCGTATAGAAGGCATTTGCTTGTATTGGTTGCTATGGCCTTTATATGTGCGGGCCTCGCGGGTTTATTGGGGCCGTGGTGGCTGCCTATCCTGACCGTGATTTTGAACAAAACAGAACTAGCGTTCGTGGACAAAGGGTATCCATAGTTTGACCGCAGCGATAGCGACGAAGCTGAGGTAGGATTCCTTGGTCTTGTCATAGCGGGTCGCAACGCGCCGCCAGTTCTTGAGCTTGTTGAAAAGCCGTTCGATCTGGTTGCGCCATTTGTATTTGGCTTTGTCGTGTGGGATCGGATCGCGCCTGTTGCTTTTTGAGGGGATGACGGCCTCGACCTTGACGCTGGCGATCTCCTCGCGAATGGCGTCGGCGTCATAGCCCTTGTCGGCGAGAAACGCCTCAATCCGGTCGGAAATCATCCGGAACAATGGCGCAAAGCCCTGGTTGTCGTGCGTTTGCCCGGACGTCAGGACGAAGCCAAGCGGCCGGCCTTTCGCATCGCAGCGGGCATGGAGCTTGGTGGTAAAGCCGCCGCGCGATCGGCCAAGCGCCTCGGCCTCCTGAGTCCCCTTTTTATGCCGACCGCACAATGATGTGCCCGGACAACGGTGCTATCGATCATGTCGGCGCTTCGATCCCGCTCGACCAGTTCGGCCAGCGTTTCGAGCATCGCCTCGAACACGCCGGTCTCGACCCACCGTCGGTAACGGCGGAAGACGCTGTTCCATTTGCCGTATTCGTCAGGCAGATGCCGCCATTGCGCTCCGGTGCGCGCCATCCACATCATGCCCTCGAAATAACGCCGGTTGTCCTGAGCAGGGCGGCATCCGCGCCCGCGTTCAGCAGGAAGAAGCGGGCCGATTAGAGCCCATTTCTCGTCCGTCAAACCAATCCGCTCGCCCAAGGCTGCCTCCAAATGAAAGCCTTGAATCAAAACCGGATTCCGTAGTCAACCTTTGTCCACGAGCGCTAAATGTTGATGACGGAACAAGCTATGCGCTGAGTGTTTCTCTTGTTGTCATCGGTCTTGCACTCCTGCTTTTTAAGCGCTTCGTCCTTGACGTAAAGGCCCGGCAAATCTTACGCGATAAGGAAACGCTGGCTGCGCACCTTCCAGATCCAGATTTACCTCAAGCGTACTTGCGAAACTTGGTCGATGACCATTCCTATCTGTCTAGTCAGGATACCGCGTTTTACCATTCATATTCGGTCTTTCTCCAGCCTAAGGCCGCGTTTCAATTCAAGAAAACAGTGCAACTCTACGATCTGTTTTCGACGCAAGCGAAAGCGCTACACGAGTTCGTCGCAGCAAATTTTTTCGTCTTCCCGAGCAGTCAATTGGGAGTTTCGGACTATCGGTATGCGATGGCACCTCACCTTAACGAGGACAGGGAGATGATTGTTTACGATGGTGGCAAGGTCGAGCAGTACAATGCCCTCAAGGCGGAGCTTCATGGGAGAGTGTGCAATGTACAAGAATCATATGATTTGTTCTTGAAGCATCTCCGTAGGATAGGTGCCCTTTAAACTGGGGCAGCCCGTCCGCGCGTCCGCGATCCCATGCGCCGTGTCAGGGGTGTGCCCAAGACGCCCGCCTGGCATGAGCACCGGCGGGCGTTGGCCACGAGGACCGGAACAGGATGTGTAAAGCCGTAAAACTTGAAGTCATGCATCCTGATTGTCATTTTTATTATGTTGTAGTGATATATTCGGTATCGCTTAGTTTTTGATCTTCAGTAATATTAATCGAATCGGCGCATTATAGAGACAGACGTGACGAGCCATTTGGACATCCACGACCTTAAACTAATGCTGCAACAGCATCTGACGGACGGCCTAGTGACGGTTATCGGCTCGGGTCTGTCATGTGCGGAAGGGCTGCCGGGTATGGGTGAACTGGCCACCCATCTCGATGCGACAGTGACAGCAGGCTTGGCAGCAGCGGAGGTAGATCGTTGGAGCGCGATTTCCCCGCTCCTGCCGACTAAGGGACTCGAAGCGGCTCTTCTGGAAGTGCCGCCGACGACAGGACTGGAAATCGCAATCGTTGCGCGCACGGCCGAACTGATCGCTATGCGTGAGCGCCAAATCGTTGCCGAAGTTTTCTCGCGGACCCGGACGCTGCGCTTTACCGGGCTCGTCAAGCACTTGTTGAAACCTCATACCGGACTTCCGGTGGTTACTACCAATTATGATCGTTTGGTTGAGGTCGCCGTGGAAGAAGCCGGTCTCGGCGTTGATACGTTGTTCGTCGGCCATTTTGCAGGTGAGTTGAACGAGCAGGAAAGCCGCTTGAGCTTTTGCCGGGAAGTGACGCTGAAGGCCGGACGGGCGCAGTATCGTTATCGTCCGCGCGCGAATATCTTCAAACCTCATGGCAGTCTCGATTGGTATCACCGCGACGGGAAGCCCGTCCGCTACTCTGGCGATCTCGATCTACCGCGGCTCATCATTACGCCGGGGCTGAACAAGTTCCGCAATGGCTACGAAAGCCCGTTCGACCGCCATAGGGAACGGGCAAATTCCGCGATCGACCGTGCCAACCGCTTTCTCGTGATCGGCTATGGCTTCAACGACGATCACCTGGAAACCCACCTTACGCCCCGTATCCGCAGTGGCGTGCCCACGCTCCTTTTGACCTACGGGCTCTCGGAAAACGCGGTGAAGCTCGTAAACGAGTGCGGCAATGTCATCGCGATTCAGCGAGCCGAGCAAGCTGGCGTTTCCGGCTCTGGCGTCTTTGTCGCTGGCGTTGAGACTTTCTTTCCCGGTCTGGACCTGTGGGATCTGGGCTCATTCGTTGCCGAGGTGCTTGAACCATGACTGAAGCCGCTCTCCAATTTGCTGACGAGGATAAAATCGGGCGCGTCGCGTCGGTCGATACCAGCCGTGTTGCAATCGATGTGACGAACTCCGTTCTGCTCACGCGAATCGGCATCGGACAGCTCATCGCCATTCGCGGCGCGACGGAGCGCGAATATCTCATCGCCATGACTGAGCGCGTCACTCGCAGCATCAGGGAAGAATTGCCCGGCCCGGACGATGAGGATGCCGATGGCGGGCTTTTGGCGGCGGTGCCAACTGACCTGATCCAAGGCGTGTTGATCGGGACATTCAGAACAGTGGAGGGAGATCGGCGGAATACATTCAAGCGCGGTGCGGATAGCTTTCCGCAGATCGACCGGGACTGCTTCGTAATTGAAGGCGGAAACCTTCAGCGCTTCATGGGAATCCTGGGTGCAGGTTTCTCCGCCGATGAAAGGCTCAAGCTCGGCACGTTCGTTGCGGATCGCACGGCCGACGCGATCGCCAGTGGCGACAAGTTCTTTCAGCGGCACGCGGCGATCCTCGGAAGCACCGGATCGGGCAAAAGTTGGGCGGTTGCGCTGATCCTCGAACGGGCCGCTAAGCTGAAGTTTCCAAACATCATCGTGTTCGACATGCACGGCGAATACGCTCCGCTGGCGGATAAGGTGAACGGAGGATTCGCGACGCGCTTCCGTGTCGCTGGTCCCGGCGATCTGGAAAATCCCGGCGACGACACGCTGTTCCTGCCATATTGGTTGCTCAACCGCGATGAAATGCTGTCAATGATCCTTGATCGCAGCGATCAGAACGCGCCCAATCAGGCGTCACGGTTCACACTGCATGTCCGTTCCCTAAAAGGACGGACGCTCGATGCAGAAGGTAAGGCGGACATCAAGAAGACGTACACCGTCGATTCGCCCATTCCTTACGATGTCAAACAGTTGGTACGGCTTCTGAACACAGACAACACGACAAAAGGTATCGGCGCTAAGGGCGCGCCTGTAAAGGGCGAATGGGAAGATAAGCTGACACGGTTCCTATCGCGTCTCGAAGCGAAGCTGGATGATCGTCGCTACGGCTTCATGTTCACACCTCCGCCTGCTGCGATGAAATACGACTGGCTTGCAGTGCAGGTGCTCAAGCTGCTGCAATCTGGCGATGACACTGGCATCAAGATTATCGACTTCTCCGAAGTGCCTGCCGACGTGCTCCCCGTAGTGACGGGGACGCTGGCGAGGTTACTTTATGATGTTCAGTTCTGGATGAACGGGAAGACCCGGACGCCGGTTACGCTGCTGTGCGACGAGGCGCACCTCTATCTTCCGGTTCGCGATGACGCTGATGCGGTCCAGCGCCAAGCCCTCGGATCATTCGAGCGGATCGCCAAGGAGGGCCGCAAATACGGCTTCTCGCTGTTGGTGGTGAGCCAGCGCCCCTCGGATGTCAGCCGGACGATCCTCAGCCAATGCAATAACTTCTTGGCTTTGCGCCTGACGAACGAAACTGATCAGGGCGTCATCAAGCGCCTGATGCCGGATTCGCTGGCGGGATTGACGAGCATCTTGCCGTTGCTTGATACGGGAGAGGCGCTGTTGTTGGGTGATGCTGTTCTGCTACCGACGCGGATCAAGCTCGACATGCCCAAAGTGCCGCCGGATAGCGCGACGCGAGATTTCTGGCGGGAATGGGGATCAGCGAAGCCAGACGACGTTGCAATTGCAGCAGCGATCGAATGCTTGCGTGGACAATCGAGAAATGGCTGATAACAGACGTGGGAGCTATCCTTTCTGATGCCTAATGTTACGGTGAAGCCAGTTCATTTTGAAGATTTCGGCGGCAGCGACTTCGAGCGGCTGGTGTTTGCCTATCATCTTCGCATCGGCTGGGCCGCGTTGGCTTGGTATGGGCAAACCGGAAGCGATCAGGGCCGCGACATTGTTGGTATTGAGCCATCTGACCAAGGGCGGGACCGGCGCACCGTCATTCAATGCGTAAATCGCGAAAGCTTGCCCCAGGCGAAGGCCGAACACGACATGGCCAATGCCGTTGCAGCACCCACGGGCGCACCTGACGCTTTCCGATTCGTCTGCCGCAGCGCCGTCTCGGCGCAACGTCGCGATGAGATAGCGCAGGCGGCCCGCAATCTCGGGGTTCGCGACGTAACCATATGGTCAGGCTCCGAATTTGAAGAGCATCTACGCCTCCATGCAGAATTCTTGCTCCGCCGTTTTACCGAAGGCGTGGTATTTCCCGATGATGGCGTTGGGCTTCGAGCCTTCGTCGATGATTTCTCTGAACTGGACGATGCTGGAGCGCTGAGTCTCATCGGTCGTGCTTTTGATCGCCCGGCATTCCGCACGCCCTTTATGAGCGAGAGCTATCTGCCTGCGTTCTTGCAAGCGATAGAGGATACCATCGGCGCCCTGAATACCGGCATCTGGAAGACGAGAGATGGCATTGAAATCCGGCGCATCCCGTCGCTTCATCACATCCGTGACGCACGGATACGTGGGGAATTGCAACAGACGGTGCGTGCGCTCGATGCGCTGCGTCGTCTCTTCAAACGCGGATTGGACGAAGGCCGCATCCGGCATTGTCAGTGCGGTCAACCTGATTGTCCGACCTTCATGGTCGAACCGAGCGCCGCCGTCGAATTGGATCGTGAGCGAACCCAAATGCTCGATCGGGTCAATAGAATCATCCCGCACTTCGACGTGCGAATCGACTGAGCGGGTTATGAAGAAGAACGGGCTGCGGATCGACGCGAACTATACTGAGGATGTGGTGGGATTTGCCTTAGAGTCCTTTCTGACTCTGCTCGGGTTTCCACGTCAGCGCTTTACAATTGAACCCTTCTCGCGTGCGCAGGAGCGATGGCTGGGGGCGGATGGTCGGTTGCATAGCGAGATACGCGGGTTTCGCCCCTTTTATATGCAGTTCAAACGACCCGCTGCTTACCCCGACATAAGCACCTCGAAAATCATCCGCGATCGCCGCAAGGCAGGACTGAGTATCGCACCCCGCGCACTCTATTTTCCTCTGCGTCAGAAACAGGAAAGCCATCGGGACTTTCAGCACAATGTGCTGTTTCGCCTGCGCGAGAAACTGCTTCACCGTGATCTGGGGGATGCTGCCTATGTGTGTCCGTTATTCCTTGACCGTTCGGCCTATCGATTGAGCTTGCACTGGTCCGGCTTAACACGTTGGCCGCGCTTCTGGCGCCATCATCCGTGGGAATGGGAAGATTTCCTGTTGGAGGATGGCGGGCGCACTGCACGCTTTGAGCGTATTCCGGTCTTGGCCGAGCATATCACTGTGCCTCCGCATAAACGCGTCACATCGGCGGCGCACAGCTACAGCTTCACTGAGCAGGGGGCGGAACTCTGTTTCCATTCGCCGCAGGCTTTGCCGGATGGCTCGATGAGCCTCGCCGTCTTTCTCGGAAAGCTTGTGAACGGTTTCCTTCGCGGTGAAAAGCTTTCTCCTGACCGATCTGATAAGACGCTGGCCGAGTTGATCGGTGCAGTGTACGGCGACGGTCGCGAGGACACGCCGCGCTACCTACTGGAGGGTGACGACCCACTTGGCCACTGGTTTGGCTGGGGAGACCATCTGCGCGCCCACTATGGCATCGAGCAATATGCCTTGGTCAGGTGGGGAGAAGGTTTGCCCGAACTCCTTTAGGCGAGGGGCACATCAGGCCGTGCCAGCATGACAACAAAAATCAGCGGTCAAGGCGGGAAGATACTCCGTCGAGCGTCAGAAGTGGCCGCCGATCACCGTACACCATGCAGTGTATCCGTATGGGCTGAAAACACCCGGCGAGGGGACAATCTGCCCTTATCCCGAATAGCACAACAAAGCCCCTAAAGCGCTTTTAGATGGCCACCTCTAACGAGTGTTGGTATCGGTAGTTGCGTGCCCCCGCAACCAAATATCCCAAAACCCCGTTGCCCACGCAGCGGGGTTTTTGCGTTTCCAGGGCAAACATGACACCCGCAGATAATAACGCCTTTCACACCCAGGCTAGAACCTGAAGGGGGGAAATGTTCCGGCGCCGTGCAGCCGTCGAGCGGCAAGTTCACCGTCGTGGAAAAAGCGCACGATTTTACTCTTGTCCCGTGGCGGCCTATCATCGACCGCCAGCTCGGTCGTGAGGCGACGGGTATCATGCAGGGCGGAACGGTTTCATGGCGGTTGGGGCAGCAGCGCGGCTTGGAACTTTAGCTCGACCGACGCAAAGTGAAGCTCTCTTTCTGCACCGCTACGTATTGCTCTTTCTCGCGCGACGCTCGACTTTGGCGAGCAGAACCAAGCTGGCCATCAGCAGGAGCGTTCCATTGAACGGATGGAATGCGAGCGGTAGCGGGGTCGCTCCCGCCGCCAATGCGAACTGAATGATATAGAGGGTGAAGACCAAGCCGGCCCACCAGTTGAATCCACGCAAGCGCGGCACAGCAAAGGCGCCAGCGCATAGGACCAGTATCGGCAAGGACAAGGCCCCTCCGATTGCCTTGTGTATCTCCCAATCCCACGCTCCGATGAACAGCGCCGCTCCGGCACTCAGGAATTGGCAAAGAATGCCCAATGGAAGCAGCCGCGCGGACAGGAAAAACCAGGGAGGCGTACCGAGGTGCAGGTCGGTCAACGTGTCATGGCCCTTTGTCATCGTTCATCCTTTCTTCGAACCGGAATTGGCGATCCAATTCGTGAGAGTGGCGGTGTAGTTTTCGCTGGCGATCTTGATCTCATCGGCAGACAGCTTGTCGGCCCGGTATAGGACGAACGGCTCGGTCCAGATCAGTCCGCATCGGTGCGCCGTGGCGCGCAGGGGCGTGAATATGTCTGATATCTCAAACATGTTGGCTCCGCCGCGCCGATATGCTTCGGCCGTGTTGCCGGCGGTTGCCGCTATCATCAGTGGTGTACCTTCAAGGCGACGCCCCTCCGCCTCGTAAGCGATATAGAACATGCGCGTGAGCACGGCATCCTGCCAGGCTTTCAGAAGAGGCGGTGTCGAATACCATTGAACCGGGAACTGCAGGACGATCCGGTCCGCTTCGAGCAACCGCGCTGCCTCACGCTCGCCGTCACGGACCATGTCCACCCCTTCGGGATAGATCTCCTGCATACCGACCACCTCGACATCGGGCAGCGCTGCCGCCCTCCCGGCAAGTGCGGCGTTGGCTTTGGAACGGCCTGGATCCGGATGGAAAAGAAGCACAAGGGTTTTGGTCATCACCAACTCCAATATTTCTGTTGGAGAGACGATGCCGGAAGTCAGAAAATCATTCCAATCGATATATTGTCTATCTTATTATCCATGACATGAATTTAAGATCGGTCGACCTGAACCTTCTTGTCATCCTTGATGCGCTGCTGGATGAGGCCCATGTCGGCCGCGCCGCCAACCGGGTTGGACTGTCGCAGCCCGCCGCTTCAGCTGCCTTGCAGCGATGCCGCCAGTTGTTCGGGGATGAACTTTTCGAACGCGGACGCGGAACGATGCGGCGGACGGCCAAGGCGGAATCTCTTCGCGCTCCGCTCAAATCTCTGCTTGCCGGGATCACCGAACTCATCAATCCTCCGGCGCTTCCGCTCAAGGAGATTAGCCAGACCTTGCGTCTTTCGATGGCGGACTATCCGGCGCTCTTCGTGCTGTCGCCGCTTCAGCGCACTTTGCAGCGGTCGGCGCCCGGCATCGATCTGGTGATCCTTCCGTGGAAAGGAGCAGACGCCGCACGGACTGCATTGATCGACGGCGCAATCGACCTCGCCATTTCCGTCCTTCCGGGTGAAGATGACGACATCCATCGCGATACTTTGCTGAATGAGCACTACGTCGTTGCGCTTCGCGAGGGCCATCCGGCGGTGGATGGTTTCAATCTCGACCGATGGCTGGATTTTCCACACATTCTGGTTTCAGGCAGGGGTGAAGGACGCAGCCCGCTGGATATGGAATTTGCCCGGATCGGGCGGTCGCGGCGTGTCGGTTTGGTGGTTCCGTCATTCGGAATGGTGGCTGAACTGCTGCGCGGCTCTGACATGATCGCAATGCTGCCCTCGCGTGTTGCCCAACTTGCCGACGGCCTCACCATTTTGCCGCCACCGATCGCCGTGCCGGGCTTCGCCCTGCATCTTGCATGGCACAGGCGGCGGACAAGGGATGCGGGATTGCAGCACGTTGTGGATCTGGTGAAAGGATTGCTCTCGGAAAGAAATTCATAGCAGCGGAGTATCGGCGCCGACCACGTGCGCATTTCCGACGGCTTTGCAGGCTGGCCCTGTGCGGTCGGTCAACTTGGCCTGTTTGCACGATTTCCTGTCCTTTTCGCGGGCGCGGGAAGACGACTGGCATGGGAAGACCTGTCGCAGTGAACAATAGAGTCGAGTTGTTGAGTTATGTCAGGTCCCGCAGCAAATGCTCCCCAATCATCGACGCCGTCATCACCACCCGTCCGCAGCGCATGGCGGCTCCAACTTGCACCGTGGCTGGCCTGTGCCCTTGCCCTAGGGGGGATTGCCTACACGGTTGCAAGCTGGGATGCCTGGACAAGCAGCCGGACCATCCAGTCGACACAGAACGCCTTCGTCAAATCCGAGCCTGCGGTGCTGAGCGCGCGCGTCAGCGGCTATGTTCGCGGTCTTCCCATCACGGACTACCAGACGGTCAAGGCTGGAGATATCATCGCGGAAATCGGGAGCGACGATTATGCGGTCAAGGTAAGGGCGGCGGAAGCGTCGCTTGCCAAGGCGCAGGCGGTCCTCGACAATCTGCGCAACGAGGAAGCACAGCAGCGCGCCACCATTGCGCAGGCGGAGGCGTCGCTTCACAGCGCTGAGGCGCGGCTGGAGCAGTCCCGGCAGGATTATGACCGCAAGGCGCAGCTGGTTCAGAATGGGATCGTCTCGCAGAAGTCCGTCGATGATGCCAAGGCTGATCTTATCGCAGCAACAGCCTCACGCGATGCGGCAGCCGCCGCCCTGACGCTGGCGCAAAGGCAGCTGGATACGCTGGCGGGAGAACGCGCCCAGCGCATTGCGGATCGAGATGCGGCATCGGCTTCGCTGGCTTCCGCCAGACTGGAACTGGGCTATACCCGGATCATCGCGCCTTTCGACGGTGTGCTTGGACGACGCGGTGTTCAAATCGGAAGCCTCGTGTCACCGGGGACGCAGATCGTTACCATAGTGCCGCTCGCTCGTGCCTATGTCATCGCCAATTACAAGGAAACGCAGCTCAAAAACGTGCGCGCCGGCCAACCGGTAAATGTCACGGTCGATGCGCTTCCCGGATTTCATTTCCGCGGGCGCGTCGATGAGATCGCGCCGATGAGCGGCAATGAATCCTCGCTCATCCCCACCGACAACGCGACCGGCAATTTCACCAAAGTCGTTCAACGTATCCCTGTGCGTATCGAACTGGACCCGGAACAAGCGGATATCGCCCTGCTGCGGCCCGGCATGTCCGCCGAAACCCGGATCGATACAGAGGGTGCGAAGGTGGCCGTCTATTCCCGCCAACGGCTCGGCACGGTGAAAGAGACCTACGCCAATGCCGCGCATTGAATCCCTGCCTGTCAGGCGCCTCCTGCGCCCGGCTCAAACGCCGAGTCCTACCTTGACGGTGGCGGTTGTGTTCATGGGCGCATTCCTCTCCACTCTGCAGGGGCGGCTTTTCACGATGTCGCTCGCAGACCTCAGGGGGCAGTTCGGTCTAGATGTCATCGAGGGCGCCTGGCTGAGCACGGCGATGAACGCGGCGCAGTTCCTGACGATGCCGATCACGGTCTGGCTTTCGCTCATATTCGGACCGGCGCGCGTCCTCATCGTGCCGAGCCTCGCAATTGCGCTGGCGGCCCTCGCAATACCTTTTGTGCACAGCTATGGCCCGCTCGTTTTACTGCATGTCATCATGGGCTTGTGTCTGGGAACCTATCTCCCGCTGACGATTTCGCTGGCACTACGCAGCCTGAAACCGCAATATTGGCTGCTGGCGATGGCGGTCTATAGTCTGCGCGCTTCCTTCGGAACGGATGTGGGGGTGGGCATGTCAGGCTTTTATGTCGACGTGATCGACTGGCGATGGATCTACTGGACCGCGTCGATCGCCGGGCCGCTGATCGCAGGGGTGGCATGGAAAGGGATACCGCTCACGCCGGTAGACTACGCCAGATTGCGCGGCAGCGACTGGGGCGGCATGGCGATATTCTGCCTCGCCCTGGCGATGTTGTTTGCGGGATGCTCGCTCGGCGAAACGCTCGGGTGGTTCGATTCCGGCGCCGTGACGGCTTTTTTCATAGCCGGTTCCCTGCTGCTGGCGATATCGATAGCCCATATCGCCTTCAGCAACGATGCGTTCATCGATTTCAGTGCGCTCGGAAACCACAATGTCCGCACCGCCCTGCTGATAGCCTGCCTCTACGCCTTCCTGATGGCGCCGACATCGACGCTGATACCGGGCTTCCTAGCGGCAATCGGCAAATTGAAGCCGCTCCAGACCGGCAGCGCATCCTTCATCGTCTTCGCCACCTATCTGGTGATGACCCCAGTCGCGGTGTGGCTCGTCCGGCGCGTGGATGCGCGGCTCATCCTGATAACGGGCCTCGGCATCATCGTCTTCACCGCGGGCTGGTGCGGATCGAGCATCAACAATGAATGGCGGACCGATCAATATGTGCCCGCCCTCGTTCTGTTTGCGACGGGGGAATGCCTGACGCTGATGGGGATCATCCCGATCATCGTCGTCAACATGAACCCGGCGCATGGCATCGCCATCGGCTTCTATGCGCCGCTGGCGCGCATCTTTGCGCCGGGGATTGCGGGAGGCATCATTCCGGTCGCGTTGCGTTTCTCGACGGATGTTCACAGCATGATACTGAAGGCAGGCGTGGAAGCCGGGCAGCCTGTTGTCGTCCAGCGTGCCGCCGCGAGCGGCGTGTCCGGCATCGCCGCCCTTGTCGCACGCGAGTCCGCCGTGCTGTCCTATGTGGACGGATTCTATCTGGTCTTCTGGGTGGGGATCGTTGCCCTCATCCTGTCCGCCACCCTCAAACAGGCGCCGCCCAATCCGCTTACGCCACCGAGGCCCGCCTGAGGCATGGCCGTTTCACGCCAAAAAATGGCCGGTTTGTGCGAATGGTTGGTGCTATGGTCGCAAAGGAGCTAAGGGGAGCGCACAGGCATCGAGGTATTCATGACCAATCCAATCCTTCCTCCTTTCAACTATCCGGACGCCATCGCGCGACCGGTCGTCGGGTTGAAAGTCGAGCTGGCCTTTGCGGGGGAAACGCAGCCGCACAAGCACCGCAAGGACCAGTTGCTATATGTCATCGAGGGGCTCATCACGGTCGAGGCCGCGCAAGGGGTCTGGACCGTACCGCCGCAATGTGCCATCTGGATTCCGGGTGGGGTCACGCATTTTGCGCGAGCGGCGGGGCAGGTCTCTCTAGGCAATCTTTATATCGAGCCGGACGATAGCGGCAGCCGGCGCGCCGATTGCGGCATTCTTTTCGTCCAGCCTCTCTTGCGCGAACTGATCCTGCGGTTCGTCAACGAACCGCATTGCTACTCTGATGGCGATATAAGAGAGGAGCGGCTGGCGTCAGTGTTGATGGACGAGCTCGAGAACGCGCCGGTGGAGCCGCTGCGCCTTCCCATGCCCGCTGACCGGAGATTGAAAAGGCTGGTCGAGACGCTGATCGAGCATCCGTCCCTTCGATTGAACCTGGAGGAATGGGGCGCGCGCGTCGGCGCAAGCAATCGCACCCTGACGAGGCTCTTCCAGCGCGAGACGGGCATGTCGTTCGGCCGCTGGCGGCAGCAATTGCATGTCGGCCTCGCGCTTCAGCGGTTGGCGGATGGCCATTCCGTAACGAATATCGCCCTTGATCTGGGATATGAAAGCCCCAGCGCCTTCATCGCCATGTTCCGGAGGATGCTCGGCACGACACCGGCGCGCTATCTCACCGAAGCGGCGGCGACCGAGGCGAGCGGCGGCGGGCAAGAAAACGTTTATCATATCTGCGGTGACCGCTGCCCACACAACGCATCTCGGGCCGTCGGCAATGTTGTGTCGCTTTCCCGCCGGGACCATTCACGCTGAATAGGTGGTCTGGCTGTCAACGGTGCGCAATGCTGATCGCATCTTCGTTCTGAAGGATGGTAGACTGTCGGAGCAGGGCACCCATGAGGAAATTGCTAAGGCTAACGGCACCTATGCAAATTTGCTGAGAACCGGAATATAGAAGTGGAGAAGGGGATTGCCTGCTAATTCCGAAGTTTAAAGGATATGAGAATGTTAAGTTCGAGACGGGTTGTTGTCGTCGGCTGCGGTATCATTGGCGCTTCTGTCGCGTGGCACTTGGCTCGTATTGGCGCAGGTGTAACGCTTGTAGACCAGCATAATGGGTTCGCTGCAGGAGTGACGCACGCCTCGTATGGTTGGGTAGGTACAGGTAGCTCGTTCCCACCACACAATGGGCAACGGTTCGAGATGCAAAAGGATGCCTTGGATGATTTCCACCGTATGGAGCAAGCTCTCGGAGCGCTGCCGATAGCAGCAAAAGGTGCCTTGGTCTGGTTGGAGACAGCCGATGAAACGGAGAATTTCATAGCATCCCAACAAGCAATGGGAGCACGGGTTGAGCAGATTACGCAAAGCGACATTCAACAGTTGGAGCCGCGAATTTCAACTCCACCGGTTGCGGCAGCGTGGCTTGCAGACGATTTTGCAGTCGACCCAATCGCATTGACCAACCAATTGGTCCATGCGTCGGTTAAATATGGCGCGCAGCTCTATCTTGGAGAAACCGCACAAGCCATTGAGATAAGGAGCGGCCGTGTGGCCGCCCTCCGCACAACGAAGCGCTCAATTCCTGCCGATGTTATAGTGCTGGCCAGTGCAGGGACCACGCTGCCCGGTGCAAAAGATTTCCAACCGGAATTGCCCGTTAAATATGAACCAGCTGTTTTGCTGCGGTTTAAAACGGACGAAAAACTCTTGAAGCACCTGATCTGCAATGCGGACCTGGAACTACGTCCGGACATCGACGGGAATCTCGTCGTTGCCGCAGACTATCCAGAGCGCGGAGAAGACGGACTTGCCGATCTGGGGACCGAGACCGGTCAATTGATAGGTGAGCTGTTTTCAGATTCGCGTATTTCACTACTTTCGATAGCTGCTGCATCTCGTCCGATGACGAAAAATGGGCTCCCGTTTCAGCAATTTCTTCCTGGCGTGGAAGGGGTATATGCAGTGGTCGGCCACCCTGGCATAATGCTCGCCCCTCGATTGGGAAAAATTGCTGCCCAGGACGTTGCCACCTTTTTGTCGTAGGAACTCCATTCACTGGTCGATGATCCAGTTTTTACAGCGTCGCGGGTTGCCTCGGCTACCTGTTTGATACCGGTCGGATTTCGTTACAATAACCGCGGCGGCTGCGTCGGTGTAATGTTGGCAAACAGCGCAGCTATACATCAAGGGACGGGAACAATGACCAATATTAGCACACGGCCTGCTGTTGTAGGCGAGCAGCCCGTTCTACTTGACTTGCAATGGCGTGCGTCTTTGACCCACGACGCTTACCGCGAACTGCTGCTACAGCATCCGGAAGCTGTCGAACTGCCTGTTTCTCATATTGAGGACGGCAACACGATAGTAGCGGAAGTGGATGGGCTGATTGTCGGCTTTGCTGTGGTTCTCAGACTATCAGCGAGCGAGATGGAACTGGATGCCTTGTTCGTGGAGCCTGAGCGCAGTGGTGCAGGTATAGGCCGATATCTGGTTCAGGAGGCAACGCAGCGAGCACGTGCGGATGGAGCCTCGAGCCTCATGGTTATCGCCTCACCCGAAGTGCTGGGGTTTTATCGTCGGTGCGGCTTTGTGATTATCGAGGAAACCCCTGTGCGTTTTGGGGTTGCTTTCGTGCTGCGGAAAATCATTTCAGATTTTGAGGATGCTTGATTGCGATGCTGCAATTAAGTGGAAGTACGAAGGTCAACCACGAACCCTCAATGTTAGTCTGGCCCCGCAGCATCGACTGTTTCTGCAAGGCGCAGAATGTCGGCAAAAAGCGCAGCAATGCGATCTTCCGGTTGCGGCTGGTCGCCGTTCGCGGTGTATACAGCGCAAACCTCTTTTCCTTTACTTGTCGTGCCTATGGCAGAGAGGTTCAGTACCCCAGTTTCCGATCCGCCCTTGAAGCCGATTTGTGGCCATCCGAGTTCTGCGAACAGAGGATTTGTGGAATGCGTGAGGGACGGTGCGTCTATAGCGGACGGCGCACCAAAGGCGGATTTCATCTGGGTGATGATCTGCTCGACCTGCGACGCGGAAACCTGTTCGAGAAACGCTGGCGCAAACCAGTCCGGATCGATCGATTTCGTATCGAAGAGCGATTGCAGTTTAACCACCGGGTAGGTTTCCCTTGTCTGTGCTGCCGCAGGAGCAATTGGCAGCGTAGTTGTACCGGCAAGAAATGTTCCCATCCCGACAAAAAGTGCCAGAGCTGGTGCGGCCGTCTTCAGCATGGCTTGCTCTGTCAGGTGTGGTTATCAGCGATCCAGCCACGGTTCATGAAAATTTCATCATAAATTGCGCGCACCGTATCCTGTTTTCTTGCATTGTAGAGGGCCGCGTTGAACGACCCGCCTTTTGCCCGCAGCTTCGCCTCGGCATATCGCTGCCTGTCCGCCGGATGCTCCCGCAACCAATCCCGAAAGAGAATATGCCGAATATGTTCAGGACAGGCGGGGCCGAATACATGTAGATTTACCCGTGGATTTTCATGGCGCAACATGCGGTGCTGATACCATGAGCGTTCCCTGATCGTCAGAATATACCCGAGTGCTTCGAGCGCAGGGACATATTCGTTTTCCCGTGCTGGATCGGAAACGATCAAATCGATATCAATCACCGGCTTGGCAGGAAGTCCGGGCACCGCCGTCGATCCGACGTGTTCGATGTTCAGCACCGTCTTCCCGAGTGCTCCTGCGATCTGCGCCTTGCAGATTTGATACTGCTGGGGCCAGAGAGGGCTATAGTCTTCGATCTCGATTTCTTCGCGCTTCGGTTTTCCGTTGATCCAGGGATTTTCACTGGGATCGCCATCTTCGAACGTGATGATCGACGCGGGATCCGGCCATGCTTGTTCTCGTAGGCTCATGATTCTGGACCTTTTCGATGAGAATACACTCAAACTTTCCATGGAAGGCGCGCGAGGTGCGCGTAAATCAGATGGCGCTGCTGAGAGGCCGAAAATTGCCGCGGCGAGATAATGGACTGCACTCCAATCCCGTCGATCAAACAAAACAGCAAGGCGGCTTCCTCTTTTACATCGATCGGTGCGGAGAAGGCATCCGCTTGTGAAAGGTGCAGGAAGCGTTGCACCCAATGCTCGCGAATTGCTTCGTAGAGAAGGTGGTGCCGTTTATGATGTTCCGGGCGGCTGAAGGCCGCTGCGGTGAAACTCAACCAGACTCGCCACATCTGCTTGCTGTCGGCATCGCGAGGAAGGGTGTTCGCCACCTCAGTCGTGAAGGCATCGAGGGTTCGTACTGATGCATCCTCGTTCCCGTCGTCTTCAAGTGCGTTGACGATCGACTTAAGGGCAAAATCCAGAAGGGCGTCCTTGTCGCGAAAATAGTGCGTCAACACGCCGGTGGTACAACCGATTTCCTGTGCGATCGCTCTCATGGAAGCCCGCTCAAGCCCGTCGCGAGCAATGACCAGCAGCGCGGCGCGCGCAACCTCGTCACGCTTGGCTTCGTAATTGGCGGACTTTTCGCGTCCTGGCCGGCTAGCATTTTGATTCTTGATCGACATGCGGAAAGCATAGCCCTGACGATCACGGAACATCAACACGAAAGCGCATTGACATCATAACAACTGTTATGATTTTATCCGTGCGAATATGAGCAAGCAAATTGAGTTTCGCGGGGCGCGCCGGTGCAAAGGTCAGCGCTGCCCCCTGCAATGTCATGGATGAAGAACTGGAGGAGGCTTTCTGGGCTTGAGAAATCTGGAGTTTGCGCGGTGCACAAACTTTCTTGACAGAAACTGGACAATTTCACGGTTCACCGCTTCGCGATTTCGCGGTTTGTCAGCTTTTAAAGGTATATAGAAATGAGGTATCCCCCGGGCCTCCTGCTTGCCGTCTGTTCCCTGGCTTTCATCGCTGTCCATGCCGCACGGGCGGAGAGGAATGCGGCTGCCGCAGCCGCGCCAACCGAGCCTGCGCCGCGCGCCGTATCGGTTTTTGCCGCCGTCAAGGCGCCCGCCACGTGGAAATTGTCCTTCAACGGTCTGTTTGTCCCGCGCGAGGAGGTGGCAGTCGGTACATCGCTGCAGGATCAGCGGATTGCTTCCGTTGAAGTGGAGGCAGGAGATGTGGTGTCAAAGGGGCAGGTGCTTGTCCGGCTCGATACGGGCAAGCTCGACAATCAGGTCCGGGAAAACGAAGGCCGCGTGGCGCGTGCCCGCGCCGCCCTTGCCCAGCAGCAGGCGACGCTGGTGCAGGCCAAGGCCAATTTCGAGCGGGCAAAGCGGCTGATCGTTTCCAAAGCGATCAGCAAAAAAGACTTTGACGACCGGCAATCCTCGCTCGATGTGGCGCATCAGGCGGTCGCGGCGGAGGAGGCCGAATTTACGCAGGCCGAGGCGCAACTGGCCGAAGCCAGACGGGAGCGCGCCCGCGCCGTCATCGAGGCGCCCGTCGCCGGGATCGTATCGGAGCGCAAGGCGCGCGCCGGTGCACTTGCCGGCAGCGAGCCGCTTGTCAGTCTCATCCGCGACGGCGAAATCGAGCTTGCGGCGGAAGTGCCGGAAAGTGACCTGCCTTTGCTGAAGGCCGGACAAGCGGCACGTGTCACCCTGCCGGACGGCACTGTGGTTCCGGGGCGCATCCGGCTCGTCTCGCCCAGGATCGAACGGGAAACGCGACTGGGCACGGCCTATATTGCGCTCGAAGGAAAGGGGGAGGCGCTCTTTTCGGGGGCTTTCGGCAGAGCCGAAGTCGAGGTTGCGCATAGAAATGCGATCCTCGTCAGCGACTCCGCGCTTCTTCATGGCGCGCAGCCCCGCGATGCGTCGGTATTTGTCATTGTCGACGGCAAGGCGGTCAAGCGAAGCATCGAGCTTGGCGCGCGGCAGAACGGCAAGGTCGAAATCCGCTCCGGCCTGCGAGACGGCGAGCGGGTGGTCGCGAAGGCAGGGCCGCTGCTTCGCGATGGCGAGCCTGTCACGCCCGTCGACATCCAGACCCCCTGAAAGTTACCGTTGTGACCAGCAATATTTCCGCCTGGGCGATCCGCAAGCCGGTTCCGACCATCGTTCTCTTCATCGTGCTGACACTGGCTGGCTGGATCGCTTTCACCAAGCTGCCGATCAATGCCAACCCCAATGTGACCTTCCCGATCGTCACGGTGGCGGTGACGCAGCCGAGCGCGGCCCCTTCCGAGATGGAAACGCAGGTAACCCGCCGTGTCGAAGGCGCGGTTTCCGGCATTGCCGGGGTCAAGCATATCCGCTCGAGCATCGCAGATGGCGTATCGACGACGACGGTCGAGTTCAAGATCGGCATCGATCCCGATCGCGCGACCAATGATGTGCGCGAGGCGGTGACGCAGATCCGCTCCGACCTGCCGCAATCGATCCAGGAGCCGGTGATCTCGCGCGTCGATGTCGATGGCAGCGCTATCCTTTATTACATGGTCTCCGCGCCGCAGATATCCCCGGTGGATCTGTCATGGTTTGTGGACGATGCGATCACCCGCGAGCTGCTGACCGTTCCGGGCGTCCAGAAGGTGCAGCGGCTGGGCGGCGTCAACCGGGAAATCCGTGTTTCCCTGAAGCCGGACCGACTGCAGGCGCTGGGTGTCTCGGCAGACCAGATCAACACGGCGCTGCGCGAATTGAACGTCAATGTGCCGAGCGGGCGCGGTAATATTGGTGACCGCGAACAGTCGGTTCGCACCATCGCCAGCGCCAGAACCTTGGACGACCTCGCGCGGCTGACGATATCGCTGCCAGGCGGCCGCTGGATTCCTTTGCGTGAGATCGCCACGCTGGAAGATGGCCCTTCTGAGCCGCGCGGCTTTGCCCGTCTGGACGGCAAGCCGGTGGTCGGCTTCTCGATATCGCGCGCCAAGGGTTATAGCGATACGACAGTCGCCAATGCGGCCACCGCTCGTTTGGCGGAAATCCAGAAGGCGCATCCCGAACTAAAGCTCATCGAGCTGATCTCCACCGTGGAGTACACGCTCCAGAGCTATGATAATGCCATGTCGGCCCTGATCGAGGGTGCAATCCTGACGGTCGTCGTCGTGTTCCTTTTCCTGTGGAACTGGCGGGCGACCCTGATCGCCGCCGTCGCCATGCCTCTGTCGATCCTGCCGACCTTTTTCGCCATGCATATGCTGGGCTTCACGCTCAACAGCATCAGCCTCCTGGCCTTGACGCTGGTTATCGGCATTCTCGTCGATGACGCCATTGTCGAAATCGAGAATATCGAACGGCACGTGCATATGGGCAAGCGGCCCTATATTGCGGCGCTCGAAGCCTCCGACGCCATCGGGCTCGCGGTCGTGGCGACTACGCTCACCATCGTCGCCATCTTCGCGCCGGTCAGTTTCATCGGCGGCGCGGTCGGGCAATATTTCAAGCAGTTCGGCCTGACGGTCGCCATCGCCGTGCTGATCTCGCTGGCCGTCGCGCGGCTATTGACGCCGCTGATGGCGGCCTATCTGCTGCAGCCGGCGGGGGCGGCGCATCATGATGCCACGGAAAGCTGGCTGGGCCGCTGGTATCTGGGCGTTCTTGGCTGGACGCTCGATCACCGCAAGACTACCTTCGCGCTCGTCGCGGCTATCTTCGCAGGCTCCATCTATCTGATGACCTTGCTGCCCACCGGCTTCCTGCCGGAAGGCGACTCCAATCTCTCGCAGGTAAATGTCAAACTGGCGCCTGGGTCGCAACTGAATGAAACCGCCGGGGTTTCCGACCGGATCGTTCGGCAATTGCTGGAGCGGCCTGAAGTAAAGGATGTATTGGCGTCCACCAGCGACAGCATTAGCGATTTCGATCTCCTGATCAAACTGAAGCCGCGTTCGGAACGAAGCTTGAGCCGTAAGGCGTTTGAGGCGGCGGTTCGCCCAATCTTCACCGCCACGCCGGATATCCAGTTCACATTCCTGAACGATAGCGGCGGCAAGGAAGTTTCCGTCACGCTTGCCGGGAACGATGGCGAGGAACTCACCCGTGCTGCCCGCAAGCTTGAGGCGGAGATGCGGCAATTGCCGGAACTGGCCAATGTCGTCTCGACGGAGCCGCTGCCTGCACCGGAATTGCACGTGAGGCCGCGCCTCGATGAAGCGGCCAGGCTCGGCGTTTCGCCGGCAGTGATCAGCACGGTTGCGCGTATAGCCACGCTTGGCGAGACCGATTCCAACTCGGCGCAGTTCAATCTTGGCGACCGGCAGATTCCGATACGGGTTCGCCTGGAAGGAACCGTTCGCAGCGATCTGGATATATTGCGCAGTCTGAAGGTGGGAACGGCGTCCGGAAAGGCGGTGCCGCTCGCTTCGGTGGCCGATATTTCTTTTGGCACTGCCGAAAGCCGGTTGGAGCGGTTGGACCGCAAGCGGCTGATCCAGCTGGAGGCCAATCTCAACAATGGCGCCACGCTGGGAAGCGCCATGGCGGCGATTACGAAATTGCCCGCATACAAGGATCTCCCGGCGGGCGTTAGCCAGATCGAATATGGCGATGCCGAATCCATGAACGAGATGTTCGTCAATTTCAGCCTCGCGCTTTTGACGGGCATATTGATGGTGCTTGCCGTGCTGGTGCTCCTGTTCAAGGATTTCCTGCAACCGCTCACCATTCTGATCGCCCTGCCGCTTTCCATCGGCGGCGCGGCGCTGGCACTCCTTATTTACGGCGCGGCACTCGATCTTTCTTCGGTCATCGGCATTTTGATGCTGATGGGCATCGTCTGCAAGAACTCGATCCTGATGGTGGATTTTGCCATCGAATGCCGCAGGGAGGGTCTCGATCGCCGCTCCGCGCTGCTGAAGGCCGGCATTACCCGCGTTCGCCCGATCATCATGACCACCATTGCAATGGTGGCGGGCATGGTCCCGGCAGCCATAGGCGTCGGCGGCGACGCTGCCTTCCGCGCGCCGATGGCGATTGCCGTCATCGGCGGCCTCATCGCTTCGACGGCATTGAGCCTGATCTTCGTGCCGGTCATGTTCACCGCCATGGACGATCTCAATGGCTGGCTCGGCAGCAAGCTGAAACGGCTCACCTCCGTGACGGAAGGTGATCGCGCGCTTGGCGAGCAAATCCTGAACAAGCAGGCGCCTGGATAGAATGAAGGCACCCAGCGTATATGCGATAGCTTTGCGCGAAAAAGGATGGGGTGATCGCTTGCGACAACTTTATCCGGATCAATATGTTAGATGAGCTGCATGAAGGGAAAGAATAATGCTTGACTGGGTTATGCCCTCTGAGGATCGGCATCACAGCCGAACGTTCCTCGCCTTCGGCGCGCAGGACGCAATTTGGGGCGATCTGACAACCGATGTGCAGAAGGCCATTGGCGCTCTCGCCAGGTTGATCGCCCGGTTTGAGCCCGTGACGGTTTTATACCGCGCAACCGAGTTGGAAAGCGCGAAGCTCAATTGCGCTGCAAGCAATGTGTCGTTCATCGAGGCCGAACTCGACGATATCTGGATGCGTGATATCGGACCGAACTTCGTCGTGAACGCGCGGGGTGAACTGGGCGCCGTTGACTTCAATTTCAACGGCTGGGGCGGGAAGCAGCAACACGAAAAGGATAGTGGTGTAGCGCGGCTCGTCAGCGATGCCTTGGCAACGACCTATATTCGCAGCCGGTTGCACGGTGAAGGAGGCGGAATCGAAGTCGATGGTTATGGTACCGCGATTTTAACGGAAAGTTGCTGGATCAACGACAACCGCAATCCCGGTTGGGGCAAACAGGATGTTGAAGCCGAGCTTCGATCAATGCTGGGGTTGCGGAAAATCATATGGCTACCGGGTATCAGGGGCCGCGACATCACGGATGCGCATGTCGACTTTTATGCCCGCTTCACGCGAAGAGGAGAGGTCGTGGCCAATCTGGAGATGAACCCCGCTTCCTTTGATTACGACGTCACCCGAGAGCATCTGGAAATATTAAAACAGGCCACGGATGCCGATGGAAATCGGCTGCGCATCCACACATTGGCGCCCCCGTTGAAGCCGCGCCGGAACAAATTTTCGGAAGATCCTGATTTTGCCCCGGGCTATATCAATTATCTGCCAGTTAATGGTGGCGTAATAGCCCCGGAGTTCGGCGATGCCGAAGCGGACGCAAGATGCCGGGAATTGCTGGCCGAACTCTATCCGGGGCGGGAAATCGTTCAACTGAATATAGACGCGATCGCCGCAGGAGGCGGAGGCATCCATTGTGTGACCGGGCACCAGCCGATGGCGAAGGCAGGCTTTTAAGCAACATGCTTCCCGCGTTGGACTTCCTGTTGCAGGTGGAGCGCAGGAATTTTGCCCCAGCCTACGCAAGAAGGTCTTCGATGTCATCGAAGATCGACTGCCATTCTTTCTGCGTCAGCTCGAACAGGTTGAAGCTTCTCAGCCAGAATGCGCCTTCATTGGCAATGAATGCCAAACGCGCCCGTCGTCCTTCCGGCGTGGAAATATCAAGGCCGTCCCATTGCTTGCGATACCAGGCCCGGGTTTCTTCGAGATAGTGGGAGTTGGGAATAAGGCTCGCCATCATCGCGGCAAACCGTGAATCGTCGTCCGCGTCGCTTTCGCGTGTCACCGCGATATGCGCTGCTATGTGTGAGATCGCGTCATTCTTCTGTTGCTTGCGTGCCGCCACCTGATCATCGAACCGGTCGCCCAACCGTTCGATCATGGCTTTCATCAGCCCGTCCTTGTTGCCGAAGCAATATTGCACGCCGCCCTTGGTTACGCCGGCGGCTTGCGCAACCGCGTCCATGGTCAGCGCAAGGATGCCGCCTTCCTCAACAAGCTTTTCAGCCATGTCGAGCACATGATCGCGGTTGATCGAGCGCGGACGACCTGTTTTTTGCAATTTCTTACTTTCCATACGGACGGATTTATATTAGGTCGGCTCCTCTGACAAGTTTGAATACGACCGTATTGAAAAGGTATGAACCGATGTTGCCGCAAAATCGTTGGCTCGTTCTGGCAATTGTTTCCAGCGCGTTGTTCCTCATCGTCGTGGATATGACAGTGCTCTACACGGCCCTGCCGCGCCTCACCCATGATCTCGCGGCAACGGCTTCGGAAAAGCTCTGGATCATGAACATCTACCCTCTGGTGGTGGCAGGTTTGCTGCCGGGCGTCGGCACGCTTGGCGACAAGCTCGGCCACAAGCGCATGTTCATGAACGGGCTGGCGGTGTTTGGCCTTGCCTCGCTCTGTGCGGCCTATTCGCCAAATCCGGAAATTCTGATCGCGGCGCGCGCATTCCTCGCCTGCGGCGCGGCCATGATGATGCCTGCCACCCTTTCGATCATCCGTCTCACTTTCACCGATGAGAAGGAACGCTCACTTGCCATCGGCATATGGGCGGCAATCGCTTCGGGTGGTGCTGCCATCGGCCCGGTCGCGGGCGGCATTCTGCTGGAATATTTCTGGTGGGGTTCGGTCTTCCTGATCAACGTGCCGGTTGTTCTGGTGGCGCTCGGGCTTTCGGCCTTCCACCTTGAAAACCGCCCGCTTGGCTCAAAGCGCAAATGGGACCTCGTGGGCTCGGTCCAGATCATGATCGGTCTGATCGCGCTCACCTATGCCGTCAAGGAACTGGCAAAGCGCGATGCATCGATGATGGTATTCGCGGCAGCTCTTGTCATCGGCCTTGTTGCCACGACGATCTTCGTCCGCAGACAGTTTGCAAGCGCTGAACCGCTGATCGATTTCTCGCTGTTCAAGACGAGACTGTTCTCGTTGGGCGTGTTTGCAGCGCTGGTCGCGTCGGGGTCGATGACCGGCATGGAACTGGTTTTCAGCCAGCGCATGCAGCTGATCGAAGGCATGACACCGCTGCAGGCCGGTCTGACCATTCTGCCTATCCCGCTGGCGGCCTTCGTTGCAGGGCCTCTTGCGGGCGCAATGTTGCCGCGCTTCGGTGCGGGCAAAGTGCTTTGGGTATCGCTTGGCGTTACGGCGCTCGGGGTGATGATCTACATCCTCACCTATCGGCTCTCGGCGCACATTTATCTGGCCGGGCTTGCCGTCCTTGGCTTTGGCGTCGGCTGTGCGATGACGGGCGCCTCATCCTCGATCATGGGAAGTGCGCCTGCCGAGAAGGCGGGGATGGCCGCTTCGGTGGAGGAAGTCTCGTTTGAGCTAGGCAATGCACTGGGCGTGACGATTTTCGGCAGTATCCTGTCGGCATTCTATACGGCGAGCCTTGTTCTGCCAGCCGGTTCAGGCATTCCTCCGGTTGTCCGCGACAGCCTCGATGAAGCGCTGCTTGCAGCGCAATCAATGGCCCCCGCTGATGCCGGTGCGCTGACCACGCTTGCTTCGCAGGCGTTCGAGAATGCCTATGTCGCCGTTGTGGTGGCAACGGCATTGCTGCTGTTCGCTGCAACCGTTGCTACCTATCTGGTCCAGCGTTGCACGAGATAAAAAACCCTTGATGACCCTGACGCGCTGTCGCATCGCTGCGGTGGCGCGGAGGGCGTCTCATTCGCATGTGAAGGTATCGACCGGCCCAAGCCCGGAGAGCCGCCACTTCACGCAATGGTATTTCTCCAGTATTGATGCGTGCAAAGGTGGTTGGGAGACGACCCGTCATGGGCACAGCAAGCGATGCGCGTTTCTGGGATCGGACGTCGCGGAAATATGCCTTGGGCAAAATCGCGGATCAGGCCGGCTATGAGCGCACGCTGGACCGGACCCGAGCTTTGCTTGGAACAAGTGACAAGGTGCTGGAGCTGGGTTGCGGCACAGGAACAACAGCGCTTAAGCTTGCAGGCGCTGTGCAGGGTTACCTCGCGACAGACTTCTCGGCTGGAATGATCGCGATTGCCGACGAAAAGCTTGCAGCTGCCCCAATCCCGGCTCTCACCTTCCGGACTGCCACCGCGGAAACGCTTGCGTCCGAGGCAGTACGGTTCAACGTGGTTCTTGGATTCAATTATCTCCATCTGGTTCGCGACCTGCCGGGCACGCTGCGCTGTATCCATACCCTGCTTGAGCCGGAGGGCTTGTTCATTTCGAAGACGCCTTGCGTGGGCGACATGAACCCGCTCATCCGTCTTGCCTTATTGCCCGCGATGCGCGCGATCGGCAAGGCGCCCTATGCGGGCGTCTTCGGGGCAACGAAACTGAGCCAGCAAATATCTGCCGCAGGCTTCGATATTCTTGCGGTCGAAGGCCACGCCATGACGGGCAATGATAATCGTCCTTATATTGTGGCGCGCAAGCGCGCGCAGCCGTAAGGATGTCGCGCGGTTGCCCTTACGGTCGGGCCTCCCATCTCCAATTCCGGATTTCCGGCATGTCCTCACCATGTTCACGCACGTAACGTCTGTGAAGGACCAGCTTTTCCTCGAGCCTGGCGATCAAGGGAGCGGCTACATCATCGCTGACTGGCAGCCGCTTGACAGCCGCGATGGCAAGATGAAATCGGTCCAGTTGGTTCAGGACCGTCATATCGAAAGGCGTCGTCGTCGTCCCCTGTTCGATAAAGCCATGCACGTGGAAATTGGGATGATTGGCGCGTTTATAGACCAGCCGGTGAATGAGATAGGGATAGCCATGATAGGCAAAGATGACGGGTCGGTTGGTGGTGAAAATCCGGTCGAATTCGTCGTCGGCAATGCCGTGCGGGTGGTGTTGCGGTGACTGGAGAACCATCAGGTCCACGACATTGACCACGCGGATGCGCAGATGCGGCAAGGACTGGCGCAGGAGATCGACCGCGGCAAGCGTTTCCATTGTCGGCACATCGCCCGCGCAGGCCATGACGATATCCGGTTCCAGACCGTCTTCGGTTCCGGCCCAATCCCATATGCCGAGACCGGCTTCGCAATGGCGCACGGCGTCGTCCATCGATAGCCATTGCGGTTCGGGCTGTTTTCCCGCCACGATAACGTTGATGCGATCCCAGGTCTTGAGGCAGTGATCGGCCACCCACAGCAGCGTGTTGGCATCCGGCGGGAAATAGACGCGGATGATATCGGCGCTTTTATTGGCCACCAGATCGACAAAGCCGGGGTCCTGATGCGAAAAGCCGTTATGATCCTGACGCCAGACGTGAGACGTCAAAAGATAGTTGAGCGAGGAAATCGGTTTTCGCCATTTCAGTTCGCGCGCGACTTGCAGCCATTTGGCGTGCTGGTTGAACATGGAATCCACGATATGGATGAAGGCTTCGTAGCAGGAGAAAAATCCGTGCCTTCCGGTGAGCAGATAGCCTTCCAGCCAGCCCTGACAGAGGTTCTCGCTCAGCACTTCCATGATGCGACCATCGGCTGAAAGGTGATCGTCTATGTCGAGGGTTTCAGCCATCCATACGCGGTCACTGGCGTCGAAGACGGCGCTTAGACGGTTCGACGCGGTCTCATCGGGGCCGAACACGCGGAAGTTCTTTTCCGGCTCGTTCAGCTTCAGCACGTCCCGGAGGTATTCGCCAAGTATCTTGGTGGACTGCGCCTCAATCGCGCCCGGCTCGCTCACCCCGACGGCATATTGCCGGAAGTCGGGCGTATGCAATTCCTTGCGAAGCAAGCCGCCATTTGCATGCGGATTGGCGCCCATGCGGAAATCGCCTTTCGGCGCCAGCGCGCGCAGTTCCGGCTTCAGCGCACCTTTCTCGTCAAACAAATCCTCCGGGTCATAGCTTCTCATCCAATCTTCAAGGATTTTGCGATGGGCATCGTTTTCCCGGCAGTTGGCAACGGGTACCTGATGCGAGCGCCAGAAATTCTCAACGATGAGCCCGTCGACTTCCTTCGGGCCGGTCCAGCCTTTCGGGCTTCGCAGAATGATCATCGGCCAGCGCGGGCGTTCCGGTGATTTTACATCGGCATGTTTCTTGATTTTCGCGATCTGCGTGAAGATCGTATCCAGCGTCGCGGCCATTTTCTGGTGCATGGCTTCGGGTTCGCTGCCCTCGACGAAGAAAGGCTCATAGCCGTAGCCTTTGAAAAGGCTGGCCAGATCGTCATCGGAAAGACGCGCGAGAATGGTGGGATTGGCGATCTTATAGCCGTTCAGATGAAGGATCGGCAGCACGGCGCCGTCGCGCGCGGGATTGAGAAATTTGTTGGAATGCCACGAGGCGGCGAGCGTTCCCGTCTCCGCCTCGCCATCGCCGACCACGCAGGCGACCACCAGGTCAGGGTTGTCGAAAGCAGCGCCATAGGCGTGGACCAGCGCATATCCCAGTTCGCCGCCTTCGTGAATTGATCCCGGCGTTTCCGGCGCTGCATGGCTTGGTATGCCGCCGGGAAAGGAAAACTGCCGGAACAGTTTGCGCATCCCTGCCTCGTCCTCGCTGACGGCAGGATAGATTTCAGAATAGGAACCTTCCAGATAGGTGTTCGCTACCATGCCCGGACCGCCATGCCCCGGCCCGCATATGTAGATTATGTTGGCTTCTCTTTCCCGAATGATGCGATTGAGATGCGCATAAATGAAATTGAGGCCGGGCGTCGTACCCCAGTGGCCGAGCAGTCTTGGCTTGATATGCTCAGGCTCCAGCGGCTCGCGCAGCAGGGGATTGTCCATCAGGTAGATCTGCCCGACGGAAAGATAGTTGGCGGCCTTCCAGTAGCGATCGATCAGCGCAAGTTGCTGTGGTGCCAAAGGGCCTTGGGCGATTGCTTTGCTCATGCTTTGTCTCCTTCGCGGATGGTTAGGCAGACACGCTGGCCGCCGTTTCAGCCGTGTTCTGGATGACCTCCAGTGTCTGGGAGGCGATGATCTGTTCTTCGTCGGTAGCAAGCACGAACGCTGCTACCTTGCAGGATGGTTTTGTGATCCGAAACGCATTGTCTTCATTGGCAGAAACGTCCATTTCCAAACCGAGCCAGGAAAGACGCGCACAGACGGCTTTGCGGATTGCGGGCTGATGTTCCCCGATGCCTGCGGTGAAGATGAGAGCATCGAGACCGCCAAGCGTCGCAGCGAGCCGGCATATTTCACCGGCAATGCGCGCGGTGAAAATGTCGATGGCCGCGCGCGCGCGGGCATCGTCGCTTGCGAGCAGATCGCGTGTATCGCCACTGATGCCGGACAATCCGAGAAGGCCGGAGCGATGATAGAGCAGGTCGGAAAGTGCGTCGGCTCTCATGTTGTCCTGCTGCAGCAAATGCAGAAGCACCCCCGGATCAAGGGCGCCGCAACGGGTCGCCATTGGAATGCCGTCAAGCGTTGAAAAGCTCATGCTGGTGTCGACGCTTTTCCCTCTGTCCATGGCGCACAGGCTTGCTCCGCTTCCCAGATGTGCGGCGACAATCTTCCTGCGGGCAAGCTCCGGTTCTCGTCGGGAAAAGTTCTCGATGATGGACTGGTAAGATAAGCCATGAAAGCCATATCGCTTTATTCCGCGCTCATGGAGCGCGATGGGCACCGCAAAACGCCGGATTGTGTCGGGTACGGTCTGATGGAAGGCGGTGTCGAAGGAAGCCGTTTGGGGAAGATGGGGAAGGAGCTTTCGAACGGCCTTTATCAAAGCTGTGCTTTTCGGCTGGTGGAGCGGCGCGTAAATGGAAAGGCTCTCTATAGCCTCGATATGTCTATCGTCCAGCAATATCGGCCCGGCAAATTCATCGCCGCCAAAGACGACGCGATGGCCGATGGCTAGAATGTTTTCGGGACTGACATGATCGGACAATCGCGCGAACAGTTCTTCCAGAATGCTGACGATATTCGCGGTTCCAGCAGATGCCAGGGCAACGTCCAGCTTCACGCCTTCACCGCGCAACTGAAAGGTTACGGGAGATGCATTCAGGTCGATCTCGCCCCGTGCCAGTTTTCGAATTTGCTGTCCGTCAGAAGCGAACGTGCCGATCTTGACGCTTGAAGAACCGGCATTGAACGTAACAAGCTGCTTGTGCACGCCCGGCCTCTCCCTTGTTCGTGGCTGATACGTAACAAGATAGGGGAGTGTTTCGGGCTGACGATATGTCCAGCGCAGATCATCGGGCTGAACCCCGCACCCGGACCGGGGCCGCGCCCGATCAGGCAACGGCGTTTCCATATCCGGATGAAATTTTCTGTTACAACTTTATAGGGAACAAAACCGCTTCCCGTTCATTTAATTCGAGCGTTTGTCCGGGAATCACCGGATGATCTGCTGTGTCCAGGTTTCCCATCGTCGTAAGCCGGGAAGTTTGGGACATATCGATTTTTTAACGATTGGAGTTCGTGATGGGGATTTTCGACAAGATTAAGAACGCCATTTGGGGAGAGGCGCATGCAGCAACTCCCGCGACGGAAACCGCTGCTTCGTCTGCGCCGACGCCAACGGCATCGCCGAGCGCTGCCGCTCCGGCACAGTCGGCACCTGCCGCCGCGGGCTCTGTCGACGTGGGCGCCATTCTTGATGCTGCCGTCGCCAAAAGCGGCCAGAAGCTCAACTGGAAGACTTCGATCGTCGATCTGATGAAGGCGCTTGGCCTCGACAGCAGCCTGGAACACCGCAAGGAACTTGCCAAGGAGCTTGGCTATACCGGTGATACGGGCGATTCCGCCACCATGAATATGTGGCTGCACAAGCAGGTCATCCAGAAACTCAAGGACAACGGCGGCAAGGTGCCCGCCGGCTTGTAATCAGGAGGGTTCCCGATGGGAAGCGCAGGAATAGGCTGGATTGCGGCAATCATCATCGGCGGCCTGGCCGGCTGGATTGCCTCCAATTTCATGAACAGCAATACCGGGATATTCATGAATGTCATTCTCGGTATCATCGGCGCAGCCGTGGCGAGTTTTATCTTCGGACTTCTCGGTGTTTCGTTCGGCGGCTGGCTGGGCTATCTGATCGCGGGCTTCATCGGCGCTTGCATATTGATATGGCTGGGCCGATTGATAACTTAGCAAAAAGGCGCCGGGAGGCGCCTCAGACCGCTGACAAACCCGTCGATATTTTTCGGCGGGTTTTGTTTTTGGGAGGGGTCGCGTTTTGTGCCTGCACTGGCGAGGCGTTGCAAACGGCTGCAGCCGCTCATGCGCTGGCTGCCTTTGGCGTCTTTGTCA